>DATBJF010000047.1:0-28658 GCA_036556545.1 Candidatus Methylomirabilota bacterium
GGCCCGCGCCGAGCGTCCGGGGGTGTGGGGGCCATTTCGGGGCCCCCACTATTATCGGGACGGCAGCCGGGACGTCACCGCCAGGACGAGCGCGCCGACGACCACGCTCGCCACCCCCAGCAGCGCCCCGAAGCCCGTGTAAGCGAGGCTCGAATAGAGCAGGTATACACAGGTCGCGCAGAACACGAGGGGCGTCACCGGGTAGAGCGGCACCCGGAACGGCCGCGGCCGCGTGGGCTCGCGGCGCCGCAGTATGAAGAGCGAAATGCCGGTGAGCAGGATGAACGTCCAGAAGACCGGCGCCGTGTACTCCACCATCGTCTCGAAGCCGCGGCGCGTGAGCGCGCCGACCACGATCAGCACGAGCGCGATGGTGGCCTGAACGATCAGCGCGTTGACCGGCGCCTGCCGGCCGGCGTGCCAGTGGCCCAGGCCGCGGAACGGCCGGAAGTCGCGGCCGAGCGCGTAGGCGCTCCGCGCTCCCGTGAAGATCGTGGCGTTGATCGACGTCAGCGTCGCGATGACGACGATGACGCTGACGAGCACGGCCGTGGCGCGCCCGGTCACCTGCGCGAGCAGGTCGGCGGCGGGCGCCTTGGAGGCGGCGAGGCCGGCGACGCCGAGTCCGCGGACGAGCGCCACGTTGACGACGACGTAGAGCACGGTGACGACGACGATGCTGAGAACGAGCGCGCGCACCATGTTGCGGCCGGGGTCGCGCACCTCGGCGGAGACGTACGAGGCCTCGTTCCAGCCGCCGTAGGTCAGCAGCACGAACACCATGACGAGCCCGAACCCCGCCCCGCCCGTCGACGCGGGAGCCGACGCGAGCGCGCTCGAGCCGAACAGCCCGACGCCGGCCACCAGCACCAGGCCGAGGATCTCGAGAGAAGTCAAAACGTTCTGGGCGAACGCCGTCTTCGGCCGTCCGGCCACGTGCAGCAGCGTCAGGCCGGCCACGACCACGGCCGCGTAGACGGCCGTCGAGTACGCGCCGAAGGGGAACACGGCCGAGGCGTAGTCGCCGAGAGCGAAGGCGAGCAGCGCGATGGACCCCGTCTGGATCACCGTCAGCCGGGCCCAGGCGAACAGGAACGACAGCCGCAGGCCGAACGCGCGCGCGAGGAAATGGTAGTCGCCGCCGGCGTCGGGATACGTCGACGCCAGCTCGGCATAGCAGAGGGCGCCGATGAGGGAGATGAGGCCGCCGAGGATCCAGGCGAGCACGAGCGTGGCCGTGCTGTCGACGTTGCCCGCCACGAGCGAGGGCGTCTTGAAGATGCCGGCGCCGACGACGATGCCGACGATGATGCCGACCGCGTCGGTGATGCTCAGTGTCGGACGCGGCGCCGCCACCGCGGCGGAGGCCGGGGATACCGCCGGACCGGTCATGGGAGGGCTCCTATGGACGGCGCTGGGGGATGTTGTGCTTCCGCATCTTCGAGTAGAGCGTCGGACGACGCAGGCCGAGCAGCGCGGCCGCCGCCTGCTTGTTCCAGCGAGTGGACTCGAGCGCCTTCAAGATCGACGCGCGCTCGATCTCCTCGAGCGAGCCGGCCGGCACCTCGGAGGGCGCGATCGTGGAGGACCCTCCCGTCTCGGCGGCCGCGTGCTGCAGGGACTCCGGCAGGTCGGCGAGGGTGATGTCCTTGCCGCGCGCGATGAGCACGGCGCGCTCGATGGCATGCTGCAGCTCGCGCACGTTGCCCGGCCACGCATAGGAGAGCATGCGCCGGTACGCCTCCGGCTCGATGGCATCCACCGCGCGCTGGTGCTTGGCCCGATAGCGGTCGAGGAACGCGCGCACCAGGATGGGGATGTCGTCGCGGCGCTCGCGCAGCGGCGGCACGGCAATGGTCACGGTGTTGATGCGGAAGTAGAGATCCTGGCGCAGGTGCCCCTCCTTGACCGCCTGCTCGGCGCTCCGGTTCGTCGACGACAGCAGCCGGAAGTCGACGGGAATCGACTTGGCGCCGCCGAGCCGCCGCACCACGCGCTCTTCGAGCACGCGCAGCAGCTTGGCCTGGAGATCGACGGGCATCTCGGTGATCTCGTCCAGCAGCAGCGACCCCTTGTGCGCTTCCTCGAGGAGGCCCACCTTCTCCGTGGTGGCGCCGGTGAACGAGCCCTTCGTGTGGCCGAAGAGCTCCGACTCGATGAGGTCCTTCGGCAGCGCCGCGCAGTTGATCTTCACGAAGGGACCCTCGCGGCGACCGGACCGCTCGTGGAGCGCGTTGGCGATCAGCTCCTTCCCCGTCCCGCTCTCGCCGAGGATCAGCACGTTGGCGTCGGCGTCGGCCACGGAGGCGATCGTCTCCAGCACGCGCTGGATGCCGGGCGCGCTCCCGAGGATCTCGCTGTCGGCCGCCTGCTCGGCCAGCCGGCGCCGCAGCTCGGAGTTCTCGACGACGAGCTTGCGGCGCTCGAAGGCATTCCGGACGAGGCCGACGACCTCGTCCGGGTCGAACGGCTTCTCGACCACGTGGAAGGCGCCGGCGCCCTTGGTGGCTTCCATGGCCTTGCGCACGGAGCCGTAGGCCGTGATGACGATGACCTCGATGGCCGGGTCGCGCGCCTTCAGCTCCTTCGTCAGCGTGAGCCCGTCACCGTCGGGCAGCATCAGGTCGACAATGGCCGCCTGCACGTCGGTCTGCGCCACCGCCGCCAGCGCCGTGCGCACGCTGCCGGCCAGACGCACGTTCATTCCCTCGGACTCGAGGGTCAGTCGCAGGCCGTCGGCGATGGAGGCCTCGTCGTCGACGACCAGCACGGTCTGTCTCATGCGGAGGCTTCGATGGGGAGGCGGGCGGTGACGCGCGTGCCCAGGCCGAGGACGCTGTGAATGCTGAGCTCGCCGCCGTGCAGGTCGATGACGGAGCGGGCGATGGCCATGCCGAGGCCGGTCCCCTGCGGCTTCGTCGTGAAGAAGAGGTCGAACATGCGGGAGACCGTCTCCTCGCTCATGCCGCTGCCCGTGTCCTCGACGATGACGGACAGGGACCGCGTGTCCGGCGCGTAGCTGGTGGTGACGGTCAGCCGTCCGCCCGGCGAGAGCGACTCGAGCGCGTTCAGAATCAGGTTCAGGAAGGCCTTTCTGAGCTCGCGCGCATCCAGCATCGCATCGGCGGGACAGGCATCGTCGTACGCCCGGAAGATCTCGATGCCCTCGGTGCCGGTGCGCGCCTCCGCGAACGACAGGCACTCGTCGAGCAGCGCGTGGACGGCCACCGGGGCGCGGTGCAGCTCCGGAGGCCGCCCGAACGCCGTGATCTCCGTCACCGTTGCCGCCAGGTGGTCCACGGTCCCCGAGATCTTCTGGGCGAGCGCCGCGCCCTCCGCATCGCCGTTCTTGGCCAGGCGGTTCTCGAGATGGCGCGCGTAGAGCCGGAGCCCGGCCAGGGGATTCTTCAGCTCGTGGGCGACCTGCGTGGCCATGCGCCCGAGCGCCGCCAGGGCGCCGCTGCGCAGCCGCTCGAGCTCGTGCGTGTTGCGAATGGCGACCGCGGCCTGCGACGAGAAGAGGGCCAGCAGCTCCAGGTCGTCCTCGTCCGGCTCCACCCGTTCCGACGTCTCGATGACCAGGGCGCCGGCGGGCCCTTTCTGCACCACCAGCGGCGCGGCGACGATGGCGCCCGTCTCGCTGCCGGGGAATGTCGCGGGCACGCCCTTCTCCATGGCCGCGCGCGCGGCCGACTCGAGCGCGTTCCACGAGGGCGGCGGCGTGCCGGCGCTGGCCATGGGCATGAGACGGCCTTGCTGGAGCTGAAAGACCACGCACCGCTCGGCCTCCGTCGTCTCCACGGTCGCCTGGGCGACGGCGTCGAGCACGCGCTCCATGATCCCCGAGGACGCGAGCGTCTGGCCGACGGCCAGCAGCCGCTCGCGGTCACGCGCCCATCGCCGCGTCTCGAGCGCGCGCCCGATCTTGGCGCGCAGCTCGTCGCGCACGAACGGCTTGGTCAGGTAATCGAAGGCGCCGCGCTGGACGGCGTCGACGGCCGTCTCGATGGTGCCGTGGGCGGTCATGATGAGCACGGGCAGCCGCGGCTGCCGCGCGTGCAGCGACTCCATCAGCCGGATGCCGTCCATCGGCTCCATGCGCAGGTCGACCAGGGCGAGGTCGTAGCGGCCGGCGTCGACGTGGCGCTGCGCCTCCAGCGGGTCGCCGGTGGCCGTCACGTCGAAGCCCATGGCCGTGAGGCGCATCTCGAGCACCTCGAGGATGGCGGCGTCGTCGTCCACCACGAGCACCTTGCGCGTCATCGCTTCTTTCGCTCGATGTTCAGGTCGACCTCCTTGAGCTTTTCCAGATCGGCGCGCAGCTTCTCCGTCTCCTGTCGCAGGCGCGCCAGCTCGCCGTCGCGCGCGGCCAGCTCGCTGCGGAGCCGCAGCAGCTCGGCGCGCCCGGTGACGATGGAGGCGATGGTGTCACGGCTCTTCAGCGCGCGCGGCCCCGACGGGTCGCTCGGATAGCGCGCGAGGAACTCGTCATAGGCGCGCAGCGCCGCCTCGTACTGCTGGCCATCGGCGAAGCGGTCGGCACGGGCCAGGAGAGACGAGGAGCTGTTGAAGGGCCAGTCGGTGGTGGCGCAGCCGCCGGCGACGACCACCAGCAGGGCCAGCGCCACGACGCCTCTCATGCCGCCGCCCGCGGCAGGAGGACGCTGAAGCGGCTGCCCTTGCCCTCGTGCGACTCCACCGTCACGCGCCCGTGGTGGGCCTGCACGATCCCGCGCACGACGGCGAGGCCGAGCCCGGTGCCGCCGCGATCGCGATGCGCCTGGCGCCACGACTCGAAGATGTGGGGCAGCGCGGCGGCGGGGATGCCGACGCCCGAGTCCTCCACCTGGACCTCGAGCTCTTCGCCGGCGTCGACGAGCCGCACGGCCACCCGCCCGCCGCGCGGCGTGAACCGGACGGCGTTGGCCACGAGGTTCACCACCACCTGCAGCAGCCGGTCCTCGTCGCCGATGCAGTCGAACCGTGCGCCGACACGCTCGCGCTCGAGCGTGAGGCCGGCCTCCTCGGCCTGCGGCCGCAGCTCCTCCACCGCCCGCCCCACCACCTGCGCCATGTCGACCGTCGCGCGCGCCAGCGGCAGCACGCCCGCGCGCAGACGGCTCAGCTCGAGGATCTGGTTCACCAGGCGCAGGAGGCGATCGGTGGAGCGGCTGATGAGCGTCACCAGGCGCGTCTGCTTGGCGTTGAGCGGCCCCGGCACGCCGTCGCGCAACAGGTGCGCCGCCTCGCGCACCGACGTGAGCGGTGAGCGCAGCTCGTGCGAGAGCGTGGCGAAGAACTCCTCCTTGGTCTCGTCCATCCGGCGCAGCTGCGCGGCCATCGCGTTGAAGGATCGCGCGAGGGCGCCGATCTCGTCGCGCGCGGAGGCGTCGATGGGATCGCGAAACGAGCCGGCGGCCACCGCCGCCGTGGCCTCGGACAGGCGCCGGAGCGAATCCGTCATGCGAAAGGCGAGCACTCCCGTCCCGATGAGCGCGAGCGCCACCGCGGTGCCGAGGGCGGCCATCACGCCGGTCCACGTGCGCGTCTCGAGCCGTCCCGCTTCGGCCTGGGCCGCCGTCACGCGCGCGTACGTCGCCTCCACCAGGCCGTCGAGCGCGCGCTCCACGCGCTCGGCCTCCGGCCGCCCGTCGAGCTCGGCCGGCGTCTTGCGATCCTTCAGCAGTCGCGCGTGCTCGGCCGCCGCCCCCGTGCGGTAGGCGTCGAAGGCGACGGACGCCTCGGCGAGATGCGCGCGCTCGCGCGTGGTGTGGACCAGCTCGCCCAGCCGGTCGAGGCCGTGGCGCGTGCGGATCGCGCGCTCTTCCCAGAGCGCGACGTAGCGGGGATCGCGGAGGATCAGGACGCGCGCCTCGAGCCGCGCCAGGGCGCCGAGCTCCTCGTGGAGGGCGGTCGTGAGCCGGAGCGCGGGCACCGTCTCCGTCGTGATTTCACGATTGACCGAGACCAGGCGACCGACGGCGCGCAGGCTCAGGACGCCCACGCCGGCGAGGACCGCGATCACCAGCGAGAATGTCAGGAAGATCTTCGAGGCCAGCCGCATGGATTGTCGTCGGCTCTCTACCGCCCCGCCGCAGACGCCAGCACGGCCGCCGGGAGTGCCGGCGTCAAGAGCGCCACAGCCGGTAGGGTGCTACGTTTCGCGTTTTCGATCAAGTATGTAGGACCGGGCGTCATCGGCCAGCTCCGGCCAGACGTTGCGGCCGTAGGTCTCCCGGAGGAAGAGGCTCAGCACGGCGGCGGCGAGGACCAGGAGGGCACAGATGCCGAACGCCGCCCGGTACGCCTCGACGGGATAAGCGCGGGCGCCGCCGACCATCGTGCCGACCCACCGCGCGTCGAGGACGGCGCCCACCGGTCCCTGGGTGACGGCCGCGCCCACGAAGCCCCCGAGATTGGTCACCGCCACCGCCACGCCCGCCAGCTCGGGCGGGTTGACCTCGCGGCCGATCGGCCACGTGAGGACGAAGGCGGCCCCGAACAATCCGAGGCCGAAGAGCAGCGCGGTCACCGTCCACAGCGGGATCGCGCCGAGCGTCCCCACGAAGAGCGCCCACGTCGCGAAGCACGCCACGCAGAGCGTCGTGTACGGCAGCTTGCGCCGGCGCAGCACCGAGTCGGACACGTAGCCGGTGAGCGGGGCGGCGATGATGAGCGCGACCGACGTGGAGGCGGCGATGAACGCCGCCCGTGTGGTGGGCTGGCCATGGACGTCGCGCAGGTAGGGAACCGCCCACAGATAGAGGTTGGCGACGGCGGAATAGAGACAGAAGAACGCGAGGAACGGCGGCCACGTATGCGGGTTTGCCAGCACCCGCCGCATGCCGCGGAGCACCGCGGCCAGCGACGCTGATCGAGCCGGCGGCGCGCCGGCCGGGGCGTTGCGCACGAGGGCGAGACAGAGCGCGGCACAGGCGACGGTCACGGCGCCGATCGTCCAGAAGGCGCCGCGCCAGCCGAGGCGCGCGACGAGCGCGGCCAGCGGCCCCGTCGCCACCAGCGCCCCGAGGACGCCGACGGTCGCCGTCACGGCCGAGATGACGCCGAAGCGCTCTGGCGGAAACCAGGCGGCGGCGATCTTCAAGGCGCCGATGAACGTCACGGTGGCGCCGAGGCCGACCGCGAAGCGGCCGACGAAGAGCATGCTGGTGCTCGAGGCGGCGCCCATGGCGACGGTCCCCACCCCCATGACCACGCCTCCCACCGCCAGCATGGCGCGCGCGCCGAAGGCGTCGATGAAGAGGCCCGCCGGCACCATGAAACCCGCGTAGGAGTAGAAATAGGTCGCCGACAGCAGTCCGAGCACGGCGCCCGTCACGCCGAAGGCGTCCATCAGCTCGTGCGCGATCACGCCGGGCGCCGCGCGGTGGAAGAACGCGATGAGGAACAGCGTCGCCGGCAGCGACCACATGCCCCAGGCGTGCGCCGTCGGCGTGCGGAGGGCGACGCTCACTCGGCCTTACTCGGCGCCGACGGTCGCGGGCGCCAGGCGATGGCACCACACGGCGAGGATCGACAGCGCCGCCGGCGTCACCCCCGGGATGCGCGAGGCCTGCCCGAGCGAGCGCGGCCGCACGGCGCCGAGACGCTCGCGCATCTCCGTCGACAGTCCGGGGACGGTCGCATAGTCGAGCGCCGCCGGAATGCGCCGGTGCTCCTCCGCCTTGAAGCGCTCGACGTCGAGCAGCATGCGCCGGACGTATCCCTCGTAGCGCGCGGCCACCTCGACGTCGCGCACGAGCCGTGGATCGGCCATCGGCTCCGGATCGCGGGCGGCGATGTCGTCGTACGTCGCGCCGGGGCGGCGCAGGCGCTGGAGGAGCGACACGCCGCGCGTCTGCGTGACCGACAGCCGCGCCAGCGCCGCCTCGCAGGCGGCCCGGCGCTGCTCCACCTCCGCATACCGCGCCTCGCCGACGAGCCCGAGCCGTCGGCCGTACCCGACGAGCCGCGTGTCGGCGTTGTCCTCGCGGAGGAGGAGCCGGTACTCCGCGCGCGACGTGAACATCCGGTACGGCTCCAGCGTGCCGCGGGTGACGAGGTCGTCGACGAGCACCGCCATGTAGCACTCCGAGCGATCGGGCAGGAAGGGCTCGGCGTCGCGCACGGCGGCGGCGGCGTTGACGCCCGCCCAGAGCCCGAGCGCCGCCGCCTCCTCGTAGCCGGTGGTGCCATTCACCTGCCCCGCCAGCCAGAGGCCCGGCACGTCGCGACACTCGAGCGTCGGCGCCAGCTGCGTCGGAAGGACGAAGTCGTACTCGATCGCGTAGCCCGGCCGCATGATCTCCGCGCGCTCGAGGCCGGGGATCGTGCGCACCAGGCGCTCCTGCGCGTCGAGCGGCAGCGACGTGGAGATGCCGTTGGCGTAGATCTCCTCGGTGTCGAGCCCGTCGGGCTCGAGAACCACCTGGTGCCGCTCACGCTCGGCGAAGCGCACCACCTTGTCCTCGATCGACGGACAGTAGCGGACGCCCGTCGCGTCGATCACGCCGGAATAGAGCGGCGACCGGTCGAGGTTCTCGCGGATGACGGTGTGCGTGGCCGGCGTCGTCCACGTCACGTGGCACGCCACCTGGGGAAGCGGCAGCCGTGTCGTCGCCCAGTGAAACGGCCAGGGCCGCTCGTCGCCCCACGCGGCCTCCAGCTGTTCCCACGCGATGGTGCCGCGACGCAGCCGCGGCGAGGTGCCCGTCTTGAGACGACCGAGCTTGAGCCCGAGCTCGCGCAGCGCGTCCGACAGATCGACCGCCGCGAACTCGCCGGCGCGCCCCGCGCTCTGGCGGTGGAGCCCGACGTGGATCAGCCCGCGCAGGAAGGTGCCGGCGGTCACGATCACGGCGCGGGCACCATAGCGGGCGCCGTCCTGCCCCTCGACGCCGACGACGCGCGCGCCCTCGACGAGCAGCCGCGTGACGTGCGCCTGGCGGACGTCGAGCCCGGGCTCGGCCTCGACCGTCTGCTTCATGGCCGCGCGATCGCGCGCGCGATCGCACTGCGCGCGCGTGGCGCGCACGGCGGGCCCACGCGAGCCGTTGAGCGTCTTCAGCTGGATGGCCGCGCGATCGGCCGCGCGCCCCATCTCGCCGCCGAGAGCGTCGATCTCGCGCACGAGATGCCCCTTGGCGGTGCCGCCGATGGCCGGGTTGCACGACATCTGTCCGATGCCGTCGAGGTTCATGGTGAGCAGCAGCGTGCGACAGCCCATGCGCGCGGCGGCCAGCGCCGCCTCGCATCCCGCGTGGCCGGCGCCGACCACGACCACGTCCCAGCCGTGCATGACGCCCATGATTGCACATCTCACGGAGGGCCCGCGATTGCAAAGGCCTGGAGCGTGGACTAGGATGAGCGCCGCCATGGAATTCGGCGTCTCGCTGCCCGGTCGCGGTCCGCTCGCGACGCCCGATTCCATCCTCCGGCTCGCCACCAAAGCCGACGCGCTCGGCTACGACTCGCTGTTCGTCACCGATCACGTCGTGCTCCCCGCCTCGATGGCGCGCTCCGTGTACCCGTACTCCAGCACCGGACAGCTGCCCGGCGGCGCCGCGCAGGATTATCTCGAGCCGCTCGCCGTGCTCGGCTGGCTCGCGCACGTCACGAAGCGCATCCGCATCGGAACCAGCGTGCTGGTGGTGCCGTACCGCAATCCCGTGGTCACCGCCAAGACGCTGGCGACGATCGACCGGCTCTCGAATGGGCGCGTGATCCTCGGGGCCGGCGTGGGCTGGCTGCGGGAGGAATTCGAGGCGCTGGCCTCACCGCCGTTCGAGGCGCGCGGCGCCGTCACCGACGAGTACCTCCGGCTCATGCGCGCCACCTGGACCACCGATCCCGTGCGGTTCGAGGGCAAGCACTACACGGTGCGCGACGTGCACGCACTGCCGAAGCCGGTCCAGCGCGCCGGCATCCCGATCTGGATCGGCGGCCACACCGACGCCGCCGTGAAGCGCGCGGGCACACTCGGCGACGCCTGGCATCCCATCGCGCTCCGCCCGCCGGGGCTGCTGCTGCCCGACGAGTACGCGACGCGGGTGAAGCAGGTGCAGGCGTGGGCGCAGCGCGCCGGCCGTGATCCGAAGGCGGTGACGCTCACGCTGCGGGTGCCGATGGAGGTGCGGCCGAAGACAGCGAAGGCGCCGGCCGGCGACCGGCCGCTGTTCCAGGGCACGGCGGCCGAGATCCGCGACGACCTCCGCGCCTACGAGGCGCTCGGCGTGAGCCACGTCGTCTTCGACGCCGCGCATGCCGACTTGAAGTCGGTGCTGACGAACATGGAGCGCTTCGCGCACGACGTCCGGCCTCTTGTCGCGAGGGCTTCGCGAGCGGCTCGACCCGTGGGTGGCCCGCCCGAGAAGGGACGTGGCTCTGTTGGAGCGGGTGGCGCGAGGCCGGCTCGAGCCGCGGGTGGCCCGGTCAAGAAGCGGCGTGGCTCCGCATCCGCGACGTCACGTCCGAAAAAGCGCGCATGATCACGCAGGGGGAGGCGTACGAGCTCATCGAAGGGGCTGCCGAGACGCTGCCGGAGCTCGTCGCGCGCGCGGGTGAGCGGCGGGATCGCGGGCGCGGGCGCACCATCACGTTCTCGGCCAAGGTGTTCGTCCCGCTCACGACGCTGTGCCGCGACTACTGCCGCTACTGCACCTTCCGCCGCGATCCCGGCGAGCCCGGCGCGCACACGATGACTCCCGAGGAAGTGGTCGCGCTCGCGCAGGCCGGCGAGCGGCTCGGGGCCAAGGAAGCGCTCTTCTCGCTCGGTGACCGCCCGGAGGCGCGCTTCGCGTCGCACCGCGAGTTCCTGCGCGCACGCGGGCATCGCACCACCCTCTCGTACCTCCGCGAGGTGTGCGCCACCACGCTCGCGCAGTCGACGCTGCTCCCGCACGTCAACCCGGGGGTGATGGGTGAGCGCGACCTCGCCGCTCTGCGCGAGGTGACCGTGAGCATGGGCCTGATGCTGGAGACGGTCTCCGAGCGCCTGCGGGCGCCGGGCGGCGCTCACGACGACGCGCCCGACAAGGTGCCGGCGCATCGTCTGCGGACGATCGAGCTGGCCGGCAAGCTGGCGATCCCCTTCACCACCGGCATCCTGATCGGCATCGGCGAGACGCCGCGCGAGCGCGTGGACGCGCTGCTCGCCATCCGCGACCTCCACGAGCGCTACGGCCACGTGCAGGAGGTCATCGTCCAGAACTTTCGCGCGAAGCCGCGCATCCCCATGCGCGACGCGCCGGAGCCGACGCTCGAGGACCTCGTGCGCACGCTGGCCGTCGCGCGGCTGCTGCTCGGCGGCGAGATCAACATCCAGGCGCCGCCCAATCTGAGCCCGGGCGGCTACGCCGCGCTGCTCGCCAGCGGGCTCAACGACTGGGGCGGGGTGTCCCCGCTCACGCTCGATCACATCAACCCCGAACGTCCCTGGCCCGGCCTGGCGGCGCTGCGCTCGGCGACGGAAGCCGCCGGCTTCGGGTTCCGGGAGCGCCTCGCCATCTACCCCGAGTACGCCACGCGGCCCGAGTTCGTCGACGAGACGCTGCGCCCGCGCGTGGCCGCCCTCGTGGACGGCGCCGGCCTCGTCGAGGAGCGTCATGAGCACTGGCGTCGCTGGTAGTCTCACCGCCGTCTTCGACGGGGCCACCCCGCACGTCCGCCGCACGCTCGACGCCGCGCTCGCGGGCGCGGAAGTGACGGTGGCCGAGGCGGAGCGTCTCGCCTGCGTCACCGGCCGCGATCTCGCGGCGCTCACCGTGGCCGCCGACGAGCTCCGGCGCCGGCAGGTGGGCGACGTCGTCACCTTCGTGGTGAACCGCAACATCAACTTCACCAACGTCTGCATCAAGCACTGCGGATTCTGCGCCTTCAGCCGCGATCACCGCGAGGAAGAGGGCTACCTGCTGCCCGTCGAGGAGGTCGTGCGCCGCGCGCGCGAGGCGGCCGAGATGGGCGCCACCGAGGTGTGCATCCAGGCCGGACTGCCGCCGAAGCTCGACGGCCGCTTCTACATCGACCTGACGCGTGCCATCAAGGCCGCGCTGCCCGAGATGCACATCCACGCGTTCTCGCCGGAGGAGGTTCTCTACGGCAGCGTGCGGTCCGGCCTGCCGATCAAGGAGTACCTGGCGGAGCTGAAGGAGGCCGGGCTGGGCACGCTGCCCGGCACCTCGGCCGAGATCCTCGACCAGGAGGTCCGCGACGTGATCGCGCGCGGCCGCATCACCGTCGACCAGTGGGTGGAGGTGATCACCACCGCGCACGCCCTCGGCATCCGCACCACCTCGACCATCATGTATGGCCACGTGGAGACCCCGGCGCACTGGGTGCGGCACATGGCCCTGCTCCGCGCCATCCAGAAGGACACCGGGGGCTTCACCGAATTCGTGCCGCTCTCGCTGATCCACTCCGAGGCGCCGATGTACCAGAAGCGGCTCGTGCCCGGCGTGCGGGCGGGCGCCAGCGGCGTCGAAGTCGTCCGCATGCATGCCCTCGCGCGGGTCATGCTGGGCGCCGTCATTCCCAATCTGCAATGCTCGTGGGTGAAGGAAGGGCCGAAGCTGATGCAGCTCCTGCTCGACGCCGGCGCCAACGACGTCGGCGGCACCCTCATCAACGAGTCCATCTCCACGTCCGCGGGCGCCTCCTTCGGCCAGCTGGTGGGGCCGGCCGAGCTCTGCCGGCTCATCCGCGACGCCGGGCGGATCCCGGCCGAGCGGGACACCATCTATAGACGTCGGCGCGTCTACCACGACGGCGAGGCGCCCGCGTCACCGCTCGACGCCGTCGACGATGCGGAGGCGCGCTTCGGCTCGTATCGCCGGCTCATCGCTTCGGGTGAATTTCGCTTCCGACAGCGGTAGCCGTCATCGAGCGTTTGTGGTATCAATGCACTCCACACTCCACCCCATTGATCGACAGGAGGATCACCTGTGGCGAAGATGATGAGCAAGTCCGCCGTCCTGGCGCACCTCGCCGGCAAGACCAACCTCTCGAAGCGGCAGATCGGCGAAGTCTTCGACGAGACTCTCGCGCTTGCGTGCAAGGAAGCGAAGAACGGCTTCGTGCTTCCTGGCTTCGGAAAGCTGGTGCTGGCGAACCGCAAGGCGCGCGTCGGACGCAATCCGCAGACGGGTGAGCCGATCAAGATCCCGGCGAAGCGGGTGTGCAAGTTCCGGCTCGCCAAGAGTGTGAAGGACGCAGTGCTTGGGAAGAAGTAGGTCCCGTCGGCCTTCACCGGACCTTCAACCTTCTTCTCCCGAGACCGGGCAGCCGACCGCCCCCTCGCTCGCGTCGGCCACGCTGCCGCGCGTCTGGCAGGGCATCGGCTATCGCCCCCTGCCCGACGCGGGAGCGGCGCGCGCGCTCTTCGACTTCACGGCCGTCCCGTGGCCACCCGGGCCCGACCTCGCACTCGCCTGGGGCGCGTGGACGGCGACGACGCGCGGCGAGACGCTCGTCGGCGCCGTCGTGGGCGAGCGCAGCCGCACTGATGCGCTGCTGCACGGTCCCGTTGTCCGCACCGACGTCGGCGCTCCCGACGACCCCCTCGAGGTGGCAGCCCAGCTCGTGGCCGCCACGCTCGACCACGCGACCGCTCTCGGCCTCACCACGGTGTTCGCGCGCCCCGGCGGACTCGACCGTATCTGGGTCCGCTTCGGCTTCATCCCCGTGCCCGAGGTGACGCTGCCCGGCCCGCTCGCCGGACGTCCCGGCGTCGGGCTCTACGCGTGGCGCGGCGGCAGCGCGCTATGGACGCTGCGCGAAGTTGTGAACGAGTAGTGCGCATCACGGCCCTGGCCGGGGGCACCGGTGCTGCCAGGCTGCTGCGCGGGCTCAGCGCGTGTGTCCCCGATCCCGCTGCGCTGACCATCATCGGGAACACCGGCGACGACGCCGACATCTGGGGGTTGCACGTCTCGCCCGATCTGGACTCGGTGATGTACGCGCTGGCGGGCGTCCTCGACACGCGCCGCGGCTGGGGCCGGGCCGACGAGACGTTCCACTGCCTGGCCGCCATGGCGAGCTTCGGCGCGCCGACGTGGTTCGGACTCGGCGACCGTGATCTCGCCACCCACCTCGCGCGCACGCAGGGCCTCGCGGACGGCCGCTCGCTGTCGGCGGTCACGGAAAGCCTCGCGCGTGCGCTCGGCGTGCGGGCGCGGCTCCTGCCGATGAGCGACGACCGCGTCCGAACGATCATCCGGACGCCCGAGGGCCCGCTGGCGTTCCAGGAATACTTCGTTCGCCACAAGGCGATGGTGGAGGTCGTCGGCGTGGAGTACGACGGCGCGGCAGCGGCCCGCCCCGCACCCGGCGTGCGCGAAGCGATCACCTCGGCGGACGTCGTCGTCGTGTGCCCGTCCAACCCGATCACGTCGATCGGTCCGATCCTCGCCGTGCCCGGTGTCGTCGAGGCCCTCGCCTCGACGCGGGCGGCGGTGATCGGCGTCAGTCCCATCGTCGCCGGCGGCGCGGTGAGCGGCCCCGCCGCCGCGCTCATGCGGGCGTGCGAGCTGCCGGCCTCGACCATCGGCGTCGCCCGCGCGTACGCGCCCTGGCTCCGCCGTCTTCTCATCGACCCGCGCGACGCTCGCGACACGGCGAACCTCGCCCGCCTCGGCGTCACCGCCGTCGCGACCGACATCATGATGCCCGACCGCGACCGGGAGATCGCCCTCGCGCGCCGCGTGTTGGACCTCCCCTGATGTCGCGGGCACCGCAACGCTCACTGCCAGGACGACGGAGCCCGCAACCCTCTCGACCAGCCCCCCGACGATTGACCGCGGATGACGAACGGAGCCCGCAACCATCTCGACCAGGCCCCCGACGATTGACCGCGGATGACGAACGGAGCCGGCAACTGTCTCGAACAGCCCACCCACGGCTCAAGCCGATCGCAAACCACTCGCTACAATGATCGTCGCCGCCGTGCCCGTGAAAGATCTGGAGAACGCGAAACAGCGGCTGGTCCGGCTGCTGACGGCGGGCGAGCGCAGCGAGCTGGCGCGCGCGATGCTCGGCGACGTGCTGCGCGCGCTGAAGGCGGCCCGTCTCGATCGCGTGTGGGTGGTGACCCGCGAGCTGGCGGTGGCGATGATCGCGCACCCGCTCGGGGCCCAGCCGCTGGCCGAGGCGGACAACCGCGGGCACACGGCTGCCGTCGCGCGGGCGCAGGTCGAGGCCGTTCAGCTCGGCGCCTCCGTCTTCATCACCGTGCCGGGCGACGTTCCGTGCGTGACGGCCGAGGAGATCCAGGCGCTCGCCGATGCGGCCGCCGACACTCGCGCGGCAGTGTTCGCCGCCTCGCGCTCGGGCCTGGGCACCAACGGTGTCGCGCTGAAGCCGCCCGACGCGATGCGACTGCGCTTCGGCGAGCCGTCGTTCGACAACCACCTGACGGCGGCGCGCGCGCTCGGCCTCGCCCCGCGCGTCCTCTCCCTGCCGGGCCTCGCGCTCGATATCGACGCGCCCGACGACGTCGCCGCGCTTCTCGAACGGCCGGCCACCACCGAGACGCAGCGAGTCCTGGCGGGCTGGCGCCTGCCGGAGCGACTGGCGGCGGCCGGCGCCGTCCGATCGGGCTGAGCATGGCGCCGCGCTACGAGGTCATCGGGATCGAGGGCATCGCCGAGGTGCGCCCGCGCGACGACGTGGCCGGCATCGTCATCGAAGCGGCCGTCCGCCAGGGAACGCCGTTGCGGAGCGGCGACATCGTCGTCATCAGTCAGAAGATCGTCTCCAAGTCGGAGGGCCGACTGCTGCGGCTGGCCGACGTCACACCGTCGGCGGTGGCGGTGGCCATGGCGGCCGGGCTCGGTCGCGACCCGCGGCTCGTGGAGGTGATCCTGCGCGAGTCTCGCCGCGTCGTCCGCATGGACCGCGGCGTCCTCGTGACCGAGACGCACCACGGCTGGGTCTGCGCCAACGCCGGCGTCGACCAGTCGAACGTGGACGCCGAGATGGTCGCGCTGCTGCCCGAGGATCCCGACCGCTCGGCACGCGCGCTCGGGGAGCGGTTCCGCGAGGTGGCGAGCGGCGACGTGGCCGTCATCGTCGCGGACACGTTCGGCCGTCCGTGGCGCGAGGGCCTGACCAACATCGCCATCGGCGTGGCCGGCATGGCGCCGCTCAAGAGCTATCTCGGTGAGCGCGATCCCGCCGGCCGGCCGCTCCAGGCGACCATCCTCGCCGTCGCCGACGAGCTCGCCTCGGCGGCGGAGCCCGTCATGGGCAAGCTCGACCGCATTCCGGCGGCCATCATCCGCGGGCTGACGGTGGCGCCCGACGACGGCAGCGGCAGCAAGTCGCTGCTGCGGGACCCGAACCGAGACCTCTTCCGATGAAGGACACGTCCCCATGAACATCGCGATTCTCGGCGGCACGGGCAAGGAAGGCGCCGGCCTGGCCACACGGTGGGCCATCGCGGGCCACTCGATCATCATCGGCTCGCGCGATCCGGCGCGGGCGCACGACAAGGCCGTCGAGCTGCGCGACAAGGCGCACAAGATCCCGATCGTCGGTCACAGCAATCGCGAGGCGGCCGCGCTCGGCGAGGTGGTCGTGGTCGCGCTCCCCCATACCGGCCTCGCCGCCACCCTTCCCGAGCTGCGCGACGAGTGTCGCGGCAAGGTGGTCATCAGCACCGTGGTCCCGCTGACGTTCGGCGGCCCGCGGCTGTTCACGCCGCCGCCCGAGGGATCGGCCGCCGAGCAGGTGCACGCGCTCCTGCCCGACGCGCACGTGGTGGCGGCGTTCCATCACATCGCCGCGCACGAGCTGTCGTCGACGGATCATCCGATCGAGTGCGATCTGCTCGCGTGCGGCGGCGATGCCCAGGCGAAGAACGTGGTGGCCGAGCTCGGCCGTGCCATGGGGCTGCGCTTCCTCGACGTGGGTCCGCTCTCGAACGCGGCCGCCGTCGAGGGCATCACCGCCGTGCTGGCGACCGTCAACCGCCGCTACAAGCTCAAGAACTCCGGCATCAAGATCACGGGAGTGTAGGAGAGCCGCCATGGCCGAGACCGCCGTCGTCGTGAGGGAGCCACGCCTCACCGCTTTTCTCGTGGACGCGCTGGTGGCGATGAAGATGCCGCGTGACCGCGCCGTCGTCACCGCCGGCCTCATGGTGCGTACCGATCTGCGCGGCGTCGACTCGCACGGCATCGACATGCTGCCGCGCTATCACGAGCTGTGGCAGACCGGCTTCATCGTGATGGACACCGATCCCGTCCTGGTCAAGGACAGCATGGCCACCGGCCTCTACGACGGGGCCAAGGGCCTCGGGCACTATGTCTCCACGCTCGCCATGCGGCTGGCCATCGACAAGGCCCGCACGTACGGCGTCGGCGTCGTGGCCGTGCGCAACTCCGGCCATTTCGGCGCCGCCGCCAATTACTCGATGATGGCCCTCGACCACGACATGATCGGGCTGAGCACGACCAACTCCCCGTACGTGGCGATGGTGCCGACGTTCGGGCGCGAGGCGAAGATCTCGACGAATCCGCTGTCGTTCTCGGCGCCGGCCGGACGGCACGCGCCCTTCGTGCTCGACATGGCCACCACCACGGTCGCCTTCGGCAAGCTGCGGCTGGCCAGCCGCTGGGGCAAGCCGATCCCCTCCGGCTGGGCGCTCGACGACAGCGGCGAGCCAACCACCGACGCCGACAAGGCCGTCAAGCATCGCCTGCAGACGCCGCTCGGCGGCACGCGGGAGCTCGGCAGCCACAAGGGCTATGGCCTCGGCATGATGGTCGATATCCTGTCCGGCATCCTCCCGGGCGCCGTCTACGGAGACCTCTTCTTCCGCACCGACCGCCAGGCCCGGCGTCTCCAGGACGTCGGCCACTGCTTCGTCGCGCTCGATCCGGCGCGGTTCCGGCCGCTCGAGGACTTCAAGCGCGACATGGACGACTACTTCGACTCGCTCAAGTCGACGCCGCGCGCGGCGGGCCACGACCGGATCTATGTCGCGGGCGAGCCCGAGGCCGAGTCCGAGGTCCGTCGCCGCCGCGACGGCATTCCGATCTCTCCCGCTCTCGCCTCCCGCGTCGATGACATCGCGCGCGAGCTCGGCATTCCTCTGCTGTCGCGCGGCTAGCGCCCGCACTCCTCTTGCGCTGTTCGCGGGCGGGGCCTGTCGCCGGCTGCGGCGTGGCCGGCGCCACCCGCCTGCGGCGAACCGTCGCGGAGTTCGTGACTCTCTACGCCAGCTGCGCGAGCTTTGTGCGGCTCACCAGCAGGCCGAGCCAGATCACGATCAGCGCGAGGGCAAGCACGGTTCGATCGAGGCGCGCGATCGCTCGCAATGAGTCGCTCGGGTCGCCGCCGCTCGCCAGGGCGGCGCGGAGGAGTGGGACGTGGGCGAAGTCGCGCTGGGCGGCGAGGGCTACCGCGAGGATCACGAGCGTGAATTTTCCGGCCAGCGCGAGGCCGGCGCCGGTCTGCATCACGCGTTCCAGGGAGCCGAGCTGCGTCACGTTGTAGAAGCCGGTCAGCACGACGATGGCGACGGCGGCCCATGTCGCGGGGCGGGCTCGCACGGCGGCTTCAGCGAAGGGACGGGCGTCGCCACGGCGGGCGGCCGGGAGTAGCGCGTGCGTCTGGTAGATCAGGCCGCCGATCCACACCACGACGGCGAGGACGTGGAGGAAGAGGGCGGCGAGAGCCGGCGTCACCGGGTGAGCGCGGCCAGTGCGGCGGCCACGTCGGAGAAGTCGGTGAAGAGCAGGTCGGGGGCGCAGGCGGCGAGCTCGGTGTGCGGGTGGAAGCCCGTGGCGACGGCGACGGCCACGGCGCCGCAGGCCCGAGCGCAGTCCACGTCGAGAGGAGTGTCGCCGATGATCGTCACGCGGTCGAAGGAAAAGCCGCTGCCGGTGACGCGCCGCGCCCGTTCGCAGGCGATCGCCGGCAGCTTGCGGCGGTCCATGCTGTCCGAGCCGTAGGCGCCGACGCGAAACAGCGGGGAGAGTCCCGTCGGGCGCAGCTTGACGCGCGCGCCCGCCTCGATGTTGCCGGTGAGGAGCCCCACGAGCGCGTCGTCGCGCGCCGACAGCTCGCGCACGACGTCGGCGATACCGGGCAGCACGACGACGCGCGAGCCGTCACCGATCTGCCGGTCGAGCTCGGCGGTATAG
Organism: Candidatus Methylomirabilota bacterium; assembly: GCA_036556545.1. Classification (GTDB taxonomy): domain Bacteria; phylum Methylomirabilota; class Methylomirabilia; order Rokubacteriales; family CSP1-6; genus AR12. The sequence continues at coordinate 19,143 of DATBJF010000047.1, forward strand.
GCGTCGAAGCACGCCGACATGCCGGCCTCGATGACGTCGTCGCCGACGTCGGCGCCACGCATCAGGTCGAAGACGATGCGCGGATCGGTCTTGCCGCGGAAGTCGTAGTGATCGATGTCGCCGGCGGTGCCGTACGTCTTCAGCAGAGCCGCCTGCAAAGCCGAGCGGCCGGCTCCGCGCGCCGTGATCAAGGTGCCGTCGATGTCGAACAGGAACAGACGCAATCTACTGACATGGGGGCCCCGAAATGGCCCCCAATCCCCCAACGTTCGGAGCGCCCCGGCGAAGCCGCGGCGCTCCTCTTTTACCGTCGGCCATCTACGGGGCGAGCCGGCGCAGTCGCTCGACGACGACCGGCACCGCATCGAGCACGACATCGATCTCGGCCGCGGTCGTCCAGCGTCCGACGGTGAAGCAGAGCGAGCCCTCGGCGTCGTCGCGCCCGCAGCCGATGGCCCGCAGGACGTGCGACGGCTCGCCGCTGATCATGCTGCAGGCCGAGCCCGTCGAGGCCGCCACGCCGCGGAGGTCAAGCTCCAGCAGCACGGCGTCGGCCTTGACGCCGGGGATCACGACGCTCGCATGGTGCGGCAGACGGCCATCCCCGCGCGCACCGGTCAGCCGCGCGCGCGGCACCGCGTCGAGCAGGCCGTCGAGCAGGCGGTCGCGCAGCGTGGTGAGGCGCGCGACTTCGGCCGCGCCTTCGCTCCGCGCGAGGTCCGCCGCCACGCCCATCCCGACGATGGCCGGCAGGTTCTCCGTGCCCGCACGGTAGCCGCCCTCCTGCCCGCCTCCGAAGACGATCGGCCCCAGCGGCACGTCCCCGCGCACCCACAGCGCGCCCGCACCCGGCGGACCATAGAGGTCGTTGGAGGAGACCGTCAGCAGGTCGATCGCGCATTCGTCGACGCTGAAGGGCACGCGGCCCGCGGCGCCGACGGCGTCGACGTGGAACGGCACCCCGTGCTCTCGGGCGACACGACCGACCTCGCGCAGCGGCTCGAGCGTGCCGATCTCGCCATTGGCGGCCATCATCGACACGAGCGCGGTGTCGTCGCGGAGCGCGTGACGCACCGCCTCGGGATCGACGCGCCCCTCGGAGTCGACGCCCACGTAGCTGACGGCGAAGCCGCGCTTCTCGAGGTGCCGGCAGGCATTGAGGATGGAGACGTGCTCGATCGACGTCGTGACTACGTGGCGTCCGCGCGCCCGTTGCGCCACCCCGCGTACCGCGAGGTTGTTCGCCTCGGTGGCGCCGGCCGTGAAGATGACGCCCGCCGGAGCGCCCCCGAAGAGCCGGGCGACCTTGGCGCGGGCGCCGTCGAGCGAGGCCCGAGCCTCGAGCCCCAGCGAGTGAGGCGCCGACGGATTGCCCACGCCCCCCTCCAGGAACGGGCGCATCAGCGCGATGACACGGGGGTCGACGGGCGAAAACCCGGCGTAGTCGAGATAGACGCGGCTGACCGCGGAACTGGCGGCTCTACCGAGTCTTGCGGACGAGGAAGCGGAAGACCGCGCCATGCTTGTCAATCTCCAGGAGCTCGTGGCCGGTGCGCCCTGTCCAGGCCTTCAAGTCCGCCTCGGAGGCGGGGTCGTCCGACGTCATCTCGAGGATCTGGCCCACGTCCATCTGCTTCATGGCGTCGCGCGTTTTCAGGATGGGCATGGGGCAGAAAAGGCCGATACAGTCGAGCTTTCGGTCCGCCACGATCGGCATAAGTCTGTCAAAATTCTGACATTGACACTCGCCGTCGGCAACAAGAATACTGGCCAGTATGCCGGGTGACGACTCACCGGACCTTGCCACCGCCGGGCGACGCCTGAGAGTCAAGGTCCTGCTGGCCCTCATCCTCGCTTCCGGCATTCCGATCCTCGTTCTCGCCTACGTCGCGCGCGGCGCCCTCGTTCCCGGAGTCGGTCCCGACCGACTCTTCGATCTCACAGCGCTCCGGGTGGTGCTCCTCGTGACCATCGTGGGCGTCCTGGCAGGCGCCTACATCATCTGGGACGTTGGGGGCACCGTGGCCCGCATGGCGGAGATGATGGCCAGCGAGCAAGTGATGGGAGGCCTGGTGCGGCGCAACAAAGAGGTCGGAAACCTCATGGGCTCCTTCAACAAGATGCTGACCACCATCGAGCATCAGGCCGCGGAGATCAACAGCTTCGCCACCCGGCTCGACGCCGCGTACAAGGAGCTCGAGAGCACCAACGCCCGCCTCAAGGAAACCTCGTTCAAGGACGAGGTCACGGGCCTCTACAACCGCCGCTTCTTCTCGCTGCGTCTGGAGGAGGAGCTGTCGCGATATCGGCGGTTCAACCATCCGGTGTCGGTCGTGCTGCTGGATCTGGACGGCTTCAAGTCCGTGAACGACAGCCTCGGTCACGCGGTCGGCGACGACACGCTCCGCGACGTCGCGCAGATTCTCATGAAGCACTCGCGCGGCATCAATGTCGTTTCACGGTACGGCGGCGACGAGTTCGCCGTGCTCCTGGTCGAGACGTCGAAAGCGGGTGCCCGGCTCTATGCCGACCGCATCCGCGAAGTCGTGGCCAAGTACCCCTTCTCGCATGGCAAGATCCTCACCGCCAGCTTCGGGGTGGCGAGCCTGCCCGACGACGAGGCGAGCACGGCGGAGGACCTCTTCCGCTCGGCGGACGAGGCGCTCTACGCGGCCAAGAGGGCCGGCAAGAACCAGGTGGCTGCCGCGACGGGGCCGCCGGCGAAGGTCCTATAACGTGGAGACTCCCAGGGACATCCTGATCGTCGACGACGATCGCCAGGTGCGCGACGTGCTGCACCAGATCTTCCTGTCGGCCGGGTACACGTGTCACCTCGCCGAGGACGGTCCGAACGGGCTCGAGGTGTTTGCCGCCGCACGCCCGCCGCTGGTCGTCACCGATCTCAAGATGCCCGGCATGTCCGGCATCCAGCTGCTCGAGAAGATCCGCCGCACCGACCAGGACGCGGCCGTCATCGTGCTGACCGGGGCCGCCGACGTGAAGACGGCCATCGACAGCCTCAAGCTCGGCGCCTACGACTTCATCATGAAGCCGGTGAACGTCGAGGAGCTGCTCATCGCGGCCGAGCGTGCGCTCGAGCGGCGCGAGCTGCTCATCGAGCGCCGCGTCTATCAGGAGCTGCTCGAGCACCGCGTGGATCAAGCGACCCGCGACCTGTCGGCCGCGTATCACGAGCTCGAGGAGACGTACCGCAGCACGCTGGAAGCGCTCGGCTCGGCCCTCGACACCCGCGACATCGGCACCGAGGCGCATTCGCGGCGCGTCCACGGCTATGCGCTGGCGACGGCCCGCGCCTTCGGCGTGGCCCCGCAGATGATGCGCGACCTCGCCCACGGCGTGCTCCTCCACGACATCGGCAAGATCGGCATCCCCGACGCCATCCTCCTGAAGCCCGGCCCGCTGACGCCCGAGGAGTGGACGATCATGCGGCGGCATCCGGAGATCGGCAAGCGCCTGATCGAGCGCATCCCTTTCCTGCGCGGCGCGGTGCCGATCGTGTATGCGCACCACGAGAAATGGGACGGCTCCGGCTACCCGCGGGCGCTGAAGGGCGAGGAGATCCCCCTCGGCGCGCGGATCTTCGCGGTGGTCGACGCCTTCGACGCCATGACATTCGACCGTCCGTATTCCAAGGCCGTGCCCTTCGAGGCGGCCAAGGCGGAGATCAAGCGCTGCGCGGGCACGCACTTCGACCCGGCCGTGGTCGCCGCCTTCTTGCAGGTGCCGGAGTCGCTCCTCGAGGAGATCCGCCGCCGCAGCACCGAGCCCTGACGCCGCCGGCGTGAAGATCACCGCCGTCCGGGCTTCGTGGCTGTGCGCCGTCATCCCCGCCGAGCGCGCCCACGTGAGCGACTTCGGACGCAACGACTCCTTCAACACCTGCCTGGTCGAGATCGACACCGACACCGGCCAGACCGGTTTGGGTGAGGCAAAGATCGGTGCCGGCAACCTCGGCAACTACGCGGCCACCGTCGAGACGATCCGCGCCGAGCTGGCGCCGATCCTCCTCGGCCGCGACCCGCGCGACATCACCGCGCTGTGGGAGGCGATGTACAACGGCACGCGCGCGCACTACGCCCAGCGCGAAGGGCGCACGTTCCCGATCATCGGCCGCCGCGGCGTGACGATCTCCGCGATGAGCGGCGTCGACATCGCGCTCTGGGACCTGCTCGGCCAATCGCTGGGCCAGCCGCTCTGGCGGCTCCTGGGCGGCCGGTTCCGCGACAAGGTCCCGGCCTACGCCAGCGGCGGCTGGGCTCCCGTGGGCGGGATCGGCAAGCAGCTCCGGCAATACGTCGAGCGCGGCCACCGCGCGGTGAAGATGCGCGTGGGCCTCCAAGACAGGAGCGTGGACGACTCCGCCGCGCGCGTGCGCGAGGTGCGCGAGACGCTCGGCGCCGAGATCGGCGTCATGGTCGACGCCCACGGCACCTGGTCGGTGCGCGAGGCTCAGCGGTTCGCGCGCAAGGTGGAGGATTGCGACCTCGCGTGGCTCGAGGAGCCGGTCTCGGCGGACAACGTCACCGGCCAGGCCGAGGTGCGGGCGTCGACGGACATTCCGATCGCCTCCGGTGAGAGCGAGCAGACGCGCTTCGCCTTCCGCGACCTCATCGAGGCGCGGGCCGTCGACATCCTGCAGCCCGACGTCGCCATCGCGGGCGGCATCACCGAGACGCTCCGCATCTGCGCGCTGGCGGCCGCGCACGGCCTCACGGTGGCGCCGCACCTGTGGGGCTCGGCCATCCTCTTCGCGGCCGGCCTGCACCTGGCGGTGTCGACGCCGTGCGTGACAGTGCTCGAGTTCACGCGCGGCGACAATCCCCTCCTGAACGACCTCGTGCAGGAGCCGTTCGATCTGCGCGACGGCCACGTGCACGTCTCCGACGCGCCCGGCCTCGGCCTCACCCTGAATCGCGAGTTCGCACGGTCGATCACGGTGTGACGGAGCGCGCAGCGATCGCGGAACGCAGCGCCATGATCGCGGAACGCAGCCACGCCGCATCCAGAACAGGCCACCCGCCGCTCGAGCCGCCAACAGCGCCATCGCTACAATAGTCCGCGCCGTCCCCGCCGACGCCGACACCCTCACCGCCATCGCCCACGCCGCCAAGCGTCACTGGCGATATCCCGAGGAGTGGATCGTCCTCTGGCGGCGGGACCTCACCTTTGCGCCGGAGCTCATCGAGCGCTACCCGGTGCACTGCGCGGTCGAGGGCGACGAGATCGTGGGCGTGTACGCCCTGCTCTTCGCCGGCGCCGACTGCGAGCTCGAGCACTTCTGGATCGCGCCGTCGCGCATCGGCAAGGGCGTGGGGCGGACGCTGTTCGCGCACGCGGTGGACCGCTGCCGCGCCATCGGCGTGCGCCGGCTGTGGATCAACGCCGATCCGAACGCGGAGGGCTTCTACGCGCGGATGGGCGCGCGGCGCGTGGGCGAGGTGCCGTCGACGCCGGCCGGCCGCACGCTGCCGCGGCTCGAACGGCTCACGGTCTAGCCTTCACCTCGTCGAACACGCGCTGCACCTTCGCGAAGGCGACCACGAGGTCCGCCTCGTCGAGGCCCGCGGCGTAGGCGCCGCGCAGCCGGGACCAGAGCTTGTCGGTCTGAACCAGCGCCGCTTCCCGGTCGCCGGCCTCTGCGAGCTCACGGATCAGCAGGACGCGCTGCTCCGCCAGGCCCTCCAGCGCGCGCACCAGCGCCGCCCGCGTATCGGCCTGGCGGTCGGTGCCGACGCCCGCGAACCGCAGGGCGCGTGCGAGCGCGTCGACGGCGCCCTCGTACTCTCCGGCCTGCGCACGGCGGCGGCCGAGCTTCTTGTATCCCCACCAGAGGCGGCGGTCGACCTCCTCGCGGCGTTTCGGCGGCAGCGCCTCGTCGTCGTGAACGCTTTCCAGCAGCTCCTCGGCGCGCTCGAGCGCCGCCAGCGCCTCCGTCTCGCGCGCGGCCTGCATCGAGCGGATCGCCTGCGCGGTGAGCTGACCGATCTCGCCGCCGTAGGTGCCGGAGAACAGCTCCCGGAACGTCGCCGCGCGCGTCGACGGGAAGCGCGGATCGTCCAGCGCCTCGCGCAAGACGGCGCGCGCCGCGCCGAAGCGCTGGCCTTGCACGAGGCCCAGGACCACGCGCTCGCAGGCGGGCCAGAGGCGGCGCTGGAGATCGGTGGCGAGCCCGCGCAGCGCCTCGTCCTCCGGCACGACGGCGCTGCCGCGCTCCGCCCAGTCGAGGGCCTGGCGGAGGCGATCCAGGTCGTGCTCGGAGCTGGGGCCGCGCCCGTTCTCGAAGCCGGCGGTCAGGTCGTGCGCCACCTCGGCCGCCAGCGAGGCGAGCTGGCGCGCGTAAGCGGGTCGCTCGGCATCGGGCGCCGTGGTCAGGGCGGCCTCGAGCGCCGTTCGCGCGCCGGCGGGATCGTTCATCGCCTGACGCGCGAGCGCGACGATCGACCAGAGGCGCGCCACCTCGGCCGCCTGGCCGCCGACGGCCTTGCCGGCCATGGCCGCCGTCGCCGCGGCCACCGCCTCCACATGCGCCCCGTCCTGGTAGAGCGCGAATGAGCGCTCCACGGCGTCGGCGGCGTCGCCGTCATGCGGCGGCTCCTCCTCGAACGCGGCGCGCAACGAGGCGGTGACGGGCTCGGTGGATGCGCGTCGGCGATACGGCATGCCGTTGCCGTTCAGGGCGTGGCGCCGGCGGCGGGAGCGCCAGCGACGCGGCAGCGCCATCAACGCCGCCACGGACGGCCCGGCGGCCGGCGGCGGCTCCGCTGTCACGACGATGCGCCGGACGGGATGCCTGGGCCGCGTCGGCCACAGCAGCTCGAGGACGCCGAGGGCCACCGCGCCGAGCGCGGCCAGGCCCCCCAGGAAGATCAGGGCCTCTTCACTCAGCACGTCAGCTCCACCGGCCGCCGCTCCGCGATCGAACGATACGCCGCCAGCACCACCGCCAGATCGCGGCGGCCGGCCTCGCCATCCATCTCGTCCACGCGGCCCGTCGTCATCGCGAGATCGAATGCCTTCAGCATCGCTACGTGACCGCGCACGTCGCGCCGGAAGAACCGCAGCCGCCGTCCCCGCTCGCCCTGGACGAACAGGACACGGCCCCGATTCTCGACGAGGCACGTGGCGCCGGTGCCGGTCACCGACGACCATTGAAACCGCGGAACCCCTCGCGCGGCAAGCGAATTGGCGAGGACGCCGACGGCGCCGCCCTCGAGCTCGGCCAGGAGATCCACGGAGTCCTCGCCCGTCATGCTGTCGAGCGTCTGTGGCGGGCGCAGCGCGAAGAGCCGGCGGACCTCGCCGCCCCACCACCGGAGCGCGTGGACGTAATGGATGCCGCCGTCGATCAGCGCGCCCCCGCCGGCGCCCGGCGTGCAGCGCCACCCGGTGTGGCGCCGAAAGCCGCGCGCGACCAGGTGCAGCTCGCGCAGAGCGCCGAGGGTGCCGTCCTCGATCAGCCGCCGGACCGCGCGGAAGCCCGGCATGAAGCGGAAGTTCTCCGCCACCATCAGCACGCGCCCGGCGCGGGCGGCCGCGTCGATCATCCGATCCGCCTCGTCGAGTGTCCGCGCGATCGGCTTCTCGACGAGCACGTGACGGCCCGCGGCCAGCGCGGCGAGGACGTCGTCGAGATGGCGGTCGTGCGGCGTGCAGACGACGGCGCCGCCCGCGCCCGGGTGCCGGAGCGCCTCGTCGTAGGCGCCGTAGGCCGCGACGCCCCCGAACTCGCGCGCGTACGCGCGGGCCCGCGCGAGGTCGCGGCTGGCAAAGACCACGGGGATGCCGAGCCCGCGGGCAGCCGCCGCATGACGGCGCGCGATCCAGCCGCAGCCCACGATGACCAGCGCCATGAGGGGACATTGTAGTTTGTTATGATTTCCACATGAGACGAGTCGCGGTGATCGGCGTCGGAACCACCAAGTTCGGCAAGCACGATCGGACCTCGGCCGAGCTGTTCGCGTCGGCGGCGGCCGATGCGCTGCTCGACGCGGACCTCCCCGCCGGCCGGATCCAGGCGCTCTACTACGGCAACGTGGTGGGGGGTGAGACGGAAAAGCAGCTGCACACGTCGCCCCAGGCGGCGTCCGTGCTCGGTCTGCCGGCCGTGCCCACCACCCGTTTCGAGACCGCGTGCGCCTCCTCGCACGCGGCCTTCCGGCACGCGGTGATGGAAGTGGCCTCCGGCGCCTCGGACGTCGTCATGGTGGGCGGCGCCGAGCGCGTCCTCAACGTGCCCACGGCCGACTCGACGGAGTACTTCGCCTACGCCTCCGATGCCGCGTGGGAGCAGACACTGGGCCTCACCTTCCCCGGGGTGTTCGCCCTGGTGGCACGGGCCCACATGCACAAGCACGGCACGACCGAGGCGCAGATGGCGGCCGTGGCCGTCAAGAACCACAAGCACGGCGCGCTGAACCCGAAGGCGCAGTTCCAGAAGGAGATCACGCTCGAGACGGTGCTGAGCTCGGCGCGCGTCGCCGATCCGCTGAAGCTCTACGACTGCTGTCCGTTCACCGACGGCGGCGCCGCCCTCGTGCTCGCCTCCGAAGACGTGGCGCGCCGCAGCCGCCGTCCGATCTGGGTGCTCGCCTCGGCGGCCGCCTCGGACTGGATGCTCATCGGCGACAAGCGCGATCTCTCACGGGTGCCCGCCACCGAGCGCGCGGCGGCCGCCGCCTACCGGCAGGCCGGCAAGCGGCCGGAAGACGTCGACGTTGTGGAGCTGCACGACTGCTTCACGATCGCCGAGATCGTCGCCACCGAGGGCCTCGGCCTCTTCGAGCCGGGCGCAGGCGGTCTCGCCGCAGAGAAAGGATGGACGAGCCTCGGCGGCAAGGTCCCGGTGAATCCATCGGGCGGTCTCAAGGCGAAGGGCCATCCGATCGGCGCGACGGGCGCGGCGCAGATCTGCGAGATCGTCACGCAGCTTCGCGGGGACGCCGGGCGCCGCCAGGTGGAAGGCGCGCGGACGGGGCTCACGCACACGCTCGGCGGCAACACGGCGACGGTCCTCGTGAGCCTGTTCGGCCGTGACTGAGCCGTCGATCACGCAGCAGGCCTTCTTCGAGCAGGCGCGCGCCGGCAAGCTCATCGGCATCAAGTGCGGCGGCTGCGGCGCGATCGCCATCCCGCCGCGGCAGCTGTGCCCGGAGTGCGGGGGACGCGAGTGGACGCCGGTGCCGCTGTCCGGCGACGGCGAGATCGCTTCGTTCACCGTCATCCGCATCGCGCCGCGCGGCCATGCCGGCGATGCCCCATACGCGATCGCCGCCGTGCGCCTCGTCGACGGCGTTTCGCTCCTCGGCCGCATCGTCGACATCCCGTTCGAGGAGCTGGCCGTCGGTCGAAAAGTCCGCTTCCGCCCCCTCCGCATTCACGATCACACCGCGCTCGGCTTCGGGCCTGTTTAGATGGGGGGCCCCGAAATGGCCCCCCATACCCCCCAACGCTCGTCGCGCCCCGGCTAAGCCGTGGCGCTCCTCGATCACCGCCTGC
>DATBJF010000048.1:0-78675 GCA_036556545.1 Candidatus Methylomirabilota bacterium
CATAGATGAAGTTGAGGCCGGGCGTGGTGCCCCAGTGCCCCAGCAGCCGCGGCTTGACGTGCTCCTTCGTGAGCGGCTTCTTGAGCAGCGGGTTGTCGTAGAGATAGATCTGGCCGACCGACAGGTAGTTGGCCGCGCGCCAGTACGCATCGATGAGCGCGAGCTCCTTGTCCGGGAGTGGGCTTCCCATCATCGCCTCCTAGTGATTCGAACAGCCTTTCTCCATGTCGTCCGTGTACCGGCCGAGGCTGGCGGCTCCGGTGCAGCGGGCCCGGTGCGCCAGCGCCTCCTGCGCGGCCTTCACGTTCTCGTCGCGCCCGCGCCACGCCTCCAGCGCGGCGTCCTGAAGCGCGCGCCCGTAGGAGAAGCTGATCTTCCAGGGCTTGGGCCCGGGCAGCCGATTGATCGCGTTCAGATGGGCGGTCGCCTGCTGCGCGCTCTGACCGCCCGACAGGAAGACGATGCCGGGCACCGCCGCCGGCACGCGTCGGCGCAAGCAGCGCAGCGTCGCGAGCGCCACGTCCTCAACGGACGCGGGACGCGAGCTCGCCTTCCCAGGGACGACCATGTTGGGCTTGAGCAGCATGGACTCGAGCGCGACCCGCTGCTCGGCGAGGGCCTCGAACACGCCAAGCAGCACCATGTCGGTGACCTCCTCGCAGCGCTCGATCGAGTGCGAGCCGTCCATCAACACTTCGGGCTCGACGATGGGGACGAGGCCGGCTTCCTGGCAGAGCGCGGCATAGCGCGCGAGCGCGTGAGCGTTCGCGCTCACGCAGGGCCGGGTCGGTAGCCCGTCCGCGATGTGGATGACGGCCCGCCATTTCGCGAAGCGCGCGCCCAGGCCGCGGTAGTCCGCGAGACGCTCGCGGAGCCCGTCGAGCCCCTCGGTGACGGTCTCGCCCGCCGCCAGCGCCAGCGGTTTCGCGCCGGTGTCGACCTTGATCCCGGGCACGATGCCGCGGCTCCCCAGCACCTGCGGCAGCGCCGTTCCGGTGGAGCTCTTCTGTCTGATCGTCTCGTCTTGCAGGATCACGCCACTGATGGCGGCGGCGTCGGGCGCCGTGAAGAGCAGCTCCCGATACGCGCGCCTGGTCTGCTCGGTGGAGCGGATTCCCAGCGCGTCGAACCGCTTGGTCAACGTGGCTGGCGTCTCGTCGGCGGCCAGGATGCCCTTGCCGTCGGCGACCAGTGTCCTCACCGTGCTCTCGGTGTCCTGGTTCATCTCAACACTCTCCTTGCGACCGACCCGACGTGCTCGTGAGGTCGCGCAGCCAGTCGAACACGCGGGTGGACAGCATCTGTTCCGTGCAGCGCCAGCGCCAGTTGCCCTCGGCCCGGCCCGGCACGTTCATCCGCGCCTCGTTGCCGAGGTTGAGGACGTCCTGGAACGGCGCGACCGCGAGCGCGGCCGGGGATTCCCACACCAGGCGCAACAGCGCGGGTGCCACCTCGGACGCGGCGCCGCGGGAACGACCGAGGCAGGTCCACACGCTCTGCTGTTCCGTGGCTGACAGCGCCTCGTACCAGCCGCGCGTGGTGGCGTTGTCGTGCGTCCCCGTGTACGCGATGGCGTTCGCAACGTAGTTGTCGGGCAGGTGCGGGTTGTCGGCGTCTCCGTCGAACGCGAAGTGGAGGACGCGCATGCCGGGCAGGCGGAACTCGTCGCGCAGCGCCGTCACGTCGGGCGTGATCAGCCCGAGGTCCTCGGCGATGAAGGGCAGGGCGCCGAGATCCTTCTCGACGGCGCGGAAGAAATCGGCGCCCGGCCCTGGGACCCATTGGCCGTCGCGCGCCGTCGCGGCGTGCGCCGGCACGTGCCACGACGCCGCGAACGCCCGGAAATGATCCAGCCGGATGACGTCGACCTGGGCCAGCAGCGCACGAAGGCGCTCCACGCACCAGCGATATCCGCGCTGACGAAGCGCGTCCCAGTCGTAGACGGGGTTTCCCCACAGCTGTCCGTCCGCGCTGAAGTAGTCGGGAGGGACGCCCGCCACCACCGTCGGCCGGTAGTCCTTGTCGAGCACGAAGAGCTCGGGGTTGGCCCAGACGTCGCTCGAGTCGGGCGAGACGAAGAACGGCAGATCGCCGATCAACCGCACGCCCCGGTCGTGCGCGTGTTGCTCGAGCCGTTGCGCCTGGCGAGAAAGCACGAACTGGGCGAAGCGAGCGACCTCGACCTCCTTCGCGACCTCTCGACGCGCTCGCGCGAGTGCGGCCGGGTTGCGTCGGACGAGCTCGGCAGGCCAGTCGAGATAGCAGGCGCCGTCGTACCGGGCCTTGAGCGCCCGGAACAGCGCGTAGTCGTCGAGCCACAGCGCATGGGCGTGACAGAACTGTTCATAGGCTGGCTGGAGGTCCGGACGGGCGCCGGCGCTGAAGCGGCTCCAGGCCGTCTCGAGGAGGCGGATCTTGAACGGAAGGACCTTCTCGTATTCGACGACGGACGGCGAGAACGCCTGGCCCGCGCAATCGGCCGCCCGCAACAGCCCGTCGTCGATCAGGCCGTCCGGAGTGATGAGCAGCTCGTTGCCGGCGAAGGACGAGAGGCACTGGTACGGCGAGTCGCCATACCCCGTCGGTCCCAGCGGCAGCGCCTGCCACCAGCGCTGCCCGGCGTCGTGGAGTCGGTCCACCCAGTCGAACGCGGACGGCCCGAGATCGCCGATGCCGTAGGGGGACGGCAGCGACGTGACGTGCAGCAACACACCGGATGCGCGGTAGCCCTGCGGAAACAGGGGAACGCCGGCGGCCGGGTCTCTCATGTGATCGACCCCATGGCGCTGTCGACGATCGCGCGAGCCTCGCCCACGATGGCCTTCAGGTGCATCTCGTCGACGAAGCTTTCGGCGTAGATCTTGTAGATGTTCTCGGTGCCCGAGGGCCGGGCCGCGAACCAGCCGCGCCGGGTCACGACCTTCAGCCCGCCGATCGCGGCGCCATTGCCCGGCGCGCGGGTCAGCGTGGCGGCGATCGGATCGCCGGCGACGATCGACGCCGGCACGCGCTCGGGCGACAGTTTCGCCAGCCGGGCTTTCTGCTCCGGCGTCGCGGGCGCATCGATGCGCGTGTAGTACGGCGCGCCGAACTCCGCCGCGAGCCCGCGATAGCGCTCGCCCGGATCCTTGCCCGTGCGCGCCGTGAGCTCGGCGGCGAGGAGATCCATGATCAGGCCGTCTTTGTCGGTGGCCCAGACGGTGCCGTCGTGACGGAGGAAGCTCGCTCCGGCGCTCTCCTCGCCGCCGAAGCAGTACGATCCGTCCAGCAGCCCGGAGACGAACCACTTGAAACCCACGGGGACCTCCGCGAGCCGGCGGCCGTGGTGGCCCACGACCCGATCGATCATGCTGCTGCTGACCAGCGTCTTGCCGACGGCGGCATCCACCGGCCAGTGCGGCCGGTGCGTCAGCAAATAGTCGATGGCCACGGCCAGATAGTGATTCGGGTTCATGAGCCCGCTGGAGCGCGTGACGATGCCATGGCGGTCGGCGTCGCAATCGTTGGCGAAGGCGACGCGAAACCGATCCTTCAGCGCCACGAGCCGCGCCATGGCGTACGGGCTCGACGGGTCCATCCGGATCTTGCCGTCGTGATCGACGGTCATGAACGAGAAGGTCGGATCGATCACCGGGTTCACGACGGCGATGTCGAGCTTGTAGATGGAGTTGATCGGCTCCCAGTAGGGCGTGGCGGCGCCGCCGAGCGGATCGACGCCGAGCGTGAGGCCCGCGTCCCGGATGGCGGCCATGTCGACGACGTTCTGGAGATCCCGGACGTACGGGACGACGAAGTCCCGGTGGTGCGCGCAGGCGACCGCCTTCGTGTAGGGCACGCGCTTCACGCCGGCGTTGCCGTCGCGCAAGAACCCGTTGGCCCGTTCCTCGATCCACCGCGTCACGTCGGTGTCGGCGGGGCCACCGTGGGGCGGGTTGTACTTGAAGCCGCCGTCCTCGGGCGGGTTGTGCGACGGCGTGACGACGATGCCGTCCGCGAGACCCGTCCGGCGACCGCGGTTGTACACGAGAATGGCGTGAGAGATCACGGGTGTCGGCGTCACGCCCTGACCGTGCTGGATGACCGTTTCCACGCCATTGGCGACGAGCACCTCGAGCGCCGTGCGCTGCGCCGGCTCCGACAGGGCATGGGTGTCCTTGCCCATGTAGAGCGGGCCGTCGATGCCCTGCCCGCGGCGGTAATCGCAGATCGCCTGGGTGATCGCGGCGATGTGCGCCTCGGTGAACGCGCCGGTGAGCGACGAGCCGCGGTGACCGCTCGTGCCGAACGCAACGAGCTGAGTCGGGTCCCCGGTGTCGGGTTGCCGCGCGTAGTACTCCCGCTCGAGCCTGACGACGTCCACCAGGGCGCTCTTCGGTGCCGGTTTCCCAGCCAGGGCGGAGATCGTCATGTTCGCCCCCACGTCCTCAGTCGACCGGGCACGGCCTGGCATCCCAAATCTCGGCGGCGTACTCGGCGATGGTTCGGTCGCTGGAGAACTTGCCCGAGGCCGCCACGTTGAGGACCGCCTTGCGCGCCCACCCCTTCGAGTCCGTGTAGAGGTGCGTCAGGCGGCCGTCGGCCTCGAGGTAGGAGGCGAGGTCGGCCAGGTGCATATAATGGTCGCCCGCCGCCAGTAACGCATCGCGTAACGGGGCGAAGACGCCGGGCTCGTCGCGGCTGAAGTGGTCGGCGAAGATGAGGTCGAGGGCGGCGCGCGTCTCGGCCTCGTGCTCGTAGTGCCACTGCGGGCTGTACCAGCCGCGGCTGCCGGCGACCTGATCCGCCGTGAGGCCGAACAGGAAGAAATTGTCCTCGCCCGCTTCCTCAGCCATCTCGATCGTCGCGCCGTCGCGCGTGCCGATGGTGAGCGCGCCGTTCATCATGAACTTCATGTTGCTGGTCCCGCTCGCCTCGTAGCCGGCGGTCGAGATCTGGTTGGAGACGTCGCTCGCGGGAATCAGGCGCTCGGCGAGCGACACGCAGTACTCCGGCAGGAAGAGGACCTTGAGCCGGCCGCGCACGGCAGGGTCACCGTCGATCGCGCCGGCCAGGTTGTTCAGGAACTTGATGATGACCTTGGCCAGGCGGTAGGCCGGCGCCGCCTTGCCCGCGAAGAAGAACGTCCGCGGCGTCATCGAGTGACCCGGATTCTCGCGAAGCCGGTTGTACAGCACCACGATCCGGAGCCCGTTGAGCAGCTGCCGCTTGTATTCGTGGATGCGCTTGACCTGGCTGTCGAAGATGCTGTCCGGGTCCACCGTCAGCCCCGCCGACGACCGGAGCCAGTCCGCGAACCCGGCTTTGGCCGCGCGCTTGGCGTTCCGGAAGTCGTCGAGGAACGCCGCATCGTTGGCGAGCGGAGCAAGCCGCCGGAGCTGACCGAGGTCGGTGATCCACCCGTCGCCGATGGCGCTGGTGATGGTCCCGGCGAGCGCGGGGTTCGCCAGGAGGAGCCAGCGCCGCGGTGTCACGCCGTTGGTCTTGTTGTTGAAGCGCTCAGGGTAGAGCTCGGCGAGGTCCTTGACGGTCGTCGTGCGCAGCAGCCCGGAGTGGATGGCGGCTACGCCGTTGGTGCTGTGCGAGCCGACGATGGCGACGTTCGCCATGCGAATCTTGCGCTCGCCGCCCTCGTCGACGAGACTGAGGCGCTCGACCCGGCCGCCGTCGGCCGGAAAGCGCGCCCGGACCTCATCGAGCAGGCGGCGGTTGATCTCGAGGATGATCTCGAGATGGCGCGGCAGGAGCACCTCGAACCACGGCAGTGGCCACTTCTCCAGTGCCTCCGGCAGGAGCGTGTGGTTCGTGTAGGCGAGCGTCCGTCGGGTGAGATCCCAGGCCTCGTCCCAGCCGAGCTGCGCCTCGTCGAGCAGGATGCGCAGGAGCTCGGGTACGGCGAGCGCCGGGTGGGTGTCGTTGAGCTGGATCGCCACTTTCCCCGGCAGCGCGTGCCAGTCCGCGTTCGTCCGGCGGAACCGTCGCACCAGATCCGCGAGTGAGCAGGCGACGAGAAAGTACTCCTGCACGAACCGCAATGCTTGTCCCATCGACGTGGAGTCGTCGGGGTAGAGGACGCGCGTCAGTGACTCGGCGGTGAGCCGCTCGGCGATTGCGCTCACGAACTCACCACCGCTGAACGCCTGGAAGTCGAAGGACTCGGGCGCCGCCGCCGCCCAGAGGCGCAGCGTGTTGATCGTCTTGCCTCCGTAGCCGACGACCGGGCGATCGAACGGCAGCCCGATCAGGCTCGACGGACGGCCGACGACCGGGCGCAACGTCCCGGCGCTGACCTCGAAGGAGCAGTTCAGCTTGACGTCGACCTTCTCGTTCGGGCGGGCAACTTCCCACGGATCCGGGTGACGCAGCCAGTTATCCGGCTGCTCGCGCTGCCAGCCGTCGCGGATGGTCTGCTTGAAGATCCCGTACTCGTACCGGAGCCCGTAGCCCATGGCGGGCAGCTGCATCGTCGCCATCGAGTCGACGAAGCACGCGGCGAGGCGTCCGAGACCGCCGTTGCCCAGCCCCGCGTCCGGCTCCTGCTCGAGCACACCCAGCCAGTCGAGGCGCTTCTCCGCGACCACGCGCTGCACCTCGCGATCGAGGAGCAGGTTCATGACGTTGTTGGCGAGCGAGCGCCCGATCAGGAACTCCATGGACAGGTAGTAGACGCGCTTGGGATTCGCGCGCTCGTACGTCTTTTCCGTGCGCACCCAGCGCTGGGACAGCACGTCACGCACGGAACGCGCCACGGCCTCGTAGCGCTCGCGCGCGCCGACGGCGGGCGGATCCACGACGTTGTCGAACAGGAGATGCCGCTCGTAGAGCGCATCGGCCGTTCCCGTGAACTGGATCGGACCGCACCCGTATTGCTCGAGAAGCTTCTTCTTGTCCGGCGCGCTCGGCGTCCGCGAGCGCGCTGTCTTCTTCCCATTGCTCATTGCGTCATCCTCTTCATCGTTTCTGATCCTCGTTCACGA
Organism: Candidatus Methylomirabilota bacterium; assembly: GCA_036556545.1. GTDB lineage: Bacteria > Methylomirabilota > Methylomirabilia > Rokubacteriales > CSP1-6 > AR12. Next base: position 6,975 of record DATBJF010000048.1, read on the forward strand.
TCGGTGACCCGTAGCCGACGAGCGGCGCATTCCAGGTCTTCAGGGCGGGGATTCCGCGGTAGTAGTCGAGGACGTTCACGGTGCCCGTATCGAGCAGAAAGTGTTGTCCGGCGCCCGGGGGCAACCCGAGCCAGCGCGCCACGAGCACGCGCAGCAGATGGCCGTGTGCGAACAGCGCCACGTCGTCCCCGGCGGCGCGCGCCCGGGCGATCACCCGATCCGCTCGCGCACCGACGTGCTCCGGCGTCTCGCCGCCCGGGCATCCATCCCGGAAGATGAGCCACCCCGGCGCCTGTCGGTCGATTTCTTTCGGCGTCAGTCCCTCGTACTTCCCGTAATTCCACTCGACGAGGTCCGGCTCGATGATCGCGTGGGCCGCGAGGCCGGCCAGCCGACACGTTTCGCGCGCCCGCTGGAGCGGGCTCACGAGCACCAGCGCGAACGCGCGGGAACGCAACGCCGGCCGCAAGAGCTCCGCCAGCCGGCGGCCGTTGTCCGTCAAGGGTATGTCCGTGGTGCCGGTGTGCCGGCCATTCCGGCTCCACTCCGTCTCGCCGTGCCTGATCGCGATGACGCTCATGCCGCTCCCAGTCTCTCGTCTTTGCCAAGGGCGAACAGCACCACGAGCGAGCGTGCTTGCACCGTGTAGCTCGTGCCGTCGACCGCGCCGGCGGGGGGCGTGTCGCACACGTCATCCGGCGCATCGCGGTACGTGTCGATCCAGCGGCGCCAGGACGCGCCCACATCCGGCCCGGGGCTCGGGAGGTCGAAGGTGAGCGGTTCCCAGTAGGCGTTGAACATCACGTGAAACCTCACGCCGCGCCGTTTGTCCCGCACGGTGAACGCCAGGCTGTGCGAGTCGCGGCTCAGATCGGGCTGATTCAACCGCACGCCGTGCGCGTGGATCTCCGCCTGCTGCAACACTTCGTTCAAGCTCACGCCCTCGATCCCGAGCTCTTTGCCGAGCACGAGGCGCTGGCCGATCAGCGTCTTCACGAACCGGTGGAGATCCCGGTGTCGGTCGAGCAGGGTCCAGTCGAACCAGGTGATCTCGTTGTCCTGGCAATACGGATTGTTGTTGCCGTGCTGCGTGCGCCGGACCTCGTCCCCCATCGACAGCATCGGCGTGCCGAGCGAGAGCAGGGTGATGGCCAGGAAGTTCTTCACCTGGCGCCGGCGCAGCCGCTCGATCTCCGGATCGGCGCTCGGTCCTTCGACTCCGCAGTTCCAGCTCAGGTTCATGTCCGATCCGTCGCGACCGCCGTGTCCGTTCCCCTCGTTGTGCTTGGCGTTGTAGCTGACCAGGTCGTTGAGCGTGAAGCCGTCGTGCGACGTGATGAAGTTGATGCTCTGCTCCGGCCCGCGGTCCCGGTGCCCGTAGAGATCCGGGCTGCCGAAGCAGCGGTGGCCGAAGGCGAAGACGGTATCGTTGTCGGATCTCACGAACCGACGGACGTCGTCCCGGAACTTGCCGTTCCATTCCTGCCAGGCGTCGCCGCCGAAGGTGCCGACCTGGTAGAGCCCGGCGGCATCCCAGGCCTCCGCGATGAGCTTCGTCCCGGCCAGGACCGGATCCGACTCGATGTCCCACAGGACCGGCGGACGGGACAGCGGGCAGCCCGACTCGTCGCGCGACAGCACCGAGGCCAGGTCGAACCGGAAGCCGTCGACGTGCATGTGACGGACCCAGTACCGGAGGCTGTCGACGATCAGGCGGCGCACCACCGCTTCGTTCGCGTTCAGGGTGTTGCCGGTGCCCGTGTAGTCCGCGTAGCGCGCGCGGTCGGGCTGAAGGAGGTAGTACGTGTCGTTGTCGAGACCCCGGAAGGACAGCGTGGGGCCGTCGTGATCCACTTCCGCCGTATGGTTGTAGACGACGTCGAGGATCACCTCGATGCCCGCGCGGTGCAGGGCCTTGACGAGATCCCGGAACTCGTCGACCGGACCGAGCGGATCGCGGCGGGAGCTATAGCCGGCGTGCGGAGCGAAGAAGGAGACCGGCGAATAGCCCCAGTAGTTGACGAGGCCCGGCGGGCAATCCTGCGGATCGAACTGGAACACGGGCATGAGTTCGACCGCGGTGATCCCGAGATCGCGAAGATACGGAATCTTTTGGATCAGACCGGCGTACGTGCCGCGCTTCTCGGGCGCGACACCGGAGCTCGGATGCTGCGTGAAGCCTGCGACGTGCATCTCGTAGATCACGGTGGTGGCGAAAGGCCGGCGCAGCGGGGTGTCGTTCTGCCAATCGTAGGTGTCGGTATCCACGACGACGCTGCGCATGGCGGCCTTCGTGTTGTCGCCCGGGCGGGTCGCCGCCCAACGGTCATACCCGTCCGGCACGACGACGGCGCGCCCGTAGGGATCGAGCAGGACCTTGCCCGGATCGAAGCGAAGCCCGCGTGCCGGTTCGAAGGGCCCGACGGCGCGGTACGCGTAAACCTGTCCGGCGCGGAGTCCCGGCACGAAGGCGTGCCAGTAGTAGTACGTCCGGTGTCTGCGCGCATCGAGGCGGAGCACGTGTGCCGGGTCGGCATCGCACGCGCCGTCGAACAACAGGAGCTCGACGGCGCTGGCCTTGCGCGAGAAGACGCAGAAGTTGACGCCGCCGTCCACGACGGTCGCACCCAGCGGAAAGCTCTGGCCTGACGCGATCATCACGCTCCGGCGTCGCGGTGTCGCCGCACTGCGGGCTCGCCCGGAACCGCCGGTTCCGTCTCGCGGCGACCGCGGAGCCGCGGCTCGAGCGACTCACGAAACCGTGCAATGGCCGCGCGGGACACACGCGAGAGGGCGTCGACCTCGATCGGGGACAGTGGGAGTCCGGCCTCCCACGCCGCCGCGCTTGGATTCACGAAGAAGCGCTCGCGGAATGCGGCGTCGAGAAGCAGCATGCCCAGCGCTCGCTCCAGCCCGGCGACGCTCATCGGTCCAATACCCTCTCAGACGAGCCCATAGGCTTTGAGATGCCGCGCGCTGCTGGTGACGAGGACTCTCACCACGGTGATCGTGGGAATCGCGAGCAGCATGCCGGCCGCTCCGAACAGGGTGGCGCCGCCGACCACGCCGATCACGACCACGAGCGGGTGAAGCTCGACCGCGCCACCGAGGACGAACGGCTCGTAGACGACGTTCTTGAGCAGCTCCGCGAGCGCGACCGCGGCCACGACCCAGATCTCGAACGTGTCGGCGGTGACGAGCGGGATGATCGGATGGATGTCCTCGGCCAGCAGCGCATAGCCGAGGCCGCTGAGCAGCGCCGCCACGAACCCCATGTACGGAATCACGTTGCTCGCACCCGTGAAGAACCCGATCGCGATCGCCCATCTCGGGGGGACGCCGATGAGCGTGAGGAACACCAGGACCGTCAATCCGAGCGCGCAGCACTCGAGGAAGATGCCGCGCACGTATTTGCCGAACGCGTTGTCGACATCGTCCAGCACGGCGATCGCGGGCTCGAAGAGCCGATTCGGGACCGCCGCCAGGAGGCCACGCTTGAGGCCCCCGGTATCCCACAGCAGAAACAGGAAGATCAGCGGCGCGATCATCCACGTCGACAGGATGTCGCCGAGCCCACCGGGCTCGCCATTCTCGGCCGGCGGCGCCGCCGACGTCGACGTCGATCCCCCGGCTGATGTGGTGGCCGGTGCCTCACGTCCAGTGTGGCGGGCGCGCATCTCCAGCGTGTGGACGTTCGCCCGGTCGTAGTCGAGCAGCCGGCTCGATGGTGTTGCGGCCGCCGCGTCGGGCCGCCGCTCGCGCGAGGCGACGAACGCCGCGCGCTCGTCCGGCGTGAGCGCCAGCACCTCGGTGATCCGATCCATGAGCGGATCGAGATCGCGGTGCGTCACCCGGTAGAGGGCATTGCCGCGGCTCCACGCGGGATCGAGGCCCATCAGCGCCTGATACCGGTGGTTCAGCGCGTACAGCGCACGAATCCGCAGCTCCAGACCTTCGATCTCGCCTGGTATGGCCGTGCGAACGCTGTTCAAGCCGACGAGCGTCACGGCTCCGAACATCAACAGCAACATGCCGACCGCCAGCCCTCGCGGCATCCGGGCTCGTTCGAGGCCGGCAACCATCGGTCGACAGATGTACGCCAGGAGACCGCCGGCAAACGCCGGCACGATGAAGCCTCTCAGGCCCCAGACGAGGTACGCCGCGAGGACACCGGCGAACGTGACAACAGCCTTGATCACGATGCCGGCAGCGGTCGGGCGGGAGGTCGCCGTCACGGCTCGACCTCGCGATGCGCGTCGGACTCTCGCAGGATTTCGGCGTCGATGAGCACCTGCAGCCGCGCGGCCATGATGCCGGCCAGCTTGAGCAGGATCTTGTTGGCGAGCGGCGGGAAGCTGAGCATCAACTCGTCGAGGTCCGATTTGCCGAGCGCCAGCAACGAAACCGGACCACGCGCTCGGACGGAGAACCAGCGAGCGACGCCGGTCCCGATCGCCGCCGACTCCTCGAAGGACGCCGGCGGCTCGAGCAGCGCCAGCGGAACCTCGTGTTCGCCCGCGCCCGGCTTCACCACCTCGACCACGCCTCGCCGCACGACGAAGAGCGCGGCGCCGGGCCGCCCTGCCTCGCAGATGTACTCGCCGTCACTGTACTGGCGCTCGTGGACGATCCGCGCGACCCGCGCGAGCTCGCGGCGAGCGAGGTCCTCGAAGAGCGTGACCTGCGCGAGGAAGCCCACCAGACTCTCGTGCGGCGTGACCATGGCGCGCTCCGGCGCCTGGAAGAGCGCCCGCGCCCCGATGGCCGCGATGCCCCCTGAGCCGCGGTCCGGTCGCCGCGGCAGCAGGAGCGCTTTCAGGCCGGGAAACGTCGGCTTCATGCGCGTGTGCCCGCGAGCGTGTGTCTGGCGATCATCAGCTCTTCGTTCGTCGGAACCACCCATGCCGATACCGGGCTGTCCGCGGCGCTGATCCTCGGTCCCCCGGCGGCATTGGCGGCCGGATCGAGGCGGATGCCGAGCCACCCCGCGCTCTCGCAGACGCGCGCCCTCACGGGCGCGGCGTGCTCGCCGATGCCGGCCGTGAACACGAGGGCGTCGATGCCACCCAGCGCGGCCACGAGCGAGCCGAGCTCGCGGTTGATCCGGTACACGAACAGCTCGATCGCCTCGGCCGCCTCGCGCGCGTTGCTCGCCAGAAGCTTGCGCATGTCGTTGCTGACGCCCGAGACGCCCAGGAGTCCCGAGCGATGGTAGAGGAGGTCGCTCACGTCGGCGACGCTCATACCCCGCTCGGTGAGCAGATAGAGCAGGACGCCGGGATCGATCGCACCGGAGCGTGTCCCCATCGGCAGCCCTTCCAGCGCCGTGAAGCCCATGGTGGTGGTGACGCTCTTGCCATCTCGCATGGCGCACATGCTGCAGCCGTTGCCCAGATGCGCGGCCACGACACGACCTCTGGCGGCGTCGCCGACGATGCCGGGCAGCACGCTCGCGATGTATTCGTACGAGAGCCCGTGGAATCCGTAGCGCTTGACTCCGGTCGCCGAGAGGTCGCGGGGCAACGCATACAGCTGCGCCACGGGCGGCTGCGTGCGATGGAATGCGGTATCGAAACACGCGACCTGCGGGATATCCGGCGCGATCCGGCTGATGACCCGGATCGGCGCGATGTTGTGGGGCTGATGAAGCGGCGCCAGCGGCGCCAGCTTTTCCAGCTGGTCGAGGATCGCATCGTCGATCAGCACCGGGGCTGCGAACTGCTCGCCGCCATGCACGACTCGATGACCGACCGCCACGATCTGCAATTCATCCCTGCGGCCGACGATCCAGTCGTGTAGCACCGGCACGACACCTTGATGGCCTGCGGCCGTACGATGTCGACCGGCGAGAGCTTGGTCGACGACGCGCCGGCCGTCCGTATCGGTTACGACGAATCGCGGAGTGGATCCAATGCCCTCGATCGCACCGCGATAGCACAGGGCGAGATCCTGTCTGCGTGCATCCACCGCGAACATCGAGAACTTGATGCTCGACGATCCCGCATTCAGGACGAGGATGACGTCGGTCACGGCACGCCTCGCTCGCTCCGACGGCTCATGTTCTCACCATGCGACCATGCGCGCGCGCTGTACGACGGCGAACCGTGCGAGCAGGCGGTCGGAGTCGTAGTCGCGGCCGACGGCCAGCAGCTCGTAGAGTCCGCCGTAGCGCACGTCGCCGCCGGCGAGCGCCTGCAGCCGTACCTGGCCCATGACCGTCCTGATCAGGTACCCATCGAAGTGCGTCCAGAATGGCTGTCGCCCCCAGCCTTGCGCCTCACCGAGCCGAACGTAGACATCCGGCGGGATGCAGACCAGACGGAAAACGCGCGGATCGAGGCCAAGCTCCTTTTCGAGGATGCGGGTACCGTGCATGAGCAGCGCCTGCTCGATCGCGATGCGGGGCAAGCCGCGGCGACCCGGGAGCCCGAGGCTCTTCACGAGCCCCGATGCCGGCGGTGTCTCATTGTCTGCGGGATCGGGGAAGTCCTCGACGAGGACGTCTTCGGCGACGAGGCTCGGCAGATACCGTGCGCCGCCCGAGTTCACGAGCGGGTGGATTGCGAAGAGCGCCACGCCCTCCCGAAGACCTTCGGGGGATCCGGACGGCAGCGGCACCTCGGCGGCGCTGTGCCCGCGCTCGTCCGACGACGGCGTCCATGCGTACCGACGAAGCGAGGCGAGTTCCGTTCGGCGCTCCAGGTGACGCGCGGTCAGGCCCAGGTGGTCGGCCCTGGACAGCGTCTCGCTGGAAAAGGCGACGGGCTGAACGTCGTGGCTCGGCTCGTCCTGTATCCGAGAGGCCTGACCGTTCGCGGCGGGCGAGACGACCGGTGCGCTCGGCGTCCCCACCGCGATGAGCGCGTCGGCCAACGCCGCCAGCCGCTTCATGTCACCGGCTTTCAAAGCCTCTCGCGCCGACTCCGCTGCGCCCGCCGACGACGAGATCGCAACCGATTCGAGCTCCGCATCCGTCTGCGGCCGTGCCTGGAATGCGCTTCGCCGTGCGCCGTAGAAGTCCTTCCACGTCATGTCCGACCGCTGGAGCGTCTCGAGCAATCTCAGCATCCGCTTGCGGAGCGTGGGCAGCTCACGCCTGGCGATTCGTGTGAAAGGCTCGAGACCGGGCGAGAACGGGTCGAGCCGAAGGTCCCGGACGTCATAGACGCTGCGCGCCGTCTGGAGCAGGGCGGCCCTGTCGTCGATCGCGTGCTGGAGCGTCTGCGCGCGCTCACTGAGCTCCTTCACCAACGACCAGTTCTGGTTGTTGAGTGCGCGGTCAATCGTGAGCGGCAGCTCGGCGAGCGCGGCACGCGCCTGTTCGAGGCGGCGGAACTCCTCGACCGAGAGCACGGGGGTGAGGAGGGTTCGTGCGCGGTCGAGATAGACGTCTCGAAAGACGGTATCGACGTTGCCCGCCTCGATCAACGCCGTCGGGAGTGAGCTCGCGGTGTTGTCCACGTGCATCCTCAAGGCGCCTGCGGCGCTTCGAGCATCACCTTGTTGAACGCCTCGACGCTCGGCCGATAGGTCACGCCAGGAGCGGCGACCGGGACGTAGAAATAACCGCGACCACCGGCGGGGACGTCTCCCAAGACCCACCCCGAGGCGGACGCGATCAGGGTGCCGTTCACGTCGACGCTGTCAACCCGCAACCGAACGTTGGTGATGCGCCAGGGCAGTGCGTTATAGACGTAGCCTTCGACGCCCACGCCGCGATGCGTCTGCGTCTGCTCGTACTGGAACGCAAACGGGCTCTGGTCGCTGGCAATCGCCGTCTCCGCGCGCGGCCCGGTCGGCGCCCCGACCGCCGTGGCGACGATTGCGACGACCACGAGCATCCTGTTCATCACCAGTCCTCCGTTCAGACCGACAGCAATCGATTGCATCGAGGCTGCCAAATCATCGCCGCGGCGGAGATGCCGGAATGCTGGGCGACACAGTCCAGGGAGCGACTCGATGGAGAGGACGGGACGCTGATCTGCGCACATCGTCGTGCACTGCCGCACGTCGGTGTGCGCTGGTGCACGGGCGGCCGGGACGGACCGATGCTGCGTGGGCCGTCCACAACCCGAGCTATTCGGCAGGCACCTCGATGTGGTAACGCTTCAGGCGGCTGTAGAGCTGGAACCGCGTGAGGCCGAGGAGCGTGGCGGCGCGCGCCTTGTGCCCATGCGTCCGCTGGAGGGCGTCGATGATGGCTTTCCGCTCGAGCTCGTCCAGCGCCATGGAGCCGGCGGCCGGGCGCACCGGCTCGGGCTGCCCCGACGAAGCAGGGTGGACCGAGGGCAGGGGAATGGCGAGATGGGCGGCGGTGACGAGCGTGCCTTCGCAGGTGATGAGCGCCCGCTCGACGGCGTTCTGCAGCTCGCGGATGTTTCCTGGCCACGCGTGCCGCCGGAGGAGGTCCCGGGCGTCACGACTCAGCGTGACGTCCCCCTTGCCCATCCGGGCGGCGAGGGTCCGGATGAACGCGTCGGCCAGCACGAGCACGTCGTCGCCTCGGTCCCGAAGCGGGGGCAAGTGCACGTTGAAGACGCCCAGCCGGTAGAAGAGGTCGCTCCGGAACCGCCCGGCGGCCATCTCGACCGTCAAATCGCGGTTCGTCGCCGCGATCAGGCGGACATCGGCCTGGAGCGTCGCCGTCCCGCCGACCCGCTGGAATTCGCGCTCCTGCAGCACACGGAGAAGCTTGACCTGGACCGCCGCGGAGAGCTCGCCGATCTCGTCGAGAAAGAGCGTCCCGTGGGCGGCCAGCTCGAAGCGCCCGGGCTTTTGACGGTCCGCCCCGGTGAAGGCGCCACGCTCGTGGCCGAAGAGCTCGGACTCGAGAAGCGTGTCGGGCAGGGCGGCGCAGTTGACCGCGACGAAGGGCCCCTCGGCGCGAGAGCTGCCGTAGTGAATCGCGCGGGCGACCAGCTCTTTCCCCGTCCCGCTCTCGCCGGTGATGAGCACGGTGGTTTCCGTGGGCGCCACCTTGGCCGCGCGCGCGAGCACCTCGCGAAGGACGGGCGAGCGGCCGATGATCTGCTCGAACCCGTAGCGCTCGTGCAGCTCGCTGCGGGCGCTCCTCAGGCTCCGCTCCAGCGTGCGCGCGCGGCGCTCCAGGGCCGCGAGCCGGCGCTGCTCCTCGGCCAGCCGCTGATGCTGGATACCGAGCACCAGTCGGCTCGCCCCCGCGGTGGCGACCTCGAGATACACGTGGTCATACCAGCGGGGCTCGTGCTTTCCGAAGAACAGCGCCCCCGCCACCTCGTCGCCGAAGTGCAGCACAACCCAGAGACAGGATTCCAGACCGGCGGTGAGCAAGAGGCGATCGCCCGCCAGCGTGGGGTCGAGTCGCTTCGAAGCCTGCTCGAGGAGCACAGGCTGACCGGTCCTCAGCGCCGACCCGAAGGAGAAGTCCAAGACGGGGATCGTGTCCAGACCCGGCGGCGGCGGCTCACCGACCGTTCCGAAAAACTCGTACTCGCGACCACCGGGCTTGAAGAGGACCACGCCCATCGCATCGAAGTCGACCGCGACCCGGATCGCGTTTCCGACGGGCTCGAGCACCTGGCGAAGGTCCAGCGACGTCGCGAGCATCTGCGTGATGCGCTTCAGCAGATCGATGCGACGCTGTCGCCGCCGCCCGCGATGGAGCTGGGCGATGGTCTCGATCGACGGGCCGATGAGGCGGCCAATCGTGCGCATCCGCTCGACGTGGACGGGACCGTACATGCCGGCGGCCCGACTGTAAGCGCCGAGCTCGCCGATCACGCGGCTTCCGACGAGGACGGGCACGACGATCGCCGATCGTAGTGAAACCGTCTTCCGCTCGTCGCCATCGCCGGCGAAGCGGGGATCGGTGTGGAGGTCCGAAGCGCAAACCACATTGCCCTCGAACACCGTGGCCACCGGCAAGTCGGCGACGGGAAAATACGCCGGCCGTTCGAGGTCCGTCGTGTAGCGGTCCGTGGGCGGCAAGAATCCGCGTTCGCCATGTTCGGCGAAGACCGAGTACGTCCGCCGCTCATCGCCGAGGTAGCCGATGCCCAGGCGATCGTGAGGCACCAGCGGCTGCAGCGCGGTCGAGAAATCGGCGAGGAAGGTACGTGGGTGAAACTCCCCGTCGAGCGCCCGAGCGATGGCGTCGAGACAGACGACGAGCTGCGACTCCGGCGGTGCCGACCGGGTGTCTGCCGTGGCCGAATTCATTCCTATGGCCCGGCGGCATTCTACCTGGCGGCTCTCTACCCGACAACCCTGTACAAGCTCGCTGACCAGCCCGAGCGCCCGGACCATGGCGGTCCCCGCACGGCGGAGCATCTGGTCCACGCGCGCCGACTCGTTACGGGGTTTTCGGCGGAGCACCCGCCGCTGTCCACTCCGCGTCGGGCACATTCCAGCCGCCGCCGAGCGCCTTGTAGAGCTGGGCGTAGGCGAGCAGGCGGTTGCCACGGATCTGCGCGAGCGTGCTCTGCGCGGGGTAGAGCTGCTGCTGGGATTCGAGGACTTCGTAGTAGCCGGCCAGGCCCTGCCGATACCGATTCATCGAATGCTCCACCGCCTCCCCGAGCGACCTCACCGCCAGGTCCTGCCCGGTCTCGGCTTCGGCAAGCTTCTGCAGGGCGGTCAGCGTGTCGGAGACCTCGCGGAGTGCCGTCAGCACCGCCCGCTCGTAGAAAAGTCGGGCCTGCTCCCACTGCGCAATGGACGCCCGGTACGTGCCCAGCGTGCGACCGGCGTTGAAGAGCGGCCCGCTGATCATGCCGGATACCGCCCAGATGGTCGCCGAGCCGCCCGTGAGCGCGGACAGCTCGGGGCTCGCGGTGCCGAGCAGCGAGGTCAGGCTCAGCTTCGGGAAGAACTCGGCCTTGGCGACGCCGATCCGCGCGTTGGCGGCGACGAGCTGTTGCTCGGCCTGACGAAGGTCGGGCCGCCGCTCGAGCAGCGCCGAGGGGAGCCCGGCTGGAACGACGGGCATCGCGGGCTGCTCGTACATCGCCAGGCCACGCGCGATCGGCCCGGGCGGCTTGCCGAGCAGGATGGAGATCTGATTTTCCTTTGCGACGATCTGGCTCTCGAGCTGCGGGACGGTGGCCTGGGCATCCCCGAGCGCGCCAAGCGCGCGCGACGTCTCGAGCTTGGAGGCGACGCCGAACTCGAACCGATCCTGGAAGATGTCGTACGTGCCCCGGTACGCCTGCACACTGTTGCGGGCGACGTGGAGCTGAACGTCGAGCGAGAGCAGCTGGAAGTACGCCTGGGCGAGGTCACTGACCAGTGTGAGCCAGACGCCACGCCGCGCATCCTCGGTGGCCAGGAGCGTGGCACGTGCGGCCTCGTTCGAACGACGCACGCGGCCCCAGATGTCGAGCTCCCACGACATGGTCATGTAGCCGGCAAAAAAGTCGTCTGTCACGTGGTCGCTGCCGTCGGGGAGGGTCAGGCCGCCGAGCGGGAGCCTGGCCCGTCCCGCGGCGGCGTTGTAGTCGAGTGAGGGGAAGAGATCCGACCGCGCGACCCTCAGATTCGCCCGTGCCTCCTGCACGCGCGCGGCGGCGATGCCGGCGTCGTAGTTGTTGCGCAGGGCCTCCTGGATCAGCGCCTTCAAGGCGGGATCCTGGAACACTTCCCACCAGGGCGCATCGGCGAACGAAACCGCCTCGCCCACGGCCTGGCCGCGAAACATCTCCGAGCTTGGCACCGCGGGTCGCGTGTAATCCGGACCGATGGCGCACCCGCCGAGGAGCGCCGCCGCCACGACAGCCGAGAGCGCACGCGCGGGTCGCTTCATGGCTGCCTCCTCTCGCCGGCGGCGTGCTCGCCATCCGTGCCGCCCGCGATCGGTACGGGCTGGGCGTGCGGCGGTGCGACGCGTTCGGGCTTCCGCCGGAAGCGCTCGCTGACATAAAACGTGACCGGGATGATGAAGATGGCGATGATGGTTGCCGCCAGCATCCCGCCCACCACGGTCGTGCCCAGGATATTTCTGGAGTTGGCGCCCGCGCCGGTGGACAGCACCAGCGGCAGCACGCCGAGGATGAAGGCGAACGCGGTCATGAGGATCGGACGCAGCCGGAGGCGAGCGGCGGCGAGCGCGGCATCCGTCAGGGAGGCGCCGCGCTCGTGCTCCGCCTTCGCGAACTCCACGATGAGGATGGCGTTCTTCGCCGCGAGGCCGATGACCATGATGAGACCGATCTGCGAGAACACGTCCAGCTGGTATCGGGCGAGCCAGAGGGCGACCAGGGCGCCGAGCACGGCGATCGGCGTGCCGAGCAGCACGCCGAAGGGCAGCGTCCAGCTCTCGTAGAGCGCGGCGAGCAGCAGGAAGACGACGAGCACCGAGAAGCCGAAGACCGCCGACGGCGGGACGCCTTCGGCGGCCACCTTCTCCTGATATGACATGCCCGAGTAGTCGAAGCCCATGTCGGGCGGCATCGTCTGGGCGAACACTTCCTGCAGCGCCTGCATGCCCTGCCGGCTGGTGAACCCGGGCGCCAGCACGCCGTTGATCTGCGCGGCGCGATACTCGTTGAAGCGGATCGTGAACTCCGGCCCGTAGACCGGTTTCAGGCTGACGAGCGAGGACAGCGGCACCGCCTGGTTCGTGGCGTTGCGCACGTAGAACTGGGCGACCGTGTCGGGCCTGGTCCGGAAGTCGCCCTCGGCCTGGACGTACACCTGCCAGACCCGCCCGAACTGGTTGAAGTAGTTCACGAAGGCGCTGCCCATGTAGACCTGGAGGGTCTGGTACACCGACGCGAGGTCGATGCCCTGCTTCAGGACCTTGTCCCGGTCGACGTCGGCGAAGAGTTGGGGCACGCTGGGCAGCAGCGTGGTGAAGAGCAGGGCGAACTCCGGTCGCTGGCGCGCCGCCGCGAGGAATTTCGCGGTGTTCTGGGCCAGGAACTCGGGATCCCTGCCGGCGCGGTCCTCGAGCATGAACGTCACGCCGCCGGACGTGCCGATACCCGGGATGACCGGAGGCGAGAACGCGAACGCCTGCGCCTCGGCCACGCCCGCGAGCCGCCGGTTCAGGTCGCGCATGACCACATCGGCGGTGAGCCCGTGCTTGTCCCGCTCCTTCCAGTCCTCCAGGGTGACGAAGTAGAACGAGTTGTAGGTCGTGAAGGCGAAGCTCAACAGGCTGAAGCCGGCCACGCCGGTGGCGTACTTGACGCCGGGCGTCTCCTCGAGGATCGCGTCGATCTTGTCGTTGACCGCTGCCGTCCGCTGAAGCGAGGCGGCCATCGGCAGCTGCACGTTCAGGTACAGATACCCTTGATCCTCCTCCGGCACGAAGCCACCGGGAAGCCGTGAGCCGATGAGCCCGGCGAACCCGGTGACGACGAGCAGCAGGAGCATCGAGAAGGCGGACTTGCGGATGAGATGACCGCACGCTCCCACGTACCCATCGGTCGCTCGCGCAAACCAGCGGTTGAAGCCGCGGAAGAAGGCGCCGAGCGGGCCACGCATCTCTTTCTTCGGCCGCAGGAGCAGGGCCGAGAGGGCCGGGCTCAGCGTCAGCGCGTTGAAGGCCGAGATGATGACCGAGACGGCGATCGTCACCGCGAACTGCTGGTACATCCGCCCCGTGATGCCCGGGATGAACGCCGTCGGGATGAACACGGCGGACAGGACGAGCGCGACGCCGACCACGGGTCCCGAGACTTGCTCCATCGCCTTGAAGGCGGCGTCGCGCGGCGACATCCCATGCTCGATGTGGTGCTCGACGGCCTCGACGACGACGATGGCGTCGTCGACCACCAGGCCGATGGCCAGCACGAGGCCGAACAGCGACAGCGTGTTGATCGAGAAGCCGAGCAGCGGGAACACCATGAACGTGCCGACCAGCGATACCGGCACGGCCAGCAGTGGAATGAGCGTGGCCCGGAAGCCCTGCAGGAAGACGAAGACGACGATGACGACCAGGATGATCGCCTCGACCAGGGTCTTGACGATCTCGTGGATGCCTTCACTCACCGCCAGCGTCGTGTCGAGCGCCGTCACGTACTCGAGATCTTGAGGAAACCGCGCCTTCGCCTCGTCCATCAGCTTCGTGGCGGCCTGCATGGTGGCGAGGGCGTTGGACCCGGGCAGCTGGTAGATCAGGACGAGCACCCCGGGGCGCCCGTTGAGGCGGCCCTGCGTCGTGTAGGTCTGCGCTCCGAGCTCCACGCGGGCCACGTCCTTCACCCGCACCAGGGCGCCGTCGGGCTTGGCGCGGACGACGACGTTCTCGAACTCCTCGACGCTGGCCAGGCGGCCCTGGGCGCGCACCGCGTAGGTGAAGTCCTGGCCCTTCGGCGCCGGCTCGCCGCCGATCTGCCCGGCGGGGTTCACCGTGTTCTGCGCCTGGAGCGCGCCGATGATCTCGCTCGCGGTGATGTCGAGCTTCCCCAGGGTGTCGGGATTGACCCACAGCCGGATGGCGTACTTGCCCGCGCCGAAGATCTGCACCTGGCCGACGCCGGGGACGCGCGTCAACGGGTCGTTCAGGTTCACGTACGCGTAGTTGCTGAGGAACAGCGGATCGTAGGTGCCCTTCGGCGAGTACAGGACGAAGATCCCCAGGGGGCTGGTCACCGACTTGATGACGGTCACTCCCTGCTTGATGACGTCCTGCGGCAGCTGCGACTGCGCCTGCGTGTATCGCAGGTTCGTGAGGACCTGGTCGTAGCTCGGGTCGGTGTTGATGTCGAAGTTCACACGCAAATTCATCTGGCCGCCGGCGGTCTGGCTGGTCGAGTACATGTACAGCATGTTGTCCACGCCGCTCATCTGCTGCTCGATCGGCGTCGCCACCGACTGCTCCAGCGTCAGCGCATCCGCCCCCGGGTAGGTCGCCGTGAGAAGAATCTCGGGCGGGGCGATGTTGGGATATTGCGCGATCGGCAGCTGCACGAGCACGACGAGGCCGGCGATCACCATGAGGATCGAGATGACCATGGCGACGATGGGGCGGTTGATGAAGAAGCTGGCCATCGTCGTCTACCTCGACCCGGCAGCCGGCGAGGCCGCGCTCGCCTCCAGCCGCACCTTCTGACCGGATCGCAGCCGGTCTGCTCCTTCCACGACGACGCGGTCGCCGGGCTTCAATCCCTCGGCGACGATCCACAGCGACCCGACGCGCGCGTCGGTCTTGACCTTCCGCACCTCGACCGTCTCATCGGGCCGGACTACCGCCACCTGATGGACGCCCTGTACGTCCTGCACGGCCCGCTGCGGGATCAGCAGCGCGTTCTTCTTCATGTCGACAACCGTCCGAACCTTCGCGTACTGACCAGGACGGAGTACGTTGCCGGGATTCGGAAACACGCCGCGCGCGAGCACCGTCCCCGTGGTCACGTCCACCTGTCGATCGAGCGCGACGGGGCGCCCTCGCTTCGGGTACACGGTGCCGTCGGCCAGGATGAGCTCCAGCTGCAGGTCACGGAGCGCGTTCGGATCCGCTTCCCGCCGCCGGAACACCGCGAGCGCCCGTTGCTCGCTGAGCGGGACTTCCGCATAGATCGGGTCGACCTGCGAGAGGGTCGTCAGCGGATTCGGATCGTTCGGGCTCACGTAGTCGCCGATGTTCGCTACACGAAAGCCCGCCACGCCGGTGATCGGCGCGAGCACCCGCGTATACCCGAGGTTCAACCGGGCGTCGGCAACCGCGGCCCGTGCGGCCGCGATGTTGGCCTCCTGCGTCTTCACATCCGCCTGTGCGCGCTCGACGGCGGCTCGCGCCTGCGACACACCGGCCTGGGCGTTCTGCACCGTGGCCCGCGCGGCCGCCACGGTGGCGATGTTCGCGAGGTTGTTCTGGACGGCGTTGTCGAGCTCCTGCTGGCTGACCGAGCCGCGCTGGGCCAGCGGCGTGTAGCGATTGACGTCCAGCTCGGTTCGACGCTGATCGGCCGCTGCCTTCTGCAGTTGCGCGTCGTCCGATGCCACCTTTGCGATCGCCTGCTCGAGCTGCGCGTGACTCGCGCTGACCTGCGCCTTGGCGTGGCTGAGCTGCGACTCCGCCTGGAGGAGCTTGGCCTCTGCTTGCTCGAGCGCGGTCTGGTAGGGCCGCGGATCAACCTGGAACATCAGCTGACCGGCCTCCACCACGGCGCCTTCCGTGTAATTCTGGCTGATGAGGTGGCCGCCGACCCGGGGCCGGATCTGCGCGGTGACGTAGCCGACCAGCGAGCCGACCCATTCGGCGGAGATCGGGACGTCTCGCTGGACCACCGGCTCCACCGCGACCACCGGTGGGGGCGGCGGTGGACTGCCGGCACGCGATCGATCGCCGCAGCCGGTGACGATCGCACCGAGCATCACTGCCACCACGAGCGAACGGCGGTGACTCATTGGGCGCCTCCTCGGCGGCGGCACAGTGCACGGTGTGGGCCAAACGCGAACACCACCGCGGACCACATGGTTTGGCGCCGATCGTTCTCCGTTGTGGTTGGCGCGTCCACGTTCGCGTGTGGATTCACACACGGACGTGCGAAGCCGCACGAAACGTTCGCCGAGACGGCGGAAACAGCCTGGTGCGATCCTTGCGTGTCGAAGACGGCCCATGAGCCAGCGAGACGTGGAGCGCACGCTCGGCCGCTTGCTGACGGACCCGTGCTTTCGGCGCGATTTCTTCCGGAACCCGGCCCGCGCCTGTATCGAGTGCGGACTTCAGTTGGCCACGCACGAGATCGAGGCGCTGCTCCGGGTGCCACCCCGACGACTCGCGAGCCTGGGGGGCGACCTTGATGACCGGATCTGTCGCCTCGATATCGACGACGCCAACTATCGCGGCTCACCGGAGGCTGAGCTTTGAGACCGACACCTCACGTGAGCCGGCCCGCGGAGGGTTCTGGACCGGAGGCTCTATGAAGTCGCAGCCGCTGACGCCGGCGGCAACCGGGTTCTCCGGCTGGCCGGCGGCCTGGGAGTACTGGGTGGACGCCTGGCAGCGCACGGTGCTGTTCTGGGATGTGCTCCGCCAGCGCAGTGAGCAGTACTACGCGGAGAAGGCGAAGGCGACGCCGCATGTGCTGAGCTTCGACGCCGAGCTGCTGCTGGACGGGCGAACGTTCGAGCGGCCCGCCAACTACGGGCTCGTGCGGATCAAGCCGCCGCGCGGTGTGGTGATCGAGCCGAAGAAACGCCCGTTCGTGGTCATCGATCCCCGCGCCGGGCATGGGCCGGGGATCGCCGGCTTCAAGGCCGACAGTGAGCTCGGCGTGGCCATGCGCGCCGGTCATCCGTGCTATTTCGTCGGTTTCACGCCTGACCCCATGCCGGGACAGACGATCGAAGATGTCATGGGCGCCGAGGCGGTGTTCCTCGAAAAGGTGATCGCCCTCCATCCCGACGCCGACGGCAAGCCGTGCGTCATCGGCAACTGCCAGGCCGGCTGGGCGGTGATGATGCTCGCCGCGACCCGGCCGGAGCTCTTCGGGCCGATCATCCTGGCTGGCTCTCCGGTGTCCTACTGGGCCGGCGTGGAGGGGAAGAACCCGATGCGTTATAGCGGCGGGCTGCTCGGGGGCAGCTGGCTCACCGCACTCAGCAGCGACCTCGGCGCCGGCACGTTCGACGGCGCGAATCTGGTCGCGAACTTCGAGAATCTGAATCCGGCGAACACGCTGTGGACCAAGAACTACAAGGTGTGGTCCAACGTCGACAGCGAGGCGCAGCGCTTCCTGGAGTTCGAGAAGTGGTGGGGCGGCCACGTCAACCTCAATGCCGAGGAGATCCAGTGGATCGTCGATCAGCTGTTCGTCGGCAATCGGCTCGCCACCGCCGAGATCATCACCCGCGACGGCGTACGGATCGACCTCCGCAACATCAGCTCGCCCATCGTCTGCTTCTGCTCCGAGGGCGACAACATCACCCCGCCGCCGCAGGCGCTCGGCTGGATCTGCGATCTCTACCAGAAGGACGAGGACATCCTCGCCCAGGGCCAGACGATCGTGTACGCCATCCACGAGAGCGCCGGCCATCTCGGCATCTTCGTCTCGGGCGACGTGGCCCGTAAGGAGTACGGCGAGTTCGCTTCCAACATCGACTTGATCGACGTGCTGCCGCCCGGGTTGTACGAGGCGGTGATGACGCGCAAGGCCGCGGATGCGATCCATCCGGAGCTCGTGAGCGGCGAGTGGATCGTCCGATTCGAGCGGCGCACGCTGAATGACATCCGGGCCATCGTTCGCCCCGACGCCGAGAACGAACGGCGGTTCGCCACCGTGCGTCGCGTCTCCGAGATCAATCTCGGTCTGTATCGCACGCTCGTGCAGCCGTTCGTTCGGGCATCGGCCAGCGAGCACACGGGGGAATGGCTGCACACGCTCCATCCCTCGGAGCTGCCGTTCGAGCTCTTTTCCGAGCGCAATCTGTGGATGCGGCACATCGCCGAGCTGGCCGAGCAGGTGCGCCAGCACCGCCGGCCCGTTTCGCCCGACAACCCGCTGCTCCAGGTCCAGGCCGCGGTGTCGGAGCGGATCATCGCGGCGCTCGACGCCTGGCGCGATCTCCGCGATCGCAGCCTGGAACAGATGTTCCTCGCGATTTACGGCACGCCGGTGCTGCAAGCCTGGCTCGGCATGCGCGCTTCGGATGAGAGTCCACGACGGCAGCCGGGCATCGAACCGGAGCGGGTCGCATTCATCGAGGAGCGCATCAAGGAGATCAAGGCGCGGATTGCCGAGGGCGGGCTGCGGGAGGCGGTGATCCGCAGCGGCGTCTACATCGGCATGGGCGGCCCGGGCGTGGACGAGCGCGCCTTCAACCAGTTGCGCCAGATCCGCGCCGAGCACGGCGACCTGACGCTCGAGGAGTTCAAGCGGATGTTGCGCGAACAGTTCTTCGCGCTGATCCTTGACCCGGAGGGCGCAGTGGCCGCGATTCCGAAGATGCTGCCGGACGCCCAGGCCCGACGAGACGCGCTGGCGGTGATCCGCGCCGTCGTGTCGGCGGCCGGCGAACTCACCGGTGAACGGGCAAGACGGCTGGTACGGATCGAGACGCTCCTGGGAGAGCCCGCGAGAACCTTGGCACCGCACGCATAAGGGCAAGATATGGCGCGGCGGCGGGCCAAGCTGCGAGCTCTCGCTCTTGTCGGCACGGCCGTGATCGTATTCGCCTTGCCATGGGTGGTGGCGGCGCAGACCGTTGGCGAGACGTTTCGTAAGGTCAGCCCGGCTGTTGTCGTGATCAGGGCGAAAGGCCGTGATCTGTCGGGCGGCGGTGAGGTGCGATTCACCGAGGTCGGCTCGGGGGTCTTGATCTCCCAGGATGGCGACGTCATGACGGCTGCGCACGTCGTGCATGCGATGGACGAGATCCGGGTCGAGTTCATGGACGGCAAACTTGTCACGGCACGGGTCGTTGCCTCCGAGCCTACTGCCGATCTCTCACTTCTGAAGCTGGATCGCATTCCCTCCGGTACCTTGGTTGCGAAAATGGCCAACTCGGATGACGTCCGGATCGGGGACCAGGTCATCGTCATCGGCGCGCCATACGGACTCACGTACTCGATGAGCGTCGGCTGGATCAGTGCTCGCTGGCCACCGAACACCGTGTACAAGGCAATGCCGCTGGCCGAGTTATTTCAGACGGACGCCGTCATCAACCAGGGCAACTCGGGCGGTCCGATGTTCAACCTGGCCGGCGATGTCGTCGGCATCGTCAGCCACAACATCTCGAAGTCTGGTGGCAGCGAAGGCCTCGGGTTCGTGGTGACCATCAACACCGCGAGGAAACTCCTCCTCGAACAGCGTTCCTTCTGGAGCGGTCTGGAAGGGCGACTGCTGACGACCGAGCAGGGCGATCTTTTTAACCTGCCCCCGAGGTTGCTTGGCTACCTCGTGACGAAGGTGGCGACAGGCTCGCCGGGTGAAGCGCTCGGGTTGCGAGGTGGCACGAAGGTCGCGCTGATCGACGGCGAGCCCATCGTCGTCGGCGGCGACATCATTCTGAAGGTCCAGGGAATGGCTGTCGGCGGCCTCTCCGCTTACGAGAAGATTCGAGACGCTCTGGCGGGGCTGCCGTCCGGCGCGACCATCACCGTCACCGTATTGCGGGCGGGGCAGATCTTAGAACTGAGCGGAACGATGCCCTGATTCGATACCAGGCGACCGTGCGTCTATGAAAGACTATGAAGTTCCTGGACAAAGCCCATCGTCGCGTTCGACAGCACGACGGCAAAGATCGCGATGACGTCGTACGGCAGGGCGGCGTCGCGCTCGAGGACCCAGACGCCGGCGGAGATCCCGGTCGCGATGAGGAGCAGGATGACCGCGATCAATCGGGCGAGCCTCGAACTCACGCCCCCATCTGTCTAGCGAATTGGGGAGCAGATCAGGTGGCAGCACCGCCCTGCCGACTCTAAGTCCGTGGGTCCAGTTTCGGTGCGCGTGTTCGCACAGCGCTCAGTTGCGCTCGGCGACGGCCTTCACGAAGCCCTGAGCGAAGGTATGACGAAACTACGTGGCAACCGTGGCAATGAAAGTCCGTGTCACGGCGAGACCTCAGCGGCGAGACCTCAGAGCCCTGGGTTTGCGTTCGGAGTACGAAACCGCCTCAGGATTTCCGTCCCTCCCGATGGTCGTTGACTCAACACGCCGCAACCGTTGGGGCCACTTGAAATCGCGCGACGCGCACGGATCCGGGAACGCCCTCACACGCTGCTGAAGAACTGGACGCTCTCTCGATGCCGCCGTCGGATCAGGACGAATGCCGGGAGGTCTCCAGCAGAGCTCGCCGAGCCGTTTGAAGTTGCGCGTGTTTAGAGCGGAGCCCGTGGTGGGTCATCTGAACTTACCGCCAGTCTTCAAGCAGCATCTTCTTCAGCTCCTGGCGTGAATCGCGGGGTAATCTCGCTTCGGCTCGACGGATCAGACCGCCGGCGACCAAACTCGTGCGGTGCTGGTGCTCACTGGCAGGGCCTGGACCAGCTCGGAGGGCCCTGACTACTCGAACGGCCGTCCGAACCGCTCGACGTGTGCCACCTCGCGAGGCGGTTTGCGCGCTTTCTTTCCTTGACCGACGGCCCGGGCCGGATAGCCGAACGGGAGGATCGCCAGCACGTCGAGCTTCGCCGGGATGTCCAGGAGGCCCTTTACCTCGTCGAGTCCGCCGAAGCCCACCCAGTTCGAGCCCACGCCGTCGGCCCAGGCCGTGAGCACCATGGATTGAATGGCTCGGCTCGCGTCGGAGACGGCGAAGCGGGTCTTATCGATGGCGATCACGATCGCGAGCGGCGCCTCGGCGACGTATGGCCCGCTGGGCGCGAGCTCACCGAGCCGGCGGAGCGTGGTCCGATCACGAACGACGATGAAGTGCCACGGCTGGCGATTCATAGCACTGCCGGTCAAGCGCCCCGCCTCCACGATCCGCCGCACGACTGCTTCGGGTACCGGAGTGTTCCGGTAGCTACGGATGGCAAGCAGCGTGCGAACGGCCTCGAAGACGTCCATGACCGGCTGTCTCACGTCTATGGTACGCGCCACGCGCCGGCCTTTCGAGGGCGTCCGGTCACAGTGGCCGCCTGAACCTCGCATTCGGAGGGAACTCTCCCCGCGGCGTCCCCCGTAGCCCTCCTGCGTGTTTTCGGTTATTTTCAGGTCGCCCGATGCCCGGAGAAGGAGCCCAGCATGCGTGATCTGACTCGTCGCCAGGTCGTGGCCGGAGCCGCCAACGTCGTCGCCGCCGGCGCCTTCACCTCGCTGCGGCCGCGGATGGCCCACGCCCAGAAGCCTGTCACCGTGGGCTTCCTGTACGTCGGGCCGAAGAACGACTACGGCTGGAACCAGGCCCACGCGGTGGCGGCGCAGAAGATCGCCCGCCTCGAGGGCGTCAAGCTCATAGAGCAGGAGAACGTGCCCGAGACCGTCGAGGCCGAGAAGGTCATGGAAGGCATGATCCGCCAGGACGGCGCGCGGGTCATCTTCGCCACCTCCTTCGGCTACTGGCCGCACCTCCTCAAGGTCGCGCGTAAGTATCCCGAACCCCTCTTCGCGCACATCGGCGCGCTCTGGAAGGAGGGCGATCCCAAGAACGCCATCGGCTATCGCGGGTACATGGAGGAACCGCACTACCTCTGCGGCATGGCGGCCGGGCACATGACGAAGACGGGCAAGATCGCCTTCATCGGGAGCAAGCCGGTCTACTTCATCTTCAACAACTGCAACGGCTTCATTCTCGGCGCGCGATCGGTGAACCCGAAGGTCACCTGCCAGGTCGTCATCACCGGCGACTGGAACAACCCCGTGCGCGAGGCCGAGGTCACCAACAGCCTCATCGACCAGGGCGTCGACGTCATCGTCGCCAACGTCGACAGCGCCAAGGTGTGCATCGAGAATGCCGAGCGGAGAGGCATCTGGAGCTGCGGCTACCACACGGATCTCTCCGCGCTCGCCCCGAAGGGCTTTCTCACGGGCGCTGAGTGGAACTGGGCGGCGGGGACCCAGTTCGTGAAGGCGTGGCAGACGGGCGGTAGCTATCCGAACACCCTGCGCGGCGGGTTCAAGCACGACATGGTCGCGCTGAGCCCGTTCGGGCGTGCCGTCCCCGAAGAGGTGCGCGCGAAGATCCAAAAATCGAAGCAGGGTTTCGTCGACGACTCGCTCAAGCTCTACCGCGGGCCCCTCAAGGACAACGAGGGCAACATCATCCTCAAGGACGGCGAAGTGATCGCCAACGACGACAACAAGTTCAAGCTCGGCGTCAAGTTCATCGTCGAGGGCGGCATCGGGAAAACGGGCCTCAAGAACTAGTGCGCATCCGGGCTGGGGCCGAGACGGCGGTCATCTCCGCCGCCGCGCTCCTCGCCGCCTTCCTCCTCTTCGCCGTGTTCATCGCGCTGCGCGGGCTCGATCCCCTCTTGGTCTACGGCGCCGTCCTCAGCGCGTCGTTCGGGAGCTGGTTCGCCGCGGAGCATACGCTGACACAGGCGGCGCCCCTCATGCTCACCGCGCTCTGCACGGCGCTGCCCGCGCGCGCGGGTCTCCTCGTCATCGGCGGCGAGGGTGCGCTCGTCGTCGGCGGCGTGGCGGCGGTGCTCGCGGGAGTCGCGGTGGGCGGCGCCCCTGCCGCGCTCGGCACCACGCTCACGCTCCTGGCCGGCGCGGCCGCCGGCGCTGCCTGGATCGGCGCCGCGGGCGCGCTGCGCCACTGGCGCGGCGTGAACGAGACCATCGCTACGCTCCTGATGAACTACGTCGCCATCGCCGTGATGAACCACCTCGTGTCGGGCCCCATCCGCGACTTCGCGCAGGCGCTCAAGCCCTCGAGCTGGAGCATCGACGAGCGGTTCCGTGTCGGCGAGATCCCGGCGACCGGCATCCACTGGGGCCTCGCCTTCGGCCTCGCCGCCTGTCTGGCGGCCTACGTGCTGATGCGGCGCACCACGTTCGGCTTCGCCGTGGACATCCTCGGGGGCAATCCGCGGGCCGCGCGACTGGCAGGTCTACCCGTCGGGGCTATGGTGCTCGCCACGTGCGCTCTTGGCGGAGCGGCCGCCGGGCTGGCGGGGGCGATCGAGATCGTCGCCGTCCACGGCTTCGCGAGCTCGTCACTCGTGGTCGGCTTCGGGTACACCGGGATCCTCACAGCATTCCTGGCGCGCCAGCACCCGCTCGCGATCGTAATGGTGGCCGTGCTCCTCGGCGGGATCTCCGCGAGCGGCGGTCTCCTGCAGCGGCGTTTCGGGCTTCCCGACGCCGCCACGCTCGTGCTGCAGGGGCTCCTCTTCATGTCGGTCCTCGCGGCCAACACGCTCTACGGACGGGCACGGGTGTTCCGGGAGCGGCCGTCGTGACGCCCGGCGACCTCGGCTGGTGGGGTGTCCTCGTCGCGGTGATCGGCGGCGCCATCCGCGTCTCCACGCCGTACCTCTTCGTGAGCCTCGGCGAGACGCTCACCGAGAAGAGCGGACGCGTGAACCTCGGCCTCGAGGGCACGCTCGTCATGGGCGCGATGAGCGCCTACGCCATCGCCTGGCTCACGGGCTCGCCGTGGCTCGGCGTCCTCGTGGCGGGCGCCGCCGGCGCCGGCCTCGGCTTCGTGCACGCGGTCGTCTGTAGCTTCCCGCGCGTCAACGACGTCGCCGTGGGCATCGCGCTGTTCATCCTCGGCACGGGGCTCGCGTTCTACCTGGGCAAGCCGTACATCCAGCCGGTGGCGCCACGCCTGCCGCACCTCGCCCTCGGCGCCTGGAGCGCCCATCCGCAAGTTCGGGTCGCCCTCGAGATCAACGCGCTGTTCGTCGTCGGCGCCATCCTCGCGCCCGTCCTGCTGTGGGCGCTCGCGAACACGCGCTGGGGGTTGATCGTGCGCACGGCGGGCGACAACGCCGATGCCGCTCGCGCGCTCGGCTATTCTGTCGAGCGCGTGCGCGCGGCGAGTACAGCCGCGGGCGGCTTCCTGGCCGGGGTGGGCGGCTCCTTCCTGTCGCTCTACTATCCCGGCACGTGGAACGAGGCGCTCTCGAGCGGGCAGGGGCTCATGGCGATCGCCCTCGTGATCTTCGCGCGCTGGAATCCCGTGCGCTGCTTCTGGGTCTCGCTGCTGTTCGGCGGGGCCACCGCGCTGGGGCCCGCGCTCCAGTCGGTCGGCATCACCACGCACTACTACCTGCTCAACGCGACGCCGTACGGGCTGACGCTTATCTTGTTGATCTGGAGCTCGTCGACCCGCCACGCACTCGCCGGCGCGCCGAGCGAGCTGAGCATCAGCCGGTGACGGCCGGGCCGCCGCACATCGAGGTCACCGGGATGTCGAAGCGCTTCGGCGACGTGGTCGCCCTCGACGGCGTGTCCCTGGAGTTGCCACCGGGGGCATTCCACGCGATCCTCGGCGAGAACGGCGCCGGCAAGAGCACGCTCGTGAAGTGCGTCATGGGGTACTACCATCCCGACGCCGGCCGCGTCCTCGTCGACGGCCAGCCGTGCACGATCGCCGGCCCGCGCGACGCCCACGCGCTCGGCTTCGGCATGGTCTACCAGCACTTCACGCTGGTGCCGAGCATGACGGTGGCCGAGAATCTCGTGCTCGGCTCCGACTTGCCCGCGGTGATCCGGTGGAACGACACGCGCGAGCGTATCGAGGCGTTCCAGCGCGGCATGCCGTTCCGCCTCGACCTCGATCGGCCTGTGGGGACGCTCGCTGCCGGCGAGAAGCAGCGGCTGGAGGTCCTCAAGCAGCTCTTCCTCGGCCGCCGCGTCCTCGTCCTCGACGAGCCGACCAGCGTGCTCACGCCTGACGAGGCCGACCAGATCCTCGGCATGCTGCGCGAGATGACGGCAGCGGGCCGGCTCACCGTGGTCATCATCACGCACAAGCTCCGCGAGGTGGAGGCGTTCGCGCGCGAGGTGACGGTGCTGCGCGCCGGACGGCGCGTCCTCGGCGGCCGCGTTGACAGCGTGAGTCGCGACGCGCTCGTGACGGCAATGGTCGGCGGGACGCCCGCTCCCGGCGTGCCGGCGGCCCGGCGCCCGCCCGGCGCCGTCGCGCTGGAGCTCGACGGGCTCGCCGTCGAGAGCGACAAGGGCATGCCGGCCGTGCGCGGCGTCTCTCTCCGCGTCGCGGCGGGCGAGATCGTCGGCGTGGCGGGGGTCTCGGGCAACGGGCAGCGCGAGCTCGTGGAGGCGCTCGCCGGGCAGCGCGAACGAACGGCCGGCGTCGTGCGTGCCGGCGGGGCTCCGTACACGCCGACACGCGCCGCGCTGCGGCGGCAGCGCCTGCACGTGCTGCCGGAGGAGCCGCTGCACAACGCCTGCGTACGCGGGATGTCCGTCGCCGAGAATCTCGCGTTCCGCAGCTTCGACGAGCCGCGGAACACGGCGGGCCGCTGGTTCCTGCGGCGGGCGGCGCTCCGCGCCGAGGCGCGCGAGCTGATCGCGCGCTTCCGGATCCGCACGGGCGGACCCGACGCGCCCCTGGAGACGCTCTCCGGCGGCAACGTGCAGCGCGCAGTACTCGCCCGCGAGCTGTCGAGCGACGCCGCTGTGCTCGTGGTTCACAACCCGTGCGCCGGGCTCGACGTGGCCGCGACCGCGGTAATCCGCGGTCGTATCATGGCGGCGCGCAACGCGGGCGCGGCCGTGCTCCTCGTCAGCGAGGACCTGGACGAGCTGCTCGAGCTGGCGGACCGTATCGTGGTGATGTTCGAGGGCCGACTCGTCTACGAGACGGCGCGGGAGGGAGCCGACCTGCAGACCATCGGCCACTACATGGCGGCCCACGCGGAGGAGAGCGCATGACGGCGAGCGCGAAGCCCGGCGCGATATGTCGGGCATGGATGGTGGGGTATCCGCGCCACAGCGCGTGGGGCGGGCGCGCACCACTCGCGTTCCCGTCGCTCACAAGTTGCCGAGCTGACGGCGTTCTCGTCTGGCAGTCCGCATGCACCACTCCTCGACGGCCGGGTCCGACCGTGACCAGGAAAGGAGGGAACGATGAAGACGCTCGCACCATGGGGCGGCGATCTGCGCCGGGAGATGGATGACGGTGATGGTGTCGAGCGAGGTCTACGAGGAGTGCCCGATGGACCACATGGAACGAGTGCTACGGGCCGATCTCGAAAGACTCATCGACCGGCTGTCGATCTCCGTGCCCGAAGGCGCGGTCGCGCCGGCGCTGGGCGCGCGTGTCGACACCGCCGAGGAGCGGCTGGCCGCCGCCTACGCTGCGCTGGTCGACGACTATGGCCGCTGGAGGATTGCGCTGGACGATATGGAGAACGTCTGGGCGCTGGCGGTCTGGCGCTCCGCGTTCGCTGACGTGCCTGCGGAGGCGGCTGTTCCCCGCGCGGCCTGACATGGTATCCCGCAAAGGCATGTCCACCGGTCACGACGAAAGGAACACCACCTGAAGGCCGCGCGCCTCGTGTTCATCATCGCCGACCTTGCCGGGTACACCGCGCTGACGGAGGCGCACGGCGGCGACGAAGCGGCCACGACCGTCGCCCGGTACCGTCAGCTTGCGGAGCGGGCGCTGGGTGATGGAGCGCATGTCATCGAGCAGGTCGGAGATCAGCTGCTGATCGTGGCGCGTGATGCGCGAGCAGCGATCCTCACCGCCGTCCGACTCCGAGCTGCCGTCGCGGACGAGCCGCACTTTCTCTCCGTACGCGTCGGCATCGCGGAGGGAACGGTCGTCCAACGCGACGCGCGATACTTCGGTCCGGCGCTCAACCTCACGGCGCGTCTGGCAGCGCGTGCTGGCGCTGATGAGATTCTGTGCACGGGCGCGGTCGCGCGCGCCTGCGGCGACGTGGAGGGCCTGATCTTCAGAGATCTGGGTGCGCAACGCTTCAAGAATGTGCCTGAACCCGTGGTCGTCAGCGCGGTGGTCTCGCAGGAGGCGAGCCATCATGGCATGGTGATCGATCCCGTCTGCTGGATGCACCTGGATCCCGGCACCGCACCCGCACGCTTGCCGTTTGGAGATTCGACGTACCACTTCTGCTCCTTCGCCTGCGCGCAGGCGTTCGGACACAATCCCGAGAACTATCGAACGAACTCTGCTCAGTAGACGCGTGTCGCCTGATCCTTAGGCCTGCGTGGGGCGGTGGTTCCCCGGCGAGGCCGGCGCGATGAGCTCGCGCGTGTCGGCAACACCGAGCGAAAAGGCGCCATTTGCCAACGAGTGAAGCCGTTCATCCAGAACGTTCACCACTTCCGTGAATGTTCCCGACGACCACGTCGTCATCTTCGACGAGGCGCAGAAGCCAGACCGCCGCGCGGCTCACCGATTGTCATGAAGGCGTCTGGCGTTGTGCTGGCAGCTTTGATCATCGGCCGCATCGTAAAGCCTCCTCCATCGGGGAGGGTCAAGCCGGTGCCCCCCAACACGGATAGCGCCCCCTTGTGCTAGCGTTGCGCCCAGGAACTACTGTCGATAACTCGGGAGCGGAGGCTGAGCTATGCCGTCCTTCGCGGTCCAAGACCCGCATTTCGAGGCAAGCGTACGCCGGAGTTTCGACAGCCTCACGTTGATGGGAACCGTTGGTGCGCAACTTCGAAGCGTTGCTCCTGGCGCGGTCGAAATCGATCTGCCCTTCCGGGCAGACCTGACGCAGCACCACGGTTACATCGCAGCGGCAGTGCTGACCGCCATTGTCGACGTTGCTTGTGGCTACGCGGCGATGACGCTGATGCCCGCGGGAGCATCGGTTCTCACGATCGAGTACAAGGTCAACTTTCTCTCGCCAGCCCAGGGCGAGCGGATGGTCGCGCGTGGCAAGGTCGTGAGGCCAGGGCGGACAGTAACGGTGTGCGCCGGCGACGTCGTCGCGATCGCCGAAGGCACGGGAAAGATTGTCGCGACCATGCTGGCGACAATGGCGACAGTCGCGCCGCGGGTACCGCAGCCAGCGACCTCAGTGACGCACGAGGATGAACTTTCGGCACATCCGCGTGGGCCATCCGGCCATTCGAAGCAATGGTGCGTGTGCAAGACGGGCGCCGTGCGGCGCCTTCGCGAGATGGTGTCTCCGCGCCGCTGATCACGCGTTGTGAAAGCGATTCATCGCCGTGATGTATGCGAAGGTCGACCTCGCGGAGCGGGCGGCCTCCTGAGTCATCGGCCCAACGTGGCACACCGTCCTGCGATGGAGGCTGCGACACATGTCGCCGTTGCCGGCTAGCTTTACCGATATCAGGCGGGCGGGCCCACCCACGACGCAGAACGGCTGCGATTGGGACGTGCCGCTGACGGCAGAGCCTCCTCGAGAGTGGATTATCGCGTTTCACAACGATCCGGGCGGATCGTCGAGCGTCGCGATTTCCGAACGGGTGATGTTTCAACGGGGCCGCCTGATATTCAGCAGCCGTCCCGAGGACGTTGAGCACTGGATCAGGTATATCGACAAATGGATCGCCCGATCAAACGAAAGCTACTGGCGATGGTTTCGATAGATCCGCCGCCGCTTCGAACTCATAACCCAAAAGCTCGCTGATATAGCCTCGGGCCAGCCGGCGACGGCTTACCGCTCAAGCCAGGTAAACATCAATCGCTGGCCGAGCGAGAAGCCGTCGTGGTATTTGAGGCCTTTCACGCGCGGCGCGTAGGCAATGGGCTGAGGCCAGGACGGGAGATAGACGTAGTAGGCCTTGTCCGCGAGGTAGCGCTGGATGTCATAGACGATGGCAAGGCGTCGCTGCGGGTCCCGTTCGCGTCGCTGAGCGGTGAGCATCTCGTTGAGCTCAGCGTCACGATCCCCCGGAGACGTAAGTTCCCATCTTCGCCAGGGCACTCGCACGTGGCTCGTATTGTGGAACTGATCCGGAAAGAAATGGCCGTAGAGCCAGTCGTCCACCTCATTGCCGGGAAACTGTGGGCCAATCGCGATCCCCTTGTATTTGCCGAGATACGTACTGGAGATGTATGTGCCATATGTCTCGGGCTTCAGGTCAACCGTGACGCCGATCGTCGCAAGGCTGTCGGCGACGCGGTCGTAGTAGGTTCGGAACGGCTCGATGTATCCGGGCCAGTAGTGCATCGAGACGGCGAACCCATTCGGGTAGCCCGCGTCGGCTAAGAGTCGCTTGGCCTCGACCGGGTCATACCCCACCAGATACTTCGTTTGGGCGGGATCCATCTGCGCGGCTGGAAGCTTCCAGTCCTTCATCATGCACGGCACCGGCCCGGCGTCGATGCAGCCTTCGCCGGCGAACATTGAGTCGTTCCAGGACTTACGGTCGATGGCGAGTGATATGGCGCGCCGCACGCGAAGGTCGTTGAAGGGGGGGTGATCGGTGCGGAAGTAGATGATGGCGCTGATCATCGTCACGGTCGATGTCGAGACGATGTCAGGATTCGTCTGCTTGATGGACGTAACCTCTTTTGCGGAGAGAAACCCCCAGATGTGTCCGAGGTCGACCTGCCCCGCTCGGAGCAGCGAGAGCCGGGCAGCGGCGTCCGGGGTGATCTCGATCACGACACCGTCGAGGTAGGGCAGGGCGTTCGCGTAGTAATTGGGGTTGCGCTCGAAGGCGATCCGGACACCCTTCTGGTACGACTTGAGTATGAACGGACCGCTGCCGATCATCGCCTCTGGGCGGTTGAAGTCCTCGAACTCTCTCTCGACCTCCCTCGGCAGGATCGGCACCTGCATCGCGGCGGCCAGGTGGTTGAGGAACGGCGCGAAAGGGTGCTTCAGGCCGACTTCCAGGGTGTAGCGGTCGAGGACGTCAATCCACTTGACGACGTCGAGACGTGTGCGGAGCGGAGATCTGGCCATGAATCGCTGAATGGAGTACTTGACGTCGTGCGCGGTCACCTCGCGCCCGTTGACGGGCGGCTTGTCGTGGAAGTGCGCGCCCTTCCGGAGCGTGAACGTAATGACGGTCGGGCTCTTCTGCACCCACTTCTCGGCGAGGTCGGGGACGATCGAGAAGTCAGCCGGGCTGTTTTGTTCGGGCCCGTGCGCGTAGCGGACGAGCTGGCTGTAGACCATGCTCGCCCAGGAGTGGGTGAGAAAGCTCAAGTTGAGATGGGGGTCGAGGTTCGGCGGTTCGCGGTCAGCGATGCGAAGGATCCCGCCCCGCCTGGGCGTCTCGACGCCGCCGACGGGCGCGGCGAGCAACAGGACCACGAGCCCGGGGACGAGGGCAAGAGCGACGCGTCGGATCATGAGCGATCCCCCTCTCTCGGCTCGGACGATTCCAAGAGGCGGAAGCCGATCACGGGTCGTCGGCGACGTGGGCCTATTGTGCGCAGGGTGTCCGCATTGTCAATCGTCATGCCCGACATCGAATCTCGCTGGGGCCAGCCGGTAACTCTCCATTCAGGTCGACGACCGCGCGTTCGCTCTTGCATTCTGGCGAATACCTCATGGTGAGTGGCGGCGATTTCGGATGGACCGGTCATCCAGCGGCTATGCTAAAGTTCGCGCTGAACCACGCTACGTTCTTCGTGTCTGTGTCACCCGACTCGGCTTAGGCGAGGAGACCTATCGAGGAGACCGTATATGGAATCGCCGGGTGCCGCCACACTGCTCTTCGAGGCAATCTTGGGCTACCGCGTAACACAGGCTGTTTGTGTGGCCGCTAAGCTCGGCATCGCCGATTATTTGGAGGAGGGCGCCAGAAGCAGCAGTTCGATTGCGCAAGTGGTCGGTGTTCCTCCCGAGTCACTTCATCGCTTGATGCGGGCACTCGCGAGCGTCGGTATTCTTGAGGAAGCGGCTGACGGAAGGTTTGCCTTGTTGCCGGCGGGCACTCTTCTTCGAAGCCGAGCACCGGATTCTCTGCGTGCCGCGGCCATTTTCTTCGGTGATCATCGCCATTGGACACTCTGGGGCAATTTAATCGACGCGGTGACGACCGGACGTCCTATCAGACGGGATGCTGAGGATGCATTCGCTCAGCGTGCCGCCAGCGATCCTGAGGGCGCAGCGATTTTCAACAACGCCATGTCAGCCCTCACTGCGCCGGTTCACGCGAGCCTGCTGGCTGCTTACGACTTCACCGGTATCCAGACCATCGTTGACGTCGGCGGTGGCCAAGGAGCGCTGATGGCCGCCATCTTAACGGCCTATCCCGGGATGCACGGGGTGCTCTTCGACATCCCGGCTGTTATCGACGTCGCCAGAGCGCTGATTCGGACCGCGGGCGTGGAACGTCGATGCCGCCTCGATGCCGGAGACTTCTTCAAGGAAGTCACGTCCGGAGGAGACGCATACGTCCTCAAATGGATCATTCATGACTGGGATGACAGTCGAAGTCTTCAGATTCTCAACAGCTGTCATGCCGCCATGGGAGCCGATAGCAAGTTACTGATCATTGAAAGGATCCTGCCCAACCGGGCCGAAAAAGTACCGATCCCGGCCCTTGCGCCGTTCTTTGCGGACCTGAATATGATGGTGCTTACTCCAGGTCGAGAGCGTACGGAGCAGGAATATCGCGCTTTGCTGGAAAAGAGCGGCTTTCGTGTGACGAGGCTGGTGCCTACGGGACCGCCGTTTCCGCACACCGTTGTCGAGGCCGTACACGCTTAGAAAAGCAAAACCCGCTGAATCCCGTGGGGGTCACCAAGTTCTTTCGTTGAGGTTTAACGCCGTCGCGTTTGGTGCTCTGAAAACTTCGTAAGACGCGTTTTTCCGGTTCGACTCAGTAAGTCCCAGCCCGCGCGGTTCCGGTCGCGTCGTCGCGACCTTCAGGATGAACGCTGTCCGGCGGCACCGCCATGACATCGGCCGTGTCACAGCGACGTTAGGGACCACACGAACCAAGCGCCGAAGAGGAGCGCGAGCGTCAGTACGCCAATGAGCGACGTGACGGCCAGAGCCTCGAGGTACACGTGACGGCCCATCGGTAGAGGGGTCCATTGCCCCCGCCGGTGCAACTCGGCGAGGCACGGTCTCGCGGCCATGATGGACACGAAGCCGAACAGCACCCCGGCGACGAACACGATCGTGGCCCAGCGTCCGACGTCCTGGCCCGCCCGAACCGGAGCGATGATGGTCCCGCCGAGGACAAGGGCTGCGATGATCGACGGCACAACGACGCCGACCCAGAGATCCCAAGTCGCGTAGTACTCGAACCGCCTCGTCGGTCGTCGCATCGACCCTGCGTTACGCCTACTGCCAAACGTTGTCAACGACAGAGCGCGTTGAATGCGATGGCGTCGGACGGAAGGTTCAGCGGTGAACAGCCATCAGGGCGGTTCCCGTTGGGGCCCCGTCACAGACGGGGGTGCTTACGCTGCACGACGTCTAACTATTCCGTTCAGCGGTAGCCGCCAGCCGAAAGCGGGGAGGTGCCGTCATGGGTGGATAAAGGGTGGCCCTGATACCCCTTGACCCGGCCCCTGGGGCCACCCTGTACGCCCGGCATACTCGTCAGCGAGCTGGCCAAGCGCACTGGTACGACGCGAAAGGCCCTACGGCTCTACGAGGCAGCCGCTCTGATCGCACCGGACGGGCGGACGGAGGGGGGGTACCGCCTGTATGGCGCCGAGGTCGTACCTGCCGTGAGTTTCATCCTCAAGGCTCGGCGGGCAGGATTCACAGTGGCCGAGATCCGTGGCATCGTCCGCTTACGCGCTCCGGCCGCGCTCCTTGCGACCACGTCCGAACTTTGATCGATACGAAGCTGATGAATCTTGAGCATGCGCTTGCAGATCTGAAGACGGCTCGTGACGAGTTAACGGCCATCCGGAAGAGCTGGCGTAAGCTGCCAAGTGCCTCAGGGACGGTGTGCCCGCATATCGAGCGAATGAAGTGACACGACAAGGAGAAGAACCGATGAAAGTGGTCCTGTGTACGGAATGCGAGAACTGCCCCGAAGTCGAGCTGACGCCGACTGGCGTGAGGATAGGCGAAGAAGGCAACCTTGCCATACTGACGCACACAGAGTGGAACCTTCTTGTTGATCTCATCCGATCCGGCGAGCTGAAAAAGGTGCCCGTATAGGGTAGGGGAGAGGGTCGGGATAGGGTGACGTGATAGGGGGTTGGTCTACTGCCGGCTGCCTTTGTTGACATCGCTTCATGCCATCCGTACCCTCCTCATGCCCGGCCGCCATTCGCGCTCCGGCACAGCGGGTCAACTGGAAGATCGAAGACATCATCGGCGGCGACAAGCGGCTGGACTTCGCAAAGCCGTTTCTGCCCGAGTCCCTGGCGGGGGTCAGAAAGCTGGATTTTCTTTCGCGGGACGAGCAGCGAACGCTAAACGAGATCCGCGGTCTCGGCTATCTCGTCATGTTCGGGCTCGTAGAGGAGTTCATCCTTCCGTTCGTGCTCGATCACGCGCGGCCGCGGCTGGCGGCTGACGATTATCGGACACGGGTGCTCATACAGTTCGCGAGCGAAGAGGCCAAGCACATCCAGCTCTTCAAGCGATTCCGCGAGGAGTTCGACGCCGGCTTCGGCCAGCGCTGCGAAGTGATTGGACCTCCGGAGGCGGTCGCAGCAAAGGTACTCTCCTACAGCCCACTCGCGGTGGCGTTGCTGACACTGCATATCGAGTGGTTCGTCCAGGCGCACTACGTCGAATCGATCCAGGATGATCAGCGCCTGGATGCTCAGTTCAAGAGCCTGCTGAAGCACCATTGGTTGGAAGAGGCGCAGCACACAAAGCTCCACACGCTGATGGTCGAGGAGCTCGCCGCCACCGCGGCACCCGGATGTCCGCAAGGCCATGGACGAATACCTCGAGATCGGCGCGTTCATCGATGCTGGCCTGCAGCAGCAGACGCAGCTTGACCTGAAGAGTTTCGAACAGGCGACGGGGCGCCAGCTGACCGCCGAAGAGCGTGAGCGGTTCGCCGAAGTCCAACTAAAGGCGCTCCGCTGGACGTTCATCGGTTCGGGCATCACACATCCCAACTTCCTCGGTACCGTCGAGAAGCTCGGGTCCGATCTGCGGAAAAAACTGGAGGCGGTGGTGCCGGCGTTCTGCTGAGAGGGGACTGGGATGTGAGTCGGGGAGCCCGCGATGCGAGGCCCCCGACCCGGCTGCGGCAGACTGTAGAGTGCGACGCGGTTAACGGACCTTCTTCGAGCCGAGCGCATAGCCGCGCTTGTCCCATGTGCGGGCGCGCGCGGCCACCGACTCGCGCATGAGGACCGCCATGCGGACCGCCTGCAGCTCGTGATTCTCGACCGACCACCGTCTACGTGGTCACCCGTGCCCGCGGCGATGTCGAGCACCTTGTGGCCTGGCCCGAGGCCGGCAAGCTGTAACGTGCGCTGCGTGACGGGCGCGGATGCTTGCATCAAGGAGGAGTCGATCCCCCCACATCGGACGTGGGCAGCGCTGATGCGACCATCGTGCGCCGCTCAATCGATCAGGTGATCCGCCTGCGATAGCAGAGACGGTGGGAACGTCAGGCCCAGCGTCTTGGCCGCCTTGAGGTTGATGACAAGCTCGAACTTCGTCGGTGCCTCTACGGGAAGGTCTGCCGGATAGGCGCCCTCGAGGATCCGGTGAACGTAGACCGCCGAGCGACGAAATAGATCCTCACGGTCGATTCCATACGCCATCAGCCCGCCGGCCTCCACGAACTCTCTGAGTCCATGGATGGCCGGCAGCCGGCTCGCCGCTGCGAAGCTCACGATCCGCGTCCGATGAGTGACGATCAGATAGTCTTCGACGGTCACCAGCGAATCGATCTGGCGCAGGAGCGCCGCCTCGAACGAGCGCTCGAGATCCTCGGCGCCCCGAACCTCGAATGTCTCGAGCCGTATCGCCATCGCACGAGCGACCTTCTCCATCTCCCGCACGAGTAGCGGCGTATGGTGCGTGGCCGGATTGCAGAAGACGCCGACGCGCGATGATCCGGGCAGCGCCTCCTTGAGGAACTTCAGCCGCCGGCCCGCGACTTCCGGCGGAGCCATCGTATGAAACCCCGTGACGTTGCCA
This sequence comes from Candidatus Methylomirabilota bacterium, assembly GCA_036556545.1. GTDB lineage: Bacteria > Methylomirabilota > Methylomirabilia > Rokubacteriales > CSP1-6 > AR12. The sequence continues at coordinate 42,307 of DATBJF010000048.1, forward strand.
CCTGGCCGAGGCAATCTCGCGACGATACCCTCCGCAGCCGGGTCGCCGCTCGACGCCATCACGATGGGAATGGTTCCGGTAGCCCGTCGCGCCGCGAAAGCGGCCGGCGTGCCTCTCGTCACGATGACGTCGACGTTGAGCTGGACCAGCTCAGTCGCGAGATCGGGAAACCGCTCAGCCCGCCCGTCAGCCGAGCGGTACTCGATGGCGTAGCTCACACCCTCCACGTATCCGAGCCCCCGGAGCGCTCGACGGAAGGCGTCCAGGTTGCGAGCGTTCTGCTGCTCCCCGATGCTCTCCAGCACGCCGATCCGGTATGCCCTGCCCTTCGGCTCGCCGGCGGCGAGCGGGGCGGTCAGGAAGGCGGCGGCAGAGACGAGGAATGCCCTTCGTGATCCTGTGTGACTCGTAGCTATACTCCGGTGACGGCACTGAGCAGCTTGCGCATGCGGATGTCGCTCCTCGGGTGCGGAGCATACAGCACCCATGCGCGAGAAGCCCGCGCCCGGCCCGCGCGGTCCGACAAGCACGCGTCGGCAATTCTGCCGTGAGTCGGACACGACGCCCGGGCATGGGCCGCCCTGGAGGATCGCGCGGCACCGGATTTCGTGGTCCGCTGTCACGGCACCGCCGACGTGCAGGCGGCGGTGCGCTTCGCCCGCGAGCGCAATCTCGAGATCTCCGTCCGTGGCGGCGGCCATAACGTCGCCGGCAATGCCGTCTGCGACGGCGGGCTCATGATCGACCTGTCCCCGATGCGGGGCGTGCACGTCGAACCGCGCGCGCGCCGGGCGCGCACCCAGGGTGGCGCGACCTGGGGTGACTACAACCGACAGACGCAGCTCTACGGCCTCGCGAGCACCGGGGGCGTGGTGTCGAGCACAGGCGTCGGCGGCTTGACGCTCGGCGGCGGCCTCGGCTGGCTGATGGGCAAGCACGGCATGGCGGTCGACAGCCTTCGTGCCGTCGAGCTCGTCACGGCGACCGGCGAAGTGGTGCGCGCGAGCGCAGACGATCATCCCGACCTCTTCTGGGCCGTGCGCGGTGGCGGCGGCAACTTCGGTGTCGCCACGTGGCTCGAGTACGAGGTGTATCCGGTGGGTCCCAATCTGATCGCCGGTCTGGTCGCGCATCCGTTCGCCGCCCCCCGCGACGTCCTTCGCTTCTATCGCGACTTCACCGAATCGCTGCCCGACGAGCTCATCGCGTTCGCCGGCGTGCTCCACGCGCCCGATGGCTCGGGCGCGAAGATCGCCGTGGTCGCCGTGTGTTACGCCGGAAGCCTGGAGGCCGGCGAGAAGGCCGTCGCGCCGATCCGGCGCTTCGGCTCGCCGGTCATGGACGTGATCGGGCCCGGGGACGACCGCTGCCAACGTCGCGTGGACGCGGGACGTGTATGCCGCGATGGGTCCGCACTTCAGCGCCGGGCGCTACGCGAACTATCTGAACGGTGACGAGGTCGGCGACGCCGACGCGGTGTCCGGCCGCCTTCGGGCCCAACTGGAAGCGGCTGCGCGAGATCAAGCAGAAGTACGATCCCGACAACGTCTTCCACCTGAACCAGAACATCAAGCCGTGAGCTGAGCGCTTCGGCCGTTCCGCAGGCGGTCGGACGGGCGCTGGCGAGTCGTTCGCGCCAGGGCTCCGCATCCCCGGCGTCGAGTGCGGCGCGATTGGTTCGATACCTGCGGCAGGTCTGCCGCCGTAGACTCGGCGTGTGAGCCAGGGAAGTCGGTCGCCAAACGATCGGCTGTCTGTAAGGTTCGCGCTCGGTGCGGCGGCGCTCTTCGGTATCAGCGCGCCCGCCAGTAAGGCGCTGCTGGCCGTGGCAGATCCCTGGCTGATCGCAGGACTGCTGTACCTCGGCTCGGGTGTCTCGCTGAACGCCTACCGCGCCGCGCGCGCTCTGCGATCACGCGCGTATGCGCGCGAAGCCGCGGTTGGGCCGCACGACTGGGGGTGGCTCGCCGCCGCAATCCTCACCGGCGGGCTTATCGCTCCGGTTCTGCTGAAGTTCGGACTCTCGCGTGTCTCGGCCGCGGAAGCGGAGCACAACCAGCACGACCACGACGCGGCGACGCCGCCGGGTGAGCCGCATTCGCACCGACATACCCACGAGCCGCTGCGCCACCGCCATCCACACTCTCCGGATATCCATCACCGGCACGGGCACTGACGATGACGTGGCGGCCGCGCACGACCGTCGTGGTGGTGGTCGTCACGTCAGGCGCCTCTCATCAGAGGCCATACGACCAGCCCGACGACCGCGGCCGCGACCACGAGGATGGGCTCGGGAACCTTGTAGCGCCAGAGAATGCCGAAGCTCACGAGCGCGATGAGCACGGTTGGGACGTCGTAGATCGCGCGCACCGAGATGACGACGACGGCGCCGCTCAGCGCGCCCGTCGCCGCCGCCGTCGCCCCCTGGACGAACGCCTTCAGCTGCGCGTTGTCCCGGTTGCGACTGAACCACGGCGCGGGAATGACCGTGAAGACGTACACGGGGAAAAAGATCCCGATCGCGGCGGCGATCGCGCCCAGCGCGCCAGCGACGAGGAAGCCGATGAAGACGACGGTGATGACCACCGGCCCGGGTGTGATCATCGCGACGGCGACGGCGTCGAGGAACTGCTGCTCGTTGAGCCAGCCGAATTGCTGGACCACGCCCTGATGGAGGAACGGGACGATGGCGAGGCCGCTGCCGAACACGAAGGCGCCGGCCTTGGTGAAAAAGAGGAGGATCTGCAGTACGACGTGCTGGCCGCTGACGCCGAGGCTCAGGAACCAGCGCTCGATCAGCCAAATCGCCCCAACGACGGCGCCACCGCTCAGCGCCATCAGGATCGCGTGCCGTCGACCCGGCCAGGCGCGTGCGAACAGGACGACCATGCCGGCGATCACGAAGAATTCGGCAAGCTCGGCCTGCGCCCAGACGGTCACAAACGCGAGCGCGCCGAAGATGGCCCAGAGCATCGGATCGCGCTTGTTAGTGGAGCGCGAAAGCTTGTAGGCGGCGATCGCGATGATCGCAATCACGGCGGCGCCGATGCCATAGAACAGGGCCTGCATCCACCACAGCCCACCGAACCGGACGTATGCCATCGAGATCGCGACCACCATGAAGAATGACGGTACGACGAACGCGAGCCCTACCGCTGTCGCGCCGATCATGCCGTGGCGGAAGTATCCCAGTGCGATGGCGAGCTGCGCGGCCAGTGGGCCCGGCATGATCTGCGCCAGCGCCATACCGAGCCGGTACTCCTCCTCGGACACCCACCGGCGGTCCTCGACCAGATCACGGTGCATGAAGCCCGCGAGGGCGACCGGGCCACCGAACCCGAGGCTGCCCAGGTAGAGGAAGTACCGGACGAAGGCGCCAAGACCTGCTGGATTCCCGGCTAACGCTCGCTCGACCGTGCTCATCGATGTCTCCTGCGTTGCAGCGCCTCGGCGGCTGCAACTCGTCGATACGAGACTAAGCGCCGTCCGCGTAGACCGCGGCGCGGTGGCTTCGTGGCAAGAACGCGCAGACGATGTTCCGGGTCGCGTCGAATGACAGCGTGTGGGCGCCGGCTTCGGTAGCCACCGTCTCCCGACGATTCAGCCGCACTGTGTCGAAGACTTCGATGACGCCGGGGTCCCCGATCGCGAGGTAGAGCCGGGCGAGGCCGGGATTGAAGAAGACGACGTCCGGTACTCCGCCGATCGGATGCGTCTCCAGGAGCTTGCCCGTGTCCGCATCGACGCCAACGAGAACACCGGCGTCACATGCGCAGAACAACCGACGGCTGACGACGTCGATGTCGAGGCCATGCGGGCCGGCATGCGGGATGGCGACGTGTCGCCGGATGCGAACCGGGTCACCGGATTCGACGACGATGATCTGCGGCGGATCGGCGATGTTGACATGGAACGCATCGCTCGCCGGATCGTACACGGCCCACCGCGTCCGTCCGGGAACGCCGACGTCGGCGACACGCTTGCGAGCCCGGACGTCGACGATCGAAACCGTGAACGACCCGGCGATGGCAGGATCGCCGACGTGCGCAACAAGAAGTCGCGATCGGCGAGGATCATACGCCAGGCCATTCGGTCGAATCCCTACCGCGATCTTTTCCACGCGCGGGACGTCGGCGGTCGTGAAAACTCCGACGGTGTTCTCTCCGCGGTTCGACGTGAACACCAGATCCGGCGCGCCGACCAGCGCGCCCGCGACAGCGGGCAGGCCGGGAACAGACCGGACGTATCGCTGAGCGGTGATGTCGATCACGTCGACGACGTCGTTCGCCGTGTGGGCGACGTAGACGCGTCCCGTCGGCTCGTGCACCGCCGCATGATCGAAGCCGCCGGCTTTCGCATTCGGCGGCAGATCGACGAAGCCGAGATGCCGGAGCGCCACGTCAGCGTTTGCCAGCCAGCTCGGCCACCAGGCGCTCGACGTTCGCCACGATGCGATCGCGCGCGGCCTCGTAGCCGTCACTCACAGCCGGAACATCCCACCGATCGACACGCTGTCCCTGGCGCGGCGTGACGTCGCAGCCGAAGCTCACGACGCGCATGGCGCCCTGGAGGTCGTACAGCGTCACGGGACGGGGACGGGCCGGTGTCGGCTGGAGGCCGTCGCCGGTGAGACCCTTCACAGCGCCCGGGGCTAGCTGCGGGTCGGGCTCGGTGCCGGCGGCGACGGCGCCGACCGAGAGTCCGCGCGCCTGGACCAGGCGTCGGAAATGCGCGGCCGCGATCACACTCTTCGCCGCGCCGTGGAGGCAAACGAACAGCACTCGCAACGGCTGCGGTGCCGACCCCGTCTGCATGCGCGAATACTCGTAGAGGGCGTCGTACATCGGAAACTGCCGAGCCATGTTGTCGAAGTCGTCGCGGCTGATCGCCTGGAAGCCGGTCGCGGCGGCATACAGGCCCGGGGACTCGGGCGTCAGGCGGCGGTCGTCGGTATCTGCGCCGCGGACCGTCTTGGCGAGTGCGGCAAGCGCGGGATCGGCGAGCTCGTATCGGTCGATGAACGCGTCGAACGAACACAGCGGACCTCGGTGCCCGAGCTCGACGTCCGGAATGTCGTAGGGAATCGCATTTTCCCGCTTCGCCGCCGTCAGCACCTCTTTGGCGGGAACGAACAGGAACTCAGGCTTCGGATCGATGAAGCGACTGATCAGCCACGGGCAGGCGATGCGATCCACCCGAGCACGCTCGCGAGTGATCCATTTCATGGTGACGCTCCTTGTCTGAGTGAGGCCGTTGGCGAATCATCGAGCGCGACGTCCGTCCCGCGTCCGGACGCGCGCGCTTTTTCGTAGACGGCGATGGCGGCGGCCACATCTTGCAGGGCCGTTCCGCTGCTGTCGAAGATCGTGATCTCGTCGCGGCGCGTGCGACCCGGCCGACGCCCCGCCACGACGTCGGCGAGCTCGGCGTGCACCTGCTCGCGCGTCATCAGACCGCCGGCCAGTGCGTGCTGAAGCTCACCGATCTCGGCACACTGCTCGACGACGTCGACGACGAGCGTCGCGGTCGCGAGGAGCTTCGGCTCGATCTCTTGCTTGCCCTGGCTGTCCGCGCCGACGGCGCCAATGAATGTGCCCGGAGCCACGTCCGCAGCCATCACGAACGCGCGCCGCGCCGGCGTACACGTGATCAGGATGTCGCTCTCCCGCAAGGCCTGACGCAAATCTTTCGCGGCTTCCGCGCGCAACGCGAGGCGCGTCGTCGCCCGGGCCGCCGCCTCCTCAGCCCGGTCCTGATCGGTATCGAGCAGCAGGGCACGCTCCAGGGGGAGGACGGCGTTGATGGCGGCGAGCTGAATCTCGCCCTGCACGCCACACCCGACGACGGTCGCGGTCCTCGAATCGGGGCGCGCCAGGAACTTCGCGGCCACGGCCGTGGCGGCGCCTGTCCGCAACATGGTGATGCTGCCCGACTCCATCACGGCCAACGGGGTGCCGTTGGTCGCGTCGGCGAGGAACACCGTCCCCTGTATGGTCGGCAGTTTGAAGCGGCGCGTGTTGTTCGGAAAATTGCCGTTGGTCTTCGCAGCGAAGTAGCTTCGCTCGCCCCGCAGACCGGCGACCTTGATGTGGAAGCCGCCGTCCTCCGTCGGCAGGCCCAGCACGCGGGGGCCGAAGGTCCGCTGCTCGGCGTGGAGTCGGAACGCGCGCTCGACGGCATCGATGCAGATGTCGAGCGTGAGGAGATCCATCACGTCTCCGCGCGACAGGATCAGCATGAGTCACGCGCCTTTCTTGGAGGTGGTGGCATACAAGCCTTCGAACAGCGCCATGCCTTGCGTCAGTACCTGCTGGTCATCGGGCGAGGCGGCGAGGAGCGCCCGGATCGCCAGGTCGATGCCGCGTGCCTCGTCATTGGGAAACTTGCCATCGCGAAGGTCGGCCTCGTGGACCAGCTCGGCGAGGCGGGTGAGCCGGCGGTCGCGCAGACGGGCTCGCTTGACCAGCGTCTCGAACGTGCAGTCCTCGCCGTGATGGGTGAGGTCGACCCCCGGCGCGTCGAAGGCGACGGCGTCCTGAGGGAATCCTTCCGGCGGCGCGAAGATAAACGTCGCGTCGGGATCGATGAACCGCTTGATGAGCCACGCCGAGGCGATGCGGTCGATGTGCGGCCGCGGCCGGGTGACCCACCGTCGACCCCGCAGCTTCGTCAGGTCGAGCGTGGCCGGCTCCTCGCGGCGTGGCGTTTCCGGACGTCTGCTGCGCATTGCGATGGCCTCCTGAAGCCGCCTCACCTCGGCGCCACCCGGGGCGTCGAAGAAGTCGATGTCCCGGATGCGTTCATGGTCCTTGGCGAGACGGGCGATGTCTCCCTGGATACGTGCGCGCGCCGTGTCGGTCTTCGTGCGCTCGAGCTCGTGGAGGAGCTTGCGGTAGCGCGTCGCGAGCTGTTTGTAGTCGTGATCGCGCGGCTCGTGAAATAGCCGGAGCACCTCGCCGGGGCTGACGTTCTCGATCTGCTGAACGCGGATGAGCGTCGCCTCGCCCCCGTCTCGCTCGATCTCCTGCGCGAGCCACTGGAAGTCCTCGTAGCGCTCGGCTGTGTCGGGCAGCAGGTACGCCGAGCGCTTCAGCGGCACGGCGCCCAGCGAGCGCAGTCGTCGCCACACCCGGACGCGCAGGCTGGACGGGTGGGGCGGCAACCCGACCAGGAGGAGCAGGAGATGTTGCTCTGACATGGGCATAGAAGAAACATAGGTTTCATATCGATGTCAAGCGCCACCTCTCCGCACGCGGTGGCGCGCCACTTTCAGCAGAGGTCATTAATGCACTCTAGGTATCTGAAATATCTAGAGTAAATGCTTCAAGCGCCTCGCCTATTCTCAATGGTCGCTTGACAAGCTGAAGAAACTAACGTTTCATACAGCAACATAAGACACCTACGGATCTCCAAAACAAGCCTGAGAAGGAGAAGTCACCATGTGGATGGACATCGATCCCGAGGCCGCAGTGGTCAGGTGCCGGATCGCCGACGCGTACCGGGAGGCCGAGCTACGCGGCCTGGCGCGGCAGGCGAAGTCCGCGAACCACGTCGATACTCAGGGACCCGCGCTGATGCTGCGCATCGTTCGCGCGGCATCCAGGTTGTGGCCCAAGCGGCGCATCGAAACGACGGTGCTTCCGTGAGGCCCTGGCTTCTGAGCGAGGTTCACCTGAAAGACCAACGTCAATCAATGGAGGCTTTGCCATGCGTTACCAGCTGAAACAGATCTACTGCCGTCCCTGGCTGCTGAGCGGGCTCTCGCTCAAGCTGATGGAGAGCCACTACGAGAACAACTACGGCGGGGCGGTCAGGCGCCTGAACGCCATCACCGAACAGCTCGAGTCGCTCGACTGGGCGAAGACGCCCGGCCACGTGGTCAATGGCCTCAAGCGCGAGGAGCTGATCGCGCTGAATTCCACGCTTTTGCACGAGCTCTATTTTGCGAGCCTGGGCGGCGAGGGCAGGCCGACCAGAGCGATGGCGGAGGCGCTCACGCGCGACTTCGGCTCGGTGCAGAACTGGCGCACCCAATTCTCCGCGATGGGCTACGCGCTCGGCGGTGGCTCGGGCTGGGTGCTGCTGTCCTGGGTGCCGCGCGACGGCAGGCTCATCAACCAGTACGCCTCGGACCACAGCCAGTCGATCGCGGGCGCCATTCCGATCCTCGCGCTCGACATGTACGAGCACGCCTACCACATCGATTTCGGGGCGAACGTGCGGGGCTACGTGGACACGTTCCTGCGCAATGTCGACTGGCAGGCGGTCGACGGCCGCTTCGAGGACGCGACCAAGGCGCTGCCACCGCGGCCGCTGGTACAGCCCGAGTTCGGCGACGTACCCGGCGTCGGCGTAGAGGAGGTGCGAGCGCTGCTCGCCGAAGGCAAGGTGCAGCTCGTCGACACGCGGCCGAAGCACTTCGTCTCGCGTGACAAGGACATCGCCGAGGGCGTCGAATGGCGTGACCCGGAGCGGGTTCAGGAGTGGATGGGCGAGCTCTCCAAGGAGAAGCCCGTCGTCGTGTACTGCGCCTACGGCTTCCACGTCGGCTGCAGGACCGCCGTCGTCCTGCGCGAGGCCGGGTTCGACGCCAAGTACATGAACGTCGGCCACTCGGGCTGGCGGGCGGTCGGCGCACCGGTGAAGATGTACCCTTGAGCGACGCCGCTGCTTTCGGGCGCGCCGACGTCGAGCGGCTGGGAGTCCGGTCGTCCGCCCTGCGACCACGTTCGGGCGTGATCGAAGCAAAGCTGAAGAAGATTCGAGCGGAGCTGAAGGATCTGAGGGAAACCCGGACTCAGCTCTCCGCGATGTCGAGCAGGTGGCGGCGACTGCGGCGGCCGAGCGCGGGCGTTTGTCCTCATATCGAACAAATCGCTGGAGCCGATGAAGGAGGGGAAGCCGCAACGAAACAACCCTCGTAAGTCGCGTGGGCAGTCTGCAGGTGTCGCGTGCTATGCTTTCCACGATGTCGACTGGGCGTCGCATGTTGGTTTATGCCTTCGTCATCCTCTGGGCGGCTGTGGGCCCGATCGGGATGGCGTTCGACAGTTGCGCTTGGATGTGCGACACGCCCTGCGGCCTCACGACCGCTGCGATTAGCCTCGCGCCGCAGGTTCCGATAGTGATGGGTCCGGTCGGCGTCGCGCCGACCGTCCTGCACTCCGTTTCGACCGCTCTCATCAGCACCCAAGATCCTCCGCCTCGACCGCTCTCCCGGTCCCTCTAGCCCGTAGTCTGTCCGCTCAACGTCGTTACTTCGCGAGGGGACCGCCTGCGCACTCTCGCCGTGTGCCAGGCGGCGGTGGAGGCTCATGGTCAACTGGTTGATCGAGCTATCACTCAGGAACCGCTTCCTGGTGATCGCGCTGTTTGTCTTGCTGGGCGCCTGGGGGTACTGGGCGCTCATCACGACACCGATCGACGCAATTCCCGATCTCTCCGACAACCAGGTGATCGTCTTCACCGACTGGCCCGGCCGGTCACCGCAAGAAGTCGAGGATCAGGTCACATACCCGCTGACCGTGAGTCTCCAGGGCCTGCCCGGCGTTCGGGTTGTTCGATCGTCCTCGGCCTTCGGCTTCTCGATGATCAATGTGATCTTCGAAGACGGCACGGACCTGTACTTCGCGCGCACGCGGGTCCTCGAACGGCTGAACCTGCTCGCCAAGACGTTGCCGGCGGGCACGACACCGACGCTCGGCCCGGACGCGACCGGCGTGGGCCACGTGTTCTGGTACACGGTCGAAGGCCGCGGCCACTCGCTGCGAGACCTGCGCTCGATGCAGGACTGGTACGTGCGATATCAGCTGAACGCCGTACCCGGCGTCGCCGAAGTCGCCACAGTCGGCGGCGTCGTGCGCCAGTACCAGGTCGACCTCGATCCCAACCGGATGCGGGCGTACCGGCTTCCGGTCTCCGGCATCGTCGATGCCGTCATGCGGAGCAATCGCAATGTCGGCGGCAACGTCGTCGAGGGTAGTGGCACATGGACGGTCATCCGTGGCCTGGGACTCATCGAAGGAATCGCCGATCTGGAGCGCGTCGTCATCGGCGCCGAAAACGGAGTGCCGATCTATCTTCGCCAGGTCGCCGACATCAAGGTCGGCGACGCCTTCCGGGCCGCCGCGCTCGTCAAAGGCACGGACGAAGCCGTGGGTGGAGTCGTGGTCGCCCGCTACGGCGTCAGTACCGTCGACGTCATCAAGGCGGTGAAGCAGAAGATCGCCGCGCTTCAGCCGGGCCTTCCTACCGGCGTGAGGATCGTCCCATTCTACGACCGCTCCGCACTCATCGGGCGGGCCGTCGGGACGCTGAGGCGCGCGCTCATCGAAGAGACGATCGTCGTGACGATCGTCAACGTCCTTTTCCTGCTCCACGTGCGCTCGATCCTGATCGTCACCATTCCGCTGCCGCTCGCCGTGCTCACGGCGTTCCTGCTCATGCGCTATCTCGGCATCAGCTCGAACATCATGTCGCTGGCCGGGATCGCTATCGCCATCGGCGTCCTGGTCGACGCGGCCATCGTCGTCACCGAGAACGCGTTCCGGTTGCTCGAGAAGCGTGGCGTGAATCCACGGAACCGAGCACGGGTGCTCGAGACCGTGCTGGACTCGACGCGTCTCGTCGGACGGCCGATTGTCTTTTCGATGGCCATCATCATCCTCGCGTTCATTCCGGTGTTCGCGCTCACCGGGCAGGAAGGGAAGCTGTTCCACCCGCTCGCGTTCACCAAGACCTTCGCGATGACGGGCGCGGCCCTGCTTTCGGTCACGCTCGTTCCAGTGCTGTGCAGCCTGTTGATCGGCGGGCGGATCCGGGGCGAAGACGCGAATCCGATCATGCGTCCGCTCATGGCGGCGTACCGGCCGGTTCTTCGAGTGGCTCTCGGACATCCGGCGCTTACCGTCCTCGGAGCGGTGCTCGTCTTCGCGGCAGCGGTGGCGCTCATCCCAAGAATCGGTAAGGAATTCATGCCGCCCCTCAACGAAGGCGATCTCATGTTCATGCCGGTGACCGATCCCGCGATCGGCTTGCCGCAGGCGATCGAGATCGCCAAGAAGCAGAATGCCGCCATCGCGCGCGTACCCGAGGTCGTCGGGGTCGTCGCGAAGATTGCGCGGGCGGAGACGTCGACGGACCCGGCGCCGCTGAACATGACGGAGACGGTCGTGAGTCTCAAACCGCACTCGCAGTGGCGTGCGGGTATGACGCGCGAAAAGCTCATTGCAGAGCTGGACGAAGCCACCGCCTTGCCCGGTGTCGCGAACATCTGGACGCAGCCGATCATCAACCGTATCAACATGCTCACAACGGGCATCCGCTCCGAAGTCGGCGTGAAGGTGTTCGGCAGCGACCTGAAGGTTCTCGAGGAGCGTGCGCGCGCCATCGCCGACGCGCTGCGCCGGATTCCGGGCGCCGCAGACGTCTATGCCGAGCAGGTGAGCGGCGCCCCGTATCTGGACATACGGATCGACCGGCAGGCCGCCGCACGGTACGGGATCGGCGTTGGGGCAATTCAGGACGTCATCGAGACGGCCGTGGGCGAAACGAATCTGACGCTGACCATCGAGGGCCGCCAGCGATTCCCAGTACGTGTGCGGTACGCGGCCGCCTATCGCGCCAGCCCCGAAGCGCTCACCGGTGTCCTCGTGACGGCGCCGAACGGAACTCAGGTGCCGCTCGGCCAGCTCGCGGCGATTCGTCGCGTCGAAGGCCCTGCGATGATCGGAAGCGAGAACGGCCTTCTGGTCGTGACCGTGTTGCTCAATGTGCGCGGCCGCGATGTCGGGAGTTTCGTCGATGAAGCACGTGGCGCGCTCGCTCGAACGGTAGCGCTGCCGGCGGGCTCGTACATCGAGTGGAGCGGACAGTACGAGAACGAGCTGCGCGCGCGCCAGCGTCTGATGATCGTGGTCCCGATCGTGCTGCTGGTGATCTACCTCCTACTCTACCTGACCTATCGCTCGTTCCTCGAGGCGGCCCACGTCCTGCTCGCGGTGCCGTTCGCGCTCTCCGGAGGCATCTACCTGCTGTATGCGCTCGGCTACAACTTTTCTGTTGCCGTCTGGGTTGGCTTCATCGCGCTGTTCGGGACAGCGGTCCAGACGGCCGTCGTGATGGTCATCTATCTGGAAGAAGCCGTCGCGGCCAAGCGCGCCGCGCTGGGGGGACGGCTGACCCCTCCCGCGCTGCTCGAAGCGGTCACCGAAGGCGCACTATTGAGACTACGCCCGAAAGTGATGACCGTTTCTACCGTCGTCGCCAGTCTGCTGCCCATCATGTGGAGCACATCGACGGGCGCCGAGGTCATGAAGCCGCTCGCCACGCCGGTGCTGGGCGGCATGGTCAGCTCACTCGCTCACGTGCTGCTGGTCACGCCGGTGATCTTCTACTGGCTTCGCGAGCGAGAGCTGCGGGCCGCACAACGTGCCGAGCGTGCTGAGCTGGAACCCAGCCCGTCAACCGGGCATTGAGTCGACAAAGGAGGAGGCAATGGTGCGTGCAGTCGCGTTGATCGTAGCGATGACGACGACGCTTGTCGCCGGCGGTGTGGCCGCCGCCGATCTCAAGCCGGTGAAGACGCAGAAGGCGAAGGATATGACCGTCACGGTGATGAATGAGGCCGGCCAGTGGAAGGTCGGCAAGAACGACTTCGTTTTGGCCTTCACGAAAGACGGAAAGGCGGTCGACGTCGGCAAGGTCACGCTGAACACCAGCATGCCGATGCCCGGGATGTCGCCAATGCTCGCGGGCGCCAGACTCGAGGCTGACAAGACGCCTGGCCAGTACCGCGGAACGATCTCCTTTCCGGATAACGGTGACCGGCAGGTGACCGTGACGTGGGACGGTCCGGCCGGCAAGGGTTCGACGAAGTTCTCCGTTCCTGTTCGGTAACGGCGATGCGGCGCGCGTTGCTCGCAGTGAGTTTCTCGCTGCTGTTGAACGTCGGGCGCGTTTGGGCCCAGGTGCCGGCCGACGTCACAGTGGAGCAGCTCGTGGAGACCGCGCTGACGAACCATCCGGAGCTGCGCGCCATTCGGGCGGAGATCGACGCGGCGGCGGCACGCGTTCGCCAGGCTGAGCTTCGGCCGAACCCGATGTTCGAGGTCGGCGGCCAGAAGGCTCTCGGCCCGGACAACAACTTCAGCGTCGGGCTTACGGTGCCGCTCGATCTCAACGGTCGCAAAGAAGGGCGCGTCGCCGTCGCCGAGCAGGAAGTTTCACTCCGGCGCGCGCAGCTTGCCGACCGTGAGCGCCGACTTCGAGCCGACATCTGGATGAAGGCGGCCGAGGTGCTCGCCGCCCGCCGAAGCCTCAGTGTCACGGACGATCTGCTGCGCGTCAATCGTGAAGCACTGACCCTGGTTGGAGAGCGTGTACGGCAAGGCGCGGCCCCCGCCATCGAGGAAAACCTCATGCACGTCGAGGTCAACCGCCTCGACGCCACACGCGTCGTTCTTGCGAGTCGTGCCGACGTGCTAACGCTTCAACTTCGCGCGTTCGCCGGCATGCCGCCTGACGGGCCGATAACGCTGAGCGGCGACCTCGCCGCTCCACCCGCGGTAGCAGACACCACCGAGCGCCGACTCCCGGAGCGGCCTGACGTGCGCGCCGCACGGTCCGAGATCGATATCGCCCGGGCGAAGATACGGAAGGAGCGCGCCGAAGGTCGCTGGGATGCCAGTGTCAATGTCGGTTATCAGCGCCAGGACATGGGCTACGACCTTCGAGGGCTAACGCCGAGCGGCGGTACACGGCCGATCCAGGATGTCTTTCACTATTTCGGCGCTGGGGTGAGCGTCGTGCTGCCAGTACGCAACCGCAACGAGGGCAACGTCGCCGCCGCGGTGGCGGAGGCGACGGCGGCCGAGCGGCGCCACGACTATGCGCTGCTCATCGCGCAGCAAGAGCTGGCAGCCGCGGTCGCCCAGCACGCGGCCACATGGCGCGCCGCGGAGCTCTTCGATCGCGGCGTGCGAAACGTCGCGAGAGCCAATCTCGACGTGATTCGCCAGAGTTATCGATTGGGCCGCGCCACGCTGTTCGACGTGATCACCGAGCAACGACGGTTCGTCGAGATCGAGAACGGGTATACCGACGTCCTCCGTCAGGTGTGGGACGCGGCCGTCGAAGTCGAGCGCGCCATCGGCGGGCCGGGGCCGCGGTGACACGGATCCGTCGGCTCATCCTCGGTGGCGGTATTGTCGCTCTGGTGGCAGTCGCGTCGCTCGTCGGCTTCCTGATCGGAGCGCGTACCCGAGACCGCAGTCCGAGCTCGCCTGCGGCGCTGACCACCGAGCCGGCTCCCGCGATACCGGGTCCGCCGAGTAGCGTGGGCGAGCCCGTTGAAGTCACGTTGACGCCCGATGCGATCGCCCGAGCAGGGGTCAAGACCGTGGTGGCCCGTCGCGAGGCGACACGCACCTCGATCAGCCTGCCCGCGACCGTGGCGTCCAACGCCTATCGCGAAACAAAGACGACCGCCCTGGTCGGCGGCGTCGTGAGGTCCGTCGCCGCCGAGCTTGGGGCTCAAGTTGCCCGCGGACAACCCCTCGCCGTCATCTTCAGCAGCGACCTCGCCGACGCGCAGATGAAATATCTCGCGGCGCAGGCCATGCTCGACGCCGATCACCAGAAACGTGAGCGCACCGAAGCCCTTGTGCGGATCGGCGCTGCCAGCCGCCAGGAGTACGAGGAGATCGTCGCCGTCCATAGCGCACGCGAGGCAGAGCTCGCCGCGGCTCGGCAGCGAATCATACTACTCGGACTGTCTCGCGATCGCGTGGACGCGCTTCGCCGATCCTCTGATGTCGTGTCGGAGGTGACGATCTCATCGCCGAATTCCGGGACAGTGATCGCGCGGTCGATCAACCCGGGGCAAGTGCTCGCGGTCGGTCAGGAGATGTTCGTCGTCGCCGATCTCAGCACGGTGTGGGTGATCGGCGACCTCTACGAAAAAGACTTTCCCGGCGTGCGAGTCGGGTCGGAGGCGACGGTGACTGTGCCGCCTGCGGCGCGGCAGGTGCGCGGCAAAGTGTCATACATCGATCCGAGAGTAGATCCCGGAAGCCGGACAGCGAAAGTCCGAGTCGAAGTCCCAAACACGGATGGCTCGCTGCGACTCGGAATGTTCCTCGACGTCCAGTTCAGCGCGCCGACGCCCGGAAGGGGGATCGTGATCCCACGCAGCGCCGTGCAATCGGTCAGCGACCGCGCCGTCGTCTACGTCACCGTCGTCGGCGATGACACGCGTTTCGTCGAGCGGGTTGTGAAGCTCGGACCGTCATCGGGCGCTCTCGTGGAGGTGGTCGAAGGTGTCGAGCCCGGCGAGCGGGTGGTCGCCGAGGGCAGCTTCTTTCTGCGGGCCGAAGCTGCCCGGACACGCTCTGGTGGCTAGCGATGATGGATGGAATGGGCGGCATGATGACCGGAATGTGGCTCTGGACGCTCGCCGGGTCTCTTGCTGGTATGTTGATCGTCAAAGCGTTGCGCCGATAACGCGGGAACAATGAGGTCAGGAGCGTATCGTCAACAGTAGCCGCGTTTCAGGAGAGTGATCATGAAGCGAGTGATGACGTGCAGTCTGGTCGGCATTCTCATGCTCGGCAGCGCAGCGTTCGCCTTGGCCCAGCAGGCGGGTTCTCAAGGGAGCCATCCGCCGGCGTCGGCGCCCAAGGGGACGACGCTTGGTCACGATCATGATGGCCATCACGCGCAGCACATGGAAATGTGTCGGCAGATGATGGGGCAGGCGGGAATGATGGGCGGAGGCATGGGGTCGGGCATGATAGGCGGCGGGATGATGGGCATGATGCCGATGATGATGAGCGGTGACGCGAAGCAGCAGGCGGAGATGATGGCCATGCGTGGCGAGATGATGAAGGCGATGGGCGACATCATGCTGAAGTACGCGCAGCGGGCACAATCGGCGAAGTAGCTCACGAACACACGGGTGAGCGCGGACGAGAGTTTGTCGCAGAACTCACTGACCGTGCTCACCGCCGGTGTGCTCGCGGTCGGTCGCGGCTCGGGCTGAACGCGGTGATGGCCGCTGTCGAGGGCACAGCGGGCTGGCTCGCCGACTCCGCCGGGCTTCTGGCGGATGCACTCGATGTGTTGTCCGACGCTATGGCGTACGCGCTTGCGATTGCCGCGACAGGCCGAACGGCGACGTTCAAGAGGGGCGCCGCGCGCCTGAGTGGCAGCGTGCTCCTCCTGCTCGGGCTCGGAGTCCTGATCGAAGCGGGCCGCCGGGCCGTTTACGGCAGTGAGCCGGTAAGCGCAATCATGCTGGCAATCGTCACGCTAGCGCTCGTCGTGAATGTCACTGTGCTTAGATTGCTCGGACCGTTTCGAACCGGCGAGGCGCAACTGCGTGCCACGTGGATCTTTACCCACGCTGACGTCGTTGCCAATCTGGGGTGTTGATTTCCGCGAGCTCGTCCGCATGAGTGATTCGCGCTTTCCCGACGTCTTCGCGGGTGCTGCTATCGGGATCTATATCGTCAAGGAAGCGATCGAGATTCTGAGGGAAGCCGCGGAAAGCTGTCGATGACCTCGGCTCCATCAGCCTTGCGGCGGCGGCGATCGGCGGCAACCAGACCGTTGCGGCCAGTAGCATGCCAACGACGTTGTGGCCGGCGGTGAACGCCAGGTTCTGCTTGATCGTCCGGAGCGCGCTCCGGACGATCCTTACCGCCTCGGCGACAGCATTCCAGTCGTCGGACATGAGCGCGACATGCGCCGCCTCGATCGCCGCGTCGCCGACCATCGCCACCACATGACCGCCTGCCTGCAACCGCCAGAGGGCCTCGATCTTTTGCTCGGGGATCGGCTTCCAGACTGGCGCCCTCACGGAGAGCGCGGAACCCAGAAGAATTGATAGGTGGCGTGATGGGGGGTTGATCGGTGGAGGAGTCGGCCCACATCGTGGAACGTTGTTCTTGACCCGGCCCCAGGGGCCGCCCGTACCCTTCGGACATGGCGGTAGCCGGGATGCTCGTAAGCGAGCTGGCAAAGCGTACCGGGACGACGCGAAAGGCGCTGAGACTTTATGAGGCAGCCGGCCTCATTGCGCCGGCCAGACGCACTCAGGCGGGTTACCGGGTGTACGGGGCTGAGGCCGTGCCCGTCGTTAGCTTCATCCTCAAGGCTCGACGTGCGGGCTTCACCGTCGCAGAGATCCGGGACATTGTCCGCATGCGTCGCTCGGGCCGCGCGCCATGTGATCTCGTCCGGGCGCTGGTCGATGCGAAGCTGACGAACATCGACCGTGCGCTTGCAGATCTGAGCGCCACGCGTGACGAGTTGACCGCCATCCGTAAGACCTGGCGGCGATGGACGACTGCGCCCGCCGCAGTCTGCCCACACCTCGAGCGTATGAAGTGACTGAAAAAGGGGGTCATCCCATGAAGGTCGTCCTGTGCACCGAGTGCGAGAACTGCCCCGAAGTCGAGCTTACGCCGGCGGGCGTGAAAATCGGTGAAGACGGCAACCTCGCCATACTGACGCACAAAGAGTGGAATTTGCTCGTGGACCTGATTCAGTCGGGCCAACTGACGAAGGTTGCCGTGTAGGCGGAGCGGACGAGATGGTGGATTGGACGGTGGGATGGTGACGATGATCGCCATCGGTGCGTGTATGACCTAATCCCCGACCCGAGTCAGCGCGCGCACGGACCGTTCGGAGGCAACTTTCTTGACACGCGCCTAACCGTCACGTAGCCTCGCTTTCAATGCGCAGCCTCGTTGCGCGCGTCTCACCCACTCTCTGGCTCCTCCCGCTGCTTGTCGTGGTTCTGGTTCTCGGTCACGTGTGCGAGCTGCCCGCCTATGTCGAGTTGGCATCCCATCACCACTCGGACGGGTCTCACCATTCGACCGAGGAAAACGGCCACGCGCAGCCGGGCTTCTGTGATGCGGTGACGGCACCGTCGACGTCCGGCCAGCTCCATCACACGTGGATCGGACTCGACGTGACGGTCACATTCTCGATCGTAGACGTGTCGCCCGTCGGTAGGACGCTTCAGTCGTTCGGAGAGCCAGCGAAGCTGGCAAGTCGACTCCCGCTCTTCCTGCTGCACTCGTCCCTCCTGATCTGAGCCACAGCGTTCTCGCCGGGATGTACGCCTCCGAAGTCTGAAGGCTGCTCGGGGGTTTGTCCCCCGTAGCCGAATCCGTTCACCAACGGGAGGGGATCTGTGACTCGCACACGACTGTCCGTCGTCGTCCGCCCAGTCGCGCTGGCGGCCACCGTTATCGGGATGCTTGCACCGACGTTTCCCGGGGCCTACGCCGGCGGGGGCCCCGGTCACGCGCACGGCGATCATGTACACGCCGCGGTCCCGGCCGCCTATGCCAATGCCCACGTCCCGGCCAGAGTCTGGACGGACCCCAGGATGATCGCGAGGGGCCAGGAGATCTTCGCGGCCAAGTGCGCGCTGTGCCACGGAGCGAAGGGCGACGGGAAGGGCCCCGGCGCGAGCAATCTGCCGCTCAAGCCCGCCGATTTCACCGACGGCAAGATGGTCGCCGAGATGGCGGGCAACTACTGGGTCTGGCGGGTGAGCGAGGGCGGCCTCGTCGAGCCGTTCAAGTCGAAGGGGTCCGCGATGCCGGCCTGGAAAAGCGAGTTGTCCATGGAGGACCGCTGGGCCGTCATCGCCTATTCCCACACGCTGTCCGGCCATCGTGGGCCGCACATCGCCAGTGAGCATCCGGAACTCAAGCCCAAGCCCAAGTCCGTGACCGGCGAGGGGACCGTCGTCGCGCTGCGTCCGGAGAAGCAGCAAATCGTGCTCGAGCACGGGGAGATCAAGGGGTTCATGGGGCCGATGACGATGGGCTACAAGATCAGTCCGCCATCCCTGCTGACCCGTGTCAGCCCCGGGGACCAGGTGCGCTTCACGATCGACACCGATGCGAAGGCGATCACCAGCATCGAGAGGCTGCAGAAGTGATGCGAGCGTCGGCGATGTGGGGGAGCACGTGCCGTGCCGTGCTCGTCGCCGCATCCCTGGTGCTGGCGGGGTGCGCAAGCTATCGGCCGCCGCCTCTGACCGCCGCCCATCCGGCGCATCCCGAGGCTCCGGCGGCGCGTGAGGCGCCTGCGTCCCGGACGCTCGCCTATACGCCGTCCGACGTCGCGTCAATCCGAGGGGACTCGCGCGGGACGGCGGGCCAGCGTGGGAATCAGGAAGCATTGCAGGAAGGCGCTGCGTCGAAGACGGCGGTCGGTGAGGGAGAGGTCATCGCGGCCACGCCGAGCTCGGGGCAGATCGTGCTCGAGCACGGAGAGATCAAGGGCTTCATGGAGGCGATGACGATGGGCTACCGGATCGACCCACCCTCGCTGCTCGTGAAGGTCAAGCCAGGAGACAAGGTGCGCTTCACGATCGACGTGGAGCGGCGGGCGATCATCGAGCTCGAAAAGCTGCCATAGAGGGAGCCGTCGGGTGAGAGAACGGACGATCGTCGGGGTGCTGCTTCTGCTCGCCGGTTTCGCGGGCTGCGCGTCGGTGAACCTCAGCGCCGGCTTTCCCGAGGTCACGGCGGCGGTCGAGGAGCGCTACTCGGCAAAGATCGCATGGAATCAGGGCACGGAGCTGGACAGCGAGAGCGCCGAGAGGCTGCGGTCTCTGCTGCAGCGAAAGCTGACGGCCGACGACGCCGTCCAGATCGCCCTGCTGAACAATCGCGACCTTCAGGCCATGTACAGCGACCTCGGGGTGGCCCAGGCCGATCTGGTCCAGGCGGGGCTGCTGCGAAACCCGATCCTGGACGCCTCCGTGGCATTCCACCTCGGACCCGTGCGTCCGGATTTACAGCTCGGCGTGGTCTTCGGCCTTCTGGACGCGCTCTACGTTCCGCTCCGCAAGCGAGTGGCGGCTGCGCAGTTCGAGGAGGCCAAGTTGCGGGTGACCGGTGCGGTGCTGGACTTTGTCCTGGAGGCCCGGGGGACTTTCTACCGACACCAGGCGGACGAGCAGATGCTCGAGCTCCGCACGGCGATCGTGGAAGCGCTCACCGCGTCGTTCGACGTGAGCCGGCGGCTGCACGAGGCGGGAAACATCACGGATCTCGGCCTCGCTCGGGATCGCGCGGCGATGGAGCGCGCCAAGCTGGAGCTCCGGGCGGCCGAGGTGGCCGCGCGTCAGAGCCGCGAACGGCTCAATATCCTGATGGGACTGTCGGGGAGGAATACCGAGTGGGAAATCGAGCAACGCCTGCCCGATGTTCCCGCGGAACCGCTCCCCGTCGACGGCATCGAACGGAGTGCGGTGACGCGGAGCCTCGACCTGGCGCATGCGAGGCAGCGCGTCGCCGCCGTGGGCCAGCGCCTCGGATACGACCGCGCGACGGCCTTGATCCCGTCGCTGGAGGTCGGAGCGACAGCGGAGAAGGAATCGGACGAGGTGTGGGGAGTGGGGCCGTCGGTCGCCGTTCCGATTCCCGTCTTCGACCAGGGGCAGGCGCGAGTCGCGCGCAGCGCCGCGGAGCTGCGACGCGTGCAGCACGAGTACTACGCGCTCGCCGTGCGCGTCCGTTCCACGGCGCGGGCGGTGCTGGATCGACTGCAAGGCGCAGGGGACCGCGCGCGGTACTACCGCGACATTCTCCTGCCCTTGCAGGAGCGGATCGTCAGCGAAGCGCAGCTCCAGTACAACGCGATGCAGCTGGGCGTCTTCGAGCTGCTCCGTGATCGCCAGCAGCAGATCGAAACAGGCGTCGCCTACGTCGAGGTGCTTCGGGACTACTGGGTGGCCCGGGCTGAGCTGCAGCACATCCTGAGCGGTCGGCTGCCGATGTCCGAGGGCATCCGGCCTGGTGGAACGAGCGGACGAGCGAGCACCAGGGAGAATGGCAATGGGGAATAGGCTTTCTCGGCGACAGGTACTGGGCATCGGTGCGGCCTCACTTGCGACCGGCATCGTCTCGCCGCACGGGAGCCACGCGAAAGGTCGCGGCGCTCCGGGGACCCGATACGAGCCGGCACCGGGACGTCCGGCATCGGACCGCGGCCGCCCGTACTGGGACAGGACCTACAGCGGCGGACCGGTCGACGTGGCTCCCTTGCCGCCCGGATTGCCGGGACAGCACTACCGGCCGGTCGTGGTCCCGAACGGCGCCGCGCTCCCGTTCAAGGTCGTCGAGGGAGCGAAGGTGTTCCATGTGATCGCCAGCGAGGTTGACCACGCCTTTGACCCGGGGCTCCGGGCGACGTGCTGGGGGTACAACGGACGTGTGAATAGCTCCGTCATCGAGGCCGTCGAGGGCGAGCGAGTCCGGATCTACGTGACGAACCGGCTGGAGGTGCCGACGTCGATTCACTGGCATGGCATCTTTCTTCCGAATGGCATGGACGGGGTGGCGGGATTGACCCAGCCGTACATCAGGCCCGGAGAGACCGCGAAGTACGAATGGACCGTGCGACAGCACGGGACGTTCATGTTCCACTCCCATCACGACGAGATGACGCAGATGGGCATGGGGCTGATCGGGATGGTCGTCATTCACCCGAGGAACCCGTCCCCGGATTACCGTGTAGATCGCGACTTTTCGCTCATGATCAGCGAATGGGACGTGACGCCGGGGACGAGGCGGCCCAACACGCTCGAGATGACGGACTTCAACGTCCTCACGATCAATGGCAAGGTGTTTCCCTCGACGGCGCCGCTCGTGTGCAAGACCGGCGATCGGGTCAGGATCCGCCTCGGCAACCTCGGGGCCACCGATCATCACCCGATGCACATCCACGGGCATCGCTTCCGCGTCAGTGCAACCGACGGAGAGGACATCGCGCTCTCGGCCCAGTGGCCGGAGACCACCGTGCTGGTCGCGGTCGGGCAGACGCGAACCATCGAATTCATCGCCGACGCACCCGGCGACTGGGGCTTTCACTGCCACATGACCCACCACGTCATGAACCAGATGGGACACGAGCTGCCGAACATGGTGGGACTCAAGCCCGGGAACCTGGACGAGCGGATGCGTCCCCTGCTGCCGGGGTACATGACGATGGGGCACACGGGCATGGACATGGGGAAGATGGCGGAGGTGATGCCGTATCCCGCGAACACGATCTCGATGAAGGGCGCGACGGGACAGTTCGGTGACTACATCTCGATGGGCGGTCTGCTCACGATCATCAAGGTGCGCGATGGCCTGACGAGCTACGACGAGGACCCGGGATGGTACCAGCATCCGGCGGGGACCGTCGCGCTGAAGGCGAGCGATGCGGATCTGGCGCGCGACGGGATCGACGTGAACGAGCCGATCGGCGGCGAGAACCGCGCGTCGCCGCCGATGAGCCCGCCATCACCGGGCGGCGGCCATCGCCACTGATGCGTTGTGGCGCCTGCGCTTCGAGGACGGCAGGGCGGATGCCTGTCGCCGGCTCAGCGAGCGGGCAGGTATCCGCTGGACGTCAGGATCGTTGCTCCTTCGGCCGACCGGACAAAGTCGATGAACGACCGGGCGGAATCGGGGAGGACGCCTTCGCGCCACACGAAGCCCAGGGTCTTGGTAAAGGGATATCGGCCGCTGGCGGTGTTCTCCAGCGTCGGCGCAATCCCGTCGATGGAAAGCGCCTTGATGGGAAGTCGCTCGAGCGTGATCGTGCCGAGATCGGACAGGCCGATCGCGAACGGGAACGTGAGGAGTGCTTCGTGCATCATCGGTTCGCTGTATGTGACCGTCCAGTGGGCTCTATGCGAGCCACTCGCATAGGCCTCGGCGAAGCCCGGCATGAGCCGCTTCAGGGCAGCGACAGAACTGTCTCCGTCCTCACGGGTGACGAGAACGATCTCACGACCGCTCGACCACTGGAACTTCGTTCCGCGATAGAAGCTCACCAGATCACCGGCCGTGATCGCGGTGTCGGTGACGTCTGACGCGGCGGCGATCACCACCGGCGTCGTGGCGTACGGCACGAACGTCAGCCCTGGTCCTCTCTCGGCGTCACGGAGAGGACGCGAGACCAAGCCGAGGTGCACGGTTCCGGCCGCTGCCAAGGCGACGCCGTTCGTGGAGCCGACCGTCTCGATCCGAATCTTCACGTTCGGGTGTCTCCGCATGAAGATTCGGCCGAGGAGGCGGGTGACGGGGACGTTGGAATCGCATCCGGCGAAGACCAGTGTGTCCGAGGTCGCCTCGGCCATGGTCGGCCGAGGCCCCGGGATGACCAACGCAAGGCTCACAACGACCGCGAAGATCATCATGACAACGGTGATCGGTCGAGGACCCACACCTGAGGCCATGAACCTCTCCACCGAGGCTCGGACTCGGCCGTCTCGATGGGTACCACGCGTGCCGGGGCTGGTCAACCGGGGAGCGGCGGCCACAACTGGGGCGGCGCTGCCTCAACCTTCGGCCCCGTGCGCCGGCCGTGCACCGGTGCCGCCGCGCGAGAACACCTCGAAATATCTGGTCATTGTCCCGGTGCGGCCCCCGCCCGTGATTGGCAGTCTTGTTGCTCGAAGCTGCGTGGGGGCCGATGCATGAGAGGTCATCTGCCGATGACAGGCTACAGGGCGCGAGGCGTGATCATCGTCACGCTGATCCTTCTCGCCGGAGTGGGGTTCTGTGTGCTCGACGGCGAGCGCGACAGTGATCATCATGCCGGCTCGGTCCATCTCTGCGTCGCCACGGTTTCGGACAATCTTGCGCGAATCGCAGTCGTGGAACTTCTCGCGGCAGGCAGTGCGGTGATCCTCTCTCTCGATCGACTCACCATGATGTCGCTCGGCGTCCTCGTTCCGCCCCCCGAGTTCAGCGCCTCCCTGTCGTAGCCGTTCGTCGTCACTGTCGCCAGGGTTCGCTCGTGGTGCGGACGGTTGATTCCGTCCGCCTCCACGGACCGAAGCGCATGCAGACGAGCAGATTGGAGAGCGCAGATGAACCGAACGTCGCCGCTGGAGTCTCGCCTGCGATGAGCCGCCGGCTGATCGTCTCGTCGAGCATCGCGGTGATGCTGTGCTTGACGACGGGGGCGCCGGCGGAGCCGCGCTCGCACCTTGCCGGCCCCGACGTGGTGCCCGCGATGGTGCGCCGCGTCCTGCCCGCGATCGTCAGCATCACGACGCGGCAGATCGAGAGCAACCAGTTCAATCAGGCAGTGCCCACGCGCGGCCTCGGGTCCGGCTTCATCGTCGATCGGCGCGGCTACATCCTCACCAACAATCACGTCGTCGAGGGCACGGAAGAGATCAGGGTGACGCTGACCGACGGGCGACGGTTTCGGGCGAGACTCGTCGGCGGCGATCGCTTCACGGATCTCGCCGTCCTGAGCATCGACGCGGAGAACTTGCCTGCGCTCGACCTCGCCGATAGCGCGCGAGTGAGCGTCGGTGAGACGGTCGTGGCGATCGGCAGCCCTCTCTGGATCGAAGGCGGACCCACGGTCACCTCGGGCATCGTGAGTGCGCTCGGCCGGTCGATGGAGGAGCCTGGACTGCCGACCCTTCACAACCTCATCCAGACCGATGCGGCGATCAATCCCGGCAATTCGGGGGGACCGCTGCTGAACCTGGCCGGTCAGGCCGTCGGTATCAACACGGCACTCATTGCGTCTGCCCACGGCATCGGCTTCGCAATCCCCAGCGCGATGGCGAGACCGGTGATGCGACAGCTCATCGCCACGGGGCGCGTGGTTCGGCCGTCGCTCGGGATCAGGGCCATCAGTGTCACGTCGGCGATCGCCTACGTCAACGATCTGCCGATGGAACGCGGCGCGCTCGTCACGCGTGTGGAGGACGGCGGTAACGCGGCGGCGGCCGGCATGCAGGACGGCGATGTCATCATCGCGGTCGACGGTCGGCCGGTGAAGGATCTCCACCATCTCCACGAGTCGCTCGAGCGGCACCGGATCGGTGACGCCGTTGCAGTGACGGTCTGGCGCCGTGGGCAGTCGCTCACGATGCAGCCGGTGCTGGAGGAGTATCGATGAATCTTCCGTGGCTCGCGGCCCTCACCGTCGCCGTCTCCGGTGTCGCGCCGGCAGCAGTTCCCGCCGGCGCTGGGTCGCAGGTCGTCATCGAGAGCGACGGGCTGGAGCCGAAGACGCTGGAGACGGTGACCGGTGAACGGGTCACATTTGTGAACCGCACCGGGCGCCCGGTACATCTGCAGTTCTCGGGAGAGCCCGACCGGCACGAGGTAGTCCAGGTGCCGGCGACGGGTCCAGTGTGGGCCATGTTCCACAGGCCCGGTACTCACCCGTACACCGTTCACATCTACGGGCGCGAGACGCGGGCGCTCGAAGGTGTGGTCAGCGTGACGGGTGACGCGACGCACCAGTGGCAGTCGGGCACGTGCGATGTCGTCGTGGAGGGTAACTGCCTTGCCCCCTGAGCGGCTCGTGCCCGAGGAAGTCCGACGCGCCCGCGGCAACATCACGCGCTGGTCGATCGAGCACCCGTACATCATCACCGCGTTCTACCTCGGCGTGGCGCTCCTTGCGCTGCTCGTGATCGTCTTCCAGATGCCGCGCCGGATGATGCCGTACGTCGAGAGCCCGATCGTCGGCGTCGTATCCATGATGCCCGGTCTCTCGGCCGAGGAGATGGAGATCTACTTCTCGAAGCCGATCGAGGAGCGAATGGTGGACCTCAAGAACGTCCACTTCGTCCGCTCGACTTCCCAGGAAGGCTTCTCCATCGTGACGATCGAGTTCTGGTACGGCACCGACATGAAGAAAGCGCTGTTCGACGTCCAGGCGCTGATGAACGTCGTCCAGGCCGACCTGCCCATGACCGGGGCCAACCTGAAGCCGTCCTGGGTGCTGGCGATCGATCCGCTCAACATCCCCGTCCTCAGCATCGCGGTCACCGGCGAGGGTTACGACCCCGTGCAGCTCCGCACGCTCGTCGAGAACGAGGTGGTCAACCGCCTGAAGGTGGTGAAGGACGTCTACTCGGTTGTGCCGTTCGGAGGCCAGAAGCTCCAGATGCAGGTCGTCGTCGACCGCGAGCGGCTGGCGGCCTACCGCATGAGCCTTCTCGACCTCAGGAACATGCTCGACATGCAGAACCAGGCGCGGCCGGCCGGCACGCTGACGTTCCGGGACCGCGAGACGATCGTGCGGAGCGACTTCCGCGCGCGCACGCCCGACGAGGTCGCCGCCTATCCGATCGCGAGCATGGAGGCGCGCACCGTCTACCTGCGGGACGTGGCGGAGGTGATGAACGCGCCGCGAGAGCAGCGGAGCCTCTACCGGTTCAACGGCAGGGAGGCCGTCGAGCTGTCGATCGTCCAGCAGCCCGAAGCCAGCTCCGTCGCCGTGATCGACGGCGTCAAGGCGAAGCTCGCGGAGATCCAGCAGGACCTGCCCGGGCTGCGGTTCGAAGTGGCGTACGACAATTCGACCTTTGTCGGCTTCCTCATGGACAGCATGATCGAGGAGCTCGGGATGGCGGTGCTTCTCACCGGTCTCGCCGTGCTGCTGTTCCTCGGGAACGTGCGGGCCACGATCATCGCGCTCATCACGCTGCCGATGTCGCTCGCGATCTCCCTGCTGGCGATGGCCGCGCTCGGCATGACGCTCAACAGCTCGACGCTGATCGGCCTGCTCCTGTCCATCGGCCGGCTCGTCGACGACTCCATCATCGACGTGCACTCGATCGAGCGACATCTCCGCATGGGCAAGAGTCCGAAAGACGCGGCGATCGACGGCATCGGCGAGGTGCAGCTCGCGGTGCTCGCGATCGCCTTGATGCTGTGCCTCGCCCTGCTGCCGCTCGCATTTTCGGGCGGCATCGTCCAGCTGATGTTCGAGGGGATCGTATGGGCGATGATCCTGGCCCAGCTCGCCTCCGCGCTGGTGGCATTCACCCTCGCCCCCCTGCTCGCGGCGTTCCTCTTCACACCGTACAGCGTCGAGGACACCGCCCGGCGGTCCGTGCTGCAGCGCTGGCTGCTGGATCCCTTCCAGCGGCGCCTCGAGCGGGTCGAGGCCGGCTATCGCGAGAGTCTCGGCTGGTCGCTCCGCAACCGGTTCACGGTGCTGGCCGTAGCGCTCGCCACCGTGCTCGTCGGCATCGGCCTCTATCCGCGGATCGGCAGCGAGATGATGCCGCTGGGCGACGTCTCGCAGGCCTTCGTGCAGCTGGAAGCGACTCCCGGCACATCGTTCGCGCGGACGTCGGAGATCGCGGCCGAGATCGAGCGACTCCTGCTCGCGCAGCCGGAGGTCGTCAAGGTGTCGTCCGAGGTCGGGTTCGAGCCGGGCGGCACGTACTTCACGGGCTACAGCATGGGATCGGCCGGCTCGGCCTTCATGATGATCACGCTCACCGATGCCTCCGAGCGGGCACGGACCGTGTGGCAGGTGATCGACGGTGTGCATGCCGAGGCCCTGCGAACGATCCCGGGCATCCGGCGCCTGTCGATCAAGGAGATGGGCGCCGACGTCATGGCGTCGAGTGCGGCGCCGGTTCAGCTCGTGTTCTTCGGCCCCGATCTCGCGACGCTCGCGGACATCGGCGAGCAGGCTCGGCGGCTGGCCGAGGACATCCCGGGATTTCATCAGGTCACCACGTCCTGGTCGCACACGCTGCCTCAGCTCCACGTCGTGGTCGATCGCGCACGCGCCCAGGAGATCGGTCTGAGCGTCCAGGACGTCGCGGACCAGGCGTACTACGCGCTCAAGGGCGGGCTCACCAGCGAGTTCTACCGTCTGGAGAACAGGCGGCAGTTCACGATCCTCCTCCGCTACCGCGGCGATCAGCGACGCGACCGCGCGGACCTCGAGCAGGTGCGGATCGTCGGCAAGAAGGGCGAGGTGGTGCCGCTTGCGTCGGTGGCCCGTGTCGAGGAGGGACAGGGACCCACCCTGATCGAACACGACAATTTCCGCCGCGTCGTGTCCGTCCTCGGGTACTACCGCCGCGGCGACCGCCCGAGCATGGACCTCTCGATGGATCTCCTGATGGCCGCCCACGAGAAGATCACCTTTCCCCCGGGCTACGGCGTGGAGCTTCGCGGCGACATGACGCAGATGGAGGAGTCGTTCCGCCGACTCCTGCGCGGCCTCGGCCTCGCCGTCATCCTCATGCTGCTGCAGCTGGTCGCACAGTTCCGTAGCCTCGTGGAGCCGCTGAACATGCTGTTTTCCCTGTCGCTGATGAGCGCCGGGATCTTCGGAGCCCTCCTGCTCGCCGGGCAGACGTTCTCGACGGTCTCGATCCTGGCCATCGTCATCCTCGCCGGGACGGTGCTCGCCGTCGCGGTGCTGCTCATCGATCTCGTGCTGCGGTTGCGTGCCGACGGGATGGCGCGCGACGAGGCGATCCTCACGGCAGCGCCGATCCGGCTCCGGCCGATCCTCATGACGTCCTTCATCACGATGATCGTGCTCGTGCCCGCGGCGTTCTTCCCGCGGACAGGCACGGACGCGTATGCGCCGCTCGCGACCGTGACGATCGGCGGTCTTGCGGTGGGCACGGTGCTCGCCCTCTACGTGGTTCCGGTCATGCACACGTACACAGACGACCTGGCCGCCGCGATTGCCCGGTGGACGACCCGGCTGCGCCGCCGCGGCGCGCGCGGCAAGCGGGAAGGAGCCCCGGCATGACGCCGACGGCGGTGGTCGTTCCGGCCGGGGTCGGTCGCGAGCCCGCCTGGCACGCCGAGCCTCACTCCGTCGTGATCCACGCGCTCGGCACCGATCGGTCGCGCGGCCTGGCCGCCGAAGAGGCGACCCGGCGCCTGGCAGCCTCTGGCCCGAACGCCGTCGGCACCGGGCGGCGCGTGTCCGCGCTTTCGCTGTTCATCGGTCAGTTTCGCGGCGTCGTGACCTGGGTGCTGCTCGGCGGGGCGGTCATCGCGTTCGTGGTCGGCGAGCGCCTTCAGGCGCTCGCCATCCTGATGATCCAGCTGCTCAATGCCGTGATGGCGTTCATGCAAGAGTCCCGTGCCGAGCGGGCGGTGGCGGCGCTCGCCCGGCTGAATGCCCCGCACGCCCGGGTCGTGCGCGGCGGCGCCGTCATGACGATCCCTGCGGCGAGCGTCGTGCGTGGCGATCTGATGCTGCTCGAGGCCGGGGACATTGTTGCTGCCGACGCGCGGCTGATCGAGGCGACCGCCCTTGCGGCGGCCGAAGCCGCGCTCACCGGGGAATCCCAGCCGGTCGAGAAGAACGCGGCCCCGTGCACGGAAGATACCCCGCTCGCCGATCGACGGTCGTGCGTCTACCTCGGCACGAGCGTTGTGCGCGGCACCGCGCGGGCGGCCGTGGTGGCGACCGGCATGGCGACGGAGCTCGGCCGCATCGCCCGCCTGCTGGAGAGTGCCGACCGCGAGAAGACGCCGCTGCAGGCACGCATCGACCGCGTCGGTCGCGGCCTGCTGTGCGTCTCACTCGGCGTCTCGACGCTCATCGTCGGCCTTGGGCTCATGCGTGGCGTGCCGCCCTTCGAGCTGTTGCTGACGGCGGTCAGCCTGGCCGTGGCCGCCGTGCCCGAGGGGCTGCCGGCTGTCGTCACCATCGCCCTCGCTCTCGGCGTTCAGCGCATGGCGCGGCGCAACGCCATCATCCGGCGGCTGCCGTCCGTCGAGACTCTGGGATGTGCGCAGGTCATCTGCACGGACAAAACCGGCACCCTCACGCGCGGAGCCATGACGGCTCGGAGAGTCGTGACCGAGGGAGCGGTCTGTGAGATTCCGGGCGACGCCCGACCGGACGCAAGGCGTGACCCGGTGATGCTCGATCTCTTGCGTGCTGCGGTCGCCTGCAACGATGCAGTCCTGAACGGAACTCCCGCACAGCCCAGGATCATCGGTGATCCGACCGAGGGCGCGCTCCTCGTTCTGGCGGCGGCGGCGGGGTTCACACGTGGTGACATCGAGCAGCAGATGCCGCGGCTCGGCACCTGGCCGTTCGACAGTGACCGTAAACGCATGACCGTGATCCGGCGTCGATCGGGAGCGCCCTGGGCGTTCGTCAAGGGCGCCCCGGAGACCGTCCTCGAGCGCTGCTCTCGCGTGCAGACGGTGACCGGGACCGCGGCGCTGGGCGCGTCTCAACGGGATCGAATGCTGGAGGAGATCGCCGAGATGGCGGGCGACGGTCTGCGCGTGCTCGCCGTGGCAGAGCGGCCGCTCGATGGCGTGAGCCGCGACGCGACCGCTGCTGACATCGAACGGGAGCTCACGTTCCTCGGGCTCATCGGGCTGCAAGACCCGCCGCGCCCCGAGGCCCGCGATGCCGTGGCGCGTTGCACGGCCGCCGGCATCCGGACGGTCATGATCACCGGTGACCATCCCGACACGGCGCGGGCGATCGCGCGGGAGCTCGGCATCCTCGGCGCCGCCGACGGGGTGCTGCTCGGGCGCGAGCTTCAGCGCCTCACCGATGCTGAGCTGACCGAGCGCGTGGCCCGCGTGAGCGTTTACGCGCGCGTCACGGCCGAGGACAAGCTGCGGATCGTGCGCGCCTGGAAGGCCAGGGGCGCGGTCGTCGCCATGACCGGTGACGGCGTGAACGACGCGCCGGCCCTGAAGGAAGCAGCGATCGGCGTCGCCATGGGGATGACGGGCACCGAGGTGACCAAGGAAGCCGCGGACATCGTCGTCGCCGACGACAACTTCGCCTCCATCGTCGCCGCCGTCGAGGAGGGCCGCGGCGTCTACGACAACATCGCCAAGAGTTTGTCGTACCTCCTCGCCGGCAACGCTGGAGAGCTCGCCGTCATGCTCGGCGCGGGCCTCGCCGGCTGGCCGCTTCCCCTGCTGCCGGTGCAACTGCTGTGGATTAACTTGGTCACGGACGGGCTACCGGCCCTGGCACTCGCCAGCGATGCGGCAGATCCGGACGTCCTGCGCCGGCCGCCGCGCGCGCCCGACACGCAACTGCTCAATCGCGAAGCAGTGGCGCTCACCGTGCTCACCGGCTGCCTTACGGGCGCGACGGCGCTGGCGGCGTTCGCCTGGCAGCGCTCAGGCGGCGGCGACCTCGTGGCCGCGCGTGATGCGGCCTTCACCGTTCTCGTCGTCGCCGAGTTGCTCCGCGCGTTCGGTGCGCGCAGCACCAAACGGACGGTGTGGGAGCTGGGAATGCGCTCGAATCTCCGGCTGCTCGGCGTGGTCACCGCGACGCTGACCCTTCAGCTGGCGATCCACCACGTGGCCGTGCTGCAGCCGTTCTTCGGCGTGCGACCGATCGCGCTCGCGGACTGCGCGACGTGGCTTGCGCTCGGAGCCGTCCCGCTCGTCGCCCTGGAGCTGCTGAAGCTGTGGCGTCGGCGCGCATGCGCCGGCGGACCCGACAAGTCGTCGCCCCGGCGCACGATCTCGCCGGCGATGGCACGTGGAGGCGCATGACATGATCCGGAATCGATTGCAGGGCTCGGTGCAGCGTACCCGGACGCTGGCCGATGACGGGCCGGCGCCGCTTCCAGCAGATGCTGGTCGCGGTGCGCGGGGCAGGGGCGTCCTCCTGAAGCTGCTGGCGCTCACGCTCGTGATCGGCGCGGGCGTGTGGGCGTACTACGCGAACGTCACGTCGCCGAGGCCGGCGATGGACATGTCGGGGCGCATGTCGCCGGGGGCGGTGTCATACCCGGTCAGCGTCGGCGCGGTCGAGCGCGGACCGATCACCGGCACCGTCGTCTACACGGGCAGCGTCGCGCCCTTCAACGAGGAAGACGTCTTTCCGCGTGTGACGGGGCGGATCGTCGACATGCCGGTGTATCCCGGCGACGCCGTAGGGGCCGGCCAGATCGTCGCCCGTCTGGACGACGTCGAGCTCGCGTCGCGCGCGGAAGAGGCGGCCGCCGGCGCCGTTGCCGCCGCGGCCAACGTCGCCCAGATGGAGGCTGACGTGCTCGCTGCTGGTCACGGCGTCGCCCAGATGGACCGCGAGGTCGGCATGGCGATGGCCGAGGTGACGGCGGCCCGCGACGCGGTCACGCAGATGGAGAAGGAGCTCGCGATGGCCGAGGCCGAGGCGGGCTACCAGGAGCAGGTCTCGGCCCGAGAGGAACGGCTCTTCGCGCGCGGGGCCGTCGCCCGGCAGGACGTCGAGAACACGCGCGCCATGGCGGCGGCGGCGCGCGCGAAGGTCGCGGCAGCGCACGCGAAGGTCGCGCAGGCGCGTGCGATGGTCGTGGCCGGAGAGGCGAAGGTGGCGGCCGCGCGTGAAAAGCTTGACCAGGCGC
Organism: Candidatus Methylomirabilota bacterium; assembly: GCA_036556545.1. Lineage (GTDB taxonomy): Bacteria > Methylomirabilota > Methylomirabilia > Rokubacteriales > CSP1-6 > AR12. Next base: position 74,462 of record DATBJF010000048.1, read on the forward strand.
GCGCGATGGAGGTGAGCGCGCGCAAGAAGCGGGACGCCATGGCGTCGATGGCGGCGCAGGGCCGCGCCATGCAACGAACGGCCGAGGTCGTCAAGGAGTACGTCAATATCCGCGCTTCCCGCGGCGGCTATGTCGTGAAGCGCGTCGTGGCGCCGGGCGTGCTCGTCCAGCCGGGGATGGCGATCTTGAAAATCGCCGAGATCGACCGGGTTCGCCTGCAAGCGAACGTCGGAGAGAAGGATCTCGGCTCGATCAACGTCGGCTCGCCGGTCGTTGTCACACCGGCGGGCACCGGGCAGGATCCCCTCACCGCGCGTGTCACCTCGGTATTCCCGTTCGTCGACCAAGGCGCGCGCACGGCGGTCGTGGAGGCGATCGTCGACAACCCCGGACGGCGGTTCCTGCCCGGTCAGTATGTGACGATGCGATTCGTGACGGGCGAGCGGCCCGACACGCTCAGCGTGCCGGCGAGCGCAGTCGTGCGGCTTGGCGGCACCGCGAAGGTCTGGGTGGTCCAGGAGGATCGCGCCACGCCGCGCGAGGTGGCGACCGGACTCGCCAACGCCGATCGGATCGAGATCATTGCGGGTCTCACAGGACAGGAGCGGGTCGTCATCCGCGGGCACGAGGGCCTGTACGCCGATGCGCGGGTCACCGATGTCGCGAGCACTGCACGCGGCGGTTCGAACGGGCCGCGGACGATCGACCGCGCGCCAGCGGCAACGCAGAGGAGGGATCCCCATGCCGGCCACTGATCGGAGCTTCGTGTGCCCTCGGCGCTGCGCGGTGGCAAGAACGGCCGGCGCATTGCTCGCGGCCGCGATATACGCCGTCGTTCTCTCCTCACCAGCGCCCGCGCAGACGCTGCCACGGGTCGACGGATCGCTGACGATGGACCAGGCGGTTGACCTCGCGCTGCAGAAGAGTCTGCGCGTGCGTGCGGCCGGCGCCGACGCCCGGACGATGGAGTCGATGCGCCGCGAAGCGCTCGGCCCGTTCTGGCCGCAGCTCTCGGCGAACGGCTACCTCGCCGAGCAGCGGATGGCGCCCAACGTCTACACGTCGGCCGGCAACACCATGGCACGCAACTATCAGGTGTTCAACGCCGACAACACTCGCGACGCCAACGTGACACTCATGTACCCGCTCTTCTCGGGTGGCCGCGACTATTACGGATACCGCGCGGCCACGCGGCGCGCCGAGGCGGGACGCGAGATGCTTCGCGCGACGGAGGTCGATATCGGCATGCAGGCGCGCCTGGACTACATCGGCGTGCTCCGCGAGCGCGAGAACCTCCGCGTCACGAACGAGCTCGTCGGCAGCGTCGAGGAGCGGCTGCGTGTCACCCGGGAGGCGTTCGAGGCAGGCCGCGTGCCCCGGTTCTACGTGGCCCGTGACGAGACCGAGCTGGCGAATGCCCTCCAGATGAAGGCAATGGCCGAGGCCAGGAGCGAGCAGGCGTTGATAGCGCTGAAGACGACGCTCGGCATCGACCTCGGCTCGGACGTCACGCTGGCCGATCGGCTCGAGTACCGCGCCGCGGCCGCCTCCGTGGACGAAGGCATCAGCGAGGCGAGTCGACTCCAGCCCGAGATCAGGGCCGCCGTCAAGCAGCGCGAGGCGGCGGAGGCGGAGGTGCGCGCGGCGCTCGGAAACTACTTCCCGCAGGTGTCGGTCAGCGCCATGTACGACTGGGCGCGGACGAAGAATCGCGACGAGCCGCGGACGAGCGACGACGGCTACTCGGTCGGCCTCGTGGTCACCCTGCCGGTCTTCGACGGGTTCATGCGGGAGAACGCGGTCCGGACGGCGCGATCGCGGCTGGACCGCGCGGTTCAAGCCGAAGGGCTGGCACGTCAGCAGATCGCACGTGACGTCAATCAGGCAGCTCTGATGCTGACGGCGGCGGAGAAGAGCGTCGAGGCGAGCCGCAAGGGCGTCGAGCAGGCCGAAGAAGAGTTCAGGGTCGTGCAGGAGCGGTTCCAGACCGGTCGGGGCATCCAGCTCGAGATTCTGGATGCGCAGGTCGCTCTGACCCGGGCGCGCTTCAACGCCGTCAGTGCCCTGGCGGAGTACCAGGGAGCCTACGCCATGTGGCTTCGGGCGATCGGCCGTGTCCGCTGATCGCAGGCGGGACCATGCGACGCAGGGTCGATGGAGGAGGGGCATGACGACAGCGATCTGGCGATCGATCACGTTGACGGCCGCCGCGCTCGTCGCGGGCGGCTGCGCCACGGACGCTTCATCACGGGTGGCGATCGAGCCGGCCCGTGAGCGGCCCGCCGCGCAGACTCGCGCCGACAGTGCGGCATGTTCCGCCGCGAGCGCCTCCATGCCCCCCGAAACAGCGCGTGAGCGCGACTATGCGGCGTGTCTGCTGGCGCGCGGCCATCGCGTGAGGATGCCCTTTCGCGTTGGCAACGAGCATGCGCGGCTGACGATCGCCACCGAGGGCAAAGCACGAGCGGCTTCGGCGATCGCCGCCGATCTGGCGGGCTGTCAGGAGATGGTGCAGGCGCGCCGCCCGGGGGCCGCGGACGTCGTCGCCGGACAGCTTGGAGGTATCCGCGCCGGCGATCCGGCACAGGTGCGTCCGCATGCGGTCGAGAGCGTCGCGCTGGCAGACGAGCTGCGGTCGTGCCTGGTTCCACGCGGGTACGAGGCGCGGCGGTGAAGGAGGAAGCCATGAAGACCTTCGCGATCACCCTGATGGTCGCCTCGTTCGCGGCCGCCCTTCCGGCCTGCGACGTCACGCGATCGGTCGTCCAGGCAGCCAGCAGCGAGCCAGCCCGGGCGGCGCCATCGCGGGTCACCGTGACCGTTCAGCAGCTGATCGATAGCGGTCATCGCCTCGAACTCCCGGCGGGTAGCGAAGTCTTGTGGGCCGATGCCCACTTCGATCGCGTCTGGTTCCCTTCCAGCGTCAATGCTCCGCACGTCGAGCGCACCGGCCTCGGATACCGGGCTGTCTTCACGACGCCCGGCACGTACCGCGGCGCGTTCACGATCGTCGGCGGCCATCGCAGCGACGACGTTTATCCCTTGGTCGTTGTCGTGACCGACCGATGAGGATGATTGGCACCGCAGCGGGGGTCATCGTCCCGGTTGCCGCGTGGGCGCAGGAGCGCGGCGACTGGGGCATGCATCCGATGTCCTGGATGTGGGGCGGTTGGGGGCTCGCGATGATGATCATGATGCTGGTGTTGTGGGCGGCCGTCATCGTCGGCATCGTGCTCGCCATCCGTTGGCTCGGCGGCCAAGCGGGCAGAGTCACCTCGGACAGGGCAGTCGACATTCTGCGCGAGCGATATGCACGTGGCGAGATCGACAAGGAAGAGTTCGAGACGAAGCGGCGTGATCTCCGCTGACGGAGGGAACCGTGAGCGACTTCCTCGGAGACTATGGCTTCTTCATCCTGATCGCTTTGCTGATGATCGGATGTCACCTCGGCCACGCAGGCCACGGAGCGCGCCGCCGCCGGGACGACGACGGCCGCGGCGAACATCAACACTGAGCGCGTGACAGAAGGAAGCTGCCGATGCATGTCCTGAGCTGGAAGGTGATGACGTGGTCGCTAGGACTGTTCTGTGCGGTCTCGTTCGTGGTCTGCGTGCTCTATGGCCTGGTGGTTCCAAGAACGCTGCACATGGTGCAGTTCCTGGAAATGACGTTGCCCGGCTTTCGATGGCTTAGTCCCGGCACCTTCGTGCTGGGCCTCGTAGAGAGCTTTCTCTACGGCGCGTATGCCGGACTGGTGTTCACCCCGATTCATAACTTCGTCGTCCGAAGAGTTGGGTGATCCGAGGGACGACAGGACAGAAGGAGATACGCCATGACGCGAGACGCCGTGTGTGGCAAGACCTACTACTTCTGTTCGGCCGCGTGCAAGACGAACTTCGGGAAGGCGCCAGCCAAGCACGCGGCGAAATAACGTGCGGGCCGCCGTGAACGACAAGCCGGTGAGCCGCGAGCGACTGACCGGCGCGCAGCTCCGTATCGGGGTGATGGGGGCGGCGACCGAGCCGTCCGATGCCGGCGTGGCCGCGCTCTGCCGGCGCCTGGGCCGCACGATCGCCGAGCGCGGCGCTTGCCTGCTCACCGGCGCCTGCCCCGGACTCCCGCACGAGAGCGTGCTTGGCGCCAAGGAAGTCGCCGGACATGTCGTGGGTATCTCGCCAGCGGCGTCCCTGCGCGAGCACGTCGACGTGTTCGGA
>DATBJF010000049.1:0-6297 GCA_036556545.1 Candidatus Methylomirabilota bacterium
GGCCCTGGCCAGGCCGTCGACGATGTCGAGATCGGGACGGCAGTCGGCGATGGGCTTCACGGCGCGATAGCGCCACTGGGCCCAGCGGCCGCTGTTCACGATGCTGCCTTCTTTCTCGACGCCGGACGCCGCCGGGAGCACGAACACCTCGGTCTCGATCTTCGAGGGATCAGCGCCGGGCCGCTTCCAGAAGCTCGCCGTCTCGTGCTCGAAGAGATCGGCGACCACCATCCATTCGAGCTTGTCCAGTCCGGCACGGACGAGACGCGCGTTGGCCCCGCCCACCGCCGGGTTCTGGCCGAAGCAGAAGAGGCCTTTCACGTCGCCGGCGAGCATGGCGTGCGTGAGGGCGAGGAACGCGTAGCCCTGCCCCTGGAATCCCCCACCGAGCTTGGGGAGATAGGTGAAGGCGAAGTCGTTGTCCCGGCGGGCGTGCTCGCCCCACCACGCCTTCAGCAAGCTGACCACGTACTTCGGCGTGTTCTGCAGCCAGTTGGCGCTCTGCGCATTGGCCGCGACTGGCGTCACGCGCTTCAGGTACGCCGCCAGGTCCGTGTCCGCTTCCACCGGCGTCTTGAGATAACCCGGCAGGATGTCGTTGTTCAGTCCCTGGTCGGTGGAGCCCTGCACGTTGGACTCGCCGCGCATCGCGTTGACGCCGCCGCCGGCGATGCCGATGTTGCCGAGCAGGAGCTGCAAGATCGCGTACGACCGGATGTTCTGCGTGCCGTGGCTGTGCTGGGCCGTGCCCATGGCGTAGAGCCAGGTGCCGGCACGGTCGGGCGCAAAGGTCGACGTATAGATGTCGCACACGCGGAGATAGGCTTCCTTCGGCGTGCCGGTGATGCCGCACACGGTGTCGGCGTCGTAGCGCGAGAAGTGGCGCTCGAGCAGACGGAAGACGCAGCGGGGGTGCTTCAGCGTAGGATCGCGCTGCGGCTGGCCCTGGGCGTCCAGGGCATAGGCCCAGCGCCCCCGATCGTAGCTGCGCCTGTCGGGGTCGAAGCCGGCGAACAGCCCATCGGCGAAGCTGTAGCCGTCCCCGACGATGAAGGAGGCGTTGGTGTACTCGCGGACGTATTCGCGCTGGATGCGGTTATGGTCGAGGGCGTACTTGATCATCCCGCCGACGAACGCGATGTCGGTCCCCGAGCGCAGCTTCGCGAACACGTCGGCGATGGCGCTCGTGCGATTGAAGCGCGGGTCGACGTGCAGGATGTAGGCGCCGCGCTCCTTGGCTCGCGTGAGCCAGTTCATGGCGATCGGATGATCCTCGGCCGGGTTGCCGCCCATGATCAGCACGACGTCGGCGTTGATCATGTCGACCCAGTGGTTGGTCATCGCCCCCCTGCCGAACGAGGCCGCCAGTCCGGCGACCGTGGAGCTGTGTCAGAGGCGGGCCTGGTGCTCGACGTACACCAGGCCGAGGGCGCGCATGAGCTTCACCAGCACGTAGGCTTCCTCGTTGTCGAGCGCCGAGCCGCCGAGGCACGCGATGGCCTCCGTGCGGTTGACCACGCGGCCGTCCACGGCCGTCTGGAACGTCTTGTCACGTGTTTCCTTTACGCGCGTCGCGATGCGCTCGAGGGCCCAGTCCCAGGGCTTCTCTTCCCAGGCTGTGCCCCGCGGCTTGCGGTAGAGGACCTTCTGCAGCCGTCGGGGATTGTTGACGACCTGGATCCCCGCCGCGCCCTTGCTGCACAGGGTGCCTTCGCTGACGGGGTGGCTCGGGTCACCTTCGATGTTGATGACCTGACCGTGCTGTGTGGAGACGACCTGGCCGCAGCCGACGCCGCAGAACGGGCACACCGTCGTCGTCGGCGTGGCGCCGCGGATCTTGAGCGGCGGCACCGCCGGTCCGCACCCGGCCTGCGTCAGCGCGCCGGCGACGAGTCCGCCGGTCGTCAATCCGCCGAGGAACTGGCGGCGCGTCGGCCCCGGGGGCCGGTTCACCTCGTCGTGGTCGTTCATGGGTCTTACCCTCGCCTGCGATCGCTCATGACGGCGACCGCGCCACGCGACCGAGCAGCATTGCCGAAGACGCCGTGACGAGCGCGGTGATGACGAGGATGCCGGCGAGGTTCAGCCAGAAGCCGGCCTTCATCATCTGAGGCAGTCGCACGAGGCCCGTGCCGAATACGATCGCGTTCGGCGGCGTTCCCACCGGCATCATGTAGGCCGAGCTTGCGCCGAGCGTGCACGCGAGAATCAACACGTAGGGATGCAGGCCGATTGCCGGTGCCATCGCGGAGAGCACCGGAACCATGGTCGCGACCTGGGCGGTATTCGACGTGAGCTCCGAGAGGAACACCGTCATGGCCGTGACCACCAGCACCACGAGCAGGGGCGGGAAGCCGGCCAGGCCCCGGCTGGCATGGCCGAGGAACTTCGAGACGCCGTTCGCCTCGATCGCGGCGGCCAGCGTGAGGCCGCCGCCGAAGAGGATCAGCACGCCCCACGGGAGCTTCGTGGCCGTGGCCCAGTTCATCACTCGCGTGCCCTTGAGGTCGACGGGGACGACGAACAACGCCAGCGCCGCCACCATCGCGATCCCCGCGTCGGAGAGTCCCGCCAGCGGCGTCGTGCCCGCGATCACGACGTCCTTGAGCAGCGGGCTGGCGATCCAGAGCCCGGCGGTGACGGCGAACACGGTCAGCACGATCGTCTCCCCCCGCGTGAAGGGGCCCAGCTTCCGGTATTCCTCCTCGAAATATCGGCGGCCGCCCTGCACTTCGCCGATGTCGCACCGGAAGAGCACGCGCGTCACGAGGAGCCAGCAGACCGGCAGGAAGATGAGCGTGAAGGGGCCCGCCACCAGCAGCCAGCGAGCAAAGGTCACGTCGTCGGCGAAGGTCTGCCGGATATAGCGCACGGCGATGCCGTTGGGCGGCGAGCCGATGATGGTCGCGATGCCACCGATCGAGGCTGCGTACGCGATACACAGCAGCAGAGCAGTCGCGAAGTTGCGCTCGGGGATCCGGTCCGGCGGGATCCCGCTGGATTCCTTGAGACCGGCGCCGGTGCGCGTCTTCAAGACCATGTCCACGACGCTGAGCGCGATCGGCACCATCATGGCGGCGCACGCGGTGTTCGAGACCCACATGCTCAGAAACGCGGTGACCGCCATGAACCCCCCGACGATCGCTGCCGGACGTGCCCCGACCAGGCGGAGGATGGAGTAGGCGATGCGACGGTCGAGGCCCCAGCGCTCGATGGCGAGCCCGAGGACGAAGCCGCCCATGAACAGGAAAATCACGTCGGCGGCGTAGGGCGGCAGCACCTTGCCGAGGTCGGCGATCCCGAGGAGGGGGAAGGCCACGATGGGCAACAGCGCGGTCGCCTCGATGTCCACGGCTTCCGTGAGCCACCAGCCGGCCATCCAGACCATCAAGGCGAGCGTCGCGCGCCCCGCCGGCGTGAAGTCAACCCACTGATCGGCTCCCGCCGAGTAGCGGTCGGGGAGCAAGAAGTAGCAGAGCAAGCCCAGCACCGGCGCACCGAAGAGGCCGACACGCCTGACGGTCAGGGCCATAACGCGCGGATATTGGGCCGTGGGCGCGCGCGAAGGCAATGCGACCAAGGCCGTACGCACGCGCGGCGTAAGGCCTAAGTCCTATTGAGGCTCGGGTGGACACTGGGCGATGGTGCGGCCGACAGAGGGCAACGGTTGGACATCGCCGGCTGCGCCACTTCCGGAGTGAACGGCCATCGTCGCACCGGCGTGGTCACCGCCGTGCAGCGAGCGCTGATCGTCGCGGCAGTCCTGCTGGTTCCAGCCCTCTCGGCGTCCGCCATGTCAGGGCGGCCGATGCCCGCCCCGGTCACGCCGCCCCCACCAACGGGGGCGCCCGGGCCTCCCACGCCGGCGCAGCCGGCGGCGCCGACCACCATCCCCGTGCCGGAGGTCGCCCTCCGGGCCGAGGAAGTCACGAAGCTGATTCGGGACCTCGAAGCCTCGCTGCTGCCGAGCCCGGTCCTCGGCACGATCGAGGGCCGGCTGCCCGAGATTTCCGAGCGCCTCGTGTCACTTCGGGACAGGACGGGACGCGAGCTCGAGGTGCCCACTTCCGGCACGCTCAACGAGCTCACCGACCAGTGGCGCACGAGCCGCGATTTGCTGCTGGCCTACGTGGAAACGCTGGCCCAGCGAGGCAGGTCCATCGAGGAAGGCTTGAAGCGCGTCACGACGCTCCACAGTACGTGGACGCAGGCGCGCACGGATGCGGGGGCATCGCGCGCGCCCAAGGCCGTGATCGAGCGAATCGACGGTGTCCTGACGGCGCTTGCGCAGTTCCGCGACCAGCTGCTGGGCCAGCGTGCGGTCACGCTCGTGCTGCAAGACCGCGTCGCCCGCGAAGTGGCGCAATGCGAGGCCATGCTGGCCCGCATCGCGGCCGCGCGCATCGACGTCGCCGGCCGTCTGCTCGAGCGGGATAGCTTGCCGCTCTGGGATACGGCCGAGCTCGCGCGTGGGTCTGCCGAGCTGCCGGACCGCCTTCGCCAGGCGGTCGCGGCCGACGTCGCGCACCTGGCGCAGGTCGTCCGCGAGGAGCGGTGGAAGCGCGGTCTCCAGCTCGTGCTCTTCATCGGCCTCACCCTGCTGATGCTCGTGGCGCGCCGAATGGTCGCCAACGGCGGCGCCGTGTTCACGCGACCGGTCTCCGCAGGCCTGCTGCTGACGATCCTGACGACCTGGTGGACCTTCGAGACCGCGCCCCCCCGCACGGCCGTTGCCGTCGTCGAGATCTTGCTGCTCGTGCCGGCACTCCGTATCCTGAAGTTGTACGTGGCGCCCGGGTTCACGCCGCAGCTGAACGTCCTGGGCGGCCTCTTCGTCGCGGATCTGCTCCGGCACTTCGCCTCCGTCGTCCCGCTCCTCGAGCAGCAAGTCTTCGTGCTCGAGATGGCCGCCGCCATCGCGGTCGTCGGCTGGGAGATCCGCCGACGACCGGCCAGCCGGCCCGTCGTCATGCGTGCACTCCTCGCGGTTTTCACCGTCGCCCTGGCCGCGGCGATCGCCGGATACATGCGGCTCGGCGTCCTGCTCGGCGCCGGCGTGCTCGGCAGTGGCTACCTGGCGTTGATCCTGTGCGCCGGCGTGCGCGCCGCCGACGGCCTGGTGTCACTGGGACTGCGCGTGCGCCCGCTGTCGCGCCTGCGCTCGGTCGAGCGCCACCGGCCCCGCGTGGAGGCCCGCGCCCATGGCGTGCTCCGCATCGCCGGCGCGGTCGTGTGGGCCGTGCTGGCGCTCCGCTACTTTGGCCTCTGGAACGGGGCCGTCGAGCTCGCGCACGCGGCGCTCGGCGCCGAGCTGCAACGGGGATCGCTCAGCATCTCGGTCAACGACCTCCTCGTATTCGGCCTGACGGTTGGGTCGGCGTTCGTGCTCTCCGGGCTCATCCGGTTCGTGCTGGCGGAAGACGTGTACCCGCGCTTGAGCGTCCGACGCGGGCTGCCGTCCGTGCTCTCCACCCTGCTCCACTACGCGATCCTGCTCGTCGGCTTCCTCATGGCCCTCGCCGCCGTCGGCGTCGACTTCACGAAGGTGACCATCCTCGCCGGCGCCTTCGGAGTCGGCATCGGATTCGGGCTGCAAGGCGTGGTGAACAACTTCGTCTCGGGCCTGATCCTGCTCGTCGAGCGGCGCATCGACGTCGGCGATGCCGTGCAGGTCGGCGACCTCGGCGGGCAGGTGCAGCACATGGGCATGCGGGCGTGCACCGTGCGCACGTGGGACGGAGCCGAGGTCATCGTGCCGAACGCGACGCTGGTGTCCGAGAAGGTGGCCAACTGGACGCTGTCCGACCGCCTGCGCCGCATCGACGTCGCGGTCGGCGTCGCCTATGGCACGCCGCCGGGACAGGTCATGGAGATCCTCCTGAGCGTGGCCCGCGGCCACAAGCAGGTCCTGCTCGAGCCCGCCCCGATCGCGCTGTTGACGGGCTTCGGCGACAGCGCGCTCCGGTTCGAGCTCCGCGTGTGGACGGAGCGCTTCGACCTCTGGGTTCTGACCCAGAGCGAGCTCAGCGTGGCCGTCTACGAAGCGCTGCGCGCCTCGGGCATCGCGATTCCCTTCCCGCAGCGCGAGGTCCGGCTGCGCTCGTGACGGCGAGCTCGATACCATGGATCCGATTTCTGAACAGGGCAGGAGGCGGCCGTGCTGACAGGACGACTGATCGAGCTGATCGAGACGCACGCGGACACCCTCACGCAGGCGACGCTGAAGGACCTCGACACGAACCCGCGCACGCGGGCGATGCAGCAGGTGCCACGCAACGAGCTCGAGGCCCGGGTCTT
>DATBJF010000050.1:0-62752 GCA_036556545.1 Candidatus Methylomirabilota bacterium
CGCCTGTACATCAACATGGTGCGCGCGGGCGAGAAGGGCGGCGTGCTCGAGGTCTCGCTGCGACGGCTGGCGGAGTTCCTCGAGGCGCGCGCCGCCTTCAACGAGGCGCTGATCTCCGCGATGATCTACCCCCTCGTCATCACCCTGGTGGGGGCGGGCGCGGTGGTCTTCCTCATGACCTTCGTCATCCCGCGCTTCGCCACGATCTTCCGCGACCTCAACCAGGCCATCCCCCTGCCCACCCAGATCCTCCTGTCGGTGAGCGCGGCCCTGCAGCAGTACTGGTGGGTGGGCATGATCGTCGTGCTCGGCGGCGTGCTGGCGTGGCGGATGTGGACGGGGACGCCCGAGGGCCGCATGTCGTGGGACCGGGCCGTGCTCCGGGCGCCGCTCTTCGGCGGCATCGCCCTCAACGTGGAGACGGCGCGCTTCGCGCGCACGCTCGGCACCATGCTGCGCTCGGGCGTGCCCGTGCTCGGCGCCCTCGGCGTGGTCGGCGACATGATGTCCAACCAGGCGGTGGGGGCGGCCGTGTCGCGCCTGTCCGACGGCGTCAAGCGCGGCGGCACCATCGCGGCGGGGATGCAGGAGCAGGGCACCTTCCCCACCCTCGCCGTGCACATGGTGCGCGTGGGCGAGGAGACGGGGCGCCTGGAGGAGATGCTGCTGAAGGTCGCCGAGACGTTCGAGACCGACGTGCGGGTGGAGATGAAGCGGACGCTCGGGCTGCTGGAGCCGTCGATCATCCTGGCAATGGGGGTACTCGTGGCATTCATCGTCGTGGCGATGCTCATGGCCATCTTCTCGATCAACGAGGTCGCGCTGTGAGGCGCGGCGGCGTCCGCCTCCGGCTGCGCGGCCAGCGCGGCTTCACGCTCGTCGAGCTGCTCGTCGTCATCATCGTGCTCGGCCTGCTGGTCGGGCTCGTCGGACCGCGGCTGTTCCAGAACGTCGGGAAGTCGAAGCAGGCGGCGGCCAAAGCGCAGATCGAGCTCTTCGGCGCCGCTCTCGATCAGTACCGTCTCGACGTCGGCGCCTATCCGAACGGGTCGCAGGGTCTCGATGCGCTCCAGAAGAATCCCAACGTCCAGAACTGGAACGGCCCCTATCTCAAGAAAGCCGTCCCGCGCGATCCGTGGGGGGAAGGGTACAAGTATCGCTGCTGTCCCGGTCAGCACGGCGACTACGACATCTGGTCCGAGGGCGCCGACAAGGCGCCCGGCGGCGAGGGTGAGAACGCGGATGTCCTGTCCTGGGATGCGGAGCGGCGCTAGCCGCGGGTTCACGCTCCTCGAGCTCATCGTCACGCTGTTCGTGATCCTGTTGACGGTCGGGCTCGCAGTTCCCGTCATCGGCCGCAGCTCGAGCGCCATCCGCGCCCGCGCGGAGGTCGCCGGCTTCTCCGCCGTCCTGCGCCATACCCGGGAGCGCGCCATCACCACGCGGCGCCCCCATGCGGTCGTGATCGACCCGACAGCGCGGAAGATGACGGTGTTCGTCGGCGACACCGACGGTGAGGTGAAGGAAACCCGGACGTTGCCGGAGCGCCTCACGGTCGAGGCCACGCCGCCGCCGGCCTTGACCGTGCGCTTCGAGCCGGAAGGAACGTCGTCGGGCGCCCAGTATCGCGTGACTGCCGGTGACGTCGTCTATCGCGTTACCGTCGATCCCCTCACCGGCCGGGTCAAGAACGTCAAGCTATGATCGCCGCCGCCGAGCGCGAGTCGGGATTCACGCTGCTCGAGGTGCTCGTCGCCCTCGCGGTGCTGAGCCTCGCTGTCGTCGTCTCCATTCAGGCGTTCGCCGGCGGGTTGCGGCTTCTGAAGCTGTCGGGCGAGCATCAGGAGGCGATGCTGATCGCGGATCAGAAGGCGCGCGAGATCGTGGCGCCGACCTCGGGCGGGAGCGACAGCGGCACGGAGGGCGCCTACGCCTGGGAGCGCGAGGTGAAGATCGTGGCCACCCCCGACCTCGACATCGAGGGCCGTGCGGTGAAGTGGCGCATGTGGGAGGTCGACGTGCGCGTCCGATGGGGCGACCGCCGCCAGGTCTCGGTGGCCACGCTGCGCACGGTCGCCGGCGATGGCGACCGCGTGAGGCAGCCGGCGCCGTGACGCGCGCGCGCGGCTTCACGCTGCTCGAGGTCCTCATCGCGATCTCGATCGTGGGCGCGCTGCTCGTCATCGCCTTCGGCGGCCTGCGCGTGGCGGTGGCCGCCTGGCACCAGGGCGAGGCGCGCGTCGAGGCTCACCAGCACGCGCGTGCGGTGGCCTACACGCTGACGCGGGCGCTCGGCGCCGCCTATCCGTACCGCGCCACCAAAGGGCTGTCGCCCGAGGCCGTCGTCCTGTTCGACGCCAGCGAGACGCGACTGGAATTCGTCACCCAGGCCCCGCCGCTGCCGTTGCAGGCGCCGATCGCCTTCACCGCCGTCGGCATCACCCTCGAGGAGGGGGAAACGCCGGGCCTCGTGGTGCGCGAGCGGGCCCTGCCGAATCTCGAGCCGTTCACCGAGGGCACGGTGGTGTTGCGGGACCCGAGTGTCACGTCCCTCGCGTTCAAGTTCCTCACCGAGGACGGCAGCTGGGTGGACACGTGGAACGGCGAGGATGCCAAGACCATCCCGCAGGCCGTGCAGCTGCGTCTCGGCGTGACCCTCAACGGCCGCGCACAGACCATGCCGCCGATGACCGTCACCCTGCGCGCGGCGCCCCTCACGCAATGACCGTTCGATTCACCGATCGCCGCGGCTTCGCGCTCATCGCGGTGCTCCTCGTGCTGGCGCTCATCGGGGTACTCGGTGCGGAGTTCGCGTACTCGATGCGGCTCGAAGCCACGTCGGTGCGGACGTTCAAGGAAACCCTGATCGCCGCTCATCTCGCCGAGGCGGCCATCGAGCAGGCCATTCGAGAGATCGCCGGCGACGTCGCCTTCGTCGCCACCGACGACGACGGTGCACTGACCTTCTACACGCGCGACCGACAGGTCCTCCCGCGCCTGCCTCGCACCAACGTGCCGCTCGGCGGCGGCCACTTCAGCTACCGGGTGACCGACGAGGAGGCCCGGTTGAATCTCAACGCGGCCACGCCCGAGCGCGTGGACCGCCTGCTGCAGGCGCTCGGCATCGACAAGATCGATCGGGACAAGATCAACGACAGCCTTCAAGACTGGCGCGACGGCAACGAGGAGCACCGCCTGAACGGGGCGGAGAGCGAGGACACGTACCTCCAGCTGCCGCTGCCGTACCGATCGAAGAACGCCGCCTTCGACTCGATCACGGAGCTACTCCAGGTGAAGGGCGTGACACCGGCGCTCTTCAACGGCACCGACGGCAAGCCCGGTCTGAGCGCCTACGTGACGGCCAAGAGTCCCGGTCAGGTCAATCTGAACACCGCGCCCTGCGTCGTCCTGAAGGCGGTGGGCTTCGGCGAAGCGGAGTGCACCATCGTGGACCACGCGCGGAGGGAGGGGCCCTACATCACCGTACCTGGCCAGTTCGGGGGGCGCGGTCTGAGCACGACGACGCGGACCTTCCGCGTGGAAGCGGAAGGAATCGTCGGCGGCGAGATCCGCGCACGCATCACGGCCATCCTGCAACGGCGCGCCGATGCGGCCACCGAGACGCTCTCCGTCCTCGAGTGGTCGGGAGTGAGATGACCGACAAAGTTTTGCAGATCGCGGGGTTATCTCGTACCCTACACGCGTGAACTTCAGGCCGCCCAGGGCTTCGGTCGCCCTCCTCGGCGACCGTCTCGCCGTCGCCGTCCTCCGCGGATCCCGTGTGGAGGCGTTTACCGTCGATGCCGAGAGCCCCGCTGCCGCGCTCCGCGCCGAGCTGGACTCGCGCCGCCTGGCGGCGCGGACGGCATCGCTCGGCGTGGCCCGGAGCGCGGTATCGGTGAAGCAGATCGAGCTGCCCGCGGTCGCCGGCGACACGCGCGAGATGGTCGGGTTCGAGCTCGAGCGCCATCTTCCGTTCCCGGCCGAGGACGCCAGCTTCGACTTCGTCTCCCTGCCCCCGGAGCCGGGCGCCGAGCGCGCGGGGCCGCCCGCCCAGCGCGTGCTCATCACCGCCGCCGACCGGCGCGTGATCGACGGCGCCTTGCGCCTGGCCGAAGAAGCGCGGCTGCGGCCGCTGTCGTTGACCGTCGCCGTACACAATCTCCCCGTCCTGGCGCGCCTGCGTCGTGAGCGTCGCGTGGCCTGGGTGCACCGCACCGGCGAGGCGGTCGATCTGCTCTTGCTCCAGGGTGAGTCGCTGCTGCTCAGCCGCAGCCTGCCCTCGGGCGAGGAGGCGGCCATCGCCGAGGAGATCGAGCGCTCGATCGCCGCGGTGCGATGGCGGAACTGCAACGCGATCTGGCTCTCCGGCGACGAGTCGGCCCCCGGCTTCGCATCCGGCGCGCTGACCTCGCTCGGCGTGCCTGTCTCGGAGCCCGCGTGGACCCCGGTCGCGCGGCAACGGCTGTCGGGCCTCGCCCCCGAGCAGCGCGGCGCGCTGCAGCTCGCGGTGGCGCTCGTGTCGACCCGGGGCGCGCCCGAGCTCGAGCTGCTGCCGGCGACCGTCCGTCCGCGGCGACTCAGCCGACCCCAGGCGATCACGCTCGGCATGGCGGCGGGCACCGTGGTCCTCGTGGTGCTCGCCCTCCTCGCTCCGGGCTGGCGTGAGCAGCGGCATCTCAAGCGGGTCAACGCCGAGATCGCGCGGCTCGAGCCGACGGTGAAGGAAGCGGATCGCGTCGCGCGCGAGCTCGATCGCAAGCGGAAGCTCCTCGCCACCGTCGACAGCATCGAGGCGACGGGGATCCGCCCGCTGCCCGTGCTCCGTGACCTAACCGAGATGCTGCCGAACGACGCGTGGCTCACCACCGTCTCCCTGGACGCGAAGGGCGTCGAGCTGACCGGAGCGGCGTCGGCCGCGAGCACGCTCATCCCCCTTCTCGAGAACTCGCCCCGCCTCGAGCGCGTGGAGTTCTCCTCCCCGGTGACGCGCGGCCGCGACAACAAGGAACAGTTCCGGATCCGCGCCAGCTGGGAGGCCGGCGGCGCCACCAGCGCGGGGCCCGCCGCCGCGTCCGCTGCTCCGATCACGCTCGTCCCGCCGGCGCCCGGGTTGCCGGCGCCGGCGACACCGCTGCGCCGTCCGCTGCCACCGGGAGCACGACAGCAGTGATCGGCAATCTTTCCCCACGCGAGCGGAAGATCGTGCTGGCCGGGGGTGGCGTCCTCGTGGTCGTGCTCGCGTGGCTGTTCGTCGTCGCTCCGCTGCGCGATCGCAGCCGCGAGGCGACCGACCTCGTGCCGGAGCGGGAGCGCGCGCTGACGCGCCGGCTGGACCTGCTCGCGCGGCGCAATCAGATCTCCACGGAGCTCGAGGCGGCCAACGCGCGCGTGGACCGCATGGCCTCACGGCTGCTCACCGCCGCCGCGCCGGCCGTCGCTGCGTCCGAGCTGCAGAAGCTCGTCAAAGACATGGCCGCCGAGGCGACGACGGAGATCCGCAGCGAGCGCATCCTGCCCCCCGAGGAGCGCGGGGAGCTGCTCGAGATTCCCGTCGAGATCGCCGTGTCCGCGGAGATCCGTCAGCTCGTCGACCTTCTGGCGCGGGTCGAAGGCTCAGAAAAATTATTGACTGTTAAAGATTTGCGGGTCAGAGTAGTCAACGTAAGCCAGCCTCGTGAATTGCTGGCGACTTTGACTGTTTCTGGATTCATCCTGCCGAGCAAAACGAAAGCGTGATGCCCAGGAAATTTGCCGCTTTGAACGTCGTCCTCGCCGCGCTGTCCGCGGTGCTGATCGCGTACATCGTGCGTCAGCTGGTGGCGCCCACGCCCCTGCCCGTGGGCGGTCGGCGGGCCGCGGCCACCACCGTGGTGCCGCCGCCGGTGGAGACGCCGCGCGCTCCGGCAGGCGCCTACACCGTTGTCGCCGCCCGGAACCTGTTCAATCCGTCTCGCAGCGACTCGGGGGCGGGGATAACCACCACAGCCGCCATGCCGATGGTCAGACCCAATCTCTTCGGCATCGTGGTGCGTGACGGCGGCTCCATCGCCTATCTCGAAGACCCGGTCACCAAGCGCGTCGTCGGGTATCGCGTGGGCGACAAGGTCATCGGCGGAACCGTGCAAACGATCAAGTCCGACAGTGTCGTCATCGAGCGCCCCGAAGGACCGGTCGACGTTCGCCTGCGCGATCCCGGCAGGCCGCGCGCGGTCGCCGCGCCCGGCACCGGCGGTGCTATGCCGCAGCTCGGCGCTCCGCAGCCGGGCATGGGGCAGCCATCGCAGCCGGCGGCGGCGGTCCTGCCCGGAGTGATTCCACCGGCAACGGCGTCGCCGCTGCCGGCGCAGGTGCCTCAACCGCAGGTCCCGCAGACGGTGCAGCAGCCGGGCGCGGCCGGGACGCCGCCCGCGATGATCACGCCGCCCGTGGGTCCCCGTCGCCCACTGCCGCCCAACCTCTTACGTCGGATGCCGCCAGGCGCAGGTGATGGCCCCCAGCAATAAGCTGAGCGGCTTCGGCGCAGTCATCCTCCTTCTCGCCGCGGGCTGCGCGACGGCGCGGCCCGAGCGGACCGAGGCGCCACCACCGATCCCGGTGCCGGCGCCGACCGTCACGGTGCAGACCGAGCCGGCGGCCCCGCCGATGCCGCCGGTGTCCCTCGGACCGCGCGCGCCGGAGCCGGCACCTTCGCAGCCTCCGGCCACGCCGCCACCCATGCCCGCCCCGCAACCGCCCCCGGCGAAGCGGCCGGTCACACGCCCGTCGAGCGCGCCGCCGCCGGCGCCGGGCGGAGCCGGACGCTTCATCGTCCTGAACTTCGACAACGCCGACATCGAGACCGTGATCCACGCCGCCAGCGAGATCGTGGGCTTCAACTACGTGCTCGCGCCCGACGTCCGCGGCAAGGTCACGGTGCAGACCTCCGGGCGCATCCCGCAGGACGATGTGTTCGGTGTGCTGCTGGGCATCCTGGAGGTGCACGGCTTCACGGCCGTGAAGGCCGGGAACCTCTACAAGATCGTGCGGCTGGAGGGCGCCCGCGAGCGCGCGGTGCCGACGATCGTGGGCGACGTGGCCGTCGACAGCCGCAACGCCGACGAGATCATCACGCAGATCGTCCCCATCCGGCACGCGTCGGTGAACGATCTCGGCGTCCTGCTGCGGCCGTTCGTCTCGTCGCGCGGCACGCTGGTGGCCAACCGCGAGACCAACGTGCTCGTCATCACCGACTCGGTCGCCAACGTGCGTCGCGTGCTGGACATCGTCAAGCTCGTCGACGTTCAGGTGTCGCTCGACGAGGTGCAGATCATTCCGGTGGCCTTCGCCGATGCCACCGAGGTCGCGGCGATCCTCAATCAGCTCTTCATCGGCGGCCGGCTGCGCGGCGCCGCCGCACCCGGCGCGGTCGCGCCGACGCCGATGCCCTCCGGCCCGGCCGGCGCCGCGACCACCACCGACCGGCCTCCGCTGGTGATCGCCGAGCGCCGCTCGAACTCGATCGTCGTGCACGGCCGGCGCTCGGAGATCGACACGATCCGTCGCATCCTCGCGCAGCTCGACGTCAACGTGACGGGCGGCCGGCGCGTGTTCATCTACTTCGCCGAGAACGCGAAGGCCAAGGAGCTGGCGGCGACCCTCAACGCCATCTACGGCGCCAAGGAAACGGTCCCCACGGCGGCGCCGACGCCCCCGACGACCGGGCGCACGCCCGGCCAGCCGCCGCCACCCCCGCCCCCGCCGCCCACCGCTGCGCCGGGCGGACCGATCGGCGGCCCGCCCGGCCTCGCCGAGGTGGGCTTCGCAGAGGGCCAGTTCCGGTTCATCGCGGACGAGACGACGAACTCGGTGATCGTCACCACCACACCACGCCAGTGGACGGACATCGAGCCGACCATCCGGCAGCTCGACAAGATGCCGCGCCAGGTGTTGATCGAGGTGCTCGTGGCCGAGATCACGCTGCAGGACGATACGCGGCTCGGCGTCGACTGGGCGCTGAAGACCGGCAGCTTCCGCTTCGTGCAGCAGTCGATCACGACGTCGACGAGCGGCACGCCAGGCGTCACGGCCCCCACCGGGCTCGACGGGCTGGGCGCGGCCACCGCGATCGCCGGACTTCCCGGCGCAGGGCTGACCGCCTTCGCCTTCGCCACGGACAAGTTCTTCGCGATGCTGAACGCCCTCGCGAGCGAGAACCGGGTGAACGTGATCTCGAATCCGCACGTGATGACGTCGGAGAACAAGAAGGCCATCGTCAACGTGTCGGCCTCGATCCCGATCGTCACCAGTCAGCAGACAGGCACGCTGACCACCCCCGCCACCACCGAGGGCACCACGAGCACGGTGGCGACGACGGGCAGCCTCAATCAGACCGTGGAGTATCGCGACGCCGGCGTCGTCCTCACCGTCACGCCGCGCATCGGCGAGCGCGGCACCGTGGCTCTCGACGTCAAACAGGAGGTCAACGACATCGGCGACCCGGAGCCGCCCACGGGCTCGCGGCGGATCAACAAGCGCGAGGCGGAGACGTCGGTAGTCCTGCTGAACAATCAGACGCTGGTGATGGCGGGCCTGATCCAGGATCGGCGCGGCGCGGCTGACCGCGGCGTTCCGATCCTGAGCCGGATCCCGTTGATCGGCTTCATGTTCGGATTCAAGCAGCGCACCGTCGAGAAGCGAGAGCTGATCCTGCTCATCACGCCCCGCGTCGTCGGCACGCCGCTCGACGCGCAGCGCATCACCGACCAGATGCGGCGGGCCACCCCGGACCTCGACGACGCCGTCCGCCAGGCGCCCCGCGCGCCCACCACGGCGCCTCCGCTGTCGACCCCGCCGACGCCGCCGACCGGCGTCGTGGTACCGCCGGTTCCTGCTCCCGATCAAGCGCCGAGCGGCGTCCCACCGATCCCGCCGGCGCCGCCGCAACGCTGAGCGACGGCGCTACCGTCCGGTAAACTTCGGCGGGCGTTTCTCGAAGAACGCGGCCAGCCCCTCCTGGTGGTCCTGCGACGCGATCGCAATGCCTTGCGAGAAGGCCTCGAGATCGAGGGCCGAGGCGAGGTCCGAGGTGGCCGCGCGGTTCACCATGTGCTTGGCCATCTTCAGCACCGCGGGTGGACCGGCGGCGATCTTGTCGGCGAGGGCGTGCGTGACGCCTTCCAGCTCCGCGACGGGGACCACACGGTTCACCAGCCCGATCCGTTCCGCCTCGGCGGCGTCGATGACGTCGGCGGTGAAGATCAGCTCCTTGGCCCGCGCCAAGCCGACCACGCGCGGCAGCAGCCAGGTGCCGCCACCGTCCGGCACCAGACCGACCTTCCAGAACAGCTCGCCGAACTTCGCGCGGTCGGAGGCGACGATCAGGTCGCAGCAGAGAGCCAGGTTCGAGCCGGCGCCGACCGCGTAGCCATCGACCATGGCGACGGTGGGCTTGGGAAAGTTCACCAGGCGCAGGACCATGGCATTGAGCAGCTCCACGCGCCCTCGCCCCTCGGCCGCGGTGTGGCGCTTCTCGCGCATGGTCTTGACGTCGCCGCCGGAGCAGAAATGACCACCGGCGCCGGTGAGGATCAGCACACGCGCGCCGTCGTCGGCCTCGATCTCGTCGAGCACGGCCGCCAGCTCGCGGCGCATCGCCATGTCCAGCGCGTTGCGCGCCTCCGGGCGGTTGAGCGTGACGGTGGCGATGGGGCCGCGACGGCTCTGGAACAGTGTCTGGTAACCCACGAGTGACTCCTTTCGGCGACGAGGCGGCGACAGGAACGGCCGACACCGACGCGGATGATGCTACAATTTCGCACGACTGTCATGCGCCTGATCGGCATGGTCCACCTCCTGCCCCTGCCCGGCAGCCCTCGCTGGGACGGCTCCATGGAACGCGTCATCGCGGCCGCCCTCACCGACGCGCAGACGCTGGTCGACGGCGGAATGGACGCGCTCATCGTCGAGAACTACGGCGACGCGCCGTTCACGCCCGGCCGCGTGCCGCCGTCGACGGTGGCGGCCATGGCCGTCATCGCCGCCGAGATCCGGCGCGCCCTGCCGGCCACGCCGCTCGGGCTCAACGTGCTGAAGAACGACGCCCGCTCCGCGCTGGCGATCGCCCGTGCCGTCGGCGCCACCTTCGTCCGGGTGAACGTCCTCGCGGGCACGGTGGTCGCCGACCAGGGCGTGGTGCAGACGGAGGCCTTCGAGCTGCTGCGCGAGCGTCGGCTGCTCGGCGGCGAGATCGCCATCTTCGCCGACGTGCAGGGCAAGCACGCCGTCCCGCTGGTGCCGGTGGAGCTCGAGCAGCAGGCGCGCGATCTGATCCACCGTGCGCTCGCCGACGGCCTCGTCGTGTCCGGCCGCGCCACCGGGGAGGTCACGCCGTTCGAGGACGTCAAGCGCGTGCGCAGCGCAGTGCCCGACGTGCCCATCCTCGTGGGCAGCGGTGTCACCCCGGAGAGCGCGGCCGAGCTCCTGTCCGTGGCCGACGCGTTGATCGTCGGCACGGCGCTGAAGCAGGGCGGCGACGTCAGCCAGCCGGTGGATCCGGCGCGGGTTCGTCGACTCGTCGACGCCGTCGGTGGTCGCTAGCCTCCGCCGCGCGGCCCTTCTCACCCTTCTGCTGCTCGTCGCTTTCGGCTGTCGCAGCGGCGCCGACGCCGCACGGAACGAGCGTGTGGCGCGCCTGGCGCCGCGACTGGGCGACCTCCTGCTGGTGGGCTTTCACGGCACCACCCTCGTGGACAACGCGGACCTCGACCACCTGCTGTGCCGCGTGCGCGTGGGAGGCGTCATCCTGTTCGCGCGCAACATCATCGACGCCGAGCAGGTGGCGCGGCTCACCCGGGACCTCGCCGAGCGCGCCCGCGAGTGCACGGGCCGCACGCTGCTGATCGCCGTCGACGCGGAGGGCGGCCGGGTGATGCGCCTCGGCCCCGCCGCCGGCTACACGGCGACGCTCTCCCATCAGGATCTCGGCGACGCCAACGACCTCGCGCAGACGGAGCTCGAGGCACGGCGCATCGGCGCCATGCTGCGCGAGGCCGGGATCAACTGGAACCTGGCGCCGGTCGTCGACGTCGGGTACAACCCCGCCAATCCCGTGATCGTCGGCGTCGGCCGGTCGTTCGGCGCCAACCCGGGGCTGGTCGCGGCCCAGGCGCGGGCCTTCATCGCCGGCATGCGCGCGGCCGGGCTCATCACCGCCCTCAAGCACTTCCCCGGCCACGGCTCGAGCGTGGCCGACTCGCACCATGGATTCGTCGACGTTACCGACACGGCCAACCCGAACGTCGAGCTGGCGCCGTATCGGATGCTGCTGGCGGAGGGGCTCGTGGACAGCATCATGACCGCCCACGTCTTCAACCGGCGGCTCGATCGACGCCACCCGGCCACGCTCTCGGAGCCGACCATCGCCGGCCTGCTGCGGCGCAAGCTCGGCTGGCGCGGGGTGGTCGTCAGCGACGATCTCCGGATGGGCGCCATCGACAAGCACTACGGGCTGGGCGACGCCGCCACTCGCACCGTCGGCGCCGGGGTGGACGTGGTTCTCATCGCCGACGATCGCCTGCCGACCGGAGCGTCGGCGGCCGACACGGTCCTCGAGGCCCTCGGCACGGCATTGCGCCGGGGCCGGATCCCGCCGCGGCGCGTCGAGGAGGCTCTCACCAGGATTGAAGCGATGCGCGCCAGAGTACCGTAACCAAAGGAGTTCTGTCGTGTCGTAGAAAATTGACCGGCGCCGGGGGCGAACGATACGCTGAATTTCTGTGAGAACTCGACCGGTGAGATTCCGTCTGCCTCTCAAGGTGAAGCTCAGCCTCCTCATCACCGGTCTCGTGGTCCTGGCCGTCCTGCTCGTCAGCGCCTCGCTCCTGCGCAAGCAGGCACAGACTCTCACTGACGCCGTCACCAAGCGCGGGCTCACCATCGCCGCGAATCTCGCGGGGGGAGCCAAGAGCGCCCTCGTCTCCAACGACGATCTGACGCTCAACATCCTCGTCAAGGAGGCGATGCAAGACAAGGACGTCGCCTACGTCATCTTCACCGACGAGGACGGCGTCGTGCGCGCGCATTCGAGCGTGTCGATGATCGGCAAGCGCCTGAGCCGGCCGGCCTCGCTCACCGTCCCCACCGATCGGGCGGTCATCCAGGCGTACCGCCCCGACGACGGCGAGGAGGAGATCATCGACTTCGCGACGCCGCTCGTCTTCAGCAAGACGCCGATCGGCACGCTCTACATCGGCTTCAGCAAGCTCGCCGTGACCCACGCCGTGACCGAGGCGCGCCAGCAGGCCCTGTACGTCACCGCCTTCATGATCATCCTCGGTGTGGCGGGGGCGGTCATCCTGGCCACCGTGCTCTCGCGACCGATTTTCCGCCTCGTCGAGGCCACGCAGCTCATCGGCTCCGGCGACCTCAGCGTCGAGGTGCCCGTCACCACGCACGACGAGCTCGGCGTGCTGACCGCCTCCTTCAACAAGATGGTCCGCAGTCTCCGCGAGAAGGAGATGATCAAGCGCGCCTTCACCCGCTACGTCGCGCGCGAGGTCGTGGAGGAAGTGCTCAAGGATCCCGAGCACCTCATGCTGTCGGGCGAGCGCCGCGAGGCCACCGTCGTCTTCTGCGACATCCGCGGCTTCACCGCCATCTCGGAGCGGCTGACACCCGAGCAGGTGGTGAGCCTGCTCAACGAGTTCTACACGACGGCCATCGAGACGACGTTCAAGTACGACGGCACCCTCGACAAGTTCCTCGGCGACGCCGTGATGTGCGTCTTCGGCGCGCCCATCGCCCACCCCGACCACACGGCCCGCGCCGTGAAGACAGCCATCGACATGCGCACGGCGCTGACGGAGCTGAGCAAGCGGCGCTCGATGCGCGGCCTGGACCCCTTCGAGGTCGGCATCGGCGTCGCCCTCGGCGAGGTGGTGGCGGGCACGGTGGGCACCGAAGAGCGCATGGAGTACACGGTCATCGGCGACAGCGTCAACGTCGCCTCGCGCCTGCAGGGCCACGCCAAGGCCGGGTCGATCCTGCTCTCGCGCCGGACCTACGAGGCGGTGCACGACCTCGTCGAGGCCCGCTCGCGCGGGCCGCTCAAGGTCAAGGGCAAGGAAGAAGAAGTCGAAGTGTACGAGGTTCTGGGATTCCGCCGCTGACGGCCGCCCTGCCCCTCGCCGCCGCCTTGCTGCTGAGCGGCTGTGCCGCGCTCGCGGCCGTGCAACGGGCGGTCACGCCCCCCAGCGCCGCCGTCGCGGAGTCGGACGACTTCGTCGTGGTGGTCGCGCAGGGCGGCGAGACGG
This sequence comes from Candidatus Methylomirabilota bacterium, assembly GCA_036556545.1. Taxonomy (GTDB): domain Bacteria; phylum Methylomirabilota; class Methylomirabilia; order Rokubacteriales; family CSP1-6; genus AR12. Next base: position 13,293 of record DATBJF010000050.1, read on the forward strand.
CGGAGAGCCTCGCCCGCGCGCATCTCGGAGACGCGGCCAGGAGCTGGATGATCGAGGACTTCATGGGTGCCCGCACGTTCCGGCGCGGGCAGCAGGTGGTGATCCCGAAGAAGCCCTGGAACGTCTCGGGCGTGGAAGCGACCGGATATCAGCTCGTGCCCGTCCTCGTCTATCACAACATCGGCAAGGAGGCGCGCGGCCGTCTCGTGCTCGGCGTGGACGCGTTCACCGAGCAGATGAGGTACCTCAAGACGCACGGCTTCCGTGTCGTCAGCGTCGCCGAGTTCGTCGAATGGCTCCACCTGCGGCGCCAGCTGCCCAAGAAGACGGTGGTGCTGACGTTCGACGACGGCTATCGCTCCTTCCGCGAGCACGCCTATCCGGTGCTGAAGGAGCTGCGGTTCACGGCGACGTTGTTCGTCTACACCGACTACGTCGGCGCCGGCCGCAACGCGCTGAACTGGGACGACCTGAAGGCCCTCGCGGCGGAGGGCTTCGACGTGCAGGCGCACTCGAAATCCCACGCCGACCTGCGCCGCGCCGACCACGAGAGCGAGACGCAGTACGGCCGCCGGATGCAGGCGGAGCTGCTCGAGCCGCCGCGGGTCCTCGCAAAGAGCGTCGGGCGAGCGGTCAGCTTCCTGGCCTACCCCTACGGCCGCGTGGACGACGCCGTGCTGGGCAAGGTCAAGGAGCAGGGCTACCAGGCCGCCTTCACCGTGCGTCGCGAGAGCAACGCCGCCTTCGTCGATCTGCTCCGGATCAGCCGCAGCCAGGTCTACTCCGAGATGACGCTGGAGCAGTTCGTGCGAAACCTGAACGTGTTCCACTCCGAGAACCTGCGATGAGAGTCACGGTCGCGGTCATGGCCGGGGCCGTCCTGCTCGCGGGCTGCGCCACCGTTCCGCCGCGCGCAGAGCTGGTCACGGCTCACCGCCAGCGCGCCCGCGTCCTGGAGCGCGACGGCCAGCTCCGGGCCGCGCTGCTCGAGTGGCGCGTCGTCCGCACGATCGATCCCGAGAGCGCCGAGGCCCGCGCCGAGCAGGCCAAGCTCGAGGCACGCATCCAGAAGCGGGTCACCGAGCGGCTCGGCGAGGCGCGCGCGGCCATCGGCCGAGGCGCCCACGTGGAGGCGCGACGCAAGCTCCTGTCCGTGCTCGCGCTCGATCCGGAGAACGCCACCGCCGTCGCTCTGCTGCGCGGCTCGGTGCGCGACGTGGACTCCGTGACCCACGTCGTGCGGGCGGGCGACAGCCTCGGCACGCTGGCCGAGCGCTATTACGGCGACCGCTCGCGCAGCGAGGTCATCTGGGAGACGAACCGGCTGCCGGCCGGCCGCCCGCTGGTGGTGGGCAGCACGCTGAAGATTCCCGAGATCCCCGGCCTGCCGTTCGCCGGCGCGGCCGCGAAGGCGGCCACGGCGCCGCCGAGCGCGGCGAGCCCGTCGCGCCCCACCACCGATCGCGTGCCGCTGACCGAGGAGCCGCCCGAGGTCGATCCGATGCTCGCCGACATCCGCGAAGCGATCGAGCGGAAGGACTACGCCGTCGCGCTGGCCGACCTCGACCGGTACATGGCCCTGAATCCCGGCGACCGCGAGCTGGTGGAGCTCAAGAAGCTCACGCTATACCGGCAGGGGTACGCGCTCCTGGAGCAGAAGAGCTACGACGAAGGCTACAAGGCGCTGCGCCAGCTGGCCCGGCTCCAGCCGGACTACCTCGACGTCGGCAGCCTCGTGCATCAGGCCCGGCGCCAGGTCATCGACCACCACTACCAGGAAGGCATTCGGCATTTCCGGGAGGAGCGCCTGCAGGAATCCATCGGCGAATGGCGCATCGTGCTCGACATGGAGCCGCAGCATCCGAACGCCCGCCGCAACATCGAGCAGGCCGAGCGCCTGCTCGAGGCCCTCGAGCGCCGCAAGGCCCGCTAGTCTCGCGCCAGCCGCTCCACTTCCTCGCGTCTCGGCAGCGACGCCTGCGCGCCGCGGCGCGTGCATGTCACCGCCGCCGCCGCGTTGGCGAAGCGCAGGGCCGCGAGCAGCCCGCGTCCCTCCGTCAGCGCCACCGCCAGTGCGCCGTTGAAGGCGTCGCCGGCGGCCGTGGTGTCCACGGCCTCGACGCGGAACGCGTCGGCGTGGCGCGGGGCGCCCTCGCCGCACGCCAGCACGCCGCGCTCGCCGAGCGTCACCAGCACGCACCGGGCCCCACGCGCCCGTAGCGCCAGCGCCGCCGCCTCGTGACCGGCGACGCCCGAGAGCCGTGCCGCCTCTCCGGCATTCGGCGTCAGGTAGTCGACGAGGTCGAGGAAGCGCACGCCGTCGTCGGGCACCGGGGCGGGGTTCAGAATGGTCGGAATGCCGCGCTGCCGCGCGAGCTCCAGCGCGCAGCGCACGGCGTCGAGCGGCACCTCGCAGGAGACGACCACGATCTCGGCCCACCCGAAGTCGTCGCGCCGGTCGCGCACGTGCTCGACGCTGAGTGCGCGATTGGCGCCGGGAGCCACGGCGATCTGATTACGCCCCTCGCGGTCCACCATGATCAACGCCGTGCCGGTGGCCGCCGCCGCCGTCGTCATGACCGCCTCCGTCTCCACGCCTTCGGCCGCGAGCGCCGCGCGGATCGCGCTCCCCGAGGCGTCGTCGCCCACACAGCCGATGAGCCGGACCCCGGCGCCCAGACGGCGCGCCGCGACGGCCTGGTTCGCGCCCTTGCCGCCGTGATTCACGAGCAGGGTTCCGTTGGTCACCGTCTCGCCAGCCTGCGGCAGATGCGCCACCGCCATGGTGAAGTCCACGTTGGCCGAGCCGACTACGAGGACGCGCGGCACAGCGAGTCCAGAAAGGTGGCGAGGAAGCGAGGCGCATCGACGATGCGCGGGATCCGCACGTTCGGCGCGCCGGCCGCCCGCCGCGTCTGTCCGTCGGGACCGATCTCCAGGCGGACCGGCTCCCACGTCGTGAGCGACGGGTCGGCGGCGAGGCCCACGGCGAGCGGGTCGTGAAGCGTCATGGGCCGGGTGCCCCCGGCGCCGAACGAGGGAGCCGTGAAGCGCGCGATGCGCTCGGCAACGCGAGGCGGCGCGCCGGCGAGCGCGGCGTGGAGGGCGGACTGCTCGAGCAGCGCCTGTCGCGTGGCATCGAGCGGCACCAGGTCCAGCGTCAGCCCCGCGGCGACCACGGCCGCGGCCGCCTCGGGATCGACGGGAATGTTGAACTCGGCGTCGGGCGTCACGTTGCCGGGCACGTCGACGGCGCCGCCCATGGCAACGACGCGCCAGATGCCGCGCATCGCCTCCGGATCCGCCGCCAGCGCCGAGGCGACGTTCGTCAGTGGGCCGAGGGCGACGAGCGTGAGCCGACCGCGGTGGCGGCGGGCGGCTGCCAGCATGAGCGCGACGGCGCTCTCGGCGGCCAGCCTCGGCTGTGCCGCCGGCCAGTCACCGAGGCCGCCGAGGCCGTCGGCACCGTGGTAGTCGGTGGCCGTTCGCAGCGCCCGGACGAGCGGCCTGGCGGCGCCCTCGGCCACGATCGGGGCTGGCTGCGGGTCTCGAAGCGCGAGAAGGCGGAAGACGTTGAGGGTTCCCGCGGCCACCGGCACGTTTCCAGCCACCGTCGTGACGACCTCGACCACCAGCGACGGGGTGCCCCACGCCTGGAGCAGGGCCAGCGCGTCGTCCACCCCGGGGTCGGTATCGATCAGCACGGGCAACATCGAATCCTCAGGCACTGTGGCCGACTCTTATACAATGAGATCGAGAACGTCCGGGAGGAGGTGCGCGCATGGACATCGAGATCCTGTATTGCGGGGAGTGAAACTACCTCCCCCAGGCCTCCAGTTTGCAGGCCGCGATCAAGGACAAGTACGGCATCACCGCCCAGCTCCGCGAGGGCGCGGGGGGCATTTTCGAGGTCTTCATCAACGGCGGCACGGCGTACTCGAATCAGGAGACGTACCGGTTCCCGGAGAACGAAGAGATCTTCGCCAAGATCGACGCCGCTAAGAAGTGAGCGCACGCTCCAGCTCTTCCCGATAGCGCGGATGGGCCACGGCGGTCAACGCCGCGGCCCGCTGTCGCACTCCCAGTCCCCGCAGCCGCACCGCCCCGTGCTCGGTCACCACCCAGTCGGCGAGATAGCGTGGCGTGGTGACCGCCGCTCCCGCGGCGAGCCGCGGCACGATGCGCGAGACGCCGCCGTCGCGACCACCCGTCGACGGCAGCGCGATGACGGCGGCGCCGTGCTGCGCGCGCGATGCGCCGATCACGAAGTCGAACTGACCGCCGATGCCGGCGACCTGGCGGCCGCCGAGCGTCTCCGCGTTCACCTGGCCCGTGAGATCGATCTCGAGCGCGGAGTTGATGGACACGAAGCGGTCCAGGCGCGCCACCACATCGGGATCGTGGACGAAGGCGGACGACTCCATGTTGACCAGCGTGTTGTCGTGCAGGAAATCGAAGAGCCGCCGCGTGCCCATGGCCTCGGCGATGTCGAGGCGACCGCGGTGGAACGGCTTCCGGACCGCCGTCACCACGCCTCGCTCCACCAGCGTCACCGAGGCGTCGACGAGCAGCGAGTGGAGCGCGAGGTCACGATGGTCGCCGAGGGCTTCCAGGACGGCCTGGGGGATGGCGCCGACGCCCACCTGCACGGTGGCGCCGTCGGGGACGAGGCCGGCGACGTGCCGGCCGATCGCGCGCTCGACCTCGCCGACGGACGGCGGAGGGTACTCGACCAGCGGCGCGTCGACCTCGACCCACGCGTCGATCTGACTGCGGTGCAGCCAGCCGTTGCCGCGCGTACGCGGCATGCGCGGGTTCACCTGCGCGATCACGAGCGGCGCCCTGCGCGCGGCCGGCAGCGCGACGCCGACGGCGACGCCGAGGCTCAGATAGCCGCGCGCGTCCGGCGGCGCCGTGTGCACCAGCACGCAGTCCGGCGCCCACGCCCCACCGTGCGCGAACTGCGTGATCACGTCGAAGTACCGCACGGGCACGAACTCCACGCGGCCGCGGCGGCGGGCGTCCTCGAGCTGCGGCGACATGTGCCAGCCGGCCGCCGCCAGCGCGGCGTGCTCGGGCCGCGCGAAGCCGAAGTCGCCGAGGTGGATGCCCCCGAGCACGGTGAGATCACGCAGCCGATCGGCCTGGCGGCACATCTCGGCGAGCAGCGCCGTCGGCTCGCCGCACGCCGGGGGCACGAGCACCTTCATGCCGGGGCGCAGCCGCGCCACCGCGCCGGCGACGCTTTCGCGGACGAACGCGCGTGGCATGGGCGGCCCGTATAATACCGCGCCATGATCAGGCGTTCGCTCGCGCTCGCCCTCGCCGTGCTCGCGCTTGCCGGGTGCGCTTCCGGACAGCCCAGCGCATCGGCCTCGTCGTCGAACCCGCCGCGCGCACGCTGCCTCGTGGACCCGAACGAGGGCGGCACGCGTCCGCTCATCTATTTCCTCTGCATCGAGAGCCCGTAAGATGAAGACGTGACTCCCCGCGTCGCGCTCGTCACCGGCGGCGGCCGCGGCATCGGCCGCGCCATCGTGCTGCGGCTGGCCAAGGACGGCCTGCGCGTGGCCATCGCCGCGCGGACGGCGGCGCAGATCGAGGACACCGCCGAGGCGGCGCGCGCGAGCGGCGCCGCCACCCTGGGCGTCGTCCTCGACGTGACCGACGCCGTCGGCGTCGCCGAGGCCGTTCGCCGTACAGCAATCGAGCTCGGGCCGATCGACGTCCTCGTGAACAATGCCGGGATCGCGGAATCCGCGCCGCTGGCGCGGACGGAGCCGGAGCTGTGGGAGCGGCATCTGCGGGTGAACGCCACCGCCCCGTACCTGCTCGCGCGCGCCGTCCTGCCCGGCATGCTCGAGCGGCGCTGGGGCCGCATCGTCAACATCGCGTCGCTGGCCGGCCTGTACGGCTCGCCGTACGTCACCGCCTACACCGCCTCCAAGCACGCGCTCGTCGGTTTCACGCGGGCGCTGGCGACGGAGGTGGCCGGCCGCGGCGTCACCGTCAACGCGCTCTGTCCGGGGTTCGTGGCGACCGATATGGTGTGGCGGGGGGCGCAGAACATCGTGGACAAGACCGGCAAGTCCTTCGCCGACGCCGTGCAAGCGCTCGCGCAGATGAATCCCGGCCGGCGGCTCATCGAGCCCGAGGAAGTCGCGGAGGCGACGGCGCGGCTGCTCGACGATGCGGCCACGAACGGCGACTGCATCGTGCTGGACGGCACCCAACCCGCCCCGAAGGGAGCAAGGCCATGAAAGACCACATCTCGGCCGTGCGGCCGCGAACACTGCCCAAGCCCGCCGGCTTCTCGTACGGCTACGAGGTCAAGAGCGGACGCCTCGTCTTCGTCGCCGGCCAGGTCGCCGTCGACGGCGAGGGGCGCATCGTCGGCCGCGGCGACGTCGTCGCCCAGTTCCGCCAGACGTGCGCCAACATCCACACGGTGCTGAGCGCCGCCGGCGGCGAGATGACCGACCTCGTGAAGCTCACCATCTACGTCCTGGACGTCGCCGAGTACAAGAAGAACCTCAAGGCCATCGGCGACGTGTACCGCGAGTACTTCGGAAAGCACTTCCCGGCCATGACGCTCGTCGGCGTCCGCGACCTGTTCGATGCGACCGAGGGTGCCATGATCGAGATCGAGGGCGTCGCCGCCCTGGCATGACGGTGGAGCGGGCGGACGCGCTTCCCTCGCCGGCGCTGATGCCGGAGTGCGTGTACACGCTGCCGGAGCTGCGCTATCCGCGGCGGCTCAACGTGGCCGAGCACCTGCTCGACGCCAATGCCGAGGGCGGACGGGCCGGGCGGCCGGCGGTCGTCACGGCGGGCGGCGTGCTCACCTACGGCGAGCTCGCGCGGCGCGTGAACCGGCTGTGCCATGGCCTGTCCGACCTCGGCCTCGAGCCCGGCGATCGCGTGCTGCTGCGGCTGCCCAACGTGCCCGAGTTCGTCATCGCCTGGCTCGCCTGCCAGAAGCTCGGCGTGGTCACCGTGGGCACCATGCCGATGCTTCGCGCGCGCGAGCTCGCGTACATCGCCGAGGATTCCGGCGCCCGCGCCGCCATCGTGTGGGGTGGGCTCCGCGACGAGCTGGAGCGCGCCCGCGAGCAGGCGCCGGGCCTGACGCGGATCATCGTGGCCGGCGAGGCGAAGCCCGCCGACACGGCGCTGGCGGCGCTGATGAGCGGGTCGTCCGGGCGGTTCATCGCGGCGCCGACCGCTCGCGACGACGTCGCGATGATCGCCTACACGTCGGGCTCCACCGGCGTCCCCAAGGGCTGCGTGCACGTCCACCGCGACATCCTGGCCTCCGCCGACTCCTATGCGCGCCACGTGCTGGCGCCGACGGAGGACGATCGCTTCGGCGGTCATCCGACGCTCGCCTTCACGTTCGGCACGGGCGGTCTGCTCGTGTTCCCGTTCCGCTTCGGCGCCGCCAGCGTCCTCAGCGGGCCGTTCACACCGGACACGATGCTCGAAACCTTCAGCCGTGACCGGGTGACCATCGCGTTCTGCGCGCCGACCTCCTATCGTCTGATGCTCGGGGTGCCCGACATGGCGAAGCGCTACGACCTCGGCGCTCTGCGGCTCGGCGTCTCGGCCGCCGAGCCGCTGCCGGCAGCGACGTGGGAGGCGTGGCGTGCGGCCACCGGTATCGAGCTCCTCGACGGCATCGGCTCCACCGAGATGTTCCACATCTTCGTCTCGTCGCAGCCCGGCCGCGTGCGGCCGGGCGCAACGGGCGTTCCCGTCCCCGGTTACGACTGCCGGGTCGTGGACGAGGAAGGCCGGGAGGTTCCACCGGGGACCGAAGGTCTCATTGCCATCAAGGGGCCGACGGGGTGCAAGTACTGGCGCAAGCCCGACCGCCAGGCCGAGTACGTCCGCTTCGGCGGATGGAACGTCACGGGTGACGTGTACGTTCAGGACGGCGACGGATACTTGACGTACCAGTGCCGGTCGGACGACATGATCGTGTCCGGCGGCTACAAGATCCCCGGCCCGGAGGTGGAGCACGTGCTGGACGAGCATCCCGCCGTCGCGGAGTCGGCCGTGGTCGCCGCGCCCGATGCCACGCGCGGCTTCCTCGTGAAGGCTTACGTCGTGCTCCGGTCCCCCGCCCGGCCCTCGCCGGAGCTGGTCGGCGAGCTCCAGGATCACGTCAAGCGTGAGCTGGCGCCGTACAAGTACCCACGCGCGATCGAATTCGTCGAGCGGCTGCCGCGCACGGAGACGGGCAAGATCCAGCGCTATCGGCTGCGCCTGAGCGACGTCCTGCCGTGGGACCCCAGGAGCCGGGAGTGACATGAGCGCCGTCGGCGAGCGCTTCCGCATCAAGCACGCCCTGCCGGCGGCGCGCTGGCCGACCCGCGAGGAAGCGGCCCGCGCCCGCCTGTTCCAGCCGGGGCCGATCGGCCGCCGCACCGTGGCCGAGCAGCGGACATGGGTCCCGGCCATGGTGCCCTGGCGCGCCACCGACGACGGCTTCGTCACCGAGGACGTCCTCGCCTGGTACGCGCGCTTCGCCGAAGGACGACCCGGCGTGCTCGTGGTCGAGGCCACGGGCATCCGCGACATCGCCAGCGGCCCGCTGCTGAGGATCGGGGACGACCGCTTCATTCCCGGCCTGCGTCGGCTCGCCGACACCGTGCGCGAGCACAGCCGCGGCCACACGCGACTGTTCATTCAGCTCATCGACTTCGTCGCCGTGCGGCGGCGGCCGGAGCCCGAGAAGTACTTTGGCCGCCACCTGGGCGTCGACGATTCGCTGCGGCGCCGGATGGCCGCGGCCGCGAACGATCGGGCCTGGCTGGCCGCGGACGAGCGCATCGTTCGACAGCACTTGCTCGCCTCGCTGGTCGAGGATCGGCCGTTCGTCGAGCGCGCGCTGACGGCGCGCCAGCTCGAGGCCCTCGATTACGGCTACCGCGAGCGCATCTGGGACACGCACCTGCCCTGGATCGAAGAGCTGCCGCGCGTGCTGCCCGCGCTCTTCGCGGCGGCGGCCGGCCGGGCGCAGCAGGCCGGCTTCGACGGCGTGGAGCTGCACTACGCGCACGCCTACACCATGGCGTCGTTCCTCTCGCGCCTGAACGTGCGCACGGACGGCTACGGCGGCCCGCGCGAGCAGCGCGTGCGCCTGCCGCTCGAGGTCCTCGCCGCCACGCGGGCGCGCGTGGGCGCGGACTACGTCGTCGGCATCCGGTACCTCGGCGACGACGTGGTGGCCGGCGGCAGCGACGTGGAGGACGCCGCCTGGTTCGGCGCCCGCTTCGCCGCCGCCGGTGCCGACTACCTGTCGGTCTCGAAGGGCGGGCGCTTCGAAGACGCCAAGCAGCCGCGTGTCGGAGAAGCCGTGTATCCGTACACGGGCCGCTCCGGCTACGAGTGCATGCCGACGGTCATCTCGGACGAGCGCGGGCCGTTCGGCCGCAACGTTCCGCTGGCGGCGCGGATCCGGAGCGCGGTGCGCCAGGCCGGGTTCAGCACGCCGGTCGTCACCAGCGGCGGCATCGGGACCTTCGATCAGGCCGAGGGGATCCTGGCACGTGGCGAGGCGGACTTCGTGGCCGCCGCGCGCCAGACGCTCGCCGATCCCGACTGGTTCCGCAAGATGCGGCTGGGCTACGGCACCCTCGTGCGACGGTGCGAGTTCACCAACTACTGTGAAGGCCTCGATCAGCACCACAAGCAGGTCACGTGCAAGCTCTGGGATCGGCTGGAGCTCGACGCGCCCGACGTCCGTCTCGCCACCGACGGCAAGCGGCGGCTGTCGGCGCCGGCCTGGACCCCGCCCGCCGAGTGAGGCCTCTGCGCGCTGGTGTGATACCTTACCTGCCACTCTCGCCACGTCAGTGACGACGGAGGACATCGCCATGCCGTTCGTGAACATCACGATCTACGAGGGCCATCCCAAGGAACGGAAGGACGAGATCGCGCGCCGGGTCACCGATACCCTGACCGACGTCTGCAAGCTGCCGCGCGAGGCGGTCTGGGTGGTGTTCAACGAGGTGACGCCGCCCGACTGGTACGTGGCGGGGAATCCCGGCAAGAAGTGACGGCGACGTTCGAGAAGCTCGGCACCGGCTTCCTCTTCACCGAGGGTCCGCTCTGGCATCCGACCGGGAAGTTCCTGCTGTGGAGCGACATGCCCGGCGATCACTTGCGACGCTGGTCGGCCCGTGACGGGGTGACGACGTTCCGGAAGCCGTGCAACATGTCGAACGGCCTCACCTACGATCGTCAGGGACGGCTGCTCGCGTGCGAGCACGCCACCAGCCAGGTGACGCGGACGGACGCCGACGGGCGCGTCGTCCCCATCGCCACCCACCACGCCGGCAAGCAGCTCAACAGCCCTAACGACATCGTGTGCAAGTCCGACGGCGCCATCTACTTCTCCGACCCGCCCTACGGACGCGCCAAGTTCTACGGCGTCGAGCGGCCGCAGGAGCTCGACTTCCAGGGCGTGTACCGAGTCGGGCGCGATCCGAAGTCGACGGAGCTGCTCGTGGACGACTTCGACCGGCCCAACGGACTCTGCTTTTCGCGCGACGAGCGGCGGCTGTTCGTCAACGACACCGCGCGCAAGCACATTCGCGTCTTCGACGTGACGCCGGCGGGCACGCTGAAGAACGGCCGGCTGTGGGCGGAGACGAAGGGCGAGAAGCCGGGCGCGCCCGACGGCATGAAGCTCGACTCGGCCGGCAATCTCTACTGCTGCGGGCCGGGCGGCATCCACGTCTTCGATCCCGACGCCCGGCTCCTCGAGGTGCTGGAGGTCCCGGAGTACACGGCCAACTTCGCGTGGGGCGACCACGACTACCGCTCGCTCTTCATCACGGCCTCCACTTCGCTCTATCGCATCCGCCGCACCATCCCCGGTCTGCCGGTCTTCTGACTAGGAGGAATCAATGCAGCGACGTACGTCACTGATCCTGTTGCTGGCGGCAGTGCTCGTCATCCCGCTGGCCGCCGACGCCCAGAAGCCGATCAAGGTCGGCATGCCGATGCCGCTGTCGGGCCCGGCCGCCCTCTTCGGCGAGCCGGCCTCGAAGGGCGCCATGATGTTCATCGAAGAGATCAATGCCAAGGGCGGGGTGCTCGGCCGCAAGCTCGAGCTGCTGCCCCGCGACTCCAAGGCCGACGCCAACGAGGCCGTGCGCCAGGCGCGCGAGCTGATCCTCAAGGACAACGTCGACTTCCTGGTCGGCACGCTGACCTCAGCGGAGGGGCCCGCGGTGTCCGTGGTGGCCAAGGAGAACAAGGTCGTCTTCATCGCGCCGATCCCGAAGACCGATCAGCTCACCGCCCCGGACAAGCTGCATCCCTATGTCTTCCGCATTTCGGCGAACACCACCATGGAAGGCCGGAGCGCGGCCGAAATCGTGGCCAAGTGGCCGGTGACAAAGGTGGCCACGATGTCGTTCGACTACGCGTACGGCCAGGACGTGACGAAGGCCTTCGTCGAGCACCTGAAGAAGATCAAGCCGAGCGCGCAGATCGTCGACCAGCAGTGGCCGAAGCTCGGCGAGCAGGACTACAACCCGTTCATCAACGCCCAGATGGCCAAGAAGCCGGAGGCCATCTTCTCGTCGATCTGGGGCGGCTTCTTCGTGACCTACTCCAAGCAGGGTAAGGCGCTCGGCATGTTCGACGCGATCAAGTACAACTTCATCGGCGTCGGCGAGGCCGGCTCACCGGAGACGACCAAGTCCATGGGCGCCGACTACCCGGTGGGGATCTGGGGCAACTCGTACGACGCGTTCTACTGGGGCGAGACGCAGGCGCACAAGGACTACACGGCGCGGCTCTCGAAGTATCTGAAGGACGAGTACCCGTCGTCGTGGGCCATCCAGGGCTACACCGGTATGCAGTTCCTGACGGAAGCCATCAAGAAGGCCAACAGCACGGACTCCGACAAGGTCGCGAAGGCGCTGCTCGGCCTCACCATCGAGACGCCGATCGGCCCGCAGACGATCCGCGAGAAGGACCACCAGGCCAATCGCGGCCAGCTCTACGGCAAGACGGTGAAGGACCCGAAGTACCCGTTCGCCATCATGAAGCCTGTCACCTACGTCGATCCGACGAAGTTCATGGATTAGGCGGCTATTGATGAATGGGGGGGCTGGACGGCCCCCCCATTTGCCCCCCGATCCGCGTGATGCCCGACCCCCGGTCCGAATAGAGCGCGCGAGTGCCCGACCCTTCGTTCGTCTTCGCGCAGTCCGTCAGCGGCCTCACCGCCGCGATGTTCCTGTTTCTCATCGCCTCCGGGCTCTCGCTGATCTTCGGCGTCCTGCGCGTGTTGAACTTCGCGCACGGGACGTTCTACATGCTCGGCGCCTACTGCGCCTATCAGTTCATGGTCTGGCTGCAGCCTGGGCCCGGGAAGTTCTGGCTGGCCGCCCTGGCGGCGGGGCTCGTCGTCGCCGCCCTCGGCGGCCTCGTCGAGCGCCTGCTCTTCCGGCATCTCTACGGCAAGGAAGAGCTCTACCAGCTGCTCTTCACCTACGCCCTCGTGCTGATCCTCAGCGACGCGGCCAAGATGATCTGGGGCACGCAGCAGAAGTCGGTGAGCCGCCCGCCCGAGCTGACGGGCGCCTTCAGCGTGTTCGGCGCCACCATCCCGGACTACAACCTGCTCATCCTTTTGCTGGGGCCCGCCATCGCGCTCGCCGTCTGGTACGTGCTCCAGCGGACGCGGGTCGGCCGCTTCATCCGCGCCGCCGCGCTGGACCGTGAGACGCTGGGCGCCCTCGGCGTGAACGTGAACGCGCTCTACACGTGGGTGTTCGTGATGGCGTCTTTCCTCGGCGGCCTGGGCGGCGCGCTCATCAGCCCGATGCGAGCGACGGTGCCGGGCATGGACACGGAAGTCATCGTCGAGGCCTTCGTCGTGGTCGTCATTGGCGGGCTCGGCTCGTTCTGGGGGACGTTCCTGGGCGCGCTGATCTACGGCCAGGTGCTCTCGTTCGGCATCCTCTTCTTCCCGCGATTCTCGATCTTCGCGGTCTTCGCCCTCATGGCCGCCGTCCTCATCGTGCGCCCCTGGGGCCTGCTCGGCCGACCGCTCAAGTGAAGCCACGACCATGTCGAACCGGCCAGCCGCGGCTCGAGCCGCACACAGCGCCGTCGCTACAAGTGAAGCCACGACCATCTCGAACCGGCCAGCCGCGGCTCGAGCCGCACACAGCGCCGTCGCTACAATGACCGCAAGACTCGCACGGTTTCCCTGGGCCGCGCTGGTGCTCGTCGCTGCGTTCTTCGTGCCCGCGGCCGGCTCGCGCTTCTATACGTTCCTGGCCAATGACATGGCCATCTGGGCGCTGTTCGCGACGAGCCTCAACCTCCTCGTCGGCTATACCGGCCTCGTCTCCTTCGGCCACGCGGCGTACTTCGGCATCGGAGCCTACACGACCGGGCTGCTCATGAAGAAGCTGGCGGTGCCGTTCGTGCTCGCGTTTCCGGCGGCGGGGCTGCTGGCGGGAGCGTTCGCGCTCGTGTTCGGCTTCTTCTGCGTGCGGCTCACACGCATCTACTTCGCGATGCTCACGCTGGCGTTCGCGCAGATCGTGTGGGCCATCTGCTTCAAGTGGAACGAGGTCACCGGCGGCGAGCAGGGCATGCCGGAGATCCCCTACCCCGACTTCGGCTGGGTCGAGCGCTTCGCCTCGGTCCCGCTCGTGGGCGGCTGGCGCACGGCGGAGTACTTCTACTTCCTGACGCTGATGCTCGTCGCGCTGTGCCTGTGGGCGCTGCGCCGCATCGCCGGCTCGCCGTTCGGCCGCATCCTCACCACGATCCGCGAGAACGCCGAGCGCGCGGAGTTCATCGGGGTGAACGTGCGGCGCTACGAGCTGGCGGCGTTCGTCCTGGCCGGCGGCTTTGCGGGCCTGGCGGGCGGGCTGTTCGGCATCTTCAACCGCGGCGTCTTTCCCGACTTCGCGTACTGGACGAAATCGTCCGAGGTGCTGATCATGACCCTGCTCGGGGGCATGGGCACGTTTTACGGCCCCTCGGTGGGGGCGGTAGCGCTTCTCCTCCTGAATCAGCAGATCACGGCTTACACGGAGTACTGGCCGTTCGTGCTCGGGAGCATCCTCGTCGTCCTGCTCTTCGTCTTCCCGGGGGGGCTGGCCGGCGCCGTCCAGATCATCGGACACCGGCTGTGGAGACCACGCCGTGCTTGAGGTCCGCGATATCCGGAAGGCGTTCGACGGCTTTCTCGCCGTCGGCGGCGTGAGCCTGATGGTCGCACCCGGAGAGATCGCGGCCATCATCGGGCCCAATGGCGCCGGCAAGACGACGTTCTTCAACCTGATCACCGGCCACCTCCGCCCCGACGCCGGCGCGGTGATCCTGGAAGGCCGCGACATCACCGGCGTGTCGCCGCACGACGTCTGCCGGCTCGGCATGGGCCGCTCCTTCCAGCGGACGAACATTTTCCCGCGGCTGACGGTGTTCCAGAACGTGCAGGCCGCCTTCATCTCCCATCGCGGCCGCGGCCGCGACCTCTTCCGCCGCGTGGACCGGCTGTACGCCGAGGAGACGGAAGCCGTGCTCGCCTCGCTCGGCCTCCTCGATCGCAGCGGGGAGGTCAGCGGCTTCCTGTCGCACGGCGCGCAGAAGCAGCTGGAGCTCGGCATCGCGCTCGCCAGCGAGCCCCGGCTGCTGCTGCTCGACGAGCCCACGGCCGGGATGTCCGCCACCGAGACACACGAGACGATCCAGCTCATCGAGCGTCTCGCTCGCGAGCGCGGCCTCACCCTCTTGTTCACGGAGCACGACATGGAGGTGGTTTTCTCGATCGCGCAGAAGATCACCGTGCTCCACCAGGGGCGCGTGATCGCCGACGGATCACCTGCCCACGTCCGCGCCGACGCCGAGGTGCGGCGCGTCTATCTGGGGGAGCGCGGATGAGCGCGCTCCTGGAGGCCGCGGATCTGCACACCGCGTACGGCCTGTCGCGCGTACTCTTCGGCATCTCGCTCGAGGTGCGCGCCGGCGAGTGCGTCTGCCTGCTCGGCCGCAACGGAGTCGGCAAGTCGACGACCATGCGGTCGATCATGGGGCTCACGCCGCCGCAGTCCGGCCACGTACGCTTCCGCGGCAGCGACATCACCGGCTGGCCGCCGTACCGCGTGGCGCGCGCCGGACTCGGTTTCGTGCCGGAGGACCGGCGGATCTTCGCCGACCTCACGGTGTGGGAGAATCTCGACGTCGCCCGGCGCGCGGCCGCCGCCGACGGCTTCACGCTCGAGCGCGTGTTCGACCTGTTCCCGAAGCTGCGCGAGCTCACCGGCCGCCAGGGCGGGCACCTGTCGGGCGGCGAGCAGCAGATGCTGACGATCGCCCGCACGTTGATGGGCAATCCCCAGCTCCTCCTGCTCGACGAGCCCTCCGAGGGCCTGGCGCCGATCGTGGTGGACCATCTCCGCGACCAGATCGCGCGCCTCAAGCACGACGGGCTCACCATCCTGCTCGCCGAGCAGAACACGGAGTTCTCGCTCTCGCTCGCCGATCGCGTCTACGTCCTCGAGAAGGGCTCGCTCAAGTGGAGCGGCCCGGCCGCGCGTTTGCGGGATGACGCCTCGCTCCGCCAAGAGCTCCTCGCGCTCTAGGTTCTGGCCGGGCGTCGCGCGCCTCACCGTCATCGCGGCGCTGGCCTTCGCGGTGTGGGAGGCGGTGACCTGGCCCGACGTGTCCGCGCTGGCGGCGCGCGCGCCGGCGAGCACCGCCTTCATCGACCGCTACCGGGCGCAAGAGCGGGAAGCCGGCCGTCCGGGGCGCGTGCAGTGGACGTGGATGCCGTACGGCCGCATCTCGACGTCGCTGAAGCGCGCCGTCGTCGTGGCCGAGGATGCCGGATTCTTCCATCACCGGGGCTTCGCGACGGCGGAAATCCGCGAGGCGATCGACAAGGCCGTGAAGGAGTTCGGGCTCCCGCGCGGCGCCTCGACGATCACCCAGCAGCTCGCCAAGAACCTGTGGCTGTCGCCCTCGCGCAATCCGGTGCGCAAGGCCAAGGAAGCCGTGCTCACCTGGCAGCTCGAGCGGGCGCTGAGCAAGCGGCGCATCCTCGAGCTCTACCTCAACGTCGTCGAGTTCGGTCCCGGCGTCTACGGCGCCGAGGCCGCCAGCCGGCGCTACTTCGGCAAGTCGGCCGCCGATCTGACCGACGAGGAAGGCGCCGAGCTGGCCGCCGGCCTGCCGCGCCCGAGCATGTGGCATCCCGGCGTGCGCACGGCAGGGTATCGCCGCTACGTCGACGACATCCGCCGCCGCATGGAGCGCATCGCGCTGCCGCTGAGATAGAGGAGCGCCACGCTGCGCCATTTCGAGGCCCCCATCACAATCAGGCGGCGGGGTCGATGAGGGCGAGGCCGCTGTCCGGATCGTGGCGCTTGCGGAGGAACGCCGGCGACTCCACGAGGATGACCTCGAGGGTCGGCCAGACGCGCGCGGCGAGGAGGTGGCCCCCGCGTGCCTGGCCGTCGGAGAGGCCCACGACGACGTGCGCGTGCACCTTCGGCGCACCCTTGGCGTCGAGCGCGATATCCCCGATGAGCGAGAGCACCTCCACCTGCTCGGCCACGGCCATCCGCTTGTAGTCCTTCCGCTCGCGCTGGAAGTACCCGAGGGTGACCTCGCTGAAGGCGCCGATGGCGGTGAAGTGCGCGGCGCCGACGCGCTCGCTCGCGGCAAACCGCGTGAGCTCGGCGATCACCTCGTCGCCCTTGTCGAACACGATGGCGAACGTCTTCTGGCCAGTGGCGTCGAGCAGCTTCGATTTCATGCGCATGTCCGGTGCATGCGCGATGCCACCGGAGCCGCTACGGCCGTGCCCATCCTCGCGGCGTGAAGGTCTTCGCCGGCTCGTACGGATCCGGCCACGGCAGCTCCACGCTCTGGGCATGAGCGGCGTGACGCGTCCAGTAGGGATCGTACAGGTGGGCGCGCGCGAGCACGCAAAGGTCGGCGCGGCCGGCGGCCAGGATGGAGTTCACGTCGGCGTAGGAGGCGATGTTGCCGACGGTCATGGTGGGAATCCCGGCCTCGTGGCGCACGCGATCGCTGAACGGCGTCTGGAACAGTCGGCCACCACCGGCACGCGCGTTGGCGACCGCGTGGCCGGCCGAGACGTCGACGATGTCGCAGCCGTGCGCCTTCAGCGCCCGGGCGATCTCCACCGCGTCCTCGGGCGTAGCTCCGCCCTCCATCCAGTCGGTGGCCGAGATCCGCACGGAGATCGGTTTGGCGGCCGGCCACACGGAACGGACGGCATCGAAGACCTCCAGCGGGAATCGCAGGCGGTTGGCGAGCGCGCCGCCGTACTCGTCGCGACGGTGATTCGTCAGCGGCGAGAGGAACGTCGCCAGCAGATAGCCGTGCGCGAAGTGGATCTCGAGCAGGTCGAAGCCCGCTTCATCGGCCATCGATGCCGCGCGCGCGAAGTCGGCGCGCACCGCGTCCATGTCGGCGCGCGTCATCTCTCTCGGGACCTGGCTGTGCGGCAGGTACGGAATCGGCGAGGCCGCGATGAGTGGCCAGTTCCCCTCCGCCAGCGGTTCGTCCATCCCCTGCCACATCAGACGGGTGGATCCCTTCCGCCCGGCGTGGGCGATCTGGATGCCGATCCTGGCCCGGCTCGCGCCGTGCACGAAGTCGACGATCCGCTTCCAGGCGGCGACGTGCTCCGGCTTGTAGAGACCCGTGCAGCCGGGCGAGATCCGTCCTTCCCGGCTGACGTCGGTCATCTCGGCGATGACGAGGCCGGCGCCGCCGACGGCACGACTGCCGAGGTGCACGAGGTGCCAGTCGTTGGGCAGGCCGTCCTCGGCGGAGTACTGGCACATCGGCGAGACGACGACGCGGTTGTCCAGCACGAGCTCACGCAGCCGGAACGGCGTGAACATCGGCGGCGGTGGTGGTGCGGCGGCGACGACGCGCCCGCTCTGTGCGGCCGCCCTCGCCGCGAACCAGCCGTCGACGGTGGCCACGAGCTTGGGATCGCGCGCCTTGAGGTTGTCGTGGCTGACGCGCAGGCTCCGCGTGAGCAGGCTGAAGGCCATCTGCAGCGGCTCGAGCCGGCCGTGATAACGCTCCGCCTGCTCGAACCACTCGAGGCTCGTCTGCGCCGCGCGCTGGATGGCCTCTACTTGAGGTCGCCGCTCGGCCTCGTAGGCGGCGAGGGCGGTGGGGACGTCGGACGCTGCGCGAAGAGCACCCGCCAGCGCGATGGCGTCCTCCATCGCCAGCTTCGTGCCGGACCCGATGGAGAAGTGGGCGGTGTGAGCGGCGTCGCCCAGCAGCACGACGCGACCGTGATGCCAGCGCTCGTTGCGGATGGTGGGGAACGCGCGCCAGAGCGAGCGGTTCACGAGAATCGGATGCCCGTCGAGCTCGCGGGCGAACAGGCGCTCGACAAACGCTTTCGTCGTCGCCTCGTCGGCGCGATCGAGGCCGGTGCGCCGCCAGACGGCCTCGGTCGTCTCCAGGATGAACGTCGAGTGCCGGTCGTCGTAGCGATAGGCGTGCACGCGCCAGAGGCCGTGGGCGTCCTCCTTCAGGATGAAGGTGAAGGCGCGGAAGGGAAACGTCGTGCCGAGCCACACGAAGCGATTCGGCCGCCAGTCGACGCGCGGGCCGAACCAGTCGGCGTGCGCCGTGCGCACCCAGGAGTTGGCGCCGTCGGCGCCCAGCACCAGGTCTGCATCGGCATAGGGAGCGAGGTCCTCGACCTCGGTCTGGTAGCACAGCGTCACCCCGAGCGCGCGGCAGCGCTCCTGGAGAATGGTCAGGAGCGCCTGGCGCGACATGCCGGAGAAGCCGTGCCCGGTCGAGGTCAGCACCTGGCCGCCGTAGTGGATGTCGATGTCGTCCCAGTGCGCGAAGGCGCTGATGATGGCGGCGTGGGTCTCCGCATCGGCCTCGCGGAAGTTGTCCAGGGTGGCGTCGGAGAACACCACGCCGAACCCGAAGGTGTCGTCGGGCCGGTTTCGCTCCAGGACGACGATCTCGTGGGCGGGGTCGGCATTCTTCATGAGGATCGCGAAGTAGAGGCCCGCGGGACCGCCGCCGACGGAGACGATCTTCACGCTCCAATTGTAGTGCACACATCCTCGTCGATGTGACAGCCATGCGTACAATCGAGACGGAGCGGAAATCACCTCTCTCAGGCGAGGCGGACACAGCGCTCCGATAGAGACGGAGCCGGAAACCGCCTCTCTCAGGCCACCCACGGCCGAGGTGGACACAGCGCTCCGATACAAAGGAGGCGGCGATGAAACAGCTTCGGTGCGGCGATTTGATGCCCGGCTGCAACGCGGTGATCGAGGGCAAGGACGAGGCCGAAGTCATGCAGAAGGGTGCCGACCACGCCAGGCAGGCGCACGGCATGAGCCAGATCCCGCCCGACGTCGCGCAGAAGGTGCGCGGCGCCATCCGCGACACGAAGTAACCGTCCCGCCGCCGGCGCGCCGCACGCACGGCGCGGCGCGTCCGGTGGCAAAAATTACACACCGCGGCTTGACGGTCTCGGGCTTGCATCCCCTGACCTCGTGGCCGAGTTGATTCACGAGTTCACCACCCGGGTGAAGGACCGTGGGGCCGTGAGCTACGTCGCTCAGGCCTGGGGCCGTCGGATGGAGGACGGCCGCTGGGAGGGCTGGCTGGTGTTCCTGCCCGTCACACGCGGCTTCGCGCGGCGCACGGGCCGCGAGACCACGCAGGCCAATATCGAGGCGCTCGCGTACTGGGTCACCGGTGTCGAGCCCGTGTATCTCGAGGGCGCGCTCGAGCGCTCCTATCCGCTCCGTCTCGACGCCGTCGCCTGATCAGACCCTCACGCGGCGTTACAATGGCGCGATGCCGCAGTTCCTGCCGTTCGTCCAGCGCTGGTTCGACGAGACCTTTCAGGAGGCCACTCCCCCGCAGCGGGACGGCTGGAATGCCATCGCGTCCGGTCGCGACACCCTCATCGTGGCGCCCACCGGCTCGGGCAAGACGCTGGCGTCGTTCCTGTGGGCGCTCGACCACCTGCACCGGCTCGCGGTGGACGCGCGACTCGAGGACAAGGTCTATGTCGTCTACGTGTCGCCGCTGCGCGCGCTGAACAACGACATCGAGAAGAACCTGCGTGAGCCGCTGGCCGGCATCCGCCGCGCCGCCGAGGCGGCGGGGCTGGAGCTTCCGGAGGTCCGGGTGGCCGTACGGACCGGCGACACGCTGGCCGCCCAGCGGCAAGCGATGACCCGCCGCCCGCCGCACGTCCTGATCACGACCCCGGAATCGCTCTACATCCTGCTGACGTCCGCCGGCTTCCGTCCGGCGCTGGCGCAGGCGCGCTTCGTGATCGTCGACGAGGTCCACGCGCTGCTCGGCGGCAAGCGTGGCGCCCATCTGGCGCTGTCGCTCGAGCGCCTGCAGGCGCTCGTCCAGGACGGCGGCGGCCCGCGACCACAGCGCATCGGCGCCTCGGCCACCGTGCGCCCCATCGAGGACGCGCTCGCATTCCTCACGGGCGCCACCGCCGTCGATCCGGTCGTCGTCGACGCCGGATTCTCGCGCGACCTCGACGTGCGCGTCACCGCGCCCGTCGACGATTTCCTCACCACGCAGAGCGACATGGTGTGGGACGCCACCCTGCAGCAGGTGGCCGAGCTGGTGCAGTCGCACCGGACGACGCTGGTGTTCGCCCAGAGCCGCCGCTCGGCCGAGCGCCTGGCGCGCGATCTCAACGACCGCATCGCGGACGGCCGCGTGGCCGCTCATCACGGCTCCCTCTCTCGCCGTGCGCGGCTGGAGGCGGAGAATCGCCTGAAAGCGGGCGACCTGAAGGCGCTGGTGGCCACCTCGTCGCTGGAGCTCGGCATCGACGTCGGCGCCATCGATCTCGTGATCCAGCTGCAGTCGCCCCGCAACGTGGCGGCGGCCCTCCAGCGTGTCGGCCGCGCCGGGCATGCCCTGTCGCGCGTCTCGAAGGGCCGCATCGTGGTGACGAAGGGAGAGGAGCTGCTGGAGGCGGCGGCGGTGGTGCGCTCGATCCGCGAGCGCACGCTGGACCGGATGCACATGCCCAACGCACCGCTGGACGTGCTGGCCCAGCAGATCGTGGCCGCGGTGGCCGCCGAGTCGCTCGACCTCGACGTGCTCTACCGTCGGTTCATCGCCGCCGCGCCGTATCGCACGCTGACGCCCGAGACGTTCCGGGAAGTCGTCCGCTCCGTGGCCGAGCCGCTGCCGCAGGAGGTGAAAGGCGCCGCCCCGCGCGTCCTGTGGGACCGCGTCAACGACCGCCTGCACGCGCGCCGCGGGACGCGCTTCCTCGCCCTGACGTCGGGCGGAACCATCCAGGACGCCGGTCTCTACGACGTGTTCGTCGCCGACACCGACCTGAAGGTCGGCACCCTCGACGAGGAGTTCGTCACGGAATCGCTGCCGGGCGACGTCTTCCTGCTGGGCTCCAACGCCTGGAAGATCGTGCGCGTGCGCGCCGACCGCGTGCTGGTCGAGGACGCGCACGGCATGTCGCCCACGATCCCGTTCTGGAAGGGTGAGCATCCCTCGCGCTCCTACGACCTCGGCGTGGCCGTCGGCCGCCTGCGCCGCGAGGCGGCCGACCGGATCGACGCCCCGGACTTCGCCGCGTGGGCGGAGCGCGAGTGCGGCCTCGAGGAGCGCGCGGCCCTCGCCATGCGCGCGTGGCTCACCAAGGCGGCCGAGGTGCTCGACGGCGTCCCCGACGATCGCGGGCTCGTGGTCGAGTCGTTCGCCGACGAGATGGGCGGGCGGCACGCGATGATCCACTCCGTCTTCGGCATGCGCGTGAACGGCGCCTGGGGCATGGCGTTGAAGGAGAAGGTCCGGCGCGCGTTCGGCCTCGTGGCCGAGGCCGCCCACGTGGACGACGGTCTCTTGCTCTCCTTCGCGCCAGGCCAGGTCCCGCCGTCGCCGGAGCGCCTCGTCACGCTGATCGCGCCCGAGGAGGTCGACGACCTGCTCGGCCGCGCGCTGATCGGCTCGCCGCTCTTCGGCACCCGCTTCCGTCACGCCGCCGTGCGCGCGCTGTTCATTCCGCGCACCTACAAGGGTCAGCGGACGCCCGCCTACCTGCTGCGCTTGAAGGCCGATGCGCTGATGGAGGCGGTGGGCGGGTTGCCCGACTTCCCCGTGGTGGCGGAGACGCTGCGCGAGTGCTTCGAGGACGCGCTCGACGTGCCGCGCTTCAAGCGGCTGCTCGAGCGGCTGCACGACGGCGAGATGTGGACGCGTCACGTCGATACCCCGCTGCCCTCGCCGTTCGTCTACCCGCTGCTGCTCGCCTGGGACTGGGCCTATCTCGACGCCGGTCACGCCGAGGAGCGGCGGACCGACGCGGTATCGATGCGCAAGGCGTGGACGGTGGCGCCCGGCCCGCTCGATCCCAAGATGGTCGCGGCCGTGGAGGCCGAGCTCCAGAAAATCGCCCCCGAGCGGCGCGCCCGCGACGCCAACGAGCTCGCGGCCATCCTGGACGATCTCGGCGACCTGACGCGCGACGAGATCGCCGCCCGTAGCGACGCCGATCCCGACGCGATGATCGCCGCCCTGCGTGCCGAGCGCCGGATCACCGAGGCGGAGTTTCCCGGCGGGCGCCGCGCGTGGATCCCGACCAGCGACGCCATGCACTACGCCGCGCTCGCCACCGACGCCGGTGTCGAGCGCATCGCGCTACGCCTGCTCCGGACACGCGGCCCGGTGATGCCGGCGTGGTTGTCGCAGCGCTACGGCCTCACCACCGCCGAGGCGACGGTCGTGCTCGATCGCCTGGCCGAGCGCGGGGTGGTGCGCCGCGGCGCGTACGTCGCAGGCGCCGCCGAGCCGCAGTACGTCCACATCGCGGTGCTGGAGGAGATCCAGCGCCGGCAAGTGCACGCGCGCAGACTGCCGCGGCCGGTGGCGACGGCCGAGCAGCTCACGGCCGCCCTGCTGCGCCGCCACCACCTGCATCCCGATCACCGCCTGGTGGGCCCGCCCGGCGTGCTGGACGCGCTCGAGCTCCTGCAAGGCGAGGACTTCCCGGTGCGCGTGTGGGAGCAGGACCTGCTCGCCGCGCGCGTGGAAGACTATCAGCGGGAGTGGCTCGATCAGCTCGGTCTCAACGGCGAGATCGTCTGGACGCCGTTCGCTCCGAAGGGCGCCGAGCGGGCGCGCACCGGACGCGTCGGCGTGGCGCTGCGCGAGAATGTCGGGTGGCTGCGGCCGGCCCCGACGGCTGCCGCCGATCTCGACCCGAAGGTGAAGAACGTCCTGCTGCATCTGCAGCTGCGCGGCGCCTCCTTCGCGGCGGAGCTGGGTCGCGTGGCCGGCCTCGAGACGCGCGAGACGCTGGCGGCGCTCTGGGAGCTGTTCTGGGCGGGGCTCGTCACCCCCGACACCTTCAGCGCGATCGTGGCCGGCAGCTCCGCGCTGCGGGCGGGCCAGGTCCCGATGCCGACACGCCGCCCGCATCGCCGCGGCGCCCGGCGGGCACCGGTCGCGCGCGGCCCCATGATCGGCCGCTGGAGCGCGCTGGCGGACGAAGAGCCTCTCTCGCCGGAGGAGCGCAGCGAGGCTCAGGCGCAGCTGCTGCTGGCCCGTCACGGCATCCTGGCGCGCGAGCTGGCGCAAGGCGATTGGTCGACGCTGCGCCACACGCTGCTGCGCATGGAGTACGGCGGAGAGGTCGTGCGCGGCTATTTCGTGGAGGGGCTGTCGGGCGAGCAGTACGCCCTGCCGGAGGCGCTGACAGAGCTCGACGTCCCGGCGCGCCGCGCGGAGCCGCACGTGCTCGTCAACATCGCCGATCCCGCGAACCTCTGGGGACGCGTCTTCACGCTGACGCGCCTCGATGGCGTCCGTGCGGCGGCCGCCCGCATTCCGACGACGTGGCTGGTCGCCCGCCAGGGCCGTCCGGTTTTGCTCGTGGAGGGCCAGGGGCGCTCGCTCACACCGCTCGCGGGCTGGCAGGCGGTGGACTTCCCGGGCGCCGTCCGGGCGCTGCAGTCCGCCGTGGAACGCCCGCTGACGTTGCGCCCGGTCCGGCGACTGGACACGCTCGAATGGGACGGCCGACCGGTGCGAGACACCGAAGCGTTCGACGCTCTCGTGGCCGCCGGCTTCACCGTCGACGGCCCACGCCTGTCGTGGGACGGGCACCCCGGCCCGCGGTAGTCCCGCTGGCGGCGATCCCTCCTGTACGCATATCATCGCGATCGACGACCGCGCGGGAGGCGCCATGAAGATCTCGCAGGTGATTCCCCAGCTGCGAACCACCGACCTGGCGGCGTCGATCCGTTTCTACACCGAGCAGCTCGGGTTCACGCTCGACTTTCGGTACGAGGACTTCTATGCGGGCATCCGCTCCGGTAATCACGTCATCCATCTCAAGCTCGTCGACACCGCCGATCCGTCGATCGACTTCGTGGACGCCGGCGAGCACTTCCATCTGTACCTCGAGACCGACGACGCGACGGCGGCCGCCGCGCGGCTGACCGCGAACGACGTTCGACTCGTCAAGCCGGTGCACGAGACCCCGTGGGGCACATGCGAGTTCGCGCTGAAGGACGACCAGGGACATACCGTGTATGTCGGAGAACAGCGAGACGAGGAGTGACGCGCGCCGACACACTGGACTTGCCCGCCCCTCGCCGGGGGCGCTGGCCGACGCTGCTCATTCTGGCCACGGCTGCGGTGGCCATCGCGGCCGGGGCATCACCGTCGATCGCGCACAGCCTGCCCCGATTCTTCTTCCCGACGGTCGCCGTGATCGGCGCCGTGGCAGCCACGATCGGCCTCGTGCGAGCCCTGCGGCGCCTGGCGCGCGGTGAACGTCCGCGGCAGACGAGCGACCTCCTTCGCCTTGGGATGCTGCTGACCGCGTTCGTCTTGCTTGCCGTCCTCCCGCTCGTCCGGCTCGTCGGTATGCTTACCGCCCCTTCGACGGGCTCGCCGTACATCCTGGCCGGGTTCGGCGCTTGGATCGGCGGCGAGGGCTATCCGCATCCGAGCCGACATCGCGGACTGGACATCAAAGGCGCCGTCGGGACTGACGTGCTGGCCGCCGCCGGCGGCCGCGTCGCGGTCGCGCGTGACCATGGCGACCTCTGCGGCCTCATCGTCGCGATCGTTCACGACCCGCACGGCTACCGCACGGTGTACTGCCATTCGGCGACGCTGCACGTGACGGCCGGCGACGAGGTCCGCCGCGGCCAGCGCATCGCGACCCTTGGCACCACCGGCCAGCGCGCGTGGCCCGGCTACGAGCACGTGCATCTCGAGCTTCAGCGCGGCACGGACCGCAACGCCGTCGAAGACCCGAAGCCGCGGCTCGTTGGCTGCTTCGTTCCCGGAGCGTCCTACCCGACCGACCGCCTCGTGCTCACCTATCCCGTTGCGTGCCGGGAGCGCGATCGATGAAGGTCTGGCTCGATTTGACGCAGGCCGAGCTCGATGCCGCCTACGACCAGAGCGCCTACGCGCCGAACCGGGAGCAGATCCTCGGACGCAACGCGCTGAACAGCGAGCGCGCGCGAGCACGACTGGGCGCGCCGAAGCGCTACGCCTATGGCCCGACGGCCGTCGAAGGGCTCGACGTCTATGCGACGAACAAGGCCGGCGCGCCCGTCAACGTCTTCATCCACGGCGGCGCGTGGCGCGGCAGCGTCGCCCGGAACAACGCCATCGCAGCCGAGCTGTTCGTCAACGCCGGCGCGCATTACGTGGTGCCCGACTTCGCCTGGGTGCAGGACGTCGGCGGCAGCCTCTTCGTGCTCGCGGACCAGGTTCGCCGCGCGATCGCATGGGTCCATGGCCATGCCGCCGACTTCGGCGGCGATCCGCAGCGGATCTACGTCTCCGGCTTCTCCTCGGGGGCTCACCTCGCCGGCGTCCTGCTGACCACGGACTGGCCCAAGGACTTCGGCTTGCCGGCCGACCTGCTGAAGGGCGGTCTCTGCATCAGCGGGATGTTCGATCTGAAGGCCGTGCGGCTGTCGTCGCGCAGCACGTACGTGGCGTTCACCGACGAGATGGAACATGCGCTCAGCCCGCAGCGGCATCTCGACACGCTGCTGGCGCCGGTGATCGTGGCCCACGGCACGTTCGAGACGCCGGAGTTCCAGCGCCAGTCGCGCGACTTCGCGGCGGCGGTGAGGGCCGCCGGCAAGCCGGTCGACCTGCTGGTCGGCGAGGGCTACAACCACTTCGAGCTGTACGAGACGCTCGCCAACCCCTACGGCCTGCTCGGCCGCGCCGTGCTCGAGCAGATGGGGCTGTCGGTAGCCCGGCACGAGGCCGGGCACGTTGCCCCTCATCGAATCGCGTGACGAGCACGAAGTGAAGAACACGGGCCGCGGCGCGCTTCGCACGCTGAATGTCGATGTGCCGCCCGCGTACACGCCCCGCGTTCGTGCGCCGACCTCCGTGACGTTGCCGTCGTCGTCGTGTCGCATCACCACCCGGCTCGGATCGCAGGCGAGCCTCTGCGAGGTCTCGGCGGAGACGCGCGTGCCGTCGACGACCGACTGGCCCGGCGCGTGAACATCGGCCAGCACGCCCGGTGGGCATCCTCCCGGGCGCATCGGTAGGACCAGACGTTCCCGCGGGAACGTCGGCGGCGCTGCGGTGGGGTGCACCCCGGAAGTGAGACACAGAGACTGCGGAAAGTCCTCGTTAAACGTGGTGCACCGCAAGCTCGTTTCCCCGTCGCGGAGCCACCACCGCCAGGGTGGCCTCGAAGTCGGCCGCCGCGAGAATAGCTCGGCGCCGAGTCGCTGGAGCTCGAGCGCGCGCTTTCTTACGCCCGAAACGTGCTTGCGTCGAACCGCTACGAACTCTGTCAATGCCGCGTTTCAGATACACCCGCGTTGGAGAGCCCCGGCGCGACGGCCGCCGCCTCGCGCACCACGAAGACGACCAGCGGCTCCCGCCGGTTGCGCAGCGTCAGCTCGTGGCGCGGGAGCCCGGGCGTCGGCACGCCGGCCCGCCGGGCAACGGCCTCGGAGATGACCAGCTCGCAGTCGTACTCCTTGGTCAACGCCTCCAGCCGCGCGGCCACGTGGACCGTGTCGCCGACGGCCGTCAGGTACACGGCGGCGCCGTAGCCCATGTGGCCCACGACGGCCGGCCCCGTGTGGATGCCGATGCCCAGGCGGAGCGGCTCGCCGAGGTCGGCGGCCAGCGCCTGGCTCAGCTGCGAGACGCTTCGGACCATCTCGGCGGCCGCCGCCAGGGCGTGGCGGCATCCGTCAACGGGGTCGGCCTCGAGGCCGAAGAGCGCCATCACGCCGTCGCCCGTGTACTGATTGGCCACGCCGCCGGCGCGCTGGATCGCGCCGCCCACCGCCTCGAAGTAGCGGTTGAGGAAGAAGACGACGTCGTAGGGCAGCCGGTGCTCGGCGAGCCGCGTGAAGCCGCGCAGGTCGGCAAAGAGGACGGCGATCTCCTGCTCGCGGCCGTTGTGCACGTCGCCCGCGCGGCCGTCGGCGGCGGTGGCCGTGGCCGGCAGCAGCGGCACGACGAGCAGGTCGGACGTGGGCCGCAGCTGGCAGGCCAGGCGCACGTCGCCAGGCGCGCCGAGGCGCGCGAGCACCCGAGCCTCGGCCTCGTGAGGACCGGGCTGCGGCGCCGCGCTGTGGATGCGGACGCGGCAGGTCGAGCAGCGGCCGCGCCCGCCGCACACGGAAGCGTGCGGAATCCGGGCGAGCCGACTCACCTCGAGCACCGACAGGCCCGCCGGGACGGCGACGCGGCGATTGTCCGGATACACGATGGTGATGCGCCTGCGCCGCCGCTGGACGACCCCTCGCACGCCGCGCGCGACGAACACGGCCGCGAGCAGCACCGAATACGTCGTCAGCGTGGTATCGCGCATGGCGCGCACGCGGGCGGCCTCGGCCGCTGTCAGCGGCTCGCGACCGTGCCAGAGCAGCTCCGCGCGGACAGCCGGATCGCGAGCCAGGGCGGCCGCCTGACGTCCCGCGTCGATGAACCCGAGCACGGCCAGCACGGGGACGAGCACGGCGAACGCCAGCAGCCACGGCGCCGCCCGCGGATACCAGGGGCGCAGCTTCGCGTTGGCGTGCAGGCCGATCATCGCGTGCGCCCACACCACGACGAGGATCAATATCTGCTTGCGCCCGAGCTCGGGCGTGATCGCCCAGAGCGTCAGCGCGAGCCTCGAGTACGCGTCCTCGACGCCGTAGAGCGCCCACGTGATGCGCGTGCCGAAGATGTGCCCGATCAGCAGCGGGGGGATGCACAGACCGAGGGCGAGCTGTGTCGTCTCCCACAGCGGCATGCGAAGCGTGCGGCGGTCGTAGAGCGCCCAGAAGGCCAGCGCGACGTGGGTCAGCAACGATCCGTAGAGAAGCACCGAGCCGACGGCGCTGCGCCAGAAGCCGAGGAACCAGTCGCGGCCGGCCTCCATGGCGTCGAGCGACACGAGACCGAGGGCGTGGTTGACGAAGTGCGTGGTGACGTACGTGAAGAGAACCAGCCCGGTCGACAGCCGCAGACGCCGCGTGGGCGACATGGTATAGGAACCCGGGAGGCACTGTACCGCATGGGCCAGCGGCTCGCAGGCAAGGTCGCGATCGTCACCGGGGCCGGCTCGCGGGGGCCGGGCGTCGGCAACGGCAAGGCGGCCGCCGTCCTGATGGCGCGTGAGGGTGCCCGCGTGCTCTGCGTGGACGCGCAGAAGGACCGCGCCGAGGAGACGGTGGAGCTGATCCGCGTCGAGCAGGGCGAGGCCCAGGGCTGCGCGGCGGACGTCACCCGCAAGGCCGACTGCGAGGCCATGGTGGCCGAGGCCGTCGGCCGCTTTGGCGGCCTCGACGTGCTGCACAACAACGTCGGCATCGAGTCGCGCCACACGCTCCTGGAGACGACCGAGGACGAGTGGGACCGCGTGATGGCCGTCGACCTCAAGTCGATGCTGCTGGCGACCCAGGCCGCGGTGCCGGCGCTCGAGCGGCGCGGGGGCGGCGCCGTGACCTGCGTGTCGTCGATCGCCGCGCTCCGCGGTTACGGGCGCACGGCGTACGCGGCCGCCAAGGCGGGCGTGCTCGGCTTCGTGGCCAGCGTGGCCGTGCAGCTGGCGCCACAGCGCATCCGCGTGAATGCCATCGCGCCCGGCATGGTGTGGACGCCGATGGTCGCCGACCTCGGGCCGGAGATGCGCGAGCGGCGCCGTACGGCGAGTCCCCTCGGGGTCGAGGGCACCGCCTGGGACGTCGGCTGGGCGGCCGTCTACCTCGCCAGCGACGAGGCGCGCTGGGTGACCGGACAGACGCTCGTCGTCGACGGCGGCGTGACGCTCACCACGCGGTGAGCGCGGCCGGCATCGCCACCAAGCGGATCTACGCACCGCCGGCGCCGGAGGACGGGCATCGGGTGCTCATCATGCGCCTCTGGCCACGCGGCATTCGCAAGGAGCGCGTGGACACGTGGCTCAAGGAGCTCGGACCGGTGCCGAGCCTCCTGCGCGCGTTCCTCGACGAGCGGATCACGTGGGCGCAATACGTGCCGCGCTATCTGGCCGGGCTCGAACGGCCGGAGGCGCAGGCGGCGATCGCGGAGGTGCGGCGCCGGGCGCGCGAGGGCCGCGTCACGCTGCTGTGCGGGTGCGAGGACGAGCAGCGCTGTCACCGGTCGCTGCTGCGCGCCTATCTGCTAGACTCACCGCGTGCGCGCGCTCGCTCCCCTCGCCCTCGTGCTCCTCGCCGCCCTGCCCGCCGCCGGCGAGCATGAGGTCTGGTACCGGTACACCGTGCTGGGCTACGTCACCGATGCGGGCGGCCGGCCCCGCGCAGGTGAGCGCGTCGAGCTCGTTCGCGATCGCACACGGTTCTCGTACATCGGCGACACCGACGCCGAGGGCCTCTACGTCATCATCGCCCGCCTCGGCGACGAGAGCGCGGGAGAAGCGTTGACGATCCGACTCGGCGGCGCGACCGCGCGAGTCACCGCGGTCTTCGATCCCACGAACCACACCGACGAGCGCGGCACCCGCGTCGATTTCGTCGGGCCCCGCGTCGTCGAGCGCGCGGCGGCGTTCCGCGCCACGCTGGCGAGCTTCATCGGCGCCGGCCAGCGCTGACCGGAGCGGAGCCGGAAACCATCTCTGTCAGGCCACCCACGGGCTAGGCGGACACAGCGCTCCGATACAGAGGAGGATAACCATGACCGCCAAGAGCGCGCGCAAGGGCATGAAGGCGTACGTCCTCATCGAGACGGCGCCGGGCAAGACCAAGACGGTCCGCAAGGAGCTCGCCGGCGTGTCCAGGGGCGCGCTCGCCAACCTCGACGCCGTCACCGGCCCCTACGACTTCATCGCCGTCGTGGAGGGGCCGACCCTCGACGCCATCGGCCGGCTGGTGACCGACGAGATCGGCTCCATCAACGGCGTCACGCGCACGACGACGTGTGTGGCGGTCTCGCTCGGCTGATGCGAGTTCTCGTCGTCGGCGGCACGGAGTTCGTCAGCCTCCACCTGGTGCAGGCCCTGTTGCGCGATCGCCACGAGGTCGCCGTGCTGAACCGCGGCCGCCATCCCGAGCGAGCGCCCAAGGGCGTGCGCACCATCGTGTGCGATCGCAAGGACTGGACAGCGCTGAAGACGGCGCTCGCCGGCGAGCGGTTCGACGGCCTCGTCGACGTCACGTATGCGCCGACCACCGGCGAGGACATCGACGCGCTGCTGGCCGCGCTCGGCGGGCGCCTCGGCCACGCCATCTTCGTGTCGACGGGCCGCGTGCACGACCACGCGCTCCCGATGCCGCTCGCCGAGGAGGCGCCGCGGACGCTCTACTGGGGCGAGTACGCCCGGCTCAAGATCGCGGGCGAGGACGCTTATACCCGGTCCGGGGTGCCGGCCACGATCGTGCGGCCGACCCATATCTATGGCCCGCTCAATACGCGGAACAACGAGACGTTCTTCTTCGACCGGCTCCTGCGCGACCGGCCGATACTCGTCCCCGGCCACGGTGGCTGGCTGCGCCAGTTCGGGCACGTGGCCGATCTCGCCGACGCCATGGCCGCGATGCTCGGTGACCGCCGCGCTTTCGGCCAGGCGTACAACGTCACCGGCGAGGAGATCGTGACTCAGGTGGGGTTCGTCGATCTCGTCGCGGAGGTCGTCAAGCGGCCGGCCCGGCTCGTGTACGTCGCCAAGGCGCCCTTCGGACAGAACCTCACGTATGACGCGCACGCCGTCTACACCACGGCCAAGATCCGGCGCGAGCTGGGCATCGCGCCGCGCTACACGCTCGCCTCGGGACTGGCCCAGACGTTCGACTGGTACCGCCGCGAAGGCCTCGACCGGCGCGACGTGGATTTCGCCGAGGAGGACGCGCTGCTGGCCGCCCGCGGATGACGCGCCGGGAGCCGGCGCGGGTGCTCGTGTACCACCCCGCGGAGGCCAAAGACTACGCCGCGCTGATCCGCGCTCCGCGCGGCCGCGTCGCCGTGATCGCGTGCGGCACCGCCGACGAGGCGGCCGCCGTCGTCGGTGAGACCGACGTGATCTACGGCTGGAAGTTCCCCACCGCCCTGTATCCACGGGCCGCGCGGCTGCGCTGGCTGCACGCCATGGGCGCCGGCGTGGACTGGGTCCTCGTCCCCGGGTTTCCCGAGCACGTGACGGTGACGCGCGTGCCCGGTGTCTTCGGACCGTGGATGCGCGAGTACGTGCTCGCGCGGTGCCTGGCCCTCACCCAGCGGCTGGAGACGTATCGCGGCTTTCAGCGCTCGGGGAGCTGGCGCGAGGACGTGGTCCCCGAGCGGCTGGCCGGCAAGACGATGGTGGTGGTCGGACTGGGCGACATCGGCCGGACGATCGCCGGCGGCGCGCGCGCGCTCGGCATGCGCGTGATCGGCGTGAGCCGGTCGGGACGCCGCGCTCGCGAGGCGCATCGCGTGTACCGAATGCCCGCGCTGACGGAGGCGCTCGGTCAGGGCGACTTCGTCGTCGTCGTGCTGCCGTTGACGGATGAGACGCGCGGCGTGATTGGCGCCTCCGAGCTGGCGGCCATGCGGCCAGGCGCGTGGCTGTTCAACATCGGCCGCGGCGCTGTGGTCGCCGAGCGCGCGCTGGTGGAAGCGCTCCGGACGCGGCGCATCGCGGGCGCCGTGCTCGACGTGTTCGCCGACGAGCCGCTGCCCGCCGGCCACCCGCTGTGGTCGCTCGAGAACGCGGTCGTCACCCCGCACATCTCGGGCCCCAGCACGCCGGCCGAGATGGCGCCGGTGTTCAACGACAACCTCGCCCGCTGGCTGTCCGGGCGTCCGCTGCGCCACGTCGTCGACCGCCGGCGAGGATACTGACCGGCGCTAGCGCTTCTTGAGGCGAACTTCCTCGAGCGGCGCGGACCATGGATACGGATCGATCAGCATCAGCGCCGGGTCCTCGACGCGCGGGCCGATCCCGCTCGGCCAGATGTAGTCGTAGATCGGCGCGAAGCGTACGCGCTCGTGGAGCAGCGTCTGCACCTGGCGGAGCAGCTCGGCGCGCTTCTTTCGATCGGTCTCGGCCGCCTGTTGGCGGTAGAGCGCCTCCACGTCGGGATAGCTGCCGTAGGCGAAGGCGCCGTCGGCGGGGACGGTCTGCGCCAGCCGCGAGGCGGCGTTGCCGTAGACGGCGTTGATGCACACGCACACGCCCTTCAGCTTCTTCGAGGCCAGCGCGGAATAGAAGGCCGCGCGCTCCATCGTGCGCACCTTGGTCCGGATGCCCACCGCCGCCAGGTTGGTGGCGACGGCCTCGCCCACCGAGAAGTACGGCGGCCACGGATGAATGTCGCCCGCGTCGAAGCCGTTCGGATAGCCGGCCTCGGCGAGGAGCTGCTTGGCCCGGGCGGGATCGTAGGTGTGCGGCTCGATCGGGATGGCGAACTCGAACGTGCGCGGCACGATGTTGCCGTTGAGCCGTGAGGCGCCCAGGTTCTCCGCCTCGTTGAGCGACTTCCGGTCGACGGCGTGACTTGCGGCCAGCCGTACACGCCGGTCAGCCCAGGGCGATTTCGCGTCCCACTGCTCCAGGAAGTCCAGGTAGAAGGTCCCGATCGCTCCCGAGAACGCGAGCTTGAGATTCGGATCGCGCTTGACCTCCTCCGCCATCGGCGCATCCAGCAGGTAGGCCACGTCGACCTCGCCGCGCCTGAGCATCGCCAGCCGCGTGTTCGCCTCGAGCACGCTCTTGTAGACGAGCCGCTTGACGGAGGGCTTCTTGCGCCAGTAGCCCTCGTAGGCCTCCATCACCAGCTCCACGCCGGGCGTGTGGCTGACGAATCTGTACGGGCCGAGGCCGATCGGATGCTTCTTGAAGCCTTCCACGCCCACCTGCTCGATGTATTTCTTCGGCGCGATCCAGGCGGCCGAGGTGGCCAGGGTGCCGTAGTACGTCATGAAGTCCGGCCACGGCTCGGCGAGCTGGAAGCGCACGCGGTAACGGTCGATGACGGTCACCTCGCGGACCTTCTCCTGCAGCTGCCGGGCGCCCTTGGCGCGCTCGAAGCTGAACTTCACGTCCTCGGCGGTGAACGGATCGCCGTTGTGGAACTTGATGCCCTCGCGGAGCTTGAACTCGTACACGCGCTGATCCCGGCTGACCGTCCACGACTCGGCGAGGCTCGGGCTGAGCAGCGTCCCGGGCATCGGCTTCACCACCGCGTCGTGGAGCGCGTACATCACCCAGAACGGCGTCAGCACCCCGATCACCTCGGCGGGGTCGAACCACTGCGGCGAGAGCGTCACGTACACCGCCCAGCGCATCTCACCGTCCGGCCTGGCCTGTGCGCGGGCGGCGGGCGTGGCGCCGGCGAGGAGCATGACGAGGACGAGGAGAACCAGAGCGATCCGGCGTCTCGTGGTCATGGTGGCCTCCGGGCGGCCATCTTACGTCAACTCGCACCCTTGCCGTCCGCCGCGGACCGCGATAGGTTCAGGCTCACCTTTCGCACCCGGAGGAGCCAGCCATGACATCCAGGCCTCGCGTCGTGCTCTCGATGCTCTGCGCCCTCGTGGTCGTCCTCGCGTTCGTCGGCCACGCGCAGGCGCAGGCGAAGTCGGAGCTCACCATCGCGCTGTCGAGCTTCTCGGCCGAGACACTCGACCCCGCCCTCCAGGGCCACAACGTCAAGTACTACCTCTCGCTGATGTTCGACTATCTGGTCGGCGTCACGCCGGACGGCCAGCCCACCCAGGCGGGCGGCCTCGCCAGCAAGTGGGAGAGCTCCGCCGACCACAAGCGCTGGACCTTCCAGCTGCGGAAAGGCGTGAAGTTCCACGACGGCACCGAGATGACGTCGGAGGACGTGAAGTTCAGCCTGCAGCGCGCGATGAGCAAGCGCTCGACCACCGGCTATGCCGGGCCGCTGCGCACCCTCATCCACGACATCGAGACGCCGGCCCCCGATCGCGTCGTGATCGTGACCAAGGAGCCGACGCTCATCATCCCGACGTATCTCTCGCGCTCGCTCTCGACCGAGGGCATGGTGCTGCCGAAGAAGTACATCGAGGCCAACGGCGACGACGTCTTCGCCCGCAAGCCCGTCGGCACGGGGCCGTACAAGTTCGTCGAGCAGGTCGTCGGCTCGCATATCAAGCTGACGGCGGCCGACAGCCACTGGCGCCTGCCCTCGCCCAGGTACAAGAACGTCACCTTCCGGCTCGTCCCCGAGGAGACCACGCGCATCGCGCTGCTCCGCCGCGGTGAGGTCGACGTGGCCGACGTGAGCCGCGAGCGCGTGAAGGAGCTGGAGAAGGAAGGCTTCCCGGTGCACATGCGAAAGGACGAAGCCATCGTCCACATGTGGTGGGTGCTGGGTCCCGACGGCCGGACGCCGCCGACCAAGGACAAGCGTGTGCGGGAGGCGCTCAACCTGGCCATCGATCGCGCCGAGGTCGCGCAGTCGATCTTCGGCGGATACGCGGAGCCGGCGGCGATTCCGATGGGGCTGTCGTGGTCGTTCAAGGAGATCGGCTTCAAGGTGACGCCGGACATGGCGTATCCCTACGACGTCGCGCGGGCCAAGAAGCTGCTCGCCGACGCCGGCCTCGCCGGCGGCTTCACGCAGGACGTCTACGCCTTCCAGCTCCCCGGCTTCCCCGAGGGCAAAGCATTCGCGGAGGCGGTGGCGGGCTACTGGGAGAAGATCGGCGTGAAGAGCAAGCTCATCCCCGTCGACTATCCGGCGTTCCGCAAGCAGTGGGTGGATCGAAAGGTGCCGGGCGCGATGGGCTACTACAACATCGCCAACCGCGACTGGATCGGCACCTACGCCCTGCTGGAGAAGCAGGCGTACACGCCGTCCAAGCTGAACGACACCGTCAACGACCCCGAGATCGACGGCATGATCGCCCAGGTCATGCGCCAGACCGACCGCGAGAAGATCAACGCGCTCATGCGCAACATCTACGCGCGCATGCGCAGCGAGCACCACGGCGTGCCGGTCGTCTACGTGCACTCGCCGTACGCGACGTCCAAGACGCTCGGCAAGTGGAATCCCGGCTCCGTCATGTACGACCTGTTCCTCGACAACCTGGCGGCGGGCAAGTAGCGCCAGGCGTCAGGACGTGATGTGGCAGGGTCCGAGCGGCGGCTTTGCCGCCGCCATCGAGGTCGGTGACCGACTTCGCGTATTCCCGGTGGGGCGCATCGGGGGGAGCGGCGCTCGCTCCCCCCGAGGTTAAGACCATCCTGCAATTCGTCTTCTTCCGACTGCTGCAGTCGGTCATCGCGCTGGCGATCTTGTCGGTCGTGGTCTTCGTCCTGGCCCGCGCCACCGGGGATCCGCTGCACATGATCCTCCCGATGTCGGCGACGGCCGAGGACTACGACAACGCGCGTAAATATCTGGGGCTCGATCGTCCCTATGTCGAGCAGTACCTGTCCTTCGTCGGCCGGGCGGTGACCGGTGACTTCGGCACCTCGATCCGCGCGCGGCGTCCCGTCCTCGAGCTGTTGCAAGCGCGGCTCCCCAACTCGCTCAAGCTCGCCGCGTTCGCGATGGGCGTGTCGCTGCTGCTCGCCTTCCCCCTCGGCATCATGGCGGCCGTCCGCAAGGGCACCGGCGTCGATCGCACCGCGCAGATCGTGTCGATCCTCGGGCAGTCGCTGCCCACGTTCTGGGTGGCCATCGTGCTGGTGGAGGTGGTGGCCGGGCGGCTGCAGTGGCTGCCCGCCGGCGGCAACGAGGGCTTCGCGAGCTACATCCTGCCGGGGTTCACGCTCGGCTGGTTCGTCGTGGCCGGCATGATGCGCCTGCTCCGGTCGGGGATGCTGGAGGTGCTGGACTCCGAGTACGTCAAGCTCGCCCGCCTCAAGGGCGTGGTGGAGCCGCGCGTCATCTGGGTCCACGCCCTCAAGAACGCGCTGATCCCCGTCGTGACCTTCGCCGGCATCTACTTCGCGATCCTGGTGACCACGGCCATCGTGGTGGAGACGGTGTTCGCGTGGCCCGGGCTGGGCCGCCTCGCCTACGACGGCATCACGTCCCGGGACTTTCCCGTCATCCAGGCCGTCGTGCTGACCACCGCCGCCATCGTCGCCCTCGTCAACCTCTGCGTCGACTGCCTCTACGCGGTCATCGACCCGCGCATCCGGTACGCCCGATGAGACGTCTCGCGTCGATCCCGAGGCGCGCCACGGCTTTGCCGGGGCGCGTCCGAGCGATGGGGGTCCGGGGGCCATTTCGGGGCCCCCAGGAAAACAGATGAGCGTCATTGTCGTTCCGGAGGCGAGCTCGCCGTCGAGCGCGAGGACGCGCGGCCGCCGGCTGCCGCTCGTCCCCCTTTCGATCGTCGCCACCTTCGTGCTGGTCGCCCTCCTGGCGCCGCTGATCAGCCCCGCCGATCCCTACGAGCAGTCGCTCCGGCTGCGCTACCGCCCGCCGGTGTGGGAGGAGCGCGGCAGCTGGTCGTACCCCCTCGGAACCGACCGGCTCGGTCGCGATCTGCTGTCGCGCATCATCCACGGTGCGCGGATCTCGCTGGCGGCCGGCGTGCTCACCGTGCTGGTGGCGAGCGCCCTCGGCGCCGCCATCGGGCTCGTGGCCGGCTACTACGGCGGCCGCGTAGACGCCACGCTCATGCGCATCACCGACGCGACGCTGTCCTTCCCGACAATCCTGCTCGCGTTGATCCTGGCCGTGACGGTGGGGCCGAGCTTCGCGAACGTCGTCATCGCGATTGCCGTGCTTCTCTGGGCCCGCTACGCGCGGGTGATCCGCGGCCAGGTGCTGACGATCATGCAGCTCGACTTCATCGCGCAGGCGCGCATCGCGGGGGCCGGCGCCTGGCGCGTCATCACCCGCCATCTGCTGCCGAACACGCTCAATACGCTGGTGGTGCTGGTGACGCTTCAGATCGGCTACGTCATCATCGTCGAAGCGTCGCTGTCGTTCCTCGGCGCCGGCATCCCGCCGCCGACACCCGCGTGGGGCGGCATGATCGCCGAGGGGCGCGACGTGGTAACGAGCGCCTGGTGGGTCTCGTTCTTTCCCGGGCTGGCCATCTTGCTCGTCGTGCTCTCGTTCAACCTGCTCGGCGACTGGCTGCGCGACACCCTCGACCCCAGGCTGCGCCAGCTCTGACGCCCGTCGTCGACGTCCGCGACCTTCGCACCCACCTCGTCACCCGCTGGGGGACGATCAAGGCCGTCGATGGTGTCTCGTTCGCTCTCGGCGAGGCGGAGACGCTCGGGCTCGTGGGCGAGTCGGGCTCCGGCAAATCGATGACGTGCCTCAGCATCGTCCGGCTCGTGCCGCGGCCGGCCGCGCGCATCGTCGGCGGCGCCGTGCGGCTCGACGGCGACGACCTGCTGGCGAAGAGCGAGCCCGAGATGCAGCGGATCCGCGGCCGGAAGGTCGCCATGATCCTGCAGGATCCGATGAGCTCGCTCAACCCCGTCTTTTCCATCGGCATGCAGATGCGCGAGCCGCTCACGATGTACCACGGCCTGCGCGGGACGGCCGCCGCCGCGCGCGCCGCGCAGCTGCTCGGCTCCGTGCGGATCCCGTCGCCCGAGACGCGCCTGCGCGCGTTTCCCCACCAGCTGTCCGGCGGTATGCGCCAGCGCGTCGTCGGCGCCATGGCCATCGCGGGCCCGCCGCGGCTCTTGATCGCGGACGAGCCGACGACCAGCCTCGATCTGACCATCCAGGCCCAGTACCTCGGGCTGCTGAAGGAGCTGCAGGCGCAGCACCGCTTCGCGATGATCTTCGTGACGCACAACCTCGGCATCGTGGCGCGCACGTGCGACCGCGTGGCCGTGATGTACGCCGGCCGCATCGTCGAGCTCGGACCCGTGCGGCGGCTCTTCACCGCGCCCGCCCATCCCTACACGCGCGCACTGCTCGACTCGATTCCGCGCTTCGGCGCGCGGC
This sequence comes from Candidatus Methylomirabilota bacterium, assembly GCA_036556545.1. Classification (GTDB taxonomy): domain Bacteria; phylum Methylomirabilota; class Methylomirabilia; order Rokubacteriales; family CSP1-6; genus AR12. The sequence goes on from DATBJF010000050.1 coordinate 51,701, forward strand.
GCGAGACCCTCACCGCCATCGCGGGACAGCCGCCCGACCTCGCGCGCCTGCCCGGCGGCTGCGCCTTCGCGCCGCGCTGTCCCGACGCGATGGATCGCTGCCGCGCCGAGGCGCCGCCGGAGACGACGGCCGCCGCCGGCCACACGACGCGCTGCTGGCTTCATGTCCCCGCCGCCTGACGCGCCCGCGCCCAACGGTGCGCCGCTCCTCGAGGCGGAGGCGCTGACCAGGCACTTCACCGTACGACGCGGCGCGCTCGGGTGGTCGACCGGCCTCGTGCGCGCCGTCGACGCCGTCTCGTTCACCATCGAGTCCGGCACCACGCTGGGCCTCGTCGGAGAGTCCGGGTGCGGCAAGACGACCACGTCGAAGCTCATCCTCGGGCTCGAGCGGCCCACCGCCGGCACCATCCGGTTCGAGGGCCGCGACGTCCACGCGCTGGGGCGCGGGGAGGAGCGGGAGTACCGCCGGTTCGTCCAGGCGGTCTTTCAGGACCCTTACGCCTCGCTCGACCCGCGCATGCGCGTGGCGACCATCGTGGCCGAGCCCCTGGTGATCAACAGCGACCTGGACGCCGCAGCCCGGCGCCGCCGCGTGGCCGAGCTGCTCGACGTCGTCGGCTTGCCGGATCGCGCGGCGACGCTCTACCCGCACGAGTTCTCGGGCGGCCAGCGCCAGCGGATCGCGATCGCGCGGGCGCTGGCGCTGTCGCCCAAGCTCATCGTGCTCGACGAGCCGGTCTCCGCGCTCGACGTCTCCATCCGCGCGCAGGTGCTCAACCTCCTGACCGACCTGCAGAAGCGTCTCGGCGTCTCGTACCTGTTCATCGCCCACGACCTCGCTGCGGTCGCCCACATGAGCCACACGATCGCCGTCATGTACCTCGGCCGCATCGTCGAGATCGGCGACGCCGACGCGGTGGCGCTTCGCCCGCAGCATCCCTACACGCGCGCGCTCTTCGCGGCGGCCATGCCGGTCGATGTCGACGCGCCGCGGGAGCCGATCGCGCTGTCCGGCGAGGTGCCGAGCCCGCTGGCGCCGCCGGCGGGCTGTCGCTTCCATCCGCGCTGTCCCTTCGCGATGGAGCGCTGTGCGGTGGAGGCGCCGGTGCTGCGCCGCGAGGCCGGGCGGCTGGTCGCCTGTCACCTTTACTGATATCCTCGGCCACCGTCCGATCTCGAGATGCGCGCGCGGAGGTCATCATGACCCTCTTGATCGCTCTCGTCATCGCGCTCGTCGCGGCCGCTCCCGCCACCGCCGACGAGGCGTTCCCCAGCCGGCCGATCACGATCGTCAATCCGTTCCCACCCGGCGGCCAGGTCGATCTCACCAGCCGCCCGCTCGCCGCCGCCATGGAAAGGATCCTCAAGCAGCCGGTGCTGCTCGTGAACAAGGCGGGTGCGGCCGGCGCCGTGGGCATGCAGGCGACTGCGATCGCGAAGCCCGATGGCTACACGGTGGTCATCACGGTGCCGGCGATCTCGACGCTGCCCGAGGTGGACAAGCTCTTCGGACGCACGCCCACGTTCACGCGCGACCAGTTCATGCCGATCGCGCGCCTCAACGCGGACCCGACGATCCTCGTCGTCAATGCGGACCTGCCCTACAAGAGCGTGCAGGATCTTCTGGCCGACGCCAAACGACGGCCAAACGAGATCGTGTACGCCACGTCCGGACCGTACGGGGCCTCCCACGTGCCGACCGAGATGCTCTTGAAGGCCGCCGGCGGCCTGAAGATGCGCCATCTGCCGACGACTGGCGGCGGCCCTGCCACGACCGCGGTCCTCGGCAACCACGCTGCCTTCTGGATGTCGACCACGGGCCCCGCGGCGCCTCACGTGAAGTCGGGCAAGCTCCGGGCGCTGGCCGTCAGCGGCGCCACGCGCCAGCCATACTTCCCCGACGTGCCGACGCTGAAGGAGCTCGGCTACGACGTGGAGTACTACCTCTGGTGCGGCCTGTTCGCGCCGAGGAACACGCCGCCGGCCGCGCTGAACGTCCTGCGCGACGCCGTGCGGAAGGCGATGCAGGACCCCGAATTCAAGGGCGCGATGGACAAGGTGCAGGTCCCGATCGCCTACCAGGACGCCGACGAGTTCCGGGCGTGGTGGGAGGCGGATGCCGTGCGGTTGGCGGAGGTGATCAAGGCGATCGGGAAGGTGGAGGCGAAGTAGCGGCCCGCGCCTCAGCGCGCGAGCAGCAGGCAGACAGCGCCCGCGCACGCCAGCGCGGCGGCGGCCAGCCGCCGGCCGGTCTCGGCCTCCCGGAACAGCGCGCCGCCGAGCACGACCGCGATGAGTCCCGAGAGGCGCCGCACGGCGTTGACGTAGGAGGCCGGCGCCATCGTCAGCGCGGAGGTCTGCATCGCCGTCCCGCTGAAGCCGAGCACGCCGTGGCCCAGCACAGTCACGAGATTCCGCGGCCGGACGCTGGCCTGGAGCGAGCCTGGCGCGACGACGGCGACGACGACGAGGTTGACCAGGGCCGTCGCGCCGTGGGCGCAGACGAGGTAGCTCGGGGGGCCGAGCGCGAGGGCGCCCCAGCGATCGACGGCGGCGAGCATTCCCAGAAAGATCGCGGCCAGCAACGCATCGAGTGCGTCACGGCGGCGGAAGAGGCGGCGCAGGGAGCCGCCGCTGGCCGTGCCGCGCGAGAGGCCGACCGTACCGGCCACCGCCAGCGCGATGCCGACGAAGCCGAGGGCGGTCGGCAGCGTGCCCGTCAAGACCGCGTCGGGAACGACCGTGAAGATCGGGCTGAGCGCAAAGACCGGGCCGACGACCGAGATATCGCCGCGCGCGCTCGCGCGGGCGAGGAAGCCGCTCATGCCGGTCACGAGCACCACGGACGCCGCGATGGCGGCCCAGGCGGCAGCGCCCGGCCAGACGAGCGAGTGCCCGGTCAGAGCGAAGAAGACGACCCACGCGAGACTTGCCACGGACTGCGTCCACGTCACCACCACCAGCGGCGCGATCGCCCGCGCGCCGCCCTTCAGGACCGCAAACTGCGCCGCCTGGGTGACCGCCGCCGCCAGGGAGAGCGCGAACCAGTTCACTGCAGTGCCGGGCGGCCGCCGGACGAGCGGCGAGCGCCGGTCACGGCCGGCGCCCGCCGCAAACGATTCACTAGGACTTGCTGAGCGAGGTGACGATCGCGCGGCAGAAGGCCGGAAGATCGTTCGGATTGCGGGACGTGATCAGGTTGCCGTCCACGACGACCTCCGCGTCCTGCCAGTCCGCGCCGGCGGCGACGAGATCGTCCTTGATCGAGAAGAACGACGTCGCCTTGCGGCCTTTGAGGATACCGGCCGAGACGAGCATCCAGCCCGCGTGACAGATGGCGGCCACCACCTTGCCTTGCTGCGATGCCTCGCGCACGAGCGCCACCATCGCCGGATGACGCCGCATCATGTCCGGCGCGTAGCCGCCCGGCACGATGACGGCGTCGAACTCGACCGCTTTCACCTGGTCGGCCTGCGCGTCGACGTTGACCGGATAGCCGTGCTTGGAGGTGTACGACTTGGCCCCGCCCCCGCCGATCACCTTCACCTCGGCGCCTTCCTCGCGCAGGCGGTAGTACGGAACCCAGAGCTCCATCTCCTGGTACATGTTCTCGGCGAGGATCGCCACCCGCTTGCCTTGTAGCTTCATGCTCCCTCCTTCAGGATTTCCGCGAAGTCTTGGAGAAGAATGTGCCGACGAGCGGCCGCATGCCGCGGCCGCCGCACTCGGGGCACGCGGCGCCGCCCTTCTCGTGCTCCGTCATCGACATGGCCAGCGTGACCTCTTTGTTGCAGCGCTCGCAGAAGTATTCGTACTGGGGCATGACCGGTCCTCCTTCACCAGCAGGACGGGGTTTCGCCTCGGGCGTCAACGAACCGATTCTACCTCAGGGTTGAACGGCTCCGACCAGCCAGCGGGCGGTGCGTAGCAGGCGCGCGTCGGCGTGCCGCGCGCCGACGAGCTGCACGCCGAGCGGCAGCCCGTTGGCGCCTTGCATCAGCGGCAACGTCACGGCCGGCATGCCGCACATCGTCCACAGGCTGCAGAACATCGGGTCGCCGGTGGACTCGAGGCCGAGCGGTGCCGTCCCGGTGGCCGGCGCCGTCAGGATGGCGTCGTAGCGCTGCTCGAACAGCTCGGTGAAGCCGGTCTGCAACTGCGTCACGCCGCGGAGCGCAGCGAGATAGTCGGCGGCGCGCCGCTCCCGGCCGCGCTCGATGCGGCCGCGCAGACGCGGCGACAGCCCGTCGCGATCCTTGTCCCATTCGCGCGCGAAGCTGTCGGCCATCTCGACCTCCATGATGGTCGCCTGCCACTCCCACGCGTCCTCCAGCGTGGGCAGCTCCACCTCTTCGACCTGGGCGCCCAGCTGCCCGGCCAGCTCCGCGAACGCCTCCTGGGCGTCGGCGTCGACACGATCCCAGCGTAGCGTCTTCACGAACGCGAGCATCGGCGTCAGCGGGGGATCCTCGGCGAGGACGGCGCGATACGGAATGCGCGCGCGCGGTCGCGAGTCCGGATCGCGCTCGTCGTAGCCCACCGCCTGCTCGAGGCCGAGTGCGAGATCCTCGAGGCTGCGCGCAAAGAGCCCGACGTGATCGAGCGAGCGCGCCAGTCGCCACATGCCGTGACGCGGGATCAGTCCGTGGGTCGGCTTCACCGCGTAGACGCCGCAGTAGGCGCCGGGGCGTATGACGGAGCCGCCCGTCTGACTGCCCACCGCCAGCGGCACCATGCCGGCCGCCACCGCGGCCGCCGAGCCGCTCGAGGAGCCGCCCGGCGTGTGCGCGGCGTTGTGAGGGTTGCGCGTCTTGCCCGAGGCCCCGCTGGCGAACTCGGTGGTGACCGTCTTGCCCATGATGACGGCGCCGGCGCCGCGGAGCAGCGCGACCACGCTCGCGTCGCGCGACGGCGTGCGCCCGGCATGGAGCGGCGATCCGTTCTCCGTCGGCATGTCCCCGGTGTCGATGATGTCCTTGATCCCGACCGGCACGCCGTGCAGCGGCCCGAGCGGGTTGCCGTCGGCCTTCCAGCGATCGGCCGCCCGCGCCTGCTCCAGCGCGTGCTCGGGATCGAGGAAGGCCCACGCCTGCACGTCAGCGTCCACCTCCCGCACGCGCGCGAGGCAGGCCTCCATCAGCTGCTCCGACGAGATCGCACCCTCCCGGATGAGCCGCGCCCCGTCCACCGCCGACACCGCATAAAGATTGGTCAGGTCCATGGCCAATACCCTCGCCGTGTTTGTGGTACTTTGCAACCCACCTCAGCGGGGTACCCGTTCCACCGGCTTTGCCGGCGCAATCAGGTTCTGGGGGAGGCAGGAGGGCGTATGCTGAGATTCGTCCTTTCCCGCTCCGGACAGACGGTGGCCGTGCTCTTCATGGCCTCGGTCATCATCTTCGCCCTGATGCGCCTGATCCCCGGCGACCCCGTCCTCATGATGCTCGGCGACGACTTCACGCAAGCGGCGTACGAGCAGATGCGCGCCAAGCTGGGCCTCGACCGCTCGATCGTCGTGCAGTACGTGCTCTGGCTCGGGAACGTGCTTCGCGGCGACCTCGGCGATTCGCTCCTCCAGCACCAGCGGGTGAGCATCCTGGTCTGGGAGGCCTTCGTGCCGACCGTGGTGCTCGTGGTGGCCAGCCTCGTCGTCGGGATGCTCATCGCCGTGCCCTCGGGCATCGTGGCCGCCATGCGAAGGGACAGCGCCTGGGACTACGGCTCGATGGGCTTCGCGATCTTCGTGTACTCCATGCCCTCCTTCTGGAAGGGCATCATCCTCATCTGGATCTTCAGCGTGGGGCTCGGGTGGTTCCCGGCCATGGGCTACGTGGCGCCGTGGCGCGACCTCGCCGACGCCCTCTGGAAGCTCGTGCTGCCGGCGGTCACCCTCGGCACCTTCTTCTCCGGCCTCGTCGCCCGCATCATCCGCTCGAGCCTGCTCGAAGTCCTTGGCGCCGACTACATCAAGGCCGCCCGCGCCAAGGGCGTGCGCCAGGCCGCGCTCGTGTACCGTCATGCGCTCTCCAACGCGCTCATTCCCGTGGTGACGGTCATCGGCCTGCAGTTCGGCGCGCTGCTCGGGGGCGCCGTGCTCACCGAGACCGTCTTTGCCATTCCCGGGATGGGCCGGCTCACCGTCAACGCGATCCTCAACCGCGACTACGCCGTCGTGCAGGGCACTATCCTGGCCGGCGTGCTGCTCGTGGTGGTGGTGAACCTCGCGGTGGACCTGACGTACGCCTTCCTGAACCCGAAGATCCGGGTGGCCTGATGGCGCGCCAGCTCGGCCTCGACGAAGGATTCCCACGGGCGACGACGGTCGAATCGGCAGCGCCGGCGGGTGGGCTACGCCGCTGGTGGCGGCGCTTCGCGCGCAATCGGGGCGCCGTCTTCGGTCTGGCGGTGCTCGCGGTCATCGTGCTGATGAGCGTGTTCGCTCCGGTGCTGGCGCCGTACGACCCCATCGCCCAGGGTGTCGGGCCGCCGCTGCAGCGCCCCTCCATCGAGCACTGGGCCGGCACCGACTCGTTCGGGCGGGATCTGCTGTCGCGCATCATCTACGGGGCGCGGATCGCGCTCATCGTAGGCGTGGTGTCCGTGGTGCTCGCCATGGTGATCGGCGTGACGCTCGGGCTGGCCGCCGGCTACTACGGCGGCTGGCTGGACGTCGTGGTGATGCGCGTGATGGACGGGCTCTTCGCGTTTCCGATCATCATCCTGGCCATCGCGATGATGGCCATCATGGGCTTCGGCGTGCTGAACGTCATCATCGCCGTCGCCGTCGGCTTCATCGCCCCGTTCGCCCGCGTGACGCGCGCCGACGTGCTCGGCGTCAAGGAGGAGCCGTACGTCGAGGCCGCCCGCCTGGCCGGCGTCTCGAGCCCGGCCATCATCGCCCGTCACGTCCTGCCGAACGTCATGGCGCCGATCATCGTCCAGGCGGCCCTGCGCGTCTCGGGGGCGATCATCACCGAGTCGGGGCTGTCGTTCCTGGGCCTCGGCCCGCCGCCCCCGAACCCGGTGTGGGGCTCCATGATCGCGGAGGGCCGCAACTTCATCGTGATGGCGCCGCACGTGTCGACGTTCCCGGGCATCGCTCTGATGCTCGCGATCGTCGGCCTCAACCTGCTCGGCGACGGTCTGCGCGACACGCTCGACCCGAGGCTCCGGCGATGAGACACCGTGTGGCATTTCCGAGGCGCGTCACGGCTATGCCGGGGCGCGTCCAAGTAATGGGGGGTGTGGGGGGCCATGTCGGGGCCCCCCACGCTGGCAATTGACGTCCGAGCCCCTGCTCGACGTGCGAAACCTCACGGTCGAGTTCGAGGCCGATGGCGACCGCTTGCGCGCCGTCGACGACGTCTCGTTCGTGGTCCGGCGTGGAGAGATCGTCGGTCTGGTCGGCGAGTCCGGTGCCGGCAAGTCGCTCACGTCGGAGGCGATTCTCGGGCTCATCCCGCGTCCCCCCGGCCACGTCACCGGGCAGGTCCGCTTTCGTGACCAGAACCTGCTCGAGCTGGACGAGCCGGCGCTGGCGCGCATTCGTGGCAAGGACATCGCGATGATCTTCCAGAACCCGACCGGCTCGCTGAACCCCGTGTTCCGGGTCGGCGAGCAGCTCCACGAGGCGATGACTCTGCACCTGGCCGAGTCGCGCCGCACGCTGTGGGCGCGGGCGGCGGAGATCCTCACCCGCGTCGGCATCCCGTCGGCCACGACGCGGATGCGCGATTACCCGCACCAGTTCAGCGGCGGCATGGCGCAGCGGGTGATGATCGGCATGGGCATGTCGTGCGTGCCGAGCCTGCTCATCGCCGACGAGCCGACGACGGCGCTCGACGTCACCATCCAGGCCCAGGTGCTGGCCCTGATCCGCCGGCTCGCGCGCGAGAGCGGCACCGCCGTGCTGCTGGTGTCGCACGACCTCGGCATCATCTCGCAGATGTGCGACCGCGTGCTGGTGATGTACGCCGGCCGCGTGGTGGAGGAGGCCGCCATCGCCACCGTCTTCCGCGCGCCGGCGCATCCGTACACGCGCGCGCTCATCGACTGCTTGCCGCGCACCGAGGCGAGCGCACGGCTCGGCACCATCGTCGGGGTGATGCCCGGGCTCCGGGCGCTGCCGCCCGGCTGCCGCTTCCATCCGCGCTGCCCGGTCGCGGAGTCGCGCTGCACGCAGGAGATTCCGGCGCCGCGCGCGCTCGCCGCCGGGCACGCAGTGGCCTGTCACCTGGCGAGGAACGGCTCGGCATGACGACCCTGCTCGAGGTCGAGGCCCTCACGAAGCACTTCCGCCTGGGAGACGGTCTCGTCTCCCGTCTCGCCGGCCGTCGCCCCACCGTGGTCCGCGCCGTCGACGGCGTCTCGTTCGCGATCGCGCCCGGCGAGACCCTGGGGCTCGTCGGTGAAAGCGGCTGCGGCAAGACGACCACCGGCCGTCTCGTGCTGCGGGCGATCGAGCCGACGGGCGGCCGCATTCGCTTCGACGGCGAGGAGATCACCGCACTGAGCGAGCGCGACCTGCTGCCGTTCCGGCGCAAGGCGCAGATCGTGTTCCAGGACCCGTACACGTCGCTGAACCCGCGCATGACGGTCGGCCGCATCGTCGGCGAGCCGATCGTGGTCCACCAGCTGGCCGCCCGCGACGCAGTGCCAGAGCGGGTCGCGGCCCTGCTGGAGATGGTGGGCCTCCAGCGCGAGCACGCCGGACGCTATCCGCACGAGCTGTCGGGCGGGCAGCGCCAGCGCGTCGGCATCGCGCGCGCGCTCGCCGTCAATCCCCGGCTCATCGTCGCCGACGAGGCGGTGTCCGCGCTCGACGTCTCGGTGCGCGCGCAGATCCTGAATCTCCTGATCGCCCTGCGCGAGCAGCTGGGGCTCGCGTTCCTGTTCGTCTCTCACGATCTCGGCGTCATCCGGTTCATCAGCCACCGGGTGGCGGTGATGTACCTCGGCCGGCTCGTCGAGGTGGCTGCCGCGGACGAGCTGTTCCGCCGCCCGCTGCACCCGTACACGCAAGCGTTGCTCGCCGCCATCCCCACCATCGGCGATGGCGCATCGTCGATCTTCGACCAGCCGGGCCGGCTCATCGAGGGTGAGCTGCCCAGCCCCACGAACTTGCCGCGCGGCTGTCGCTTCGCCAGCCGCTGCCCGCAGCGGATGGCCCGCTGCCGCGAGGTGGAGCCGGCCCTCGCGCCCGCCGCCGCCAACCATCTCGTCGCCTGCCATCTCTACGGCAACGAGCACGGAGCCGACCCCGCCTCTCTCAGGCCACCCACGGGAAAGGCGGACACAGCGCTCCGACACAAAGGAGGATCCGCATGAAGAGTCGGGACGGCTTCGAGGTCGTCAACGAGATGCTTCGCGAAGATGTCCATCGCCGCCAGGTGCTGAAGGCGCTCGGGTGGTCCGCGGTCGGGCTGGCGGGCGCGCTGCCGCTCGGCATGCCGGGCGTGGCCGGCGCGCAGAAGCCGAAGTCCGGCGGCACCATCAAGATCGGCAGCTTTCAGAACATCGACACGCTCGATGCGCATCAGACGACGTTCATCACGGCGTGCGCCATTCACAACAACATCTACAACGGCCTGCTGAAGACCACGTCCCCCGACGGCAAGAGCGTCGAGTTCAAGCCCGAGCTGGCGCGGGAGTGGGAGATCCAGGGCGACCGCGTCCACGTCTTCCGCCTCCAGAAGGGCGTGACGTTCCACGACGGGCAGCCGTGCACGGCGGCCGAGGTGAAGGCGAGCCTCGAGCGCGTGAAGGACAAGGCGCAGTCGCCGATCCACGCCTGGAAGCTCGAGCTGCTCGAGCACATCGAGACGCCCGACTCGCACACGGTCAAGCTGCACTTCGCCAAGCCGTACCCGTTCCTCCGGGTGGCGCTCACGGGCTCGACCGGCCGCGCGGGGACGATCGTCAGCGTCAAGGCGGCGAAGGAGAAGGGCAAGGCCTACGGCCGCAGCCCGGTCGGGACGGGGCCGTTCAAGTTCGTCGAGTGGAAGGAAGGGGACTACATCCTCCTGGAGAAGAACCCCAACTACTGGGACTCCGACGGAGGCAACAAGCTCCCCTACCTCGACAAGGTCCTGATCAAGTTCATCATCGAGCCGTCGACGCTGGTCGCCGCCGTCAAGACCGGCGAGGTCGACGGCATCAACAACGTCGCCCCGCAGTTCGTGAACGAGCTGCGCCGGGACCCGAAGCTCAACGTGTTCACCGCCGTCGGCGGCAACTGGCGCTGCATGCACTTCAACATGGCCAAGGAGCCGTTCACCGACAAGGCGCTCCGCCAGGCCGTCGCCTTCGCCATCGACCGGAAAGAGATCGTCGACCGCGTGGAGTTCGGCGAAGCCATCGTCGCCCACGGGCCGATCTCGCCGCCGATGGGCGTTTTCTACGACCCCGCCTTCGAGAAGGGGAAGAACGGCCAGTACTTCGACCTCGAGCAGGCCAAGGCACTCATGAAGCAGTCAAAGCACGCCAACGGCGTCGATGTGGGCCTCCTCGTCGGCAACGCAGGGACGGCGCCGCGGCAGGCCGAGGTCGTGCAGGCCCAACTGGCCAAGATCGGCGTCCGGGTGAAGATCGAGATTGCCGACGCCCCCACGTTTCGGCGCCGCTGGTTGCAGGAGAAGCAGTGGGATCTGGTGCAACTCCAGTGGGACGCCGACCTCGATCCCGACGAGACGCTCTACCCCGAGCTGCACTCGGGCGAGGCGTGGAACGCCGGCAAGTGGGTCAGCAAGGATTTCGACCGCGCGGTCGAGTCCGCCCGCGCCGAGGCCGACACGAAGAAACGCAAGAAGTTCTACGAGGACGCCGTGAAGGCGATGATCGACGACGCGCCGGTGGCGATCATCCTGCACGCCAACGAGCAAAAGGTGTTCGCCAAGCACGTGAAAGACTTCCAGATGATCCCCGCCGGCCTCATCGACATGCACCGGGTCTGGCTCGATAAATAAACTCGGAGGGGGGCTTCGCTTCGCGTCGGAGGGGGCCTCGACGGCCCCCTCCGAGTCCTCCCCCTCGACCGAACTGCGCCGGCAAA
>DATBJF010000051.1:0-1951 GCA_036556545.1 Candidatus Methylomirabilota bacterium
CCGCTCATCTTCTTCTGGAAGAAGGCGCGGACGAGCCCGTTCTGGCTCTACGTGGTCTCGATCCTCGTGCTCATCGGCATGTGGTTCGAGCGCTTCAACATCATCGTGCCGTCCCTCGGCTACGACTTCTATCCGTACACCTGGGGTACGTACGTGCCGACCGTGACCGACTCCACCATCGTGATCGGGAGCTTCGCGTGGTTCTTCCTGCTCTTCCTGGCCTTCATCCGGGTGATGCCGTCGCTGTCGGTGGTGGAGGTGAAGGAGACGCTCGATCCTCCCGTGAAGGACAACGCGCATGGCGCCCATCACTAACACCGTCGTCGGCGTCTTCGCGCACGTGGACAGCACCGTCCGCGCGCTGGAGGAGCTCCGCGCGAAGGGCTACCACGATCTGACCGTCTACACGCCGCTGCCCGTCCACGAGATCGAGGACGTGCTGGAGCGCGACCGTCCGGTGAGCCGGGTGCGGCTGTTCACGCTGCTCGGCGGCCTCGCCGGCCTCGTCGCCGCGTGGCTGCTCACGCAGTGGACCTCGCTCAAGTGGGATCTGTTCGTCGGCGGCAAGCCGCCGATCGGCTTCCCCGTGAGTCCGCCGTACATCGTGATCATGTTCGAGATGATGGTGCTCTTCGGCGGCATCGCGACCCTGATCGGCATGGTCGTGCTCGGTCGACTGCCGAAGTTCAAGCCGTCGGCGGCGTACGACCCGCGGTTCACCAACGATCGATTCGGCGTGGCCGTGCACTGTCCGCCCGAGCGCGCCACCTCCGTGCGCGACATCCTGCGCGGCGCAGGGGCCGAGGAGATCCGCCCGTGAAGTACGTGTTCCTGCTCGTGCTGCTGCTGGTCGCCGGCGCCGCCGGCGTGATGGGGGCGGTGGTGGTCTTCCGCTTCGTGAACAACATGACGCAGACCGCGCGCATCCAGCCCGGCGAGCGCGTGTTCGCGATGCCGGCGGGCGTCGTCCCGCGGGGCGGTGAGGCGGTGATCCCGCGCGAGCAGCGCGACGTCGCCGCCAAGGTGCCGAACCCGGTGAAGCCGACGAAGGAATCGGTGGCGCTCGGCAAGGAGCGCTTCGACGTCTTCTGCGTGCCCTGCCACGGCCCGGAGGCGAAGGGCGGGGTCACCGGACCGGTGGCCACGAAGTTCATCCCGCCGCCCGACATCACGAACGCCGAGCTGCATCGCCAGCGCACCGACGGCTACTGGCACAGCTACATCATGGTCGGCGGCGCCGTGATGCCCGCCTACGGCGAGGCGATGTCGTCCGAGGAGGCGTGGCACGTCGTCAATTACCTGCGATCGCTGGTACCGCAGGCCGCCACGCGGACGGCCAAGCCGTGAGCGCGGTCTGGGGCGTGCTCGCCGCCATCGGCGCGGTGGCGTTCCTGCTCGGCGCGGGCTCCGGGGACGCGACCCACACCTGGTCGATCTACCTCGTGAACCTCGTGTTCTGGTCGGGGCTTGCCGTGACCGGCCCCGCGATCGCGGCCATGATGCAGCTCACCGAGGCGCGCTGGTCCCCGAGCGTCCGCCGCATCGCGGTCACCACCGTCGGGTTCCTGCCGGTGGCGTTCGTGCTGTTCGTCGTGCTGTTCTTCGGCCGCGAGGTCCTTTACCCCTGGGTCCGCACGCCCGTCGTCACCAAGGCCGCGTGGCTCAACACGCCGTTCTTCTTCCTCCGGACGCTCGCGCTCGCGGCCGCGCTGTTCGGCGTCTGCTTCGTGTTCGCGTCGGCGATCCTCCGGGATTCCGTGCCGCCCGGGGACGAGCGGACGCGCGTCCGGCGCAACCGCCTGGCGACGGCCCTGCTGTTCGTGTGGCTCGTCACCGTCTCGCTGTGGGGCTACGACCTGGTGATGTCGCTCGACCCGGTCTGGTACAGCGGCCTCTTCGGCGGCTACTTCGCGGTGACCGCGCTCTACACGACGTTCTGCCTGCTGTCCAT
>DATBJF010000052.1:0-1722 GCA_036556545.1 Candidatus Methylomirabilota bacterium
CGAGGACATCCAGTCGCGGCACCATGCCGACCTCGCGCGCGATTGCGTCGAGCTCGCCCGCGATCCCGAGCTGATGCAGGAGCTGCGGCTGGCGGCCGAAGCCGCGAAGGTCCGCCTGTCGACCGAGGAGCGGACGACCCTGACGCTGCCGCTGCCGGGCTTCACGTACCGTCGCGACATCACGCGGGCGGAGGTCGAGCGGCTCATCGAGCCGCTGGTCGCCAGGACGCTCGGACCATGCCGTCGAGCGCTGGCGGACGCCGGCCTGCAGGCTGCCGCCATCGAGCAGGTGGTCCTCGTGGGCGGCTCCACGCGCGTGCCGCTCGTACGCCGCCGCGTGCAGGAGCTGTTCGGACGCACGCCGCACAGCCAGCTCGATCCCGACGAGGTGGTGGCGCTCGGCGCCGCCGTGCAGGCGCACATCCTGGCCGGCGGCATCACCGACATGCTGCTGCTCGACGTGACCCCGCTCTCGCTCGGCATCGAGTCGCTGGGCGGCATCGTGAACGTCCTGATCCCCCGCAACACGACGGTGCCCACCAGCGCGCGCGAGATGTTCACGACCTCCGTGGACGGCCAGACGCTCGTCGATCTACACGTGGTGCAGGGCGAGCGCGAGCTCGTCAAGGACTGCCGGTCGCTCGGCCGCTTCGAGCTGAGGATCGATCCGATGCCGGCCGGCATGCCGAAGATCGAGGTCACGTTCCTCATCGACGCCAACGGCATCTTGCAGGTCCAGGCGCGGGAGCAGCGCAGCGGTAAGGCGGCGTCGATCGAGGTCAAGCCGACGTACGGGCTCGGCGACGGCGAGATCGAGCGGATGATCGAGGACTCGTTCACCTACGCCGAGGCCGACGTGGAGACGCGCATGCTCATCGAGGCGCGCAACGAGGCCGACATTGTGCTCACCCACGCGGCGCGGGCGCTGCGCCAGGGCGGCGCGCTGGTGAGCACGGAGGAGCGCGCGTCGATCGAGACGGCGGTGGCGGCGCTGCGCGCGGCGCGCGACAGCGACGATCGGGCGCGGATCCACGACGCGACCACCGCCGTCAACGGCGCCACCGAGCACCTGGCCGAAGTGATGATGGACGCCGCCCTCAAGGGCGCGCTCGGCAGCAAGCGGGCCGCCGAGATCCTGAAGGAGCCGCAGTAATGGCGATTCACCGGGTGACGTTCCTGCCCCTCAACAAGACGGTCGAGGTCGACGACAGCCGGTATCCGCTGGCCGATCATGGCAAGCCGGGATCCCTGCTCGACATCGCTCTGGCCAATGGCATCGAGCTGGAGCACAACTGCGGAGGCTCGTGTGCCTGCACGACCTGTCATGTCGTCGTTCGCGAGGGCGCCGAGAACCTCTCCGAGATGGCCGAGGACGAGGAGGATCGCCTGGACACGGCGGAGGGCCTCACCCTCCACTCCCGGCTCGGATGCCAGGCCGTGGTGCACGGCGACGTGATCGTGGAGATCCCCGCGTGATGCAGTGGCGGGACTCCGAGGACATCGGCATCGCGCTGAGCGAGAAGTTCCCGGAGCTCGATCCGCTCACGGTGCGGTTCACGGACCTGCACCGCTACGTGACGGAGCTGCCGGGCTTCCGCGACGATCCGAAGGCGTCGAACGAGAAGATCCTGGAAGCCATCCAGATGGCCTGGCTCGATGAGTACCGCCATCGATAAGTGGGGGGGGGGCGCGGTGGCCCCCGCCCACGCCACCCCCCAAAAA
>DATBJF010000053.1:0-1583 GCA_036556545.1 Candidatus Methylomirabilota bacterium
AGCATCAGGATCACCAGGAGCTCCGGCAGCGACATCGCGCCGTGGCCGACCCGCCAGGCGCCCAGGGCCAGCGCCGCCGCCGCCCCCAGGGCGATCCCGGCGTCGGTGATGCCGCGCGCCAGCGTGTTGGTGCCGAGCACCCACATCGTGGTGCGGAACAGCGTGCGCGCGCGCTCCTCCAGCTGGCGCGCGCGCTCGCCGCTCTGCCCGAACGCCTTCAACGTCGCCAGGCCCTGCACGGCGTCGAGGAAGTCGGCGCCGAAGGCGGCGTAGGCGCGGTTGCGGGCCAGGCTCGCGCGGCTGTCCCAGCGATGCCACAGCGTCGGCGCCAGCAGGATCACCAGCGCCGCCGCCACGACCACCAGCGCCACCGGGAGGTCGACGAAGGCGACGAAGGCAAAAATCAGAACCGGCGTGAGGGCGGCCACGAACAGCTGCGGCAGGTACTGACCGAAGTAGACCTCGAGCTGCTGCACGCCCTCCACCAGGGTCAGCATCACCTCGCCGCTGCGATCGCGCGCGAAGTGCGCGGGTCCAAGCGTCGTCACCTGCGCGTAGAGCCGCTGCCGCAAGCGCTGCTGCACGCGCGCCGCCGTGTGATGAGCCGTCATGGTGCGCACGTGCTCGAGCGCGCTGCGGCCGACGAGGGCGGCGGCGGTCAGCGCGAGGCCGGTGCCGATCTCGGACAGCGGACGGCCGGCCAGCACGAGGCCGAGCACCCAGCCGAGCAGCGCCAGGCGAGCGATGCCGGCGGCGACGGCGGCCAGGCCGAGCAGGACGGTGGCGGCGATCCGGCCACGCACCCCTGTCGTGAGCGCCCACAGCCGGCGGTCGAAATACACGCGGTCATGCTCGCGGAGCCCGCCGGCGTCGTCAAGGTCGCAATGAATACAACGGGGCGGTCGGTGGTCCAAGGCCCAAGAAGCAGCCGTTGTGGAAGCCGGGAGGAGCCGGAAACCATCTCTCTCAGGCCACCCACGGGCGAGGTGGACACAGCGCTCCGATACAAAGGAGGACACTATGAAGCGCTCGGGCACGGCTTTGATGGTTGCGATCTTGCCACTGCTCCCCGCCACCGCCTGGGCGGGCGCGTCGACGGACGCCGCGCTCGGTCTCGGCGCGTTCGCCGTCTTCAACCAGATCATCGGCGGCACCGGCATCTTCGCCGGCCTCGCCCCCGCTCGCGTGTACGCAGCGCCCGCGCCCGTGTACGTCGCGCCACCGCCGCCCGTGTACGTGGTGCCGCAGCCCGTCTACGTGGCTCCGCGCCCGGTGTATGTCGCGCCGCGGCCGGTCTACGTCGCGCCGCGCCCGGTCATCGTCCATCGCCACGGCCACGGCCATGGGTACGGCAAGCACGCCGGCTGGAAGCACTACCGGCATCGCTGAGCCATCCCCCGCACTGACGCGCGGGCTGTCGACGGGTCAGGCGCTGGCCAGCCCCCTCCACAGCTCGCGCAGTCGCGCGACCGCTGCTGCCGGCAGCGGGCCCTTCGCCACGCACTTCGCCGCGTACTCGAGCTGATCGAGGCTCGAATAGCCGAGCAGGATGGTGGAGACGCCGTCGGCGCCGACGGCAAACC
>DATBJF010000054.1:0-7680 GCA_036556545.1 Candidatus Methylomirabilota bacterium
CCCTGCATGCCGAGAGATCGCGCCGCCTTCTCGATCTCTCTCCACTCGGGTGGGTGCGCGGGATTACCCATATTCAAAAGCGCAGCGATGCGCACGGCCCTGGGAACAAGCGCTTTGAGGAGTTCCACCCGTTTCTGATACGTCTCTGTCACCATCGGGCTCAGACCCGTCAGATTCCCACCGGGGCGCGCTAAGCTCGCAACGATGCCTTGCCCCACGGGATCGCCGATCCCGACGATGATCACCGGGATAGTTGCCGTGGCATTCTTCGCTGCCAGCGTCGCTGGTGTTCCCCTGGTCACGATCACATCTACGTTTAGCCGAACCAACTCAGCGGCGAGGGTGGGGAAGCGTTCGTCGCGGCCATCCGCGGATCGGTACTCTATGACGAAGTCTCTCTGCTCGACATATCCGAATTCGCGCAGCCCTCGTTTGAAGCCATCCAGGTTCGCGGCATTGATCGCCGGCGACGTTCTCTCCAGCATGCCGATGCGATAGAGCTTCCCCGCCTGCTGCGCGTCAGCGCCGAACGGCGCGGCGAGGAGACTCACGGCGAGGACAGCGACGAGTGCGATACCCCTGAGTGTCATGCCGCCACCGCTGTGTGCTGGTTTAACACCGCGCCGATCTTCTGCCAGCCGTCGATCTTGCGCAACTTGATCTGCCCGCTCGCCACGAGGCTGAAGAGCAGGACGAGTGCCGCGTCCTCGGTGGGCAGCGAGCCTTGCGTCTTCACGCTTTGCCCGTGGAGCCGCTCAATCGTGTTTGTGGTTCGTAGCGTTTTCCACTGCGTTTTGGAGAAGCGAAAGAACGTGAGGAGCTCGTCGCCGCCTTCTCGCAGACTCGTTACGACGCCCGGACAGCGCTTGTTCCAGGTGCGCTCGAGGGCCGTGTAGGCGGTGTGGGCGGTGTCGACATTCGCCGCGTAAACGATGCGATGGAAGTCGGCACGGATTTCCGCCAGCGCGTGCTTCGGCGCCTTGCGCTCAAGATTGCGCAGCTTGTGCACGCAGCACCGTTGGACCGCAGCCTTGGGCCAGACGAGCCCGCCGGCGCGCCGCAGCCCGGCATTGCCGTCGATGATCGCCAGCACCGGCGCCTGCAACGCGCGCGCGACGAGATCTTCGAGGCACCCCATTCCACGCCGCGAACGACTCGCCTGCGCACAGTTCCAGGGCGAGGAGCTGTTTGCCCCCGTCGACAAGGACTCCGACGCCGGCCAACACCGGGATGCTGGCAGGGCGAAGCCGTCGAGGTAGACGTAGATCACGTCGAGGTCGGTGAGCGAGCGTGTCCGCCACGCCTCCAGGCCGCCCTTCAGCGTGGCGATGTCGCGCGACACTCCGCTCTTCGAGAGGGGAGCGGCCTTCAACAACGGTTGGAGTGCGCCGCGAATCCGACGGGTGTTGCCTCCCGCCAGATACGTGGCGATCGCCGCTTCGTTAACTTCGGGGATTCGCCGCTGATAGCGCGGGACGATTCTCGACCTCCATTCTTTCACGTCTCCGGTCCCGCTGAAGAGAGTAGCCCGAGGCAACGTGAGCGCAACCGGGCCGGTCGGTCCCGTGAGCGTGCGCTCTCTCACGCCATTGCGGTAGCCCCGTCGGACGTCACGGCGCTCGTAGGGACTCGTCCCGAGCGCGGCCCGCAGCTCCTCGGGGACGGCCGTCTCGATCGCAGCGCGGACGTGCTGGTGGATCAGTTCGCAGGAGTCCATCCCATCAGGTTCGAGCCCGCGGTGGTGAGTTGCGATCAACCTGCACGAAAGCTCGGGTCTGGTCACATGGCGCGAAACGCGCTGCGACGCTCTAGTCGATCGTTTGGGCCCGGAGCAGGAGCGACGGCGGGATGGTGAGGGCGAGCGCTCGCGCCGTTTTGAGGTTGAGGACCAGATCGAAGCGCGTCGGTTGCTCGATCGGGAGATCGGCGGGGCGGGCGCCCTTCAGAATGCGATCGACGTAGGTGGCCGCGCGCTCCCAGAGGTCCGTGTGGCGCGGGCTATACGACGCGAGCCCGCCCACCTCGACCGGCTCAGGTGAAGGGAACATGACGGGGATGCGATGGCGCAAAGCTCCGTCGGCAAGCGAACCGCGCAAAGCGATGGCCAGTGGCTGGGGCAGCACGACGAATGCTTCGACGCGGTCACGAGCCGACGAGCCGAAGGCCCGCTCGAGGTCGGCCTCGCTCGCGAATGCGTAGTTCACGGGCGTCACGGCGAGCGTCTTGGCGGCGGCCTCGGTCTCGCGGATGAAGATGGGATGGGTGCGGTTCGTTGGATTGTGGAGCACGCCGACTCGCGTGAGCCCGGGAACGAGCTCCTTCAACAGCTCGAGACGCTTCGCCGTGAGCTGTTCCGCCGAGTTGGCGAGTCCGGTGATGTTGCCCCCCGGCCGCACGATGCTCGCGACAAAGCCCGAACCCACGGGATCGCCCACAACCGACATCACGATGGGGATGGTCGTCGTCGCTTGCTTCAGCGCTGCGATCGGGGAGTTACCCTCGACCACGATGACGGCAGGGTTCGATCTCACGACATGAGCCGCCAGTTCAGCGAGCGGGCGCGTGGCGCCAACCCAGGAGTGGGCATCGATGACGATGGTCTGGCCTTCGACGTAGCCGAGAGCTTTCATCCCCTGCTGGAATGCCGCGAGGCGAACCGACGCGGCGGCGGGCGCCGTCGAGAGGACGGCGGCGATGCGCGGCGGCGTCGCCTGCTGTGCCAACGCCCGCTCCGGTGTGACCAGGATACCGAGGACCGCGACGACGGCGAGAACGGCGTAGATGCTTAGAACCCCTTCACATACGGCAATCGCCCCGCCGTCGCCTCGATAGCCGCGCCAGCTTCCAACAACACGCTGGTGCTATCCCACATCCCGTTCACGAGCTGATTCCGCGGCCCGTCCGGCATCGTCGCCTTGATCACGCGATCGCCGAGCCGCACCTCCTGCTTCTCCACGTCGACCGTGATCGAAGCCCGAGGCGCCCGCCCGATCTCGCGCTGGAGCCACTCGACATCCTCCTGCGACGCGCGCAGGCACGGGATGCCGAGCATTACGCAGTTGCCGAAGAAGATCTCGCCGAACGACCCACCAACGATCGCCCGAATGCCCCAGCGCATCAGCGCCTGTGGCGCGTGCTCGCGGGAAGAGCCACAGCCGAAGTTCTGGCCGACGACCAGCACCGACGCGCCGCGGTAGGCCGGCGAGTTGAACGGGTGCTCCGGATTCTGCTTCTTCGCATCCTCGAACGCGTGCTCGCCGAGGCCGTCGAACACCACCGCCTTCAGAAACCGCGCGGGGATGATGCGGTCGGTGTCGATGTCGTTACCGGTGACGGGAATACCGCGGCCGGTGATCTGCCGACGCTGCGACGTGCTCATCGAAGAATCTCCCTGACATCGGACACCTCGCCGGCAATAGCGGCCGCGGCGACCATCGCCGGGCTCATCAGCAGCGTGCGGCCAGTCGGACTGCCCTGCCGGCCGATGAAATTGCGATTGCTGGATGAAGCGCTCATCTCGCGGCCCTGGAGCTTGTCGTCGTTCATGCCGAGGCACATGGAGCAGCCGGCCTTGCGCCACTGGAAGCCGGCGGCCTGGAAGATCTCGTGGAGCCCTTCGGCCTCGGCCGCCTTGGCGACCTGCTGCGAGCCCGGCACGATCAGCGCGCGCACGTGCTTGGCGACCTTGCCCTTCTTGGCGACCTCGGCCGCGATCCTCAGATCCGACAGCCGCCCGTTGGTGCAGGAGCCGACGAACGCGACGTCGATCTTCGCGCCCTTGATCGGCTGGCCGGCCTGGAAGCCCATGTGCGCGAGCGCTTCCCTGAACGTGGGCCGTTCCGGCTCGGGCTGAGCCTCAGGCGAGGGGATGCGGTGCGTGACGCCGACCGACATCTCCGGATTGATGCCCCACGTGACGACAGGCTCGATCGAAGAGCCATCGATGCGTTTCACGTCGTCGAACGCCGCGCCCGGCTCGGTGGCCACGCCCTTCCAGTACGTCACCGCGCGATCGAACGCCGCGCCCGCCGGCGCGTACGGCTTGCCGCGCAGATAGTCGATCGTCGTCTGATCCGGATTGACGTAGCCGCAGCGCGCGCCGCCTTCGATCGACATGTTGCAGACGGTCAAGCGCTCTTCCATCGTCATGCGCTCGATCACCGACCCCGCGTATTCATACGCGTAACCAACCCCGCCTTTGACGCCGAGCTGGTTGATGATCCAGAGGATCACGTCCTTCGCGTACACACCGCGCGCGAGCGAGCCTTCCACGCGCACCTGCCGCAAGCGAGGCTTGGCCATCGCCAGACACTGGGTGGCGAGGACGTCGCGCACCTGTGTGGTGCCGATGCCGAAGGCGATGGCGCCGACGGCGCCGTGGGTGGAGGTGTGGCTGTCGCCGCACGCGATGGTCATGCCGGGTTGGGTGAGGCCGAGCTCGGGGCCGATGACGTGCACGATGCCCTGCTTGCCCGTCGACATGTCGAAGAGCTGCAGGTTGAAGTCCTTCATGTTGCGGTACATGTGCTGCGCCATCTCCTCCGCCTCGGGGTCGGCGTAGGGACGGGTCTGGTCGGCGGTCGGGATGATGTGGTCCAGCGTGCCGAAGGTGCGCTCGGGCATCCGCACCTTGAGCTTCATCTCCTTCAGCATCTGAAAGGCCTGCGGTGTCGTGACCTCGTGGATCAGGTGCAGGCCGATCAGCAGCTGGGTCTGGCCGGACGGGAGCGTGCGGACGGTGTGGGCCTCCCAGACCTTGTCGAGCAGGGTGCGTGCCATGCGGACTCCTCTTCCTTATATATAGATGCGCCGGCCGGACCCGGCCGGCGCACGAGCAGCCATTGTAACGCGGTCAGATCAGGTCGTGATGATGCGCGTGTCGCCCGGCTTCATGACGTGCGTCGTCACGCCGGACGCCACCTCCTTGAGCGCACGCTGGAACTCGTCGCCCGCGCCGACACCTTGGACCAGCGCGTTGTGCGCGAAATGCACCGGCACCGCCTGCGACACGCCGAGCCACTGGCACGCGCGGGCCGCCTCCTGTGGTCCCATCGTGAAGGGGCCGTTGCCCACGCACGGAATGGCGACGTTCGGCTGGTACCGCTCGCCGATCGTCTTCATGTCGCCGAAAAGATCGGTGTCGCCACTGAGATAGGCGCGCACACCGCCGATATCGAGGATGAAGCCGGCCGCCGGGAATCCGGCCAGCGTCGAGTGGACGGCCGGCACGAGGCGGACGGTCATCGCGCCGTGCTTCGCGATGCCGCCGAAGTTGACGCTGTTGCCGCCGTTCGGCACCACCTTCGCCGGGTCGAGGTTGACCTTCTTGAACTGCTCGACGAGGCCGCGGCGCATGAAGTCGCTCTGGCCGACCGTCATCACCGGCACGCCGGCGCCGCTGAGACCCTGTAGCACCTCGAAGTAGTCGCCGATGTGATCGCCGTGATCGTGCGTGAGCAGCACCAGCACCGCCTCGGGGTTCTTGCCCTTGACGTACTGGACGAACCCGTCGCGCGTGGCGTACTCGGCCGGCTTCTTCACCCCGAAGCGGTCCCAGCCGGCGTTGTTCCACACCCAGGCGTCCAGATAGGCGATCTGCTTGTAGTCGGGCGTCGCCAGCTCCATGACGCCGCCGCCGAGCCAGCGCGCGGACATCTTGCCGCCCGTCATGCGCGGACCGCTCGCGCTGGTCTGTCCCATTCCCATGGCGCGGCAGCCGCTCAACGCCAGCCCACCGCCCAGCGCCACCATGCCCTGAAGGAGTTGACGTCGGCCCATGTGGCGGTCGCGTGGCGGGCCGCCGCAGCAGGAGTCGAGATCCCATCGTTTCATGTGTCGTCACCTCGTGGGAGAGTGAGCTGCGACGGGAAGGGTATGCCCGGCGCGCGCGCAGAGCAAACGGGTGGCGCCCGTCGATCCGCCCGGGCTACTGCATGACGCGGTCGGCGCGGAGGAGCAGTGATTTCGGCACGTCGAGACCGAGGCTCTTCGCCGTCCGGAGGTTCACGGCCAGCTCGAACTTCGCCGGCCGCTCCACCGGGATCTCGCGGACGGTGGCGCCCTTCAGGATGCGGTCGACGTAGACGGCCGCGCGGCGCTGCATGCTGTCGAGGTCGGGACCATACGACAGGAGTCCCCGGCCGTTCTCCAGCAGCGCGAACACGGTGATCGAGGGCAGGCGGTGGCGGAGGGCCAGGTCGTCGATACGGGCCTGGTTGAGGCGCATCAGCGGTGAGGACAGCGCGATCATGGCGCCCGCGCGCTCGTGCGCGAAGCCCTCGATGGCGGGGTCGAGATCGGCGGCGGTCCGAATGGCGGCCGGGTGGACGTCGATGGCGGCGGCGCGCGCGGCGCGTTCCGTCGCCTCGAACTGCGCCCGCGCGATGGCGGCGTCCCAGATGATGCCGACGCGGCTCAGCCCGCGCTTCAGCTCTTGAAGGAGCTGCAGCAGCTTGCCGCTCATTTCCGGGAGGTCGAGGAAGAGGCCGGTGAGGTTCGAGCCCGGCCGCGCCAGGCTCGCGACGAAGCCGCTGGCGACGGGGTCGCTCTCGAGGTCGACGGCGACGATCGGCACCCGGCTCGTGCGCCGCCGGGCGGCGGCGATGCCGTGAGGGCTCGTCACCACCAGCACGTCCACGCCTTCCGCCAGCACCGCGGCGACGGCGGCGTCGTAGCGATCCGCCTCGCCGGCCGTCGGCCGGTGATCGACGATGATCGTCTCGCCGGGGACGTGGCCGACGTCACGCAGGCCCGCCAGGAAGTTGGCGATGGAGGGTCCGCCCGCGCTCACCAGTCCGACGCGCGGCAGGCGTGCTTGCGCGACCACCGGCCGCACGCGAAACGTCACGAGCGCTGCCAGGCCGAGCAGGAAAGCGCGGCGGCCGTTCATGCGGCGGGATGCTATCACGCGGTGGCCGTCGCGATGATCAGCCGCGATCCTCGGACAGCACCGTCGCCTCCGGAAAGCGCTGGCGCAGCACGTCCCGCAGCGCCGCGCGCACGATCGGCCGCAGGCGCGGGGCAACGTCGGTCGCGCCGCGCGCGGCGTCCCGCCAGACCGCCTGCAGCGCATCCGCTCGCTGCCCGAGCTGCGCGTCGACGTCGCTCGCCCACTGCGCCGGATGATCGAGATCGGTGTAGTCGCCGCGGCCTCGCCCGTGATGCGCCACCAGGAGATAGCGCAGCAGCGCCTCGCGCGCCAGGCGCTCGAGCGCCGCCGGCTGGAACTGCACGCCGCCCTCGGCGCCCGTCGCCAAACGGTAGGCGCCCCCGAAGGCGTAGCCGCCGAGCGCGCCCAGCATGGCGCCCACGATCGCGCCGCCGCCGAGCGAGAGCCCGCCCGTCAGCGCGTCCGCGCCGAGCCCCGCCAGCAGCCCGCTGACAGCGGCGCCGGCGACCGCGCCCGTGGTCGGGTTGATCGCCTCGTTCCCGCTGATGGCGGCGTCTTCCAGGCGGCGCTCCACCTGCGCGCGGCTGGCGCCGGAGAGCTGATGCAGCTCGATCAGGCGCTCCATCAGCCGCCGCGTGCGCACCTGCACGCGGTCGAAGAGCGCGCCCATCGCGCGCTCCCGGTCCACGCGCGACAGCGCCCGGAGATCGGCGAGCCGGCCGCCGAGCCAGGAGCTCGAGGCGCCGCCGATCGGCTCGCGGTCGCCCGCGAACTCGGCGAGGTACCCGGCG
>DATBJF010000055.1:0-9635 GCA_036556545.1 Candidatus Methylomirabilota bacterium
CGCGTGCGCCCGGCTCGAGTCGCGTATCGGCCAGCTCACGCTCCAGGTCCAGCGTCACCTCGCGGCCGATCCGGTGCTCTGCGCGTGTGCCGGCGATGGGCCGGCCGGCACCGTCGACCAGCTCGGCGCGCAGCACCACGATCGGCGTGACGTACGTGGGGAACCGGTGGCCGACGCCGGTGTTCTCGACGATCAGCCGCGCCGCCACGCCGCCGCGCGCCGTCGCCTCCTCGACCACCGAGATCGTCAGCCCGCGTCGCACCATCTCGGGGTCGTGAATGCCGCGCCAGAGATGGCGGCGGTCCGGCATGTGACAGTCCTGACACTGCACGCCGGCGGCGGCGAAGCGGCTGGCCTTCCATTCGTTGTACGTGTCCTCGAGCAGCTTGCCGGCCAGCGCGTAGCCGTCCGGCGCGAACTGATGGCAGTCGCGGCAGAACTCGGACGCGAGATACGCCGGCGTGCGCGTCACGCCGGCGTGCGGCAGCGTCTCGCGCGGCGCCGTGCTGGCGAGCGTCCCGTCGCGTCGTGGCGGGCCGAAGCGCTCGTGGCCGCGCACGTGGCAGGCCGCGCACGGGATGCCCCGGCCTCTGAGCGCCGGGTCGAAATCGGGATTCGGCGCGAGCGTGTCACGCCTGAGCGGCGCTTGCTCGGCGAGCGGCGCGTGGCACTGCTGGCAGGCGAGCGCGCCGCGCGGGTCGCTCGCCAGCATCTCCACGAGCTGTCCCGTGACGCCGGGCCCCATGGCGCGCGCGTGCGTGCTCGTCTGCCAGTCGGCGAGCTGCGCCGGATGACACGTCCCGCACGCCTCGGGAGCCAGCGAGGCCTCGAGCGGCGAGAAGCGCGCCGGCGCCGAGCCTTGGGGCGCCAGCGGCGCGCGCCAGTGACGGGCGACGAATGCCTCGACCGACTCGCGCCGCGCCGCGACGGGAAGCGCGCAGCCCGCCACGACGAGCGCCCAGGCCACCCAGGCGGGCCATCGCATGCGCATCACCATAGCAGGACCGATACAATCGCCCGATGGGACTCGATGGCATCGTCGCTATCGGGTGGCGCGCCGCCGCGCTGCTGAGCCGGCCTCAGCCGGTCGCCCGTGTCCTCGCGCCGCTCAGCGCGTCCATCTATATCGGCGTCGACGGCGAGATCCTGTGGCTCGGCGGTCCCGCCGACGTCATGCATCCACGGGCCGTTCTGTTATCCGAGCCGCCGGACCCTGCCGGGCTCACCGCGGACGACGCCATCTCCCTCCCGCCTTGCGGCGTCAGCGCATGGCGCCCCGAGGCGCTCGTCGAGGGAGCCGACGTCGCGGCGGCGCTGCGGAGGGGAGCAGCACGCCTCGCGCAGACGGCTCTCGAGCTCGGCGAGCCCCAGGGCTTCGGCGCGCGGCTCGCCGACCGCGTCCTGCAGTTCCCGCTGGCCGGCGCCGGCAGATTCGCGGACACGCTCGCCGAAGCTTGCGCCGCCGATGATGCGAGCGCCGCCGCCGAGGCGGCACTCGCGCTGCTCGGTCTCGGCACCGGTCTGACGCCGTCGGGCGACGACTTCGTCGGCGGCGCGTTCTTCGCGCGCGCGACGCTCGGGCGGCTCGGCGGATCCGACAGCGCCTCGTGGGGCCAGGCGGCGGCCGGGGTGCGCGCGGCCGCGCGCGGTGCGACGCATCCGATCAGCGCGGCGCTCCTGGGCGACCTGGTCGACGGCCACGGCTGGTCGCCGCTTCACGACCTGACCCGCGCCCTCGCCGCCGGCGATGACGCGGCAGCAACGAACGCGGCGCAGCGACTGGTCCGGCTCGGCCATTCGTCGGGCTGGGACCTGCTCGCCGGCTTCGTGGCCGGCTGCGCGCGCTGACGGCACCGCTCGTGCACCGCTGAACGAACGGCAGCGCTCCGCCGCCGCCGTGCAAAATCTTCAACCCGTGGAGGAAGCCATGCCGACAGGACCGCAGCGCATGTACATGGGCAAGCCGCACAGTGTTCTGACCGGCCGGCGTGGTCGCGCCGTCAACGTGGGCGAGACAGAGCGGATGCTGTCGGCGATCGCCGGCGGGGCGCTGGCGCTCTACGGGCTGCGGCGCGGCTCGCTCGGCGGCCTCCTCGTGGCCGGCATCGGCGCCGCGCTGGGGTATCGGGGCGTGACCGGATACTGCCATCTCTACGACAAGCTCGGCATCGACGCCGGTGGCGCGCGTCGTAACGTCGGCAATCTGGGGGTCAAGATCGATCGTGAGGTCGTGGTGAACGCGACGCCTGACCGCCTCTACGGGATCTGGCGGAATTTCCAGAACCTGCCGAAGATCCTCTCCCACGTGGAGCGGGTGGAGGTCCTGAGCCCGACACGCTCGCGCTGGACGCTCGCGGCGCCGGTGAGCATCACCTGGGAGGCCGAGCTCATCAACGACAAGCTGAACGAGCTGATCGCCTGGCGATCCGTCGGGAACCAGTGGGTCGACCACGCCGGGTCGGTCTCGTTCCAGCCGATCGGCGACGGCAGCACGCGCGTCCACGTGTCGCTTCAGTACGACCCGCCGGGCGGCCAGATCGGCCACGCGGTGGCCTCGCTGTTCGCCGAGGACGCCGGCTCCAAGGTCGAGGAGGATCTGGGCAACTTCAAGCGCGCGGTCGAGGAAGGCCGGTTGGCGGCGTAGGCGGCTCCGGGGTACAGTAAGCGCGCAGCGCTCATCCCACCCCGGAGGATTAGGTGGACCCGTATCGCCTGCCCCGTACGGCTGTGCCTTCGCGCTACGACATCCGGCTCGAGCCGGATCTGACCACGCTGACGTTCCGGGGCACGGAAACAGTCGCCCTCGACGTTCGCGAAACGGTTTCGGACGTCACCCTGAACGCCGTCGAGCTGACGATCGAGTCGGCGAGCCTCGAGAACGATCGCGGCGACACGATTCGCGCCACGCCGGCGATGGAGGAGACGACCGAGCGCTGCCGACTGACGCTGGCCTCGCCCGCGGCGCCCGGGCGCTGGCGGCTGAAGCTCGCCTTCCGCGGAACGCTCAACGACAAGCTGCGCGGCTTCTATCGCTCCGTCTACAAGGATCCCAACGGAGTCTCGCGGACGATGGCCGCCACCCAGTTCGAGGCGACGGACGCGCGGCGCGCCTTCCCGTGCTGGGACGAGCCGTCGTTCAAGGCCGTCTTTGCCGTCACGCTCGTCATCGATCCGGCCCTCACGGCCGTCTCGAACACGTCGATCGTCTCCGAGACCCGCGAGAACGGCCGCAAGGTCGTCCGCTTCGCCGACAGCATCACCATGTCGACGTACCTCGTGGCGTTCGTGGTGGGTGAGCTCGAAGCGACCGACGCCGTCATGGTCGGTCGCACGCCGATGAAGGTCTGGTGCGTGCCGGGCAAGAAGCGCCTCGCCCGCTTCGGTCAGGACATCGGCGCCGCGTCGCTGGCGTTCTTCGAGCAGTACTACGGCCTGCCGTACCCGGGCGACAAGCTCGATCTGCTCGCCATTCCGGATTTCGCGGCGGGAGCGATGGAGAATCTCGGCGCCATCACCTTTCGCGAGACGGCGCTGCTGGTCGACGAGACAGCGGCCTCGCACACGGAGCTGGAGCGGGTGGCCGACGTGGTCGCGCACGAGAACGCCCACATGTGGTTCGGCGACCTCGTCACGATGACGTGGTGGAACGGCATCTGGCTCAACGAGGCCTTCGCCACGTTCATGGAAATGCTGGCCGTCGACGCATGGAAGCCCGAGTGGCAGCGCTGGGCCACGTTCGGCGTGTCGCGCGCAGCCGCGCTGTCGCTCGACGGGCTGCACAGCACGCGCCCGATCGAGTTTCCCGTGACCTCGCCGCGCGATGCCGACGCGATGTTCGACGTGCTGACGTACGAAAAGGGCGCCGCGGTCTTGCGCATGCTCGAGCAGTACCTGGGCCCCGAGGTCTTCCGCTCCGGCGTCCGTGATTATCTCGAGACGCACAAGTTCGCGAACGCCGACACGGGGGACCTGTGGGCGGCGCTGGGGCGCGCCGCTCATCAGCCGATCCCCGCCGTGATGGACGGCTGGATCTTCCGCCCCGGCTACCCGGTCGTCACCGTGAGCCGCGACGCCGGCGGCCACCTCGTCCTCGCCCAGCAGCGCTTCAACTATCTCCACCAGCCCCTGCCGCCGGCGGCGGTCGAGCCGGAGCAGCCGTGGCAGGTGCCCGTGCAGCTTCGCGTTCACGGGCGCGGCTCCGGCGAGGACCGCGTGCTGCTGACGGAGCGCGAGGCCCGACTTCGGCTGGGCGAGGCGGCCGACGTGGTGATCGCCAACGCCGGCGGTCACGGCTTCTATCGCGTGCGCTACGCCCCCGACCTGCTGGAGGCGCTGTTGAAGCGCCTGGATTTGCTGGCGCCCATCGAGCGCTTCAACCTGGTCAACGACGCGTGGGCGCTCGCGGTGGCCGGATTGATGCCGCTGACGGCCTACCTCGACCTCACCGCGCGCTTGCGCGAGGAGCGCGACCGGAACGTCTGGTCCGTGCTCACCGCCTCGTTCTACGCCATCAACCGCATCGTCACGCCGGCCGATCGGCCGCGGCTGGAGGCGCTCGCGCGCGACCGCGTGGCCCCCGCGTTCGCGGCGCTCGGCTGGACGCCGCGTCCCGGCGAGGACGAGCTGACGCGGCAGCTGCGCGGCGACCTCGTCCGCGCGCTCGGTGTGCTCGGCCACGACGCCGCCGTGCAGGCGCGCGCGGCCGAGATCTACGCCGGCGCGCTGAAGCAACCGGGCTCCGTCGACCCGAACCTCTTGCCCGCCGTCATCGCCGTCCTCGCGCACGCCGGCGACGCCGCCCGGTACGACGAGTTCCTGGCCGCCTTTCGCTCCGCGAAGACGCCGCAGGAGGAGCAGCGCTATCTCTACGCCCTCGCGGCCTTCCGCGATCCGGCGCTGCTGGGCCAGACGCTGGACCGCACGATCAACGGCGAGATCCGCACGCAGGACGCGCCGTTCGTCGTGCGCTCGATGCTCATGAGCGTGTACGCGCGCGAGCTGACGTGGGACTTCGTCAAGCGGCAGTGGGACACGATGGACCGCCTCTATCCCAAGCACGCCATGCGCCGCCTCGCGGAAGGGGTCACCGGCCTCGCCACACGCGAGCTCGAAGCCGACGTCCAGGCCTTCTTCGCGGCCAAAAAGCCGCAATTCGGCGGCAAGGTGCTCGCACAGTATCTGGAACAGCTGCGCGTTGCCGTCACGCTGCGCGAGCGCGAGGGCGCCGTGCTGAGCACCTACCTCTCACGGCTGCACTGACACGGAGCCGCGCCCGCCTCTCTCCGGCCACCTGCGGCGGAGGAGGACGCCGCGCTCCGATACATGGAGCGTTCCATGCGTTCACGGCTCTTCGGCGCCCTGATCGCGGGGGCGACGCTGCTCGGCGGCGCCGTCCCCGCTCCCGCGCAGCATCAGGGCCACGCCCACACGGACGGCGCGGCCTCGGACGGCCACCTGCGCGCGCAGGCGTGTGTCGACGAGTTCGAGGCCGTCGTGCGCGACGGCCGCGGCTTCGGCATGGCGTTCGTCGCGGACCAGGAGGGGTATCCCGGTCCGCTGCACGTCCTGGAGCTGAAGGATCGCCTCCGGCTCGACACGGCGCAGGAAGCGCGCGTACGCGGGTTGCTGCACAAGATGTTCGACGAGGCCCGGCCGAAGGGCGCGCGCCTCCTCGAGGCGGAAGCGCGCCTGCGCCGCGTCTTCGGCGCCGGCGCCGCCGACCCGCGCGCCGTGCGAACGGCCGTCGCCGAAGTCGAGCAGGCACGCACGGAGCTGCGGCTGGTGCACCTGCTCGCGCATCTCGAGACGCGCGCGCTGCTGACGGACGCCCAGCGCCGCGCGTATCACGAGGCGCGCTGGCCGGGACGCTGAGGGTCAGCCGCCGATATCGACGCCGAGGACGACGGAGGCCAGGCGGCCGAGACCGAAGCTGAGCAGGCCCGACGCCGCCGCCAGCAGCGCGACCTCCAGCCCCGACCGCAGCGGCGAGACGCCGGCCACGCGCGCCTTGAGCACGCCGACCAGGAACAGGGCGGCCAGCGTGACCGCGGCCGCCAGCGCGAGCGCGGGCAAGGCGGGACCGAGCAGGAACGGCACCAGCGGCACCACCGAGCCCACGGCGAAGGCGACGGCCATCACCAGCGCATCGCGCACCGGCGTGCCGAGCCGCTGCGGCGCCAGCCCGAGCTCGAAGATGGCGAGCGTGCTGAGCAAGAGATCGGGATGACGCCCGATGCGGCGCGCGACCTCGGCGGCATCCGGGCGCGCCATGCCCCGCGCGTGGAGCGCCGCGATCAGCTCCGCGATCTCCTCGCCCGGATGCTCGCGGATCTCGCGGCGCTCGCGCGCGAGCTCCGTCTCGTAGAGCTGTCGCTGCGCGCGCGACGCCAGGAAGGTGCCGATCGACATCGAGAGGACGCCGGCCACCGCCGCCACCGCGCCGCCGAGCAGGACCACGAGATTGCCGACGCCGGCGGCGGCCAGCCCCGCCACCACGGAGAACGTCGACACGAGGCCATCCTGGGCTCCGAACACGACCTCCCGGATCGACGCGAGCCGCTCGATGCGTCCCGGCTCGATGGCCAGCTCCGACATGTGGCGACCGTCGACGCGGGCCCCGGCCGAGGCCGGCGCCGGGCGCGCGCCGGCCACCGGCGCCACCGGGGTCACCGTCACGCGCGGCGTGCCGGGCGCGCCGGGCGCGGCCGTCATGGGCGGCACGCCGGTGGCGGCGATCGGGCTCGGCGCCGGCGCCGCCGGCGAGGTGTCGAACGCGGCCAGCGCCTGCCGGAACATGTCGCGATGATGGCGCTCGCGCTCGAGAGCGAGCCGGAACGACGCGGCGGCGTCGGGCCGAGCCTCCTCCTCCGCCTCGCGGATCATCCGCGGGAGCACGACGTCGATCTCGAGCATCTCGCCGGTGGCCGCCGTCTGGAGGTTCTCGCGCGTGCTGCGGACGACGCCCATGGTCTTGAGGTGCGCCAGCGCGTGGATCGTCTCGGCGCCGGCGGCCTCGAAGAAGAGCTGCGCGATGTCGGGGCGGTCCTCGTTGAGAGCCTGGATGCCGTAGGCGAGGTAGCGCCGGTTCGCGTCGGCCTCGCCCGCCAGCGCCACCTGGAGGTTCGCGTCGGTGCGCGTGCCGGTGATCGGCATGGCTCGCATTGTACCGCCGCGCGTCTCCATGGTACGGTCAGCGGATGAAACTGGCCGCCGGCGTCGCCGCTCTCATCTGGACGCTCGCGAGCGCCGGGCCCGCGGCCGCCCTCTCCGTCCAGGAGGCGATCCTCCTCGCCAAGCCGGCCGTGGCGCTCGTGACGGCCGAGATCCGCGCCGAGGTCACGATGAGCTGCGGCAACCGCACGGTGACCGTGCGGCCGCTGCCGTTCGTGGAGACGGGCACGGGCTGGTTCGTCGACGGGCGCGGCTTTCTCGTCACGAACGCCCACGTCGTGGACCCGGCGCATCGTATCCCGCCCTGGGTCGTCCACGAGCTGAAGAAGAAGGCCATCGAGCAGGCATGCGTGGATCCCGTGCTCCGCGCGCAGAACCTGATGCGCGGCGAGCGGCCAGACCTCGAAGAAAAGATCCGCCGCGAAGCAGGCGCCCGCGCGCTGGACACCGCGCGGGTGACGCCGCAACCGCAGCTCTCCGTGCTGCTCTCCAACGGCCAGAGCCTGAAGGCCGAGGTGGTGAAGTTCAGCCCACCGCCCGGCTTCGACATCAAAGGCAATCCCGTGGCCGACTTCGGGCGTGACCTGGCGTTGCTGCGCGTCCAGGACGGCATTTATCCAGTCGTTCGCCTGGGCGACAGCGACGCGCGGATCGGTGACCCGATCCACATCATCGGCTTTCCGGGCGTGATCCTCACGCACGAGCTCCTCAACAAGTCGGCGACCCTCGAGGCCTCCGTCACCAACGGGGCGGTCTCGGGTTACAAGCAGGACGCCATTGGCCAGGACTTCATTCAGACGGATGCGGCCGCCGCGCACGGCAACTCGGGCGGACCGGCCGTGGGCGACGACGGCCGGCTCGTGGGCGTGCTGACCGCGACGACCCTGTCCGGCGCGACCGGCACGATCGTGCAGGGCTTCAACTTCGTCATTCCAGCGCGCGACGTGCGCAAATTTCTGGAGGGCACGCCAGTCCGGCCCGGCGAAAGCCAGTTCAACGTCGCCTGGACCGCGGGGCTCGACGCGCTCTTCGCGGGTCGGTATTCGACGGCGGTGGCGCGCCTGACCGAGGCCAGCAAGATGCAGCCCGGGCTGACCGACGTGAAGAACGCGCTGGCCGAAGCCGAGCGCAAGCTCAAGAACCCGCCGCCCCAGCCGTTCCCGTGGGTCTGGGTCGCCGCCGGCGTGACGTTGTTGAGCGTCGGCATCTACGGCGCGATGTTCGGACGCCGCTGGTGGAAGAACCGCCACCGGATCCTGCCCGGGCAGGTGATCGGCGCCATCGAGAACGGCCGCAATCCGCTCCTCGTCGACGTGCGAACGCGCACGGACTTCGAGACGAGCCCGCTTCGTCTGCCGCGGGCGGTCCGGCTGGAGCCGGAGGCGGTCGACGCGGGACGGATCGATCTGACCGCCGACCACGACGCGATGGTCGTCACCTACGACACGAGCCCGGCCGAGGCCACGGCGGAGAAGGTCGCCAATGCGCTTCGCGCGCGCGGGTACCGCAACGTCCGCATCCTCAAGGGCGGCCTCGGCGGCTGGACGAACGCGCGGCTGCCCGTCGAGTCGAAGTCCCACCTGCCATCCATCGGCCTCGAGCTCTACAAGAACCTGACGCTCGGCGATCTCGAGCGCCGCAGCTTCAAGGCCGGCGACATCATCTGCAAGGAGGGCGACGACGCGCGCGGGGAGGCGTACGTCGTCCACTCGGGCAGCGTCCGGATCCGCCGCCACTTCGACGGCGACGAAAAGACGCTCAACACGCTGGGCGAGGGTGCGCTCTTCGGTGAGATCGCGCTCTTCCGCGACGCGCGGCGCTCGGCCGATGCGGTCGCCGCCACCGACGTGGAGCTGCTGGTGATCAAGAACGAGCGGCTCGACTGGCTGATCCACAATCGTCCGCAGCTGACGCGAGAGATCGTGCGGCAGCTCTCGAACTGGGTCGTCCAGACCGATCGAGAGCGCGCGCTCTCGAACCGCTGAGTGCGCATCGAGGTTCAGCGACTCGATCCCGGACTGCCGCTGCCCGCCTACGCGCGTGATGGCGACGCCGGCCTGGACCTCTATGCCGCCGAGACCATCACACTGGCCCCGGGCGCCCGGGTCGCCGTCGGCACCGGCATCGCGGTCGCCATCCCGCCCGGCTGCGCCGGCTTCGTCCTGCCGCGCTCCGGCCTCGCGCTACGCCACGGGCTGAGCCTGGTCAACACGCCGGGGCTCATCGACGCCGGCTATCGCGGCGAGATTCGCGTCATCGTGATCAACCACGACCCCGCGACGCCGGTCACCGTCGCTCGCGGCGACCGCATCGCCCAGCTCGTCATCCAGCGCATCGAGACTGCCACCCTCGTCGAGGTCGACACGCTCGCCCCCACCTCACGCGGGGCAGGCGGCTTCGGCAGCACGGGGGACTGATCAGACGTGGCGCGCACACGGGTCGTGCGCCGATAGAGGAGCGGGGCG
>DATBJF010000056.1:0-146472 GCA_036556545.1 Candidatus Methylomirabilota bacterium
AGGACCAGGTCGCGATCGACGCCATCGCCGCGAAGATCATGGGCTTCGATCCGATGTCGATCCGCTATCTCGCCATGTGCCACGAGCGGGGGCTCGGGGTGGCCGATCCGCGCGACATCGAGATCGTCGGTGACGTCGAGGCCGCGGCCACCAACATGAAATTCACGACCAGCCGCTCGCTCGTGATCTGGGGGGATCAGCTCATCCGGCGCGGGCCGCTGCGTCCGCTGAAGCACCTGCTGCTGCACTCGCCGCTGGTGGTGTGGGCGCCGTTCGCGTCCAACGTGTATCACGACCTCCTCTGGTATCCGACCGTCGGCCGCGCGCGCATCCGCGGCTTCGCGGCCACGGACTGGGGTCGGCTCTTCGAGCGCTACTGAGCGCCATGGCCAGCGGTGTCCGCGTGCGGTTCGCGCCGAGTCCCACCGGGCATCTGCATGTCGGCGGCGCGCGCACGGCCCTCTTCAACTGGCTCTTCGCGCGACACCACGGCGGCGTCTTCATCCTCCGCATCGAGGACACCGACCGCTCGCGATCGACCGAGGAGAACCTCGAGCACATCCTCGACGCGATGCGGTGGCTGGAGCTCGACTGGGACGAGGGGCCGCCCACGCCGGGCTATCGCCAGACGGAGCGCTTCGAGCTGTACCGCGAGCACGCCGCGCGCCTGGTCGCCGCCGGTCGCGCGTACTACTGCGACTGCCCGCCCGAGCTCCTCGAGCAGCAGCGCAAGGCCGCCGAGGCACGCAAGCAGACGTTTCGCTACAACGGACGGTGCCGCGACCGCGGGCTCGAGGCGGGGGCGCTACGGCTGCGCATCCCGGACAGCGGCGCGACGGTCGTCGACGACCTCATCCACGGGCCGGTGACCTTCGAGCACACGCAGCTCGACGACTGGATCTTCGTCCGCACGGACGGCACGCCGACCTACAACTTCTGCGTGGTCGTCGACGACGTGACGATGCGGATCACGCATGTCATTCGCGGCAACGATCACCTGTCGAACACGCCCAAGCAGGTGCTCTGCTACGACGCGCTCGACTACCAGGTGCCGGCCTTCGCCCACGTCTCGATGATCCTCGGCGCCGATCGTGCGCGCCTGTCCAAGCGCCACGGGGCCACCTCCGTGCAGGCGTATCGCGAGCAGGGGATCCTGCCGGAGGCCATGGTGAACTACCTCGCGCGACTCGGCTGGTCGTCCGGCGACCAGGAGATCTTCTCGCGCGCGGAGCTGGTCGAGCGGTTCGACATCAAGGACGTCTCCTCAGCGGGCGCCATCTTCGACCAGACGAAGCTCGAGTGGCTCTCGCAGGAGCACATCAAGGTCGCCGATGGCGCGCGGCTCGCTTCGCGGGTAACGCCATTCATCGCCGCGGCCGGGCTGTCGGCTCCGCCCGACAGCCGGCTGATCCCCATGCTCGACACGCTGCGCGAGCGGGCGAAGACGCTGCGCGAGCTGGTCGAGGTCGGACGCTTCTATTTCGAGCGCCCGACAAGCTACGAGGAGAAGGCGCAGGCCAAGCTCTTCACGGGCGCCGGCGCCGAGCGACTGGGCGTGCTCGCCGAGCGGCTGGCCGCCGTCGAGCCGTTCACGGCCGCTGAGATCGAGGCGCTCTATCGCCGTCTGGTCGAGGAGCTCGGCCTGAAGCTCGTGGACCTCGCCCAGCTCACCCGGCTCGCGGTGACCGGGCGCACGGCCTCGCCGCCCATCTTCGACGTGCTGGCGCTCCTCGGGCGCGCCGAGGTGCTCGAGCGCCTGCGCGCGGCGCGCGCGGTCGCCGCGAGGGCCGCATGAGGCTCGTGCTGGCGCGGCACGGCCAGTCCGTCTGGAACGCCGAGCGGCGCTTCCAGGGCAGCACCGACGTGCCGCTCTCGCCGCTCGGCGTCGAGCAGGCGCGCGCTCTCGGCCGCGCGCTGCGCGGCTACCGGCTGGCCGCGGCGTACGTGAGCCCGTTCCGCCGCGCGGTGGAGACGGCCGAGGTCGCGCTCGAGGGCACGGGGGTGCCGCTGGTGCCGCTGCCGGAGCTGCGCGAGCTGTCGCTCGGGGAGTGGGAAGGCTGCACGGTGGACGAGATCTCCGGCCAGGCCGGCGATCCGTACCGCGCGTGGCTGCTCGCCCCGCACGACTGTCCGCCCCCGGGCGGCGAGCCGCTCGACGAGGTCAGCGCCCGCGTCCGCGCCGCCGTCGACCGCATCGCGTCCGCCCACGCGCGGGGCGACGACGTCGCCGTCATCGCCCACGGCGGTGTCATCAGCGTCTACGCGTGCTGCCTGCTCGGCTGCTCGTTCAACCAGCTCTGGCGGCTACGCGTCGACAACGCCTCGCTCACCGTCGTCCGCCCGCCGAGGCTGGTGTCGCTCAACGACACCTCGCACCTGACCGGGGCGCTGCAGCCGAGCCATCTGCAGCGCCCTCCGGCGCCGGCCCGGACGGCGCCATGAGCGTCCTCATCGCGATGTTCGGCGGCATGGCGCTGCTGCTCTACGGCATCCGCCTGAGCGGCGACAGCCTGCAGCGCGCCGCGGGCGGCCGGCTCCGCCATCTGCTGACGGGACTCTCGCGCAACCGCCTGCTGGCCGTCTTCTCCGGGGCGTCGGTGACCGCGATCATCCAGTCCTCGGCCGCCACCACGCTGATGCTGATCGGCTTCGTCTCCGCGGGGCTGATGAGCTTCCGCCAGACGCTCGGCATCATCCTGGGCGCCGATCTCGGCACCACGTTCACCGTCCAGCTCATCGCCTTCCGGGTCACCGACTACGCGGCGCTGCTGATCGGCATCGGGTTCGTGATCACGTTCGTCGCCGGCCGGCGCACGATGAAGGACGTCGGCCAGGCCGTGCTCGGCCTCGGGCTGATGTTCCTCGGTCTCAAGCTGATCCTCGACGGCGTGGCGCCGCTGCGCGAGAACCTGCTCGCGGTGCAGATGATCGAGGCGGTCGCCTCGAGCCCCATGATGGCCGTCCTGGTGGCCGCCGCCTTCAGCGCGATCGTCGCCTCCTCGGCGGCGACCATCGGCGTGGCCCTGGCCCTGGCCAGCCACGGGCTCATCACCCTCGAGGGCGCGGTGGCCATCGTCATCGGCGCCAACATCGGAACCTGCGCCACCGCGCTCGCGGCCTCCGTCGGCGCTACCGCCGAGGCCAAGCGCGTGGCGGTCGCCCACATCGCGTTCAAGGTGCTCGGCGGCGCCCTGATGTTCCCGTTCATCGAGCCGTTCACGGACCTGGTGGCCCGGAGCGCCGCCGACCCCGCGCGCCAGGTGGCGAACGCGCACACCTTCTTCAATCTCGGTATCAGCCTTCTCTTCCTGCCGTTCACCCCCTGGGCGGCGCGCGTCATCGAGATGCTGGTGCCCGACGACGAGGCCGGCGAGACGCCGTTCCGCACGCGCTACCTGGACGAGCGGGCGCTCGACCAGCCGTCGCTCGCGCTCGGCCAGGCCACGCGCGAGGCGCTGCGCATGGCCGACGTGGTGCAGGGGATGCTCCGCGACACCGTCGCCGTGTTCCGCACCGACAACCAGGCGCTGCTGGAGGACGTCGAGAAGCGCGACGACCAGGTCGACTTCCTCGAGCGCGAGATCAAGCTCTTCCTGGCCCGCCTGGGACGGGAGGCCATGGGGCCCGAGCTGTCCCGCAAGGAGATCGGCCTCATCTCCTTCATCGGCAATCTCGAGAATATCGGCGACATCATCGACAAGAACCTGATGGAGCTGGCCCGCAAGAAGCTCTACCAGGGCCGCCGGTTCTCGGAGGCGGGCTGGGCCGAGATCCTGGACTTCCACGGCCTGGTCGGCAAGAATCTGGAGCGCGCCATCGCCGCCTTCGCGGCCAACGACAAGACGCTGGCGCAGGAGGTGCTGGACCAGCGGCCGCTCATGCGCGCGCGCGAGCGCGAGCTGCGCGAGTCGCACCTCGGGCGGCTCCGCGCGGGGCTGGCGGAGTCCATCGAGACCTCGGAGATCCATCTGGACGTGCTCACGAACCTCAAGCGCATCAGCAGCCACGTCTCCGCGCTGATGTTCCCGATCCTGGACGAGGTATGACGCCATGAAGAAGATCGAGGCCATCATCAAGCCCTTCAAGCTCGACGACGTGAAGGAGGCGCTCACCGAGATCGGCGTCATCGGCATGACCGTCACCGAGGTGCGCGGCTTCGGGCGCCAGAAGGGCCACACCGAGCTGTACCGCGGCTCCGAGTACACGGTGGACTTCCTGCCGAAGGTGAAGATCGAGGTGGTCGTGCCCGATCACCTGATCGACAAGGTGACCTCCACCATCGTGGGCGCCGCCAAGACCGGCTCGATCGGAGACGGCAAGGTGTTCGTGCTGCCGATCGACGAGTCCATCCGGATCCGCACCGGCGAGAAGGGCGAGTCGGCGGTCTGATCGCCGCGGCTCGGCTCAAGCGGCTGGGCTTCGCCGAGCCGGCCGCCGCCGCGGGGAACCTCGAGAGCCTCACGCCGACGCCGCGCGACGCGGAGCTCCTGACGCCGGCGCTGCCACGGCTGCTCGCCGAGCTGGCGGCGGCGCCGGATCCCGACATGGCGCTCAACAACCTCGAGCGCTACGCCGCCGGCGTGGACCGCGCCGTCTTCTTCGGCACGCTGACCGCCCATCCCGGCGCTGCCCACCTGCTGGCGCGGATCTTCGGCGCCAGCCAGTTCCTGGCCGACGTGCTCCGCCGCCGGCCCAGCGCGCTGGCGTGGCTGCTGGAGCCGCGCACCATGCGCGTGTGGCTCCCCGAGGATCTCGCCGCCGATCTCGCGCAGTCGCTGTCGCCGTTCACCGGACGCGACGCGCGCATGAACGCGCTGCGCCGCTTCAAGTACCGCCAGCTGCTGCGCATCGGCGCCCGCGACCTGCTGGGCGACGCCGACATGAGCGGGACCACCGAGGAGCTCGCCCATCTCGCCGACGCCTGCCTGGCCGTGGCGTGGCGCGACGCCGACACCGACGCCCGCGCGCGGTTCGGCGCGCCGCTCGACGCCGCCGGCCACGAGACGGGGGTGGCCGTGATCGGCATGGGCAAGCTCGGCGGCGAGGAGCTGAACTACTCGTCGGACATCGACCTCATGTTCGTCTACGGCGCCGAGGGCGACACGGCGGGCGGGCCGGAGGGACGCCTCGCCAACGGCGAGTACTTCGCGCGAGTCTGCCGGGAGATCGTGTCCTTCATCGAGGCCGTCACCGACGAGGGCTATGCCTTTCGCGTGGATCTGCGGCTCCGCCCGGAGGGGCGCGTAGGTGCGGTCGCCATGTCGCTCGACGGCTTCCGGACGTACCACGAGTCGCGCGCGGAGCTGTGGGAGCGCCAGGCCCTCCTGAAGGCCCGCGTCTGCGCCGGTGACCCGGCGGTGGCCGCGCGCTTTGCGGACTGGGCCCGCGACGTCGTGTACCGACCGGGCGTCGACCCGCGCGTGGTGCCGGCCATCCGCGGGATGAAGCGCGAGATCGATCGCGCCATCGGCCGCCGCGCCGGCGAGGCGAGCGCGACCAACGTGAAGCTCGGCCGCGGCGGCATCCGCGAGATCGAGTTCCTCGTCCAGGCGCTGCAGCTGCTCTACGGCGGCGACGATCCGTGGCTGCGTGAGCGCAACTCGCTGAAGGCGCTCTTCCGCTTGACCGAGCGCGGCTATCTCGCGCCCGAGCGCGGGCGGCGGCTCTCGCACGCGCTGGTGCACCTGCGCACCGTGGAGCATCGCCTCCAGATCCTCCACGAGTTCCAGACCCACACGCTGCCGTCCGATCCCATCGAGCGGGGGCGCCTGGCCCGCCGCGTCGGTATCGCGGCGCCGCCGCGCGCGGCCGCGCGCCGCTTCATGGCCCTCCACCGGAGCATCACGCGCGACGTGCACGCCGCGTTCCGCGAGTTCTTCGGCGAGCAGCCTTCGCGGCCGCCGGCGCGCCGGCGGCTGCCGAGCCGCATGGCGCTGGCGGCCACCGGCTTCGCCGATCCCGAGGGCGCGCTGCAGAATCTGAAGTTGATCGTGGAGGGGCGGCCGCTCGTCCCGTGGGCGGCCTCGCTGCGCGCCGCGCTCGAGCGCTTGATCCCCGCCCTGCTCGACGCGTGCTGGAAGAGTCCCGACCCCGACGAGGCGCTGAACCAGTTCGAGCGCTTCCTGGCCGCCGCCGGCCCGCGGGCCGGCTACGTCGAGCTGCTCGCCGCCGACCCCGAGCTGCTCCACGGCCTCGTGCGGCTCTGCGCCGGCGGCGACCTGCTGACCCAGCTCCTGGTGGCGCAACCCGATCTGCTCGCGTCGCTGGCCAACCCGGACGTGGTCCGTGGCCGGCGGCGCCGAAGCGGCTTCCGCGCCGCGCTCGCGCCCGTCTTCGCGCCCGGGCTCGACGGCGCCGAGCAGCGCGATCGGCTCCGGCGGCTCAAGCAAGCGCAAGAGCTGACGGTGGTCTGGCGCTACCTGCTCGGCGCGACGTCGATCGACGGCTACGCGCGCGAGATGACGGCCCTCGCGGAGGCGACGCTCGACGCCGGCTGGCTCCTCGCCGTGTCGGCCCAGGTCGAGCGCCACGGCGTGCCGCGCGACACCGACGGCCACTTCATTCCGGCGGTGATCGTGGGGCTCGGTAAGCTCGGGGGCCGCGAGCTGACGACCGGCTCGGACCTGGATCTCTTCGTCACCTTCGGCGGCGCCGCCGACGCGCTCACCGACGGCCCGGCGCCGGTGGACGCGCACACGTTCTACAGCGGCGCCGTGGAGCGCCTGGCCAGCGCGCTGGGCGACATCACGCCGGCCGGCATCGCGTTCGCCGTCGACCTCCGCCTCCGGCCCGGCAGCAAGGGCAGTGGGTTCGCGTCCGCCGTCGACGCCCTGGAGCGCTACTACGAGGAGCACGGCGACCTCTGGGAGCGGCAGAGCCTCACGCGCGCGCGCCTGGTCGCCGGCGACGCGAGGCTCGCGCGGCGCGTGCGCGCGACCCTCCGCCGCCTCGTGTACGGGGCGCCGCTGCCCGAGGGCGCCCTGAAGGAGATCCGCGACGTGCGCCGTCGCATGGAGGTCGAGCTGGGCAAGGAGACGCGCGGGCGCTGGCACGTGAAGCTCGGCCGCGGCGGGCTCGTCGACGTGGAGTTCCTCGCCCAGGGGCTTCAGCTCGTCCACGGCGCCGTCCATCCCGGGGTGCGCCAGGCCGGAACGGCCGCCGCGCTGCGCGGCCTCGCCCGCGCCGGCGCGCTGCCGCCGGCGACGGCGCAGGCCCTCATCGAGCACTACCGCTTCCTGCGTCGCGTCTCGACGGCGCTGCGCCTGCTCGGCGCGCGGCCGACCGATACCCTCGAGCTCGCCGGGCCCATGCCGGCGCGCGTCGGCGGAGCGCTCGGCCTGCCGTCGCGCGAGGCCTTCCTGGAGGCCTACAAGACCCACACCGACACGGTGCGGACGACGTACGATGCGGTCATGAACATGGACCCGTTGAACGCGGAGCGCAGCCGGCTCCCGTCTGGAACAGGCCACCCACGGCTCAAGCCGGACTCCGAGCGCTCGCTACAATAGCCTCAATGCCTGACCGGAGCCTGTACGTCGTCGACGGCCACTCGCACCTGTTTCGCGCCTATCACGCGGTCGGCTACCTCTCCACCTCGCGCGGCGTGCCGAGCCACGCCGTGCTCATCCTCAGCACGATGCTCTGGAAGCTCTTCCGCGAGGAGCAGCCGGACTACCTCGCCATCGCGCTCGATCCGCCGGGGCCGACCTTCCGGGACAAGCTCTTCACCGACTACAAGGCCACGCGCACGGCGATGCCCGACGACCTCGCGCGTCAGCTGCCGTACGTGCGCCGTCTGTTCGAGGCGCTGAAGACGCCGATCATCGAGGTCTCGGGCTACGAGGCCGACGACGTCATCGCCACCGTGGTGGAGCAGGCGCTGAAGGTCGACGATCTCGACGTCGTCATCGTGACCGGCGACAAGGACCTGCTGCAGCTGGTCGGGCCGCGCGTGAAGGTGCTGTCGGTGCTGGGTCGCACCGGCGAGCGCATCGTGTACGACGAGGCGAAGGTGCGCGAGCGCTGGGGCGTCGGCCCGGGGCAGATCGCCGACGTGCTCGCCCTCATGGGCGACTCGATCGACAACATCCCCGGCGTCAAGGGCGTGGGCGAGAAGACGGCCGTGAAGCTGGTCGATCAGTTCGGCTCCGTCGAGCGACTCTACGAGAACCTCACCCTCGTCCCGGGCAAGCTGCGCGAGACGCTGGCGACGAGCCGCAAGCAGGCGCTCCTCTCCCGCGAGCTGGCCACGGTGAGCCGCTCGGTGCCGCTGACGTTCGAGCTCGAAGGCTACCGCCGCGTGGAGCCCGACTGGACGAAGCTGCGCGCGCTCTGGATGGAGATGGAGTTCACCCGGCTCGTGAAGGAGCTGCCGGCGCCGGCGCCGGCCGCCGACACGGGGCCGGTGGAGGTGCTCGCGTCGCCGGCCGACCTCGGCGCCTGGCTCGCGCGCGTGCCGCCCGACGCGCCGGTGGCGCTCGACTGGGCGGGCGAGCCGCGGCCGCCGCGGCCGCGGCTCGACGCCATCGCGTGCTTCCATCCGGCGGCGGGCGCGGTGGCGCAGGCGCTGGCGCCGCCGACCGACTTTGCCGCGACGCTGGCGGCGACGCCGCTCGCGGAGCGCGAGCTGATCGTGCACGACGCCAAGCCCGTGATCGAAGCGGCGCTGGCCGCCGGCGCGCCCGTGCTCACCGTTCAGGACACGGCGCTCGCCGCCTACCTGTTGAATCCGGCCCGCGCGACGTACCGGCTGGAGGAAGTGTGCATGGAGGTCTTCGGCGAGTGTCCGCCGGCGCTGGCGGGGGTGGAGCCGGGGCCGCCGACGGTGCATGCGGTCGGGCAGCGGGCGCAGTGGCTCCAGCGCTTCTGGAAGTACGCCAAGGCGGAGCTGGACGAGCGCGGGCTCACGCGCATGTACGAGGAGATCGAGCGGCCGCTGGTGGTGGTGCTGGCGGAGATGGAGCGCCACGGCATCCGGGTCGATCCCGGGCGGCTGGAGGCCTTCGCCAAGGAGCTCGAGCGCGACCTCGACAACCTGACGCGCGAGATCCACGGCCTCGCCGGCGAGGAGTTCACCATCGCCTCGCCCAAGCAGCTCGCGCACATCCTGTTCGAGAAGCTGAAGCTTCCGGCATTGCGCCGCACCAAGACCGGCTACTCGACCGACGCCGACGTCCTCACCGAGCTGGCGCTGGCGCATCCGCTGCCGGCCAAGATCCTGGAGCATCGCAGCCTGTCCAAGCTCAAGGGAACCTATGCCGACACGCTGCCGGGGCTGATCAACCCCGAGACCGGCCGCATCCACACGACGTTCAACCAGCTGGTGGCGGCCACCGGGCGCCTGTCCTCGCAGGACCCCAACTTGATGAACATCCCGATCCGCACCGAGCTCGGCCGGCGCATCCGCGCGGCGTTCATTCCCGCCGAGGGCTGGAGCTTCGTGGCCGCCGACTACTCGCAGATCGAGCTGCGCATCCTCGCCCACATGTCGGGCGAGCCGGCCATCATCGAGTCGTTCCGGCGCGGCGAGGACATCCACACGCGCACGGCCTCCGAGGTGTTCAAGGTGGCGCCCGCGCAGGTGACGTCGCTCCAGCGCACCATCGCCAAGAGCGCCAACTACGCCATCCTCTACGGCGTGTCCGCCTTCGGGCTGTCGCAGGCCACGAAGATCGACCAGAAGGAGGCGCAGCGCTACATCAGCGAGTACTTCGCGACCCATCCGCGCGTGCGCGCGTTCATCGACAAGACGCTCGCCGA
This sequence comes from Candidatus Methylomirabilota bacterium, assembly GCA_036556545.1. Taxonomy (GTDB): domain Bacteria; phylum Methylomirabilota; class Methylomirabilia; order Rokubacteriales; family CSP1-6; genus AR12. The sequence goes on from DATBJF010000056.1 coordinate 9,760, forward strand.
TGGCCGCGAGCAGGGATTCGTCGCGACGCTGCTGGGCCGGCGCCGCTATCTTCCCGACCTCCGCTCCGGCAACCCCGTCGCGCGCAACGCCGCCGAGCGGATGGCCATGAACGCGCCGGTGCAGGGGACGGCCAGCGACATGATCAAGATCGCCATGGTCCGCATGCGGGCGGCCCTGGCCGCGCGCGGGCTGCAGACGCGGATGCTGCTGCAGGTGCACGACGAGCTGCTCTTCGAGGCGCCGCCGGACGAGGTGCCGGTCGTCGAGGCGCTCGCGCGCGAGATCATGGAGGCCGCCCTGCCGCTCGACGTGCCGATCGTCGTGGACGTCAAGAGCGGCCGCGACTGGTCCGAGGTGTGACGGCGCCGCGCAAGTTCCTGCTCGTCGGCCTGACGGGCGGCATCGCCACCGGCAAGAGCACGGTGGCCGACACGCTGCGGCGCCTGGGCGCGGAGGTCATCGATGCCGATCAGCTCGCCCGCGACATCGTCGCGCCCGGCGAGCCGGCGCTGGCCGAGATCGTGCGCGAGTTCGGCGACGTGCGACAGCCCGACGGGACGCTCGATCGCAAGAAGCTCGGCGCCATCGTGTTCAACGATCCGGCGCGCCGCAAGCGCCTCGAGGCCATCACCCATCCCGCCATCCGCGAGCGGTTCCTGGCGCGGCTGCACGCCCTCGAGAAGCGCGGCTTCGACGGGCTCGTCTTCTTCGACGCCCCGGTCATGATCGAGTCGGGGAACTATCGGAACATGGACCGGCTGGTGGTCGTCTTCACCGACGAGGCCACGCAGCGCGCCCGGCTCATGGCGCGCGACGGGATGGGCGAGGCCGAGGCGAGCTCCCGGATGGCCACGCAGATGCCGGTCGTCGACAAGGCCAAGCTCGCCGACTACGTCATCGACAACACCGGGGACCGCGCGACGACGGTGGCGCGGACGCGCGAGGTGTTCGAGGCGCTCCTCGCGGAGCTGCGCGCGCGTGACCACCGGTAAGCGCCGCGCGCTCGGTCAGCATTTCCTGCGTGACGCCGGCGTCGCGCTCGCCATCGTCGACCTGCTGGCGCCGACCTCCGCGGATCTGGTCGTCGAGATCGGACCCGGCGAGGGGGCGCTGACGGATCACCTCGCCCGGCGAGCCGGCAGTGTGATCGCGCTCGAAGTGGATCGCGCGCTCGTCGAGCGACTCCGTCGCCGGCTCCCCACGGTGGACGTGATGGAAGCCGACGCGCGCCGCTGGGACTACGGCGCGCTGGCGCGGCCGCCGGGTGGGCGCGTGCTCGTCGCCGGGAACCTGCCGTACAGCGTCGGCAAGCCGATCCTCCAGGCGCTGGTCGACGCCCGGACGGCTATCGACGAGATGGCCTTGATGCTCCAGTTGGAGGTGGCCGAGCGCGTGGCGGCCGGCCCGGGAAGCAAGACCTACGGCAGCCTTTCGATTCTCACTCAGCTCTACTGCGACGTGCGGATCGCCCGGAGGGTCCCGCCCGGCGCCTTCCGGCCCCCGCCCCGAGTGGAGTCGGCGGTGCTCCACCTGCGCCCCCTGCCCGTGCCGCGTGTCGACCTGGACGTCCCGGGACGATTTCATGCCGTTGTTCGTGCGGCCTTTGCCCAGCGACGGAAGATGCTGGCCAACGCTCTGGCTGCCGGGCTGCGGATTTCCGTAGAGGCAGCCCGGGAGGCTGCCGCGGGCGCCGGAATCGAGCCTGGGCGCCGGGCAGAAACGCTCGATATTAAAGAGTTTGCCGCGCTGGTCCGTCGACTATAGTAGGAGGTGAATGGCGCGCCGATCCCTCCTCCTGGTGGTGTTGGGCCTCGAGCTCCTGGCGGGCGCCATTCTCTACAGCGCCGGCTACCTCTCGCGCCATCCCGTCGTCCCCAGCCTTCCCCCCGTCGAGGTGAAGGCCTATCCCGCGCCGTCGCGCGTCAGCTCGGTCGACCTGCGGCGGGGCGACACCTTCGTCACGGCCCTCCAGCGTGAAGGGGTGTCGGTGAAGGACGGCCACGACATCGCCATGGCGCTGCGCGACGAGGGGGTCAACCTGCGCAAGCTGAGACCGCGGCACGGTCTCGCCATCGAGTGGACGCTCGACGGCCAGCCGAAGAAGCTCCGCTACGAGCCGAGCCCGTGGCTGGGCTACGCCGTGGTCTCGACGGAGGGCGGCTGGAAGGTGGAGCGCGCCGAGACGCGGCCGGACGTGCGGGTGGAGGCGGTGGGGGGCGAGGTGCGGCGGTCGCTGTTCGAGGCCGTCGACAAGATCGGGGAGTCGGCGCAGCTCGTTCTGGACCTCGCCGACATCTTCTCGTCGGACTTCGACTTCACGGCCGATACGCGGGCGGGCGACCGCTTCCGGCTGCTCGTCGAGAAGCGCTACGCCGCCGGCACGTTCGTCGACTACGGCCGCATCCTCGTCGCTCAGTATGTGAGCGACGGCCGCACGCTCACCGGCGTCGGCGTCGAGGGCGCGCGCGGTCGCTACACGTTCTACGATCCGGCCGGTCGCTCGCTGCGGAAGAGCTTCCTGAAGTCGCCACTGCAGTTCTCGCGCATCACCTCCGGCTTCACGTACGCGCGCCCGCACCCGATCCTCGGCGGCACCCGCCCCCACCTGGCCATCGACTACGGGGCGCCCGTGGGCACCCCGGTGTGGGCGGTCGCCGACGGCGTCGTCTCGCGCGCCGGATGGGACGGCGGCAACGGCATCTCCGTCACGCTCAAGCACCGCTCCGGCTATTCGACCATGTACAACCACCTGTCACGCCTCGGACCCGGCGTTCGTCGGGGCGTCCGGGTGGAGCAGCGGCAAATCATCGGCTACGTCGGCTCCACCGGGCTCTCGACCGGCCCGCATCTCGACTATCGGATCGCGAAGAACGGCCGCTTCGTGAACCCCCTCAGCGAAAAGTTCATCCCCGGCGATCCGATCCCCGCTGCCGAGCGGCCCGCCTTCCTCGCCCGCGCCAACGAGCTGATCCAGCGCCTCGAAGCCGCCGCGAAGTTCTAGCCTGTCGCAGGGATCCCGCGCTCCCGCAAAATTCGGGGGGTGGCGGGGTGGGTGCTACCATGGCCGGCGTAAGCTGAAAGGATCGGTTTGGCGTCCGTGAACGAACCCGCGGTTCGGCTCATCCCGCTCGGAGGCCTCGGCGAGATCGGGTTGAACATGATGCTCGTCGAGTGCGGTGACGACGTCATCGCCGTGGACTGCGGCCTCATGTTCCCCGACGACGAGCTGCCCGGGATCGATTACGTCATCCCGGACTTCTCGTACGCGCTCGCCAAGCGCGAGGGATTCCGGGGCGTCGTCCTCACTCACGGTCACGAGGACCACATCGGCGCGCTGCCCTATCTGCTGAAGTCAACGCCCGTCCCCGTCTACGCGACCGCCCTGACGCAGGCGCTCGTGGCCGAGAAGCTCCGCGAGCACGGCCTCGCCGAGCAGGCGGACCTGCGCACGATGCAGCCGCGCACGCCGTTCACGCTGGGGCCGTTCACGATCGAGCCGATCCGGGTGACGCACTCGATCGCCGACGGGATGGGGCTCGCCATCGGCACGCCGGCCGGGACCATCGTGCACACGGGCGACTTCAAGCTCGACCCGAGCCCGCTCGACGGTGAGCCGGCGGACACTGCGCGCTTCGCCGAGCTGGGCGGGCAGGGCGTGGCCGTGCTCTGCTCGGACTCCACGAACGTCGACCGGCCCGGACACACGCGCTCGGAGATCGAGGTCGGCGCCGCCCTCGCCGAGCGCTTCGACGGCGCCACCGGCCGCATCATCCTGGCGACGTTCGCCTCGCACATCCACCGCATCCAGCAGGTGCTGACGCTGGCCGCCGCCCGCGGCCGGCACGTGGCGCTGCTGGGCCGCTCGATGGAGAAGAACGTTGCCATCGCGGCCGAGCTCGGCTACCTGACGCTTCCGCCGGGCCTGCTGCGCCCGCTGGAGGAGCTGGTGACGCTGCCGCCCGACCGGCAGGTGATCCTCTCCACCGGAAGCCAGGGCGAGCCGAACTCGGCACTGGCGCTCATGGCCGCCGGCGAGCACAAGTACGTGCAGGTCGCGCGCGGCGATCTGGTCGTCATCTCCGCGCGCGTCATTCCCGGCAACGAGCGCACGGTGGGCCGCGTGATCAATGCGCTCTATCGGCTGGGCGCCGAGGTGCTCTACGACGACAACGCCTTCGTGCATGTCTCCGGCCACGCGAGCCAGGAGGATTTGAAGCAGATGCTGAAGCTCACCAGCCCGCGCTACTTCGTGCCGGTGCACGGCGAGTACCGGCATCTGCTCGGCCACGCGCGGCTGGCCGCCAGCGCCGGACTCGATCCCGACCGCATCTTTCTGGTGGAGGACGGGACGGGGCTCGAGGTGACGCCGACCACGGCCCGCGTGGTGCCCGGCTATCCGACCGGACGCGTGCTCGTGGACGGCAAGGGCATCGGAGACATCGGCGCCGTGGTCCTGCGCGACCGGCAGATCCTCGCCGAGGACGGTGTCATCGCGGTGGCGTTGACGTTCGACCGGGGCGGTGTGCTGGTGGCCGGGCCGGAGATCGCCTCGCGCGGCGTCGTCTACGTGAAGGAGAACGAGGCGTTCCTGGAGGACATCCGGTCGGCGGTGCGGATGGCGCTCGCCGAGCGGGCCGCCGACGAGACCTGGGACCGCGACGCGATCGTCGCCCGCGTCCGCACCGCGGTCCGGCAGCTCGTGAACCAGCGGGTGCAGCGCAAGCCGGTCGTGCTCCCGATCATCCTGGAGGTCTGATGCGCGCCAGCGTGTCGTCGGACGTGAAGTCGGAGGCCAGACGTGCGGACGGAGCGGCGCGTGGGCGCCGACTCCGCCGCGGCACCCAGCCGCGGCGGTGGGTGCGCGAGGTGCAGGGCATCACCGCGGTCGCCATCGCGGCGTTCCTGTGTGTGGCGCTCGCTGTGTTCGATCCCGCCGTCGCCCCGAGCCACCAGGCGGCCCTCGTGGGGCCCGTCGGGATCTGGGTCGCGTGGGGGCTGTTCCGCTCGTTCGGCTACGCCGGGTTCCTGTTCCCGCTGATGGCCGCCGTGTGGGGCCTGTCGGCGTTCGTGCGGCCGCTCTCGAGGCGCGGCTGGGTGCCGATCGGCGGCCTCGTCCTCCTGCTGCTCACCGCGACCGGCCTCCTGCATCACGCGACCGATGTCTTCGCCGCGGCGCGGCTGACGCGCGGCGGGATGGTGCAGGCAGGCGGCTTCATCGGCTGGACGATCGGGGCGTCGCTGCACACGACGATCGGCAACGCCGGGGCGTGGCTGGTGTTGCTGACCGCCATTCCGGTCGCCGCGCTGATGGTGACGCAGACGTCCTACACGGCGGTGCTGCGGCTGATCAGCACGCGGCTCTTGCGGCTGACGCGCGGCCGGCCGGCCGGGAAGCCGGCGCCGGCGCGAGCCACGCTCGAGGTGATCGAGGCCGAGCCGGAAGCGTCGCTCGGGGCGGCCGAGCCGCAGCTGCCCACCATCGTCGAGCCGAGCCGGCCGAAGAGCACCCTGATGGAGAAGGGGCTCTCGTGGCAGGAGACCTTCGACTTCGGCAAGGGCGGCGCGGAGTCGTTCCAGCTGCCGCCGGTCGGCCTGCTGCAGGCGCCGCCGCCCTCGGAGCTCAAGCGCACGCGCGAGGAGCTCCAGGACAACGCCGAGATCCTCCGAAGAAAGCTCGCCGACTTCGAGGTCGAGGGCCGGATCGTGCAGGTGAGCCCCGGCCCGATCATCACCTCGTACGAGTTCGAGCCGGCGGCCGGCGTCAAGGTCTCCCAGGTCGTCAACCTCGCCGACGACCTGGCGCTCGCGCTCAAGGCCGCCTCCGTGCGCATCGTGGGACCGATTCCCGGACGCGGCACGGTCGCCGTCGAGGTGCCGAACGATCAGTCGGCCACGGTATACCTGCGGGAGATCTTCGTGTCGGGCGAATTCGCGGAGTCCAAGGGCAAGCTGCCGCTCGCCCTCGGCAAGGACGTCAACGGCATGCCGGTCGTGGCCGACCTCACGGCCATGCCGCACCTGCTGGTCGCGGGCGCCACCGGCAGCGGCAAGTCGGTCGGCCTCAACTCGATGATCTGCTCGATCCTTTACAAGGCGACGCCGGCCGACGTGCGCTTCCTCATGGTGGACCCGAAGCGCCTCGAGCTGTCGGTCTACGAGGGCATCCCGCATCTGCTCTCACCGGTGGTCACCGACGCCCGCGAGGCGGCGGCGCGGCTGCGCTGGATCGTCGGCAAGATGGACGAGCGCTACAAGCAGCTCCAGCTGAAGCAGGTCCGCAACATCGAGGGCTACAACAAGTCCGTCCCGCCGGAGGAAAAGCTTCCGTACTGGGTGGTGGTCGTCGACGAGCTCGCCGACCTGATGATGGTCTCCGCCGGTGAGGTGCAGACGTCGCTGGTCCGGCTGGCCCAGATCGCTCGAGCGGTCGGCATCCATCTGATCATCGCGACGCAGCGCCCGTCCGTCGACGTCGTGACCGGCCTCATCAAGGCGAATTTCCCGACGCGCATCGCCTTCCAGGTGGCGTCCAAGGTCGACTCGCGCACCGTGCTCGACGGCAACGGGGCCGAGCAGCTCCTCGGCCGCGGCGACATGATCTACGTACCGCCCGGGGCCAACAAGCAGACGCGCGTGCACGGCGCCTGGGTGTCCGACGACGAGGTGAAGGCGATCTGCGAGTTCTTGCGGAAGCAAGGCACCGCCGTCTACGAGGAGGTCGTGCTGCCCTCGTCCGCCGACGACCCGGAGGGCGGCGAGAGCGCCGACCGCGATGATCTCTACTGGGACGCCGTCCACCTCGTGATCGGGCAGCGCCAGGCGTCGATCTCGTTCCTGCAGCGCCGCATGCGACTGGGCTACCCGAAGGCCGCGCGCTTCATCGACATGATGGAGCAGGACCGCATCATCGGCCCCGGCGACGGCGCCAAGCCCCGCGAAGTGCTCGTCGGCCCGGAGTATCTCGCCAAGCGCGGCAAGTAGCCGCCGGTCTGTCGACATGATCAGACATCGGCGGCGGCGTCCGCCCGCCGTATGATCGCGCCGTGGCCGACGCGCGACGCGTGCTCATCGCCGACGACGAGGAGTCGGTGCGGCTCATGCTCACCGCCTTCTTCGAGACGACGTACGCCGGCCGCGGCATCGTGGTCGAGGCGGTCGCCGACGGCGCCGCCGCCGTCGACGCCGTGCGCCGGGCCGCCCCGGTGCTGGTGCTGCTCGACGTCGAGATGCCGGGCGTCGACGGCATCACCGCCTTCCGCGCCATCCGGGAGCTGTATCCGCGCCTGCCGGTGATCATGGTCACGGGCAACGAGAGCGCGCGCACGGCCTCCGAGCTCACCGCCCTCGGCGCCTTCTCCTACATGCCGAAGCCCGTCCGGTTGATCTACCTCGAGCACGTCGTCGGCGCCCTCTTCGACAGCCCCCGCGCCCGCCGCTGGATCCGCTAAAAGCGCAGCCGCACGCGGTAGACGAGCTTGGAGGCGCTCTCCTTCGCCACCGGTACGCTGAAGCGCAGCGTGTGCGCCTCGGGCTTCTCCCACGCGTGGGTCGACGTGAGGACCTGCCAGTCACCCGGCACCGGCTCGATGACGGTGACCGTCTGGTCCTCCTTCTTGTGGTTGCGCAGAGCGATCTCCCACTCCACCTCGTAGAGGTGCGTGCCGATCTTTCTCCACTCCTTCTGCGTGCGCTCGCCGACCACGTCGAAGGCCTCGCCCATCTTGAGCTTGACCTTCTCGTCCTTCGGCGTATGGTCGATCCAGTCCTCGCCGATGAGCTGCTGGCTGCCCGAGGCGTCGGCCTTGTACACGCGGACCTTGCCCTTCGGCAGCGGCACCCCGAGGTTCTGGTCCCGACTGTTCGTGAGCTCGAGATAGACGCCCACCTTCTGGTTGGACATCGGCATCCCGTACGAGGTCCGGTAATAGTCCTGGGCGCCGTGGTAGATGAGCTGCTTGCGCACGGCGACGCCGTTGGCGGCCATCAGCGTGATCTGCTTGGTCTGGTTGTCCTTGATGGTCGTGCGCCCGTCGAGCGTGTAGAGGTGATACTCGAAGAAGCCCTCCGACCTGAAGTCGCGCGAGGCGTCGGCCATGGAGGCTGCCTTGGCCGCCAGCTCGAGCGCCCGCGGCACGCGCGCCTCCTCCGCCCGGTTGACGTCGCCGGCCACGAGCTTCAGCGCGGCGTTGCTATAGGTCGCGCCGCTCTTGTTGTCGATGGTGACCCAGCCGGTGAGGTCGCTCTTCGTCTCGCCGGCGTCGACGACGAGCACGTAGTCGGCCTTCCAGTTGAGGCCGCGCGTGAGATACGACGCCTGCACCTGCTGGGCCGCGGCCGTCTGGTTCCGCAGGAGCCACACCAGCGTCGGCTTCGCCACCAGGTTGTCCGGCAGCGACGGCAGCACGAGCCGGCCGTGATGGCCGAGATGGATCTGGCCGTTGATCTCAAAGATCGGGCCGGCGGTCGAGAGCAGCGTCGCATCGTGGTAGGTCCCGTCGGACTGGTAGAGCCGGACTTTCTTGCCGACGTACTTCTCCATGAGCTTGGCGCTCGACAGCAGGTCGTACTCGTAGTTCTGCTCGAGGATTCGCAGCCCCGCCGGGGCCGTCAGCGACTTCAGGTGGACGCTGGTCGGATCGATCAGCGACGCCACGTCCGCGTACTGGATCTCGTGGACGCCGGCGGGCAGCTGGGCGTCGCGGATATCTTTCACCAGCCCGAGGTTGCCGTTGTAGACGGTGACCATCACGTCGGTCTGCGCCTCCCGTCCCACGGCCAGCGTGGCACCGTGGGCGGCCGGGGCCGTGGCCGGCACCGAGACGAGCAGTAGCAAGGCGACGAGGCGTTTCATGGGTCCCTCCCGGCGGTCGAGTCGTTGCTTCTGGCCGTTAGACCGGGCAGCCGGGCGGAAGTTCCCTGTGGTACCCATCCTCGTGAACGGCGCGGTGGTGCCGGCGACACAGCATCGTGAGGTTGGAGAGCGTGGTGGGCCCGCCGTGCGCCCAGTGCCGGATGTGATGGCCTTGACCGAAACGCGAGCCACAGCCGGGACGCTGGGACGTCTCCGCCGAGACGCGAGCGCCCTCGACGACCGCCTGACCGGGCGCATCGGCATCGGCCAGCACCGCCGCGTCGACGTGGACCACGACCTGGTACCGTTCGGCAGACGCGCCGGGGTCCATACCGCGGTGGAGCGCGGTCTCGGCGAGCATGGCCAAGGCATCAGCCTGCTGCTGGCCCCGGGACGGCAGGTCGGGAATGGTGGGACCAGACGTTCCCGCGGGAACGTCCGTCGCCGCGGCATGGGGTGCACGCAGTCGCTGCCGATTGGAGATCTCTTCGATGAAGCCGCCGATCGAGCGGCGCGCGTCCTGTGCCGTCCGGTACGCGCGCCCGTCGACCTCCTCAGCCGGCGAGCAGATCCCGAGGATTTCAGGCTCTCAATGAGATCCCAGGTACACGGCGATGCGAACGCCGTCGGGCGCGGCCAGGGCTTCCGACTCCACCCGGAAGACACCGAAGCGGGCCGCCTCGCGCGTGAAGTCGCCGTAGCGATCGCGCGGGATGACGAGCTCGACTACGGATGTCTCGCCCTCGACGCGCCGGCCCGTGATCGTGCCCGCCAGCCGCGCGGTCAGCGCCGCGAGCGCGCGCTCGGCGGCCTCGCGATCCGGAGAGGTGAGCCGGGCAATGACCTCCGGCCTGGCCACGGCCATCGCGCGCGGCGCCTCGCGCTTGGCGAGCGTCTCGGCCTGGTCGATCCGCGAGGCGACGGCGGCGGTCCGATCCTGCTCGTCCCCGACTTTCGCGCGATCGCTCGATGCCACCGCCGGAGGTTGCGGCGGCGCGGCCGGAGTCTCGGCGTGGGGCCTCGCGGGCACGTCGGCTGTCGATTTTGCCGGCGTCTCGGTCGTCGTCGTCGGCGTCTCGGTAGGGCGACGATCGGCCAGCACCGGAGGCGCGGCCTCGTACTGCGACGCCCGCTGCTGCTGCTGGCTGCCGCGGAACAGCAGCACGGCGAGGCCCGCGATCAGCACGACCGCCGCCGCGCCGAGGGGCACCTTCACCGGCCACGGGGAGAGCACGCGCGTGTACCAGGGCATCGGCCGCGCCGCCTCGAGCACGCGATCCACGAAGCCGGCCGGCGCGCGCGCCGGGGACGCGCCGCGCACGAGGGCCACGGTGCGCTCGATGGCGGCCAGCTCGCGCCGGCAGTCCGGGCAGGTGGTGAGGTGCCCGTAGACGTCGGCGCGCTGCTCGCGCGTCAGCGTCTCGTCGATCAGTCCCGAGAACAGCTCGCGGGCGTCGTCGCAGGTCATCGCGTGAACCGTTCCAGCTTCGCCTTGAGATCCAGCCGCGCGCGGTGCAGCCGCGAGCGCACGGTACCCGGCTCGAGACCCAGCACCTCACCGATCTCCTCGTAGGACAGTCCTTCCAGGTCGCGCAGCACCACCACGATCCGGCGCTCTTCAGGCAGCGCCGCGATGGCCTCGCGGACGGCGGCATCGAGCTCGGCACGCTCGAGCACCGCCGCCGCGCTCGGCGCGTCGCTGCGCGCGCCGGCCAGCGCCTCGTCGTCGCCGCGGACGAGCCGGCGCTCCGCGGAGGCCAGGCGGTTCAGGCAGAGCCGTGACGCGATGGCGTAGAGCCAGGTGTGAAGGCGGGCCTCGCCGCGGAACTCGGGGAGCGCGCGATGCGCGCGCAGGAACGTCTCCTGGGCGATCTCCTCGGCTTCCGCCCGGTTTCCCAGCATGCGAAGCGCCACTCCGAACACGCGGTGCTGGTACGCGATCACGAGCTCCTCGAAGGCGCGGCGATCGCCCTGGCGAAGCCGGGCGACGAGCGCAGCCTCCTCCCGCACGTTAGACCGTCCGGCAGGCCCGGAGTTCCCGCCCGGGGTCAGCAGTGGCCGGCCGGGTCGGCGGCGAGGGCGTCGGCCGCGATCGGCTGCCAGTCAACCAGCCGCTCGAGGTGCGCGAGGGTCCGCCACGCGAACGGTGGCGCGCCGGGGGCGCTCGCGGCCAGCCACCGCCGCGCGTACAGGCCGGCCACCAGGAGCTTTCGGAAGTCGCCGCGGCGCTGGCGCAGCGTCTGACCTTCCTCGAGCAACAGCGCGGCCGCGAGGACGTGGTAGAGCGTCTCCGCCGTCGCGCGCGCGTCCAGCTCGCGCTCGGCCACCTCGCGGCCGGCCCAGGCGGCCGCCCGCCGCTGCACGTCCGCCAGCGCCGTGCGCACGAGATCGGCGGCCGGCTTGGCCGCGCGCTCCTGCACGGCGTCGAGCCGTGCGGCCACGAACGCGGCGAATGGCAGCAGGCAGCCCTCCCTGACGATGGCGCGCTGCACGTCGAGCGCCACCACGTTCGTGGAGCCTTCCCAGATGGCGCCGAGATAGGCGTCGCGCAGGAGGCGCGGATTCACCCACTCCTCGACATAGCCGTTGCCGCCGCGCACGTTCATGGCCTCGCCGGCCACGCTGCGGGCGCGCGCGGTGATCCACCCCTTGGCGAGCGGCGTCACGAGCCGGAGCAGCCGGCGCGCCTCGGCGCTACCGGCATCGGTGGCATCGAACATCACGGCCGCGTTGAGGACCACCGACACGGCGGCCTCGGCATCCAGCAACATCTCGAGGAGGTTCTGGCGGAGCAGCGGCTTGTCGAAGAGCGCGCCCCCGAACGCCGCGCGGCCGCGAGCGTGCACGACGGATTCGAGCAGACAGCGCCGCATGATGCCCGCCGCGCGCATGGCGTTCGACAGCCGCGACGCGTTGACCATCTCCATCATCTGGGCGAAGCCCTTGCCCACGTCGCCGACCACGTACGCGACGGCGCCCTCGAACGTCACCTCCCCGGTGGCCATCGAGCGCGAGCCCAGCTTGTCCTTGAGCCGGTTGATCGTCCACGCGTTCCTGGCGCCGTCGGGCAGGTGTTTCGGCACGAGGAACATTCCGAGGCCGCGCGTGCCGGCGGCCGCGCCCTCCGGCCGCGCGAGGGTCAGCGCCATGGCCGCGTTGGCGTTCGAGCAGAACCACTTGTCGCCCCACAGGCGCCAGCTGCCGTCGGCGTCCCGGCGCGCCGTGGTGGTGAGCGCGCCGACGTCGGAACCACCGGTCTTCTCCGTCATCCACTGCGTGCCCTGCCAGAGATCCTCGTACACGGTGGTCGTGAGCCTCGGCAGGTAGCGCCCGCGCAGCTCGGGGCTCCCGAACCGGGTCAGGATGCGCGCCGTCGAGTCGGTCATGTTCACCGGGCACAGCAGCCCGAACTCCGACTGTGCGAACAGATACGAGAGCGCGTACTTCACGACGTGCGGGACGGCGCCGGGCCAGCCCAGCGTGTTGGGAACGTGTGACATCGCCGCCAGGCCGAAGCGCGAGAAGGCCAGGCGCTCCATCGCGTGGTAGGCGGGATGGAACACGACCTCGTCGACGCGGCGGCCGCGCTCGTCGTAGGCGCGGAGCGTGGGCGGATGACGGTCGGCCTCGGCCGCCAGCGCGTCGAGCTCTGCGCCCGCCACCGCGCCCACGTCGACGAGGTGGCGCCGCGCGCGCTCGAGCACGTCGGTCTCCATCACCGTGGAGCAGACGAACTCGAGGTTCGGATCCGCCGTGTAGAAGTTCAGGCCGCGCGCGCTCGGCATCGCATCCTGCGCGGGGGCCGGACGGCTCACTGGAACTCCAGCGTCGCCGCCGGAAGGCCGCACAGCAGCTTGCCGGCCGTCTCCAGGCACCGATCGTTCGCGGGGGGCATCACGGGCCCGGCCAGCGCGTCGCGATGCCAGCGCTCCAGCGGGAGCTCCTTCAGAATGCCGCGGCCGCCGGCCAGCCGGAGCGCGCGCGTCGTCGCGTCGAGGCCGACGTCGGCGCAGAAGGTCTTCGCCTGGTTGACCGCGAGCATGGTGGCGGCCCGGTCGCCGGCCATGCGCACGGTGGCGGCTTCGTGCAGCAGGAGCCGCGCCGCGCGGAGCGTGGTGCCCACCTCGGCCACCGTGCGCTGCACGAGCGGGTGGTGGGCCATCGGCTCCGTCGATGGCTTGAGCGTCCTGGTCTTCGCGTACTCGACCATGTAGTCGAATGCCGCCTCGCCGATCCCGAGGTAGACGGCGGCGTAGCCGAGGGCGAAGCCCGAGAGGTCGATGGTGAGCAGGCTGCCCGGCGTGCCGACCACGTCGTCGTCGGCGACGAGGGAGTCGTAGCGAATGGTGTGGCTGATGGTGCCGCGCATCCCGGTGGCGTTCCACACGCCCTCGACCTTCACGCCGGCGTCGGTCTTCGGGATCATGGCCGAGATGACGCCGTCGCGCGCGGACGCGCTGCCCTCGACGACTCCCGTCACGAAGTAATAGTCGGCGGCGTCGCCGAGCGAGCAGAACTGCTTGACGCCGCCCACCCGATAGCCGCCATCCACGCGCCGGAAGACCGTGTTCAGCACGAACTTGTCGCGGAAGCTCTGCTCCGGCTCGCTGGTGATCGAGGCGATCAGCCGCCCGTGCTCCACGATCGCGCCGAACCACCGCTGCTTCTGCGCCTCCGTGCCGAGCGCGTCGATGAACGAGGTGACCGTCGAGTGCATGTTGAAGGTGAGGGCTGTCGCCGGGCAGGCCTTGCCCAGCTCGCGCAGCGCGTGCGCGTAGGCCACGGCGTCCGCGCCGATACCGCCGTAGCGCGCCGGCACCGATAGCGCCAGCAGCCCGGCCTCGTGCAGGTCCTGGTAGTTCTCGTAGGGGAACGACGACTCGGCATCGTGGCGCGCCGCCCGCGGCGCGAATCGCGTACGCGCCAGCGCGGCCATGCGCGCGGTGATGTCGGCCTGCTCGCGAGTCAGCGGTGGCAGCGGCATCGATGACATCTCGGCCAGCTATACCACACGGCCGCGTGCCTTGACACGCTGAAAGCCCGCGTGCTATCTGCCGTCAATGCCCGAGGCCCTCCTGCGCACCGAACAGCTCACACGCTGGTTCGGCAGCCTTCTCGCCGTGGATCGTGTCGACCTCATCGTGCACACGGGCGAGCTGCGCTCGATCATCGGACCGAACGGCGCCGGCAAGACGACCTTCTTCCGACTCATCTCCGGCGAGATGGCGCCCTCGGGCGGGCGCGTCTGGTTCAAGGGGCGCGAGATCACCGGCCTGCCGCAGCACGCGGTGGCCCGGCTGGGAATCACGAAGTCCTATCAGATCACCAATGTCTTCCCGCACCTGACCGTGCACGAGAACGTGCGCGTGGCGGTGCAGGGCTGGACGCAGTCGTTCAACTTCTGGTCGCGCGCCGACCGGCTGGCCGACGTCGCCGACCGCGCCCACGCGCTGCTGAAGACGGTCGGCCTCGGCGGCAAGGCCGCGCTGCTGGCCGCGCATCTCTCGCACGGCGAGAAGCGGCACCTCGAGATCGGCATCGCGCTCGCGTCCAACCCGGAGCTGCTGCTGCTCGACGAGCCGACGGCGGGCATGAGCCCGGAGGAGACCGACGAGACGATGCGGCTCATCCGCGAGCTGACGGCCGGCCGCACCGTCATCCTGGTAGAGCACAAGATGAAGCTGGTGATGCGGATCTCCGACCGGATCACCGTGCTGCATCAGGGCCAGGTCATCGCCGACGGCCCGCCGGCGGAGATCCGCGCCAACGAGCGCGTGCAGCAGACGTACCTGGGGGCGGTCCGCTGATGGCGCTGCTCGAGCTGGAGGACGTCCACACCTACTACGGCGAGGCGCACATCCTGCAGGGTGTCTCCCTCGCGGTGGGCGAGGGCGACGTCGTGAGCCTGATCGGCCGCAACGGAGCCGGCAAGACGACGACGCTGCTGTCGATCATGGGCATCGCCCGGGCCGCGCGCGGCCGCATCCGTTTCCGCGGCGAGGATCTGACGCGCCTCGACACCCACGAGATCGTCCGCCGCGGCATCGCCTGGATCCCCGAGGAGCGCCGCGTGCTGCCGAACCTGACGGTGCGCGAGAATCTGCGATTGGCCGTGCTCGGCGCCGGCGGCTCGCGCGACGACGCCGCGCCACGCATGGCCGAGGTCTTTCGCCATTTCCCGCGCCTCGAGGAGCGCATCGCCCACCGCGGGCGCTTGCTCTCCGGCGGCGAGCAGCAGATGCTCGCCATCGCGCGGGGTCTCGTGGCCAAGCCGGCGGTGATGCTGGTGGACGAGCCGACCGAGGGGCTGGCGCCGTTGCTCGTGCAGAGCCTCACCGACATCCTGGGCGTCATCAACCGCACGGGCACGACCATCCTGCTCGTCGAGCAAACCCTCGAGGTGGCGCTGGCGCTTTCGCGCCGCCTCTACGTGATGGACCAGGGGCGCATCCAGTTCCACGGAACGCCGGACGAGCTCCGCAAGGACCCCACGATCCAGCAGCGCTTCCTGGAGATTTGAATACATGGGGGGCCCCGAAATGGCCCCCCAAGCCCCCCAACGCTCGTCGCGCCCCGGCAAAGCCGGGGCCCGCCTCGATAACGTAGACTCGTGACATGCCGCGTACGTATCACGTCCTGGGAGTGCCGCTGCGGACGGGGTCGCTGTACCCGGGGAGCGAGAACGACGCGCAGGCGTACCGCGACGCGGGGCTCGTGGCGCGCCTGCAGCGCGCCGGGCGGCGCGCCGTCGACGACGGCGACGTGGCAATCCCCAGCTACCTTCCGCACCACGCGATTCCGCCGATCCGGAGCTGGCCGGGCCCGCGCATCGCGTGGGACTGCGTCGCCGACCGCGTGGCGCCGTACCTCACGCAGCCCGATGTGGTGCCGCTGCTCGTCGGCTGCGACTGTAGCATCGTCGTCGGCACGACCCAGTCCTTGATGCGCGCCGTCTCGTCCCACGTCCACGTGATCTACATCGACGGGGACTTCGACGACGCCGCGCCCGATCCCGCGCGCTGCCAGAGCGCCGCCGCTACGGCCACGTGGCTGCTCACCCAGCCCTCTCCGTTCTGGACGGGACCGCCGCTGCCGCCCTCACAGGTCACCGTGATCGGCTGGACGATGCCGTCGGCCTCGCGCAGCGAGGCGCGCTCCGTCTCGCTGGTCGACCTGCGACGCGTGGGCGCGCGCGAGGCGGCGCGCCGCGCGCTGGACGCGATTGCCGCCTCGGCGCCGATCCTGGTCCATTTCGATGTCGACGTGCTGCAGAAGGCGGACATGCCGGCGGCGTACTTTCCGCACGACGAGGGCCTCCGGCTCGGCGAGGCCGCCGAGCTGCTCGAGGCCCTGCTGGCCGACTCGCGCGTCCGCCTGGTCGAGGTGAGCGAGTACGCCTCGCTCCGCGATCTCGATCAGCGGCACGTCGGCGCGCTGGTGGACCTGCTCACGGGTGCGCTGCCGGTGTAGTCGAGGAGCGCTGGTGGCCGCCGCGTACCGGATCGTCCTCGCGCTCCTCGTCGTGGCGCTCGGCGCCGGCGAGGCGCGCGCCATCACGCTGCCCGCCGGTTTCCGGGTCGAGGTCTTCGCCGAGAACCTCGGCGGCGCGCGAGGGTTGGCGCTGGATCCGCGCGGGGTGCTGCTGGTCTCGGTTCCATCGAAGGGCCGCGTCGTGGCCGCTCCCGCCGGCCGCGCGCCGGTGGTCGTGGTGGCGGATCTCGAGCTTCCGCACGGTCTGGCGTTCCGCCGCGGCCACCTCTACGTGGCGGAGACCGGTCGAATCGTGCGGTATCGCTATGATCCGGCGACGCGCCGCGCCGGCGGGCCCACCGTCATCGTGCGCGGGCTGCCACCGGGCGCGCACCACTGGACGCGCTCGATCGCCTTCGGTCCCGACGACAAGCTGTACGTCGCCATCGGCTCGTCGTGCGACATCTGCGAGGAGCGCGATCCGCGGCGCGCTGCCATCGTGCGCTACGACGCCGACGGCTCGAACGAGCAGCTCTTCGCGCGCGGGCTGCGCAATCCGGTCGGTCTCGGCTTTCACCCGACCACCCGCGCCTTGTGGACCACGGTGAACGAGCGCGACTGGCCCGGCGGCGGCGCCCCGCCCGACTACGTCACCGCCGTGCGGGCCGGCGCCAGCTACGGCTGGCCGCACTGTTTCGCCGAGGGCCGGGTCTGGCGCTTCGAGCCGACGTGGCCAAACCTGCGCGATTGCGGCGGGGCCACGCTGCCCACGCTCGAGCTGGCCCCGCACTCGGCGCCGCTCGGGCTCGTCTTCTATACCGGCCGGCAGTTTCCGCGCGACTACGCCGGCGATCTCTTCGTCGCGCTGCACGGCTCACGGGCGGGCCTTCCGGCCGCCGGCTACAAGATCGTGCGCGTGCGGTTTCGCGACGGGGAGGCCGCGGGGATCGAGGAGTTCGCGGCCGGGTGGCGACAGGGCGATCGCATCATCGGGCGGCCCGTGGATCTCGTCGTCGGCCGGGACGGCAGCCTCTACGTCTCCGACGACCACGGCGACCGGATCTACCGCATCAGCTACCGGCCGCGATGAGGCCGCCGGTGCTTCGCCTCGCGGTCGTCATGGTGCTCGGGTGGGCCGCGCTGGCGCAGG
Organism: Candidatus Methylomirabilota bacterium; assembly: GCA_036556545.1. Classification (GTDB taxonomy): domain Bacteria; phylum Methylomirabilota; class Methylomirabilia; order Rokubacteriales; family CSP1-6; genus AR12. Next base: position 27,232 of record DATBJF010000056.1, read on the forward strand.
CGGAGGTGCAGCGCGTCGTGGTGGCCTCGCGTGAGGAAGTTCTCGGCGGCGAGTACCAGAAGCTCGCCGGCACGGTGTACCTCGAGCTCGACCCGGCACATGCCGCCAACGCGCGCATCGTCGACCTCGCCCGTGCGCCGCGCAACGCGCGCGGGCGCGTCGAGGCGTCCGCGGACTTCATGGTTCTGCGACCGCGCCGCCCGCCGGCGCGCGGGTCGACGGCGCTGCTGGAGGTGAGCAATCGCGGCGGCAAGGCGCTGCTGCCCTACTTCACCCGCGCCGCCTGGAGCCTCGACCCGGCCCGCCACGAGGATTTCGGCGACCGTCTGCTCACGCGCCTGGGCCTCACGCTGATCTGGATCGGCTGGCAGTTCGACGTCCCGCGGCAGCCCGGGCTCCTCCGGCTCCACGCGCCGGTCGCGCGCGGCGAGCGCGGGCCGATCGAGGGCCTGGTGCGGAGCGACTGGACGATCGAGCGCCCGACCACGACGCTGCCGCTGGCGCATCGCGACCACGTCGCCTATCCGGTGGCCGACCCGCAGCACGCCGACAACGTCCTGACCGTGCGGTCGTCCCGGCTCGGCCCGCGCGAGGTCGTGCCGCGCGAGCGGTGGCGCTTCGCTCGGCCGCAGGGCGGCCGGCTCGTGGACGATCCGACGTCGATCCACTTCGCGGACGGCTTTCAGCCCGGCCGGATCTACGAGCTGGTCTACCGCGCACAGGATCCGGCCGTGGTCGGCATCGGGCTGGCCGCCGTCCGCGACATCGTGTCGTGGGCGCGCTACGATCCACGCGCCGAGTTCCCCGTGACGACGGCGCTCGCCTTCGGCGTGTCGCAGAGCGGCCGGTTCCTGCGCCACTTCCTCTACCAGGGCTTCAACACCGACGAGGCGGGCCGCCAGGTCTTCGACGGGATGCTGGCGCACACCGCCGGCGCCGGGCGGGGGAGCTTCAATCATCGCTTCGCGCAGCCGTCGCGCGACGCTCATCGCTTCTCGGCGTTCTTCTATCCCACGGACATCTTTCCGTTCACGACGTCCATCCAGACCGATCCCGAGCTCGGTGTCGCCGACGGACTGCTCGGCCTGACATCCGGACCCGCCGAGCATCGGCCGAAGATCTTCTTCACCAACACCGGCTACGAGTACTGGGGACGGGCGGCTTCGCTGATCCACACGTCGGTCGACGGGCGCGCCGACGCGCGCCTGTTTCCGAACGAGCGCATCTATCACCTCGCGGGCGCCCAGCACTTCATCACGTCGTTTCCGCCGCGGTCCACCGAGCGCGCCGGACGCGCGTACCGCAGCAACCCGCTCGATTTCATGCCGACCATGCGCGCGCTGCTCGTTCGCCTGCTGGAGTGGGTGGTCGACGACAAGCCGCCGCCGCCGAGCGCGTTTCCGACCATCGGTGCTCGCACGCTGGTGCCGATCGACAAGCTGAGCTTTCCGGTCGTCCCTGATCTGACGGTCCCGACGGTCATCCACCAGGCCCACCGGGTGGACTATGGCCCCCAGTGGTCCGCCGGCATCATCACGCGCGAGCCGCCGGCCGTCGGCGCGCCGTACCCCGTGCTGGTGTCGCAAGTCGACGCGGACGGCAACGAGCTCGCCGGCCTCCGTGGCGTGGAGCTGCGCGCGCCGCTGGCGACCTACACCCCGTGGCAGCTGCGCGGCGGCAGCGGCCCCGACGCCGCGGAGCTGGGCGAGTTTCTCGGGACGTACGTGCCGCTGCCGCGCACGGAGGCCGAGCGTCAGCGATGGGGCGACAGCCGCCTCAGCATCGAGGCGCGGTACCCCGATCGACGCGCGTACGTGCAGGCGGCCACGAGAGCGGCGGAGTCACTGGCCGCGACCGGCCTGCTCCTACCCGGGGACGTCCCACGCGTGATTGAGCGGGCCGCGCAGCACTGGGACTGGATCATGGGGCCATGAAACGAGTTGGCGCCGCCGCAAACTATTCGATCAACTGATCCGCCCGTGTCAGCACGGACGGCGGGATCGTTACACCGAGCGCCCTGGCGGTCTTGAGATTGAGCACGAGCAGCAGCTTGGTCGGCTGCTCGACGGGCATGTCCGACGGCTTCGCCCCCCGCAGGATACGGTCGACATATCCCGCCGCGCGCCGATACATATCGAGGACATCCGGCGTGTAGCTGATCAGCCCACCCGCACCTGTGAACCCGAGGGCGCCGGACATGACCGGGAGTCGATTCGTGGCGGCAAACTCGACGATCTGCAATCGGTGTTGGGAATTGGCGAATCCTTCGAGCACGACGAGCGCCTCGGCCTGCACGCGGAGGATCTTGTCGAAAGCGCGCGAGAAATCCTCGGATGAGGTCGCCTCGGCCCGTACGAGTCTGATGCCCAGGACCTTAGCCGCTTGCTCCGTCGCTCTCAGCTCCACGGCATGCGCCGGGTGCACAGGATCGAAGAGGATCGCCACGCGAGAAAGTGCGGGTAGCGTCTCTTTGAGCAGCTCCAGCCGTTTCACGCTCAATTCACCAGCGAAGTCGGCGGACCCGGTGATGTTGCCGCCCGGCCGGTTCAGACTGGCGATGAATCCCTGGCCGATCGGATCGGTCGTGTTCACCATGACGATCGGGATCGTCGCGGTGACGATCTTCGCCGCACGAGTGGCCGGCGAGCCCTGCGTCACGATGACATCGGTCTTCAGCGCGACCAGCTCGGCAGCGAGCTCTGGGAGCCGCTCGGCTCTGCCGTCCGCCCATCGCTCTTCTATGACGAGGTCACGGCCCTCGGTCCAACCGAGCGTGCGAAGACCCTCGCGGAACGACGCCATCGGGCGCATCACGGTTGCCGAGCTGGTCCCACCGAGGTAGCCGATCCGGTACGTCTTGGCCTGCTGGGCCGCCGCGCGGAGCGGCGCCGTCACGACACCAGCCAGAGCGGTCAACAGGAAACGACGGCGGTCGGTCTCGCTCACGGCGGCGTCTGGACGGAATCCACGAACGTCCACATGCGCTGGAGCGTGGCGGCGTCGAGATTGTTCCACGGCGGCATGCCCTTGTCGGGACGGCCGCGGGTGACGGTCGTGTAGAAGACGTCCTGCGTGGAGGCGCCGTAGCGCAGGCGGAGTCGCCGGAGGTCGCGGCTCGGCTCGGGGCTCATCGCGTTGGGCGCGTGACAGTGGGAGCAGTGCTGGTTGAAGGCGCTGCGGCCGGCCGCGATCGCCTCCGCCCGGCCGTCGACGGGCGCCACCGCCGCGAGCGGGATCGCCGGGCCCTGCGGGAAGCCGTAGTGGTCCGCGAGCCGGCGGATCTCCGGCTGCAGCATTCCCAGTGCCCCGTCGATGCGGTCGCGCAGCGCCTCCTGGCCCTTCCGCAGCGCCACCGCTGCGCGCCACTCGAGACCCTCGCCGGCAACCGGCACGACGCGATGGGTGCCGCCGAGCTTCTTCAGATTGTGGTAGCCGGCCGTCGGCCCCCAGACGAACGCGGCGTCCACCTCGCCGCGCGCGAGCGCGGCCAGCGCCTCCTCGTCGGTCCGGAACGTCGTCGTCTGGAAGCCGCCGCGCACGGCGAGCAGCAGCTGCGGCGTCGAGCGGAAGACGACGGCCAGGCGACGCGTCTTGAGGTCGTCGACGTGCCCGAAGACGACCGGCGGCGGCGCGATGATGGCCCAGCCGACGTCGAGGAACGGGCGCGTCAGGATGAGCGAGCGGCCCATGAAGTCGCTGTCGTGCGGCAGGCCGAAGAACGCGTCGCAGCGGTCGGCGAGCAGCGTGTTGCGCACGGCACGCTTGCCGTAGAAGGTGAGCCACCAGGCGTACTCGGTGGTCATGCCGAGGCGCGCCGCCACGAGCTCGGCGATGTCCACGTAGAGACCGCGCTCGCCGGCGGCCGCGCTGCTGAACGGCAGGTTGTCGGGATCGGCGCAGAGTCGCAGCACTCCCACCTCGCGACCGGCGGGCTCGCCGGCGGCGACGCACAGGAGCGCGGTGAGGGCGATGAAGAAGAGAGCCGCGAGCGACCGGAGGCGGCAGCGGCCTCCGGTCGCCCGAGCGTGGCGGATCACTGCGAGGGCAGCTCGAACACGAAGAGCGTGCCGCCCTCGGGGCTGGCCTCGACCATCTTGGTGCCGATCGGACCGAGGAAGAGCGGGATGGTGAAGGTGCGGCCGGACACGACGGCGACGTACTGCTTGCCATCGAGCTCGTAGGTGATGGGCGCCGCACTGATGCCGGAGCCGGTGTTGAACTGCCACAGCGGCTGGCCCGTCCTGGCGTCGAGCGCCTTGAACATGCCCCGGATGTCGCCGTGGAAGGCCAGCCCGCTCTTCGTGGTCAGCGTCCCGCCCAGCCACGGCAGCTCGTCCTTGTTGCCCCAGACCTTCTGCTGCTTGACGGGGTCCCACGCCATCAGCTCGGACATGTAGCCACCCGGGCCGCCCTTGCCGAGATCGAACTCGAACGCGAGGTAGAACTTGCCGCGCTGGTAGGTCGGCTCGGCGCCTTCCATGTCCATGCAGAGGTTGATCGAGGGGATGTAGACGAGCCCCGTCTGCGGACTGAAGCTCATCGGCTGCCAGTTCTTGCCGCCGAGCAGGTTCGGGCAGATCTCCTTCGCGCGCACCTTGAAGCGCGGCCGCTTCTCTGGCACCTCGATCGGACGTCCGCTCTTCAGGTCGACGCCGGTCGCCCAGTTGATCGGTACGAACGGCTTGGCCGAGATCAGCTTGCCGGTCTGGCGGTTGATCACGTAGAAGAAGCCGTTGCGATCGGCCTTCAGCGCCACCGGCGTCATGGTGCCGTCGATCGACAGATCGGTCAGCACCAGCTCGTTGATGCCGTCGTAGTCCCACGCGTCGTGCGGCGTCGACTGGTAGTGCCAGACCAGCTTGCCGGTGTCGGGATTGATCGCGAGCGTCGTGGACGTGTAGAGGTTGGTGAACTGGCCGTACTCGTGCGTGTCCGGGCCGCGTACGGAGGCGCCCCACGGCGACGGATTGCTCGTGCCGTAATAGAGCAGGTTGAGCTTCGGGTCATAGGAGCCGATGCCCCACACGGCGCCGCCGCCGAGCTTCCACGAGTCGCCCTTCCACGTGTCGTTGCCGGGCTCCCCCGGACCGGGAATCGTCCAGAACCGCCAGACCTCCTTGCCGCTGTCCTGGTCGTAGGCCGCGATGTAGCCGCGCGCGCCGTATTCGCCGCCGCCGAAGCCGGTGATCACGAGGTTCTTCACGATGGTCGGCGGCGAGGTGATGACGGAGCCTTGCGTGAAGTCCACGACCTGCGACTTCCACAGCTCCTTGCCGGTCTTGGCGTCGAGCGCGACCAGGTGGCCATCGAGCCGGCCCACGAACACCTTGCCGTTGGCGTAGGCCACGCCGCGGTTGTTGACGTCGCAGCACGCGAACTGGTCGATGCCGGGCGGCACCTCGGGCGAGTAGCGCCAGCGCACGGCGCCCGTGCGCGCGTCGACGGCGAACACGTGCTTGGGGCCGTGCGACGACGTGACGAACAGCGTGTCGCCGATCACCACCGGCGTCGACTCCTGGGAGCGGAGCGAGCCGAGCTGCAGCGCCCACGCCACCTTCAGCTTGCCGACGTTGGCGGGCGTGATCTTGTCGAGGGTGCTGAACCGGGTATTGCCGGTGTCGCCGCCGTAGACCGGCCAGCCGGTGGTCTGTCCGCTCGCCGGGCCGACGACAGTGAAGACAACGATGCTGAGGATCGCGAGCGCGGTGAGCCGTCTCATGGGACGCCTCCTTTGTATCGGAGCGCTGTGTCCGCTTCTGCCATGGGTGGCCCGAGAGAGGCGGGTGCGGCTCCGCTTCGAACTGACCTGCGTGGGGACGGTTTTAGTCGCGCGCGATGGCGCTGTCAAGGCTGGCGAAGGCGTTACGGTACGTCGGCGATGGCGATGCCCCAGGGCAGCGTTCCCGCGCGAACGCGCCGGACGACGGCATTCGACTCCGTGTCGATGACGGCCACCTCGCTGGCGCGGCCGACGGTCACGTAGAGAAAGCGCCCGTCGGGCGTCATGGCCATCCACCAGCTCCGCGGGCCGGTCGGGATGACGGCGGTGACGCTCAGCGACGTCGTGTCGAGGACGCGCACGTCGCCGGACTGACCGTGGGAGACGTACGCGCGGCTGCCGTCGGGCGACAGCACGACGTCGACGGGACGGCCGCCGCCGGTCGGCGCCGAGCGCGTGACGCGCAGCGTGGCCACGTCGATGATCGAGACGTCGTGAGCCTGCTCGCTGGCCACCCAGAGCAGGCGCGAGTCCCTGGTGAAGCGCATCCCGCGCGGATTCTTGCCGACGGCGACGCGGCCGGCCACCGCCTTGCTGGCGGTGTCGATGAAGTGGATGTCGTCGGAGGTCTCATTGGAGACGGCCACCCACTTGCCGTCGGGCGAGATCACCGCGGTCTCCGGCTCCTTGCCGACCTCGAGCTTCTTCAAGATGGCCAGCGTCCTGGCGTCGAGGATGGTGACCGACAGCTCGTTCTCGTTCACGACGTAGAGCACGGCCCCTTCGGGATCGACGGCGAGGCCCTCGGGATCGATGCCGGCCGGTGCGCTGCGCACGACGGCCAGCGAGCGCGCGTCGACGATGCTCACGGAGTCCGAGTTGCTGTTGGCGACGTAGACGCGCCGGCCGTCAGGGCTGGCGACGACGCCGCGCGGCCGCTTGCCCATCGGCACCGTGGCCACCACCCGACCGCTGGCGGCGTCGATGACCGTGAGATCGTCGGACTTCTCGTTGGTGACGAAGACCCGCAGCTCCGCGGCGACGGGAGTCGCGAAGGCCAGCAGCAACAGCGTGAGAACGACGGCGGTCACGACGCCGGCGACTGTAGCACGGGACCGCGATCAGCGGCGGGCAAGCTCCATGACCGGCTTCGGCTGCCGCTCGCGGAACCGGCAGCCCAGCTCCGGTCGCTCCAGGATCTCCACGTAGTGCGCCATCACCGTCCGGTAATAGTGGGGCTGACGGCCGCGCGGTCCGCCGTTGTACTCGGTGAGCGCGTCGCGCAGGGCCGGCTTGCGCGTGAGGATGTCGCGCAGGTACGCCATCGCGAACCGCGTGCTGATCACGGGATCGGCGAGGTCGCCGAGATCCTGCTCGTACTTTCGCAGGCTGGGCTTCCGAAGCTTGCCGAGCGTCGGCTCGAAGATGCCGGCCGTCGACGGCATGATCTGGTAGAGACCGATCTCGCCCGCGGCGCCCACGGCGTCCGGGCGGAAGTCCGATTCGGTCTGCGCCTGCGCGAGGGCAAGGCAGTGATCGATGTTGGTGCGCATCGCCTCGTCCACGATGACGGCCGGGAAGTTCCGGAACCTCCGCATCGACGCGGTCGGGTTCCGTTCGGCGACGTAGGCGAGGATGTTCTTGTGCAGCCGATCCGTCTCCGGCTCCGGCGTCGAGACCAGCACGATGTCGGCACGCTTCGTCGGCTTCACGACGAGCGCACGGTCGAAGCCGAACGGGGTGTAGCTCAGGACACCATCGGGTTGCTCGACACGGTCGCTCTCGGCATCACCGGCCGAGGCGACGCCGAAGTACCGCTCCAGCGCTCCGCTCGATAGACCGGCGTATCCGAACACTCCGGCGAACATCGCCAGAGAGACGCAGCGCACGGCCACGCGTACTGAAGGCATTGCGGCTCCTCCCCGAGACTCTGGGTGTTGTCCTGCGCCTCTCAGGGACAGCAAGGGGAGGGCCAGATTCGAACGGCTTGAATTCGCTGGGATTTAGCGCCGCCCGCCGTGGTCAAAATCGGCATCGCGTGGCCCATTCTTGACCGCGCTCGTGCACCCAAAGGTTTCACGCCGGGCGCGGCACCGACTCCGTGGTCAGGAAATGGCCATCCCCGGCGGCCGGGCCAGCTCGGGCCGCTCGTCGAAGAGCCGCTGCCACGCGGCACGCGCGATGGCCGCGGCCTCGTCGACGATCGCCGTCTCGTCGAGGGTGAGGACACGCCGGTCGCGCAGGAGCCAGCGCCCGTCCACCATGACCGATTCGACGTCGCCGGCCTGGCCCTGGTGCACGAACGTCGAGACCGGGCGCAGCGACGGCGTGAGATGCGGCCGCCGAAAATCGGCGACGATGAGATCGGCGCGATTGCCCGGCGCGAGCCAGCCGCCGTCGGAGACACCGAGGGCGCGGTAGCCGTTGCGCGTGGCCCACTCCAGCGCGCGCTCGGGCGTCGGCTGGCGGCCGTCCTGGCGGCGCACGCGCTCCATGAACAGCGCGGTTCGCATGACTTCCACCATGTCCTCGGCCATGTTGTCGGTGCCGAGCGTGAGCAGGCAGCCCGCGCGCTCCAGCTCGTCGGCACGTGCGGCGAGACCGCGCCGGGCGGCGATGGCGGAGTTGACGGCCACCGCGACACGCGCAGCGCCGAGCGCGCGCTCTTCCGCGGCGCTCATGCAACGGCAGTGAGCGGCGACCAGACGCTCGGAGAGGAAGCCCTCGCGCGCCAGATACTCCGTGGGCAGCAGCGCGTGCTGCCGCTTCACGGCGGCGACCTCGCCCCACATCTGGTTCAGGTGCACGCTGGCGAGGACGTCGAGCTCGCCCTGCAGCTTTCGCAGCCGACGCAGCAGCTCGGGCGAGCACATGTCAGGAGCCCACGCCGCGAGGCCGACGGCCACGCGCCCATCCGCGGCGCCGTGCCAGCGGGCGTGGAGCCCGCGAATGCGGTCGATGCCAGCGTCCCCGAGGCGCGCGTCCTGCTCGAACGGGCCCGGCTGCCCGACCGACGCGTTGGCGCGATCCCACGCGCGCTCGCAGAGGACGAGCCGCAGGCCGGTACCGATCAGTGCATCGGCGTAGCGGTCGAGACGGTCGCCTTCCTCGAGCACGAGCGTCGTCCCGCTTCGAATCGCCTCCAGCGCGCCGAGCCGCGCCATCACCCGCTCCTCTTCCACGGTCAGGCGCGGCAGCGGCAGCGGCGAGAGGCCACCGGTGAACGGCGGCGCGTGCGGCGGCGAGAGATCCTCGTAGATCCCGCGCGCCAGCACGCGGGGCAGATGCGTGTGCGTGTTCGCGAAGCCCGGGAACACCACGCGGCCGCGGCCGTCGACAAGCTCGGCGTCGGCGTAGCGCGCGCGGAGCGCGGCGCTCGAGCCGATGGCGGCGATGCGGTCGTCCTGCACGACCAGCGCGGCATCGCGCACGATGGTGCCGGCGTCGTCGACGGTGACGACGGTGGTGTCGTGAATGATCGTCGCCGCCGGCATGCGCCGCACTCTAACCCTTTCCGTCGCGGCCCGTCCGGGGTATTGTGCGGAGCGCTTCCACAGGGAGGAACCACATGCGACGTTGGCTCGTGATCGCGGCAGTCCTCACCACCGCCGCCTGGCTCGGCGCGGCGCCGGCGGATTCCCAGGCCCCCAAGAAGGGCGGCATCCTCAAGATCGGCCTCATCGGCGAGCCGCCCACGCTCGACGGCCATGCCACCACGGCGGTGATCACGCGCGAGATCGGCATCAACATGTTCGAGGGCCTCTACGCGCTCGACGCGAAGTTCCAGCCGGTCCCGCATCTGGCCGAGGGGCACGAGGTGCTCGATGGCGCCCGGCGCTACGTGATCCGCCTGCGGAGCGACGTCAAGTTTCACAACGGCAAGACGCTGACGTCGGCCGATGTCGTCGCCTCGCTGCGCCGGTGGGGCGCCATCGCCAGCACCGGCAAGGCGGTCTTCAAGAACGTGGAGGCCATCGAGGCCAAGAGCCCGACGTCGATCGAGATCCGGCTCAAGGAGCCCTCGGGCAGTCTGCTGACCGTGCTGGCGCAGGTCGACAGCGCGGCGCTCATCTATCCGAAGGAGGTCATCGACGCCAGCGGGGAGGGCGCCCTCAAGGAGCTCATCGGCACCGGGCCGTTCAAGTTCGTCGAGCACAAGCCGGATCGCCACATCCGCCTCGCCCGCTTCGACGGCTACGCGCCGCGTGCCGAGGCGCGCAGCTATCTCGCCGGCGCGCGCGTCGCCTACCTCGACGAGCTGCACTTCCTGCCCGTGCCGGACTACGCCACGCGACAGGCCGGCATGATCACCGGCGAGTACGGCTACATCCAGCAGATCAAGCCCGATCAGTACGAGCGGATCAGGTCAGCGGCCGGGGTGGAGCCGGTGGTCGTGAAGCCGTACGGATGGGTGACCATCGTCCTGAACACGAAGCAGGGCCTGATGACGGACAAGCGCTTGCGGCAGGCGATCCAGGCGGCGCTCGACGTGGACCCGATGATGCTCGCCGGCCTCGGTCACAAGGACTTCTACCGGCTCGATCCCGGCATCTTCTTCGTCGAATCGAGCTGGCACTCCAAAGCCGGCGCCGCGCTCTACAACCAGCGCGACAAGGACAAGGCCCGGCGGCTGCTGAAGGAGGCGGGCTACCAGGGGCAGCCGTTCCGCTGGATCGTGACCACCGAGTACGAGCACCACTACAAGCCCGCCCTCATCGGGAAGAGTCAGCTGGAAGAGATCGGCTTCAAGGTCGATCTTCAAGTCTCGGACTGGGCGACGGTGGTGAACCGCCGATCGAAGCCGGAGCTCTGGGACGCCTTCAGCACCGCGTTCGTCTTCACGCCGGAGCCGACGTCGTCGCCACAGGTGCTGTGCGACTGGCCCGGCTGGTGGTGCGGCCCGGAGAAGGACGGGCTGTTGCAATCGATGACGCGGGAGCTCGACGCCAAGAAGCGCTTCGCCATCTGGGAGCGCGTGCAGACCGCCTTCTACGCGGATGCCGCGCGCATCAAGATCGGGGATTACTTCCGCCTCGACGCACGGCGCAAGGACGTCCTGGGCTACGAGCCCGGACCGTACATGCACTTCTGGAACGTCTGGCTCGAGAGGAAATAGCCACCGAACGAATCAGCGCTTCTTGTCGAGCGCGTCCTTGATGGCGTCGGCGATGGGATTGCGCTCGCCGGCGCTGGCGGCGGGGCTGCTCGCATCCGACGGCTGGCCCACGTACTTGCGGGCGCAGTCATACGGCGGCCAGCCCTTGACCTGCGCCTCGAGATCGACGCGCTTCCAGTACGGATGCCCGTGGCGGACGAGCCAGTCCAGGCCGGCGGCGACGTGCTGGGCGATCCGACCGACGATCTCGCAGTCACGCCGGTCGAGGTCGTAGGCGACGAGCACGGCTTTCACGGTGACGGTGGGCACGGGCGCCGTCTGCCACCCGTAGGCCCCGGCCGGGATCTCCGCCGCCGCGTAGCGATCCAGGATCGCGCGACTGGTGATCGGAACCAGCGCGAGGCCGTCCTCGGGCCTGACGTCGGTCCGGAACCGGGCGACCGGCTGCGCGATCACCGACACGAGCGCGTCGATGCGTCCGGCCTTGAGCTGCGCCAGCGCGTCCGCGCCGTCGATGGCCACCATCTCGCCGGGCGCCACGTCGGCCAGCTTGAACATCTGGCGCGCCGTCAGGTACGTGCCGCTGCCCTCCCAGCCCACGGCGACCCGCTTGCCGGCGAGGGCCTCGAGCGTGTCGTGCCCGCGGCGCGAGAGCACGTGCACGTCCTCGTCGTAGAGCGGAAACACGAGCCGGAGGCCCTGCGCGATGCGGGCGAGCGTGGGATTCGACTGCTGCTCCGCCACGAACGCGAGCACGTCGGACTGCACGATCGCCAGCTGCACGCCCGGCCGCTGGGACACCGCGTAGACGTTGTCGACGGCGCCCTTCGAGGCGTGGACGGTGACGTCGATGCCGTTCGGCTTCAGGAGGCGCTTGAGGTCCTGGCCGAAGTGGTAGTAGGTCCCGCCCTCGCCCCCCGTGATCACGCCGACGTCGGTGGCCATCGCCACGCCGACCAGGGCGACGCCGGCGAGCATGGCCGCGACGGCCGGCAGCGCCAGCCTGCTTCGGACCGCCGGCGCCAGCGCGCGACGACTCATCGCGTGGCCACGCCGAACGACGGAAGGGCCATGATGCTCGCGGCCAGATCCGCGGCGTCGCCGCCGCGTCGGTTGGTGAGCACGATGATCGTCCGTCTGCGGGCGGGGAACTTCACGATGAAGTTGCTGAATCCACTCGTGTCGCCGCGATGGAACAGGCGCGGGCCGTCGTCGTCGCGCTCGACGAACCACCCGAGCCCGTACCGGAGCTCGGTGCCGTCGTCGAGCGTGGCCGGCGTCCACGTCAGCTGTTGCAGCCGCTCGTCGAGCAGCCTCCGCTCGTCGAGGGCGCGATCCCACGCGAGCAGATCCCGCACGGACGCGTAGACGCCGCCGTCACCGAGCACGGTGCTGGTGTTGCTGTGATCGGCCAGACGGAACCCGGAGGCCGTCGGCGCGTACCCGAGTGCGCGGTTGCGCACCTCCGAGACGCCCGGCTCCCAGACGATCGTCGACGTCATCCCCGCCGGCATGAAGATCCGGTCGCGCATGAACGCGGCGAACGGCTGTCGCGAGACCTGCTCCACCAGCAGCGCGAGCACCGCGTAGCCGGAGTCGCCGTAGCGGAACGCCGTGCCCGGGGGGAACATCAGCTTGTCCGTCCGCCGGAGCAGCGTCAGGACGTCGCGGTCCTTCACGTGGCGGGTGGAGGCTTTCGGGACGAAATCCTGATACGCGCGGAGGCCGGACGTGTGCGCGAGGAGATGCCGGACCCGGATGTCGCGACCGTATGCGGGAAAGTCCGGGAGCAGATCCGCCACCCGCTCGTCCAGCGTGAGCCGTCCGTCCCTGACCAGGAGCATGACGGCCAGCGCGGTGAAGGGCTTGGTGAGCGAGGCGAGCCGGAAGTTGGTCCACTCGGTCACCTTCGCCCCGGTCTCGAGGTTGGCGAGTCCGTAGACGCGCACGAACGAGAGGCGACCGTGATCGATCATCGCGACCGCTGCGCCGGGGGTGTCCGGACGGTCGTACTCGGCGAAGAGACGGTCGATCGTCTGCGCGTCGGCCGCCGACACGCGACTCGTCGGCGAGTCCGAAGCGACCACGCCGCAGCCGGCGAGAACGAGGGCAAGGACGGCGGCCACGACCATGTGCAAGCGCGTGCACTCCCGCAGAGGAGGATTCGTCCGGTCGCCAACCCGGTGCAATCCTCATTCCGGTGAACGCGACGACGCGAGCTAGGCCAACAGCTCGGGGATCACCCAGAGGGGGCGGCGGCCGGCGGCCACGCGCTCGATGTTGTCGAAGCCGTTGCGAAAGCGCGCGGTCCAGTTCTCCCACGTGGGACCGGCCGAGTGCGGCGTGAGCGTCACGGTGGGCAGGCCGAACAGCGGGTGGTCCTTGGCGGGCGGCTCGTCCACGAGCACGTCGAGTCCGGCGCCGCCGATCTTCCGCTGCGACAGCGCCTGGTAGAGCGCGCTCTCGTCGACGACCGGCCCGCGACAGGTGTTCACGAGGATCGCCGACGGCTTCATCAGCCCGAGCTCGCGCGCGCCGATCAGGCCGCGCGTGCCGTCGGTCAACGGGACGTGGAGCGTCACCACGTCGGCCGTGCGCAAGAGCTCGCTCAGCAGCACGAACCGCGCGCCGAGCGCGTCTTCCTCCGCCTCGCTCAACCGCACGATGTCGTAGTACACGACCCTGGCGTCGAAGGCGGCCACGCGCCGGGCGACCTTCTTGCCGATGTTGCCCAGGCCCACGATGCCGACGGTGCGGCCGGACAGCTCGTAGACGGGGGACTCCGAGGACGCCGGCGGGCGCCAGCGTCCCGTCACCACGTCGAGGTGGAAGCGGACCAGCTGCTTCAGCACGGCGAGCATGAGGAGAACCGTGTGCTCGGCCACGGCGATCGCGTTGGCGCCGCCGTTGTTCGCGACCGGCACCCCGGCCTTGCGTGCCGCCTCCACGTCCACGCGATCGTACCCGGCGCTCAGGAGCTGCACGAGCTTGAGCTTCGGCGCGGAGCGGAAGAACTCACCGCCCATGTTGCGGGCCAGGCCCAGGAAGTACTCGGCGTCGGCGGCGGCCGCGTGGAACTCCGGGGTGCCGAAGTCGGCGGTGACCAGCTCGAAGCCCGGGGGTGTCAGCGAGCGGGCGATGTCGGTGACCACGCGGTCCTGCTTCGGCGCGAAGAGGATCGTCTCGCTCATGGCTACGCCAGCGGGACGGTGGCGGTGAGACACGGCTCGTTGCCGACCACGCGCGTGGTGTGTCCCTTGCCCGTCGTGTCCTCCACCAGCCGCGCGTCGCCGGGACCGAAGACCTGCTTGGTGCCGTCCCCACAGCCGATCTCGAGCTGCCCGGAGAGGATGATCACGAACTGACGGCGCGGCGCCGGATGCCAGTCGAGGAACTCGCCCTTGGGCCAGACGCGGAAGGAGATCTGTGTCGTGGGCAGGCCCTTCAGCCAGTCCGCCTTCTTCTCGATGTCGATCGGCTCGATGTGCGATTGCCCGTCGGAGCCGGTGTACAGCCGATGCGTCTTCCTCATCGAGCGCTCCCTGTATCGGAGCGCTGTGTCCCCCTCGCCTGTGGGTGGCCTGAGAGAGACGGTGGTGGCTCCGACGGTGGTGGCTCCGACTCGAGACGGAATCCATAGAGTTGCGCCGCGTTCTCGCACACGATCTTGCGGCGCACGTCGGCGGGCACGTCCGCCATCTCGCGCGCGAGGTATTCGCGGGAGTCGGGCCACACGCCGTCGGGGTGCGGAAAGTCCGAGCCCCACATGATCTTCTCGGCGCCGAGTTCGTCGATGAGCTTGAGGCCGACGGGATCCGTCTGGTATGTCGCCCAGCACTGCCGGCGCCAGTACTCGCTGGGCGGCATCGTGAGCGACAGGTCCTTGAACTGATCCTCCCACTCGCCGTCCATGCGCCACAGCACGTACGGGATCCAGCCGATGCCGGCCTCGCCGAGCACGATCCGCAGGCGCGGGTAGCGCTCGAGCACGCCGCCGAAGATGACGGAGGTGAGCACGCCCGCCATGTTGATCTGGAAGCCGGTGATGTGCGTGGCGAACGCCATCCGCGCCAGCCGTTTTTCCTCGGCCGTCGCGTCGGCCGGCGCGCGCGAGAGGTCGGAGCCCATGTGCACGAGGCGCTGCAGCTCGTCGGGCAGGCGGGTGCCGATGGTGTGGAAGTGGATCGGCAGCCCGCACGCGTCGACGACTTCCCACAGGGGATTCCACGCGGGATCCCAGAGCGGCTTGAGATCGGTCGAGTTGGCGATGTCCAGCCCGCGCACGGCCCCGCGCTTGGCGACGCGCTCCACCTCCGCGATGGCGGCCTCGATGGGATTGTTGGGGATCGACGCGAGACCCGCATACCGCTCGGGGTGCGTCGAGCAGAACTCCGCGAGCCACTCGTTGTAGATCCGCATGACCTCGACCGTCGCCTCCGGGTCGTTCATGCGGCCGGTGGCGCCCAGGATGCCGTAGAGCACCTCGGCCTGGACGCCGTCGCGGTCCTGGTCCTTCAATCGGAGATCAGGATCCGAGAGGCGGCGGATGCCTCTCTTGCCGTCCTCGTAGAGGCCGGTCTCCGCCATGCGGTCGGCGCGATGAATGCGGCCGGGGACGTACTCGCGACCGGCCGACCCCATGCCGTTGACGAGTCCCAGGCTCGCGCCTTTCTTCGTCACCCAGGCCCGGCCTTTCGGGCCGTCGATGACGTGCGGCATCCGGTCGCGCATGGCCGCGGCGGCGCGGGTGACGAAGAGATCGGTCGGCAGCCAGCAGAGATCGAGGTGGCAGTCGGCGGAGATCATCTCGTAGCGCATGGGTCCCTCCGGCGCGCGGATCATAAACTACTACAACCCCTTCCAGTAGCGGCGGCCGTCGAGGCGGATGATGCGGCCGAAGCCCGGCGCCTGGAAGTGGCCGGCGGCCACCAGGATCTGCTCGCGCTCGAGGCGGTCGATGAGCGCCCGCCGCGTCTGCCGCGTCAGCTCCGGATCCATGTCCGCGCGCGAGACCCAGTCCGGCTCCTGGATCTGCACCGGGGTGTGCGCGGCGTCGCCGAGGACGAGCGCGCGCTCGCCGCGCGAGGTGATCAGGATGCTCATGTGGCCCGGCGTGTGACCGGGTGTCGGCATGGCGGTCAGCGTGCGGGTGAGGCTGTGCTCGCCCTGCATGAACTCCACCAGGCCCAGCTCGGCAAGTGGCCACACGCACGTGGGCGCGTTCGGAAAGCGCGTGGGCTGGACGTCCGGCTGGTGGCACGCCTCCCAGTCCTTCGTGCTGACCCAGTAACGCGCCCGCGGGAAGGTGGGCACCCAGCGTCCGCCCGCGTCCGTCAGGTTCCAGCCCACGTGATCGCGGTGGAGATGCGTCAGCACGACCATGTCGATCTCGTCGGGACGCACGCCGTTGGCCGCGAAGTCGCGCAGCAGCGTGCCCCACGGCACGTCGGGCGTGTCCTTGGGACGCGGGCCGAGGCCCGTGTCGACGAGGATCGTGCGGCCGTCGGCGCGGATGAGATACGAGCCGAGGTTGAAGCGCACCCTGTGCTCGTGGGTGAGATGCGGTTCGTGGCCCTGCCAGTCGGTCTCGGGGATGGTCGGGAAGAAGTTGCAGAGGTCGAACTCGAGCATGCCGTCGGACAGCATCATGATCTCGACGTCGCCCACGCGAACGATGTTGCTGGCCATAACGGCCGGTATGATATCGTCACCGGCGATGGGCGGCATCGCATTCAATCCGATGGATCCGGCGTTCGTCGCCGATCCGTATCCCACCTATCGACAGCTGCGTGCCGAGGACCCCGTGCACCACAGCCCGCTCGGGTTCTGGGTGCTGACGCGTTACGACGACGTGGTGGCCGCGCTGCGCGATCCACGGCTGGCCAAGGAGGCCATCGCCGCCTTCGTCGCCGCGCGCTTCGGACAGCCGGTGCCGGCCACCGGGCTGTCGATGCTGGACCGCGATCCGCCCGACCACACGCGCTTGCGCAGCCTCGTCAGCAAGGCGTTCACGCCGCGCGTGGTGGAGGCGCTGCGACCGCGCGTCCAGCAGATCGTCGACGGGCTCCTCGAGCGCGCGCGCGAGATCGGCTCCATGGACGTCATCGAGGAATTCGCGTATCCGATCCCGGTCAACGTGATCTGCGAGATGCTCGGCGTGCCCATCGAGGATCACGAGCGCTTCAAGGGCTGGAGCCTCGACATCGCGCGCGGCCTCGATTCGATCCTTCTGCCGCCCGACTCCGAGGTGCCCCGCCGCAGCATCGCCTCGCGCACGGCGCTGGCCGACTACTTCCGCGAGCTGATCGCCCGGCGGCGCGCCTCCCCCCGCGCCGACATGCTCTCCGGCCTCATCGCGGCCGAGGAAGCGGGCGACAAGCTCAGCGAGAACGAGCTGCTCGCCACGTGCATCCTGCTGCTGATCGCCGGCCACGAGACGACCGTCAACCTGATCGGCAACGGCACGCTGGCGCTGCTGCGTCACCCCGATCAGCTGCAGCGCCTGCGCGACAACCCCGCGCTGATCGGCAGCGCGGTGGAGGAGCTGCTGCGCTTCGATGGGCCGGTGCAGCGGACGGCGCGCATTCCGAGCGAGGACATCGTCGTCGACGGTCGGACGATCCCCAGGGGGGACATGGTGATGCCGTTCATCGGCGCCGCCGATCGTGACCCCGCCCAGTTCCCCGACCCCGACCGCCTGGACATCGGGCGAACGGACAATCGGCACATCGCCTTCGGCTGGGGCATCCACTTCTGCCTCGGCGCCCCGCTCGCGCGCATCGAGGGCCAGATCGCCATCAACGCCCTGGTCCAGCGCTTCCCGAAGCTCGCGCTGGCCACGCCGAACCCGGAGTTCCGCGAGAGCCTCACGCTCCGCGGCCTGAAGTCGCTGCCCGTCAGTCTCTGACCGTCCGGTCCCGTTCTTGCTGTCCAGGTGACGTCGTGCCGCTGGCGCCCGACGTCACGGCAACTTCGTATCCGAAAGGGCTATCCGCTTGCCACGTGGGTTCCTCGTCGCTGCCGTCGCGCTCGCGCTTGCCGCCGCGCCGGCGATCGGCGCGGCCCAGGACCCGGCGTCGAACGCTCTCGACTGGGAGAGCGGCCGCAACAAGAGCTATGCGATCCCGGCGCTCGAGGTCCCCGCGTTCATCGTGGGGCTGAACGGCGTCAACCGGCTGCTCTTCCCGGATTCGTCGGACTACGACGTCACCTGGGACTCGATCGAGCGCAACCTCACGACGTGGCCGGAGTTCGACAAGGATCCGTTCAGCGTCAATCAGCTCGGCCATCCGTACCAGGGCGGCATCTACTACGGGCTCGCCCGCTCCGCCGGGCTCGGCTACTGGGAGTCGCTGCTCTACACGCTCGCGGGCAGCTATCTCTGGGAGACGGCCGGCGAGACGACGCGGCCGTCGATCAACGATCACGTGTCGACCGGCATCGGCGGCACGTTCGTGGGCGAGGCGCTGTTCCGGATGTCGAGCCTGCTGCTCGAGGGCGGCGGGGACACGCCGGGCTTCTGGCGCGAGCTGGGGGCGGCGCTGATCTCCCCGCCGACCGCTCTCAACCGCCACCTGTTCGGCGAGCGGTTCCGGCCCGTCTTCCGCAGCCACGATCCGGCCGTCTTCATCCGCCTGCGCGCCGGCGGCACGCTCACCACCGACGTCGAGACCGGCGGCCTTCTCGACGATCCGAGAGAGCAGGAGGGTAGCCTCGACTTCATGATGGTCTACGGCCTGCCGGGCAAGCCCGGCTACGCGTACCGCCGCCCGTTCGACTATTTCCTCTTCGAGTTCACGGCCGTGCCGAACGCGTCGAGCGCGCAGGACGTCATCGAGAACGTCACCATCCGCGGGCTCCTCGCCGGCACCGGCTACGCGTGGGGCGACGACTATCGCGGCCTGTGGGGACTGTTCGGCGGCTACGAGTACCTGTCGCCGCAGGTCTTCCGGCTGTCGGCGACGAACCTGGCGCTCGGGACCGTTTCGCAGTGGTGGCTATCCGGCACGGTGGCGCTCCAGGCGACGGTGGTCGGCGGCGCGGGGTTCGGCGCCGCCGGAACGGTCGGCGACCGCGAAGAACGCGACTACCGCTACGGCGTCATCCCGCACGGCATCGTCGGCCTGCGCCTGATCATCGGCGATCTCGTCATGCTGGAAGGACACGGCCGTCAGTACTGGGTCGTGGAGGTCGACTCCGGGCCCTCGGCAGATGCTCATCAGTCCGGTCGGGAGGTCATCCACCGCGGCGGCGCCGGCCTCACCGTACGGCTGTTCGGGCCCCACGCGGTGAGCCTGTCGTACCTCATCACGACCCGCGACACTCGCCTGCGCGGCCGCGACCGTCACCAGTCGGTGGAGACGGTCACGCTGTCCTACAATTTTCTCGGCCAGCGGCGGTTCGGCGCCGTGGAGTGGCGTCCGGGCGAGATCGACCGCTGACCCCGCCGGCGCCGGGGCCGGGTAGAATGCGGCATGCCCGACCGGCCCGCTCCGACCCTCCACGTCGTGACCGAGGTTCCCGATCGCGCGATGGTCGTCTTTGCCCACCCCGACGATGCGGAGATCGGCTCGGGCGGCGTCGTGGCGAAGTGGATCGCCGCCGGCTGTGAAGTCGCCTACGTGCTGTGCACCAACGGCGATGCGGGGACGGCCGAGCGGTCGCTGACGCCGGCCCAGCTGGCCGCGAAGCGTGCGGAGGAGCAGCGCGCGGCCGCCGATGCCATGGGCGTGAAGCACCTCGTGATGCTCGGCTATCCCGACGGGTTTCTTGACGACACGCGCGCCTTCCTCGGCGACGTCGTGCGCGCCATCCGGCAGTACCGACCGCACACGGTGTTCGTCCACGATCCGTACCGGATCAAGCACTTCCAGCACCGCGATCACCGCAAGGCCGGCCTCACCACCACCGACGCCGTCTATCCGTTCGCGCGCGACCATCTGCATTTCCCCGAGCACATCGCGGACGAGGGCCTGACGCCGCACAAGGTGCGCGAGCTGTGGTACTGGGGCGCCGACGAGCCCAACGTGATCGTCGACGTGACCGACTCGATCGAGCGGCAGATCGCCGCCCTGGTGCGGCACGAGAGCCAGCTGCCCGGCTTCAACGTCGCCGACGGAGAGACGATCGCCACGCGTGTGCGGCGCGGGGCGGCCGAGGCGGCGCGCGGCCACGGATTCCAGCACGGCGCCGTGTTCCGGCGCATGATCGCGCGGCGGTGACGGAGCCACCACTGCCTCTCTCAGGCCACCCACGGCCGAGGGAGACACAGCGCTCCGATACAACAACCGCCGCCAGGAGGCGAGACATGTCGCTCCGCGCCCGGCTGCACGATGCGCTGCCCATCACCGCTCCGCTCGTTCTCAACCCGCTCATGGCGCGGATGGTCGAGGCGGCCGGCTTCACGGCCGGCTACCTGGGCGGCGGCGCCACCGGCTACCAGAAGGTGGCGCTCGAGGCCAACCTGAACCTGACCGAGATGTGCCAGGCGGCGCTCGACATCGGCGCCGTCTCGTCGCTGCCGCTCATCCTCGACGGCGCGTGCGGCTACGGCGACCCGATGCACATGCATCGGACGATCGGCATGGCGGAGGCGGCCGGCTTCGCCGCCATCGAGATCGAGGACCAGCTCATGCCGAAGCGCGCGCATCATCACGTCGGCATCGAGCACATGATCCCGGTGGAGCTGATGGCGGCCAAGGTGAAGGAAGCGGTGGCCGCGCGGCGCCGGCCGGACTTTCTCGTCATCGGCCGCACGAACGCCGTGCGCGCCGGGACGATGGACGACGCCCTCCGGCGCGGCGAGGCCTATCGTCGCGCCGGCGCCGACGTCGTGCTGCTGTCGATGGCGCACACGCCGGAGCAGCTCCGGCTAATCGCCGAGCGGCTCGGCGGGCCGCTCATGTACCTCACCGGGCGCGGCGGCCTGGCCGGCCTCGGCATGAGCCTCAAGGATCTCGGCGCCCTCGGCTACAAGATCGTCGCCGACCCGTCGACGCCGCTGTGGGCCGCCTACGCCGCGTGGAAGCAGGTCTACGACGAGCTCGCCGACGACTTCGGCGCGCGGGCGGCGAAGAAGGACTGGGCGGCGGTGGAGCACGAGGTGCTGGACGTCATCGGCATCGACACGCTGCTGGCGGTCGAGCGGGCGACGGTCGAGAAAGGCAAGCCGTGATGGCCGTCGAGATCGGCGTCCTCATTCCGACGCGCGAGATGGTGATGTCGGGCCGGCCGGAGGCCGGTCCGCTGCTCACCATGGCCGAGCATGCCGAGGCGGCGGGGTTCGATTCTGTCTGGATCGGCGACTCCGTCACGGCCCGTCCCCGGCACGAGCCGCTGACCCTCATGGCCGCCATCGCCGCCCGGACGCAGCACGTGAAGATCGGCACCGGCGTGCTGCTGCCGGCGCTCCGGAACCCCGTCGTGCTCGCGCACGCCGTCGCGACGCTCGACCGCGTGGCCGAGGGTCGCATCATCCTCGGAGCCGGCATCGCCGCCGACACGCCGGCCATCCGCCGAGAGTTCACGGCGGCGGGTGTCCCGTGGGACCGCCGTGTTGGTCGGTTCCTCGAGACGCTCGACATCTGCCGGCGGCTGTGGACGCGCGATCGCGTCAGCTTCAGCGGCAAGCATTTCACCCTCGACGACGTGACGGTGGACCCGAAACCGCATCGCCATGGCGGACCGCCGATCTGGATCGGCGGCAGCGGCCCCACGGCGCTTCGCGAGGCCGCGCGCTTCGACGCGTGGTTTCCCACGGGCCCAAGCGTCGAGTTCTTCGCCGAGCACTTTCCGCGCATCGAGGCGGCCGCCCGCGAGGCCGGTCGCCCGGCCGGCGCCGTGACCGGCGCCGCCTACGTCACGCTCGCCATCCATCCCAACCGGAGCGGCGGCGAGGCGCGGCTGCACAAGTTCCTCGAGGACTACTACGCGGCGCCCGCGCGGACCATCATGGCGCGCCAGGCCACGTACGCGGGCCCGATGGACGGGTGTGTGGAATGGCTTCAGCGCTGGATGGCCGCCGGCGCGCGCCACCTCGTGCTGCGCTTCGCGGGCGGCGATCAGCTCGCACAGGTCGGCGAGGCGGCCGCCTCGCTGGTGCCGCGTCTGAAGGCTTGAGGAGGACCGCATGGCACTGACGCGTATCGACCACGTCATGATCTGCGTGCCGGATCTCGAGGCGGGCATGCAGACGTACCGCCGCCTCGGCTTCGACGTCCACTACGGCGGTGTCCACCCCGGGCGTGGCACCGAGAACGCCATCGCCTTCTTCGAGGACGACTATCTGGAGCTGATGAGCGTCCAGCGCGGCGAGGAGGCGCAGGCGGGCGCCGAGCTCCGAGAGTTCCTTGCGCGCGGCGGCGGCCTCCGCTATCTGGCCGTCCAGAGCGACGACCTTCCGAGAGACGTGACGGCCATGCGGCAACGGGGCGTCGACGTGGCCGACCCCGCGGACGGCGGGCGGCGGACGCCGACCGGCCAGGAGCTGCGCTGGCGGGTTGCCCGGCTGGGCCCGGGCAACCCACTGCCGATCTTCTTCATCCAGCACCTGACGCCGCTTGCCGAGCGGCGCCCGCAGGGTCCTCATGCCGGGCAGCATCCCAACGGGGCGTTGCGCCTGGAGCGCGCCTACATCGCCGTTCCCGACGTGGCGAAGGCGGCCGAGACGTACGCGCGCGTGCTGGGTGTGCCGGTGCCCCACGCCGAGCGCGGTACGGTGATCCAGGCCACCATGGTCGTCTTCAACCTCGGGCCGACAGGACTCACCGTGGCAGAGCCGGCGGACCCCGGACCGGCCGCGGAGGCGCTCGCGACGCGCGGGCCGGGGCCGTTCCAGGTGCTGTTCCGCACCCGCAGCATGGACGCCGCCGAGCGGTGGATGCAGGATCACGGCATGGCGCCGCCCGCGCGCGGCGTCCGCAATACCGGCGAGCACGCGATGCTCGTGCCGCCGCGCGATGCCTGCGGCGTTTCGATCGGTTTCGCCGGCCCGGCGTAGCCCCGAAGGAGGCCTCGGCTATCAACGCTCAGGCGGTGTGCCGCGCGTGGCGGCGCCTCGCCGTTCGGCTCCACGCGTGGACGGGGCTGCTCGTCGCGCCGCTCATCGTCGTGGTCGGCCTCAGCGGCGCCGCGCTCGTGTTTCGACCGGAGCTCGACGGACTGCCGAGCGGGTCGCGGCCGCTCGCCGCGCCCGTCGCGCCGCCGTCGCTCGACGCGGTGCTTCGCGCCGCGCTCCTGCCGCATCCCGGCGGGGAGGCGCGCGCGCTGCGCATCGCGGCCGACGCGCGCCGGCCCTATCGCGTCGAGGTCGTGCGTGGCAGCGCGCGCATCGATGTCGACGTCGATCCTGCGACGCTGCGGGTGGTCGGGAGCCGCTCCCCCGAGCGGTCGGTCTTCGCGGCGGTGCACGCGCTGCACGCGGGCTTCCATGCCGGGCGCGCGGGCGCGGTGGTCGTGGGGCTTCTTGGCGTCTGGCTCGTCGTCGAAGGCGTGAGCGGCCTCTGGCTCTACGGCCCGTCGGTGACGCCGACCGCGCGGATGCGCCGGCGTGGCTCGAGCCGCGCGGTGCACCGGCTGGTAGGCGCCGCGTCGCTCGCCGGCGGCGTGCTGCTCGGCGTCACCGGCGCCGCCCTCGCCCTGGGGAGCGCGCTGGCGGGATCGGGCAGTATCTCGGCGTTATCGCGGCCGGGCGGGCTCGAGCGGCTGGACGCCGTCGCCGCGCGCGTCGAGGCCGCATCGCCCGGCGCACGCGTCGTGGCGATCGCGGCCGAGCGCGACGGTGGCCTGCGCGTCGACGTGCGCACCGGCGCCGGCGGCGATGCGCGAAGGATTCGCATCGACCGCACCAGCGGCGCCGTCAGCGCCGTCGGCGCCGCGCCGTGGGACCTGCTGCGCCGGCTGCACGCCGGCGACTTCGCCGGCTGGCCGTCGCGCGCGTTCTACGCGGCGATCGGCCTCGCGCTGGCCGTGCTCGCGATGACGGGCTTCGTCATCGCGGCCCGGCGTCACAGCTCGAAGGTCTTGATGTAGACACCGGGCGAGCCCGGCGCATGGCGCATGTGACTGCGCATGCGCTCGTTCACGGGCACCGCGTCACGCTGCGCGTTCCACGCCGCGCTCTCCGAGACTTTCGGGTGGTCGAACTCGTACATGGTGAGATACGTGGGGGTGCCTTCCACGGCCCGGAACCGGCGGCCGCGGATCACGCCGGGGACCTTCTCGTAGTTCGGCACGTAGATCGTGTTGTACCAGGTGTTCCACTCCGCATCGACGTCCAGCGGCACGTCCATGCGCCCGATCTGGAGCGACGGCGCCATCGGGCTCTCGGCGATGACCGGTGTGGGCGCGGTCGGATGCAGCAGCGTGTAGACGTTGCGAATGAACGTGGTGGCCACGGTGGCCGGGCCGGCACGCTTGGTCCACTCCGTGGGCTGTGCCTGCACGCGCTTGTAAGCCTCGCTCTCGAGCACGGCCGGGCTGTCCAGCTCGTACACCGCCAGGTGCTTGGGACCGCCCTTCACCGCCTCGTAGCGGGCGGCGCTCAGAAATCCGGGGACCGCCAGTCGCTCGGCGAGGTGCTCCTCGTTGTACCAGCGATTGAACTCCTTCTCGCGGTCGGAGGGGACGTCCACCCACACCATCAACAGGCCGCTTCCCTTTCGCTTCGCCATGGCCGGGCTCCTTTCGAGGGCACCCATGGTACAAGAATCGGGCATGAAGCCGGCGGTGAGCCTGGTGGCGGTGGCGGGACGGCGGCGCGCGACGCTGGAGCTCGCCGCGCGCCTCGAGCAGGAGCGCTTCACCGGTATCTACTGTCCGAGCCCCGGCGACGGGCTGGCGCTCTGCGAGGCGCTGGCGCTCGTGACGCGCGAGATCCCGTTCGGAACGAGCATCGCGCACATCTACACGCGGCACCCCTTCGAGTACGCGCAGACGGCGGCCGTGATCCACGAGCTGGCGGGCGGCCGGTTTCGCTTCGGCATCGGTGTCAGTCACGGACCGGCCCACGATCGCCTGGGCATCCGGCCCGGGAAGCCGCTCGACGATATCCGGAGGTTCGTCGCGGAGGTGAAGGGGTACGCGCCGCAGGTGGGCGCCATGCCGCCGATCACCCTGGCCACGCTGCGGCGCAAGATGGTGGCCCTGGCCGGGGAGATCGCGGACGGCGCTGTGTGGGCCAACGGCGCGCGCTCGCACATGCCGGAGTCGCTGCGCGCCCTGCCGGCGGCCGCCCGCGAGGCGCGAGACTTCTTCATCGGCAACATGGTGCCGACGTGCATCGACGAGGATTGCGCCGCCGCCGCCGCCGTCATGCGCAAGACCCTCACGCCATACGTGAAGCTGCCGAACTACCAGAGCTACTGGATGGAGGCCGGGTACGTCGAGGAGATGACGGCGGTGCGGGCGGCGGTGGCGCGTCGTGATGACGCCGCCGTGCAGGCCGCGATGTCCGAGCGGTGGCTCGGCGACGTGACCTTGCACGGCAGCGCGAAGACGATCCGCGACGGCGTGGATGCGTGGCGGGCGACGGGTGTCAGGACCGTCATCCTCGTGCCGTCGTCGACGCGGGGCGGTCAGATGGTGGCGTTCGAGGAGCTGATCGCCGCCTACCGCTGAACCGCTGCTACTTCAGCTTCGCGCGCCGTGCCTTCCGCTTGTTCAGCATCGAGGTTTGCTTCCGGAGCATCCGCGTCAGGCTCTTCACCTTC
Organism: Candidatus Methylomirabilota bacterium; assembly: GCA_036556545.1. GTDB lineage: Bacteria > Methylomirabilota > Methylomirabilia > Rokubacteriales > CSP1-6 > AR12. Next base: position 52,775 of record DATBJF010000056.1, read on the forward strand.
CGCTGCGACCGGGCGATGCTGGCGTCCATCTTCGCTTTCCGCTTCCGGAGCGCTCGCGTCGCCTTCGTGCTCGCTGCCTTCATGTGCCCTCCCTCTCGTGTGCGTCGGTGAGCTGCACCGCAATCTCGATGCCGATTTTCTCATCCGAGGGAGGCCGGCCGGAAGTTTTCAGAGCCAGCGGGCCTTGCGGAAGCGGTAGAAGAGATAGGCGTCCACCAGACCCATGATGCCGAGCACGACCGGGTAGCCGAACCGCGAGGTGAGCTCCGGCATGTGCTGGAAGTTCATGCCGTAAATGCCGGCGATCATGGTCGGAACGGCGATGAGCGCGGCGTAGGACGCGAGCCGCTTGGTAACCTCGTTCTCGGCGATCTGCAGCAGCGAGAGGTTGACCGACATGGCCGTGGTCGACATGTCGCGGAGCGAGTCGATGCGCTGGCTGATGCGGAACAGGTGGTCGTAGACGTCGCGGAAGTACTCCTGCATGCCCGCGCAGACGTGCGGCACCCGGCCGCCGAGCAGCTTGCCCGTGGACTCGAGCAGCGGCCCCACCGCGTGATTCAGCACCATGAGCTTCTGCTTGAGCGTGTACAGCGTCTCGATCTTCTCGCGCTGCGAGCCCTCGGAGAAGATGCGCGTCTCCACGTCCTCCAGCTCGGCCTCGAGGGCGCTCAGCACCGGGAAGTAGCGGTCGACCACCGCGTCCATCAGCGCGTAGAGGACGTAGCCGGCGCCGTGGCGCAAGAGCTCCGGCTCGCGCTCGCAGCGCGCCCGTACGCCGGCGAAGCCTCGCTCGCTGCGGTTGCGGACCGACAGGACGTAGTTGCGCCCGACGAAGATGTTGACCTCGCCGACGCTGAGCGCGCCGTCCACGACCTGCACGGTGTGGAGCACGACGAAGAGCGAGTCGCCGTACTCCTCCAGCTTCGGCAGCTCGTGGCCGTGCCGGGCGTCATCCACGGCCAGCTCGTGCAGATCGAACTCCTGCTGCATCTCCCCGAGCTCGGCGGCGTCCGGCTCGTAGAGCGCCACCCACACGAAGCAGTCGGCCCGGCTCACGTACTTGGAGATGTCGCTCTTCGCGATCTCCCCGAGCTTGCGGCCGTCCTGATAGGCCGCGCAGTTGACGAGCATGAATCCACTTTAGCGTCTGTGCCCGCCGTGGGGGCCCACAGAAAATCGGGGCTCAGCGCGCGCGCCACTCCCGGATCTGGTTGGCGTGCTCGCGGTAGTGCGCGGGGCCGGCGCCGGTGAACAGATCGTGCGCGGCTCCGCCGGGGGCGAGGTGCTCGTCGGCCAGCGCGGAGGCCGCCGTCACGAAGTCGTGGTGGGACGCCGTCAGCTCGGCGCGGACGTCGGCCACTTTCACCCCGCGCGTGGCCTCGACGAAGCGGGCGTTCCAGGCGTCGAAGTCGTCATACGACACGCCCTCGGCAAACGGCGCCTGACCACGGGCGATGCGCTGGAAGGCCGGGATCATCTCTCGATGCCAGCCGGAAATGTGGACCAGGATCTCGCGCGCGCCCCACGATCCGAGCCACGTCTCCGTCATTCGCGAGTCGGGAACGCTATCCGCCGCCTCGCGCAGCTCCGTGTACGCCGCCGCCGCCTCGCTCAGCAGGTCCTGCTTGGCCCCCATCGCCGCCTCCTCTGTATCGGAGTGCTGTGTCCACCTCGCCCGTGGGCGGCCTGAGAGAGATGGTTTCCAGCTCCGACTCGCCATCGAGATGACTGCGATGCTTAGAACCCCGTCGGGCGTCGGCTGTGAAACCGTTGTTCGAGCGTCGGCTTTGCCGGCGCAATCGAAGTTCTAGGGGGAGGCATCGGAGGGGGCCGTCGAGGCCCCCTCCGAAATCCACTCGCGGGGGCCGTCGTCGGTGTAGCCGCACTGCTCGCAGGGGCTGAAGTAATGGGTGGCCGGCGGCATGGCGACGGCCAGGCGCAGCGAGTTCTCCGCGCCGACGGTCCGGATGTGATGCACGGTGCCGCGGGGGACCCAGATGATGTCGTCCTTGCGCGCCGCCACCAGCACGCCGCCCGTGAGCTCCCATTCCAGCTCCCCGGCCATGACCACCCACCACTCGTCGAACTCCGCATGCCAGTGGGGCCGGTTGCCGCCGCCGGGACGGTTGGCGATCAGGGTCACGAGCTGGCGCTCGTCCTGGATCACCCGCCGCGACCAGGGCGGTGGTCCGAGGCGGGCGGCCACCTCCGCCACGCGCGTACGGAGCGCATTGGGACCATCGGCGCTCGCCGCCTTGGGGGCGGTGGGGCCGGTGGCCAGGTGCGTGATCGTGATGGTCGCGCTCATGCCGGCCGCACCCAGCCGCCGTGGACCGGATGGTGCGAGCAGATGAACTCGACGAATGCCGGCCGGCCGACGGCGTTCGCCTCCAGGGCGCGCTTCAGCGCCGGGATGATCTGCGCCGGCTCGGTCACGTCCTCGGCGTGGAAGCCCACCGCGCGGGCCATGTTCGCCATGCAGGCATTGCCGTGGTCGGAGACCTTCCAGGTATACGGATCGTGACCGGCGCCCCAGAAGCCGGGGCCATAGCCGGAGTAGCCGCCGTTGTTGATGTGCACGGTGGTGATGCCGATCTTGTAGCGGGCGACGGCCTCGAAGTTGCCCATCATGTAGCAGACGCCCGCGTCGCCGGTGACGTGGACGCACTGCCGATCGGGGAAGGCGAGCTTGGCGGCGACGGCGCCGGCCAGGCTGAACCCGAGCGTCGACACGTTGCCCCAGCCGAGATAGCCGCGGGGGATCTGGGCCTCGTACACGGTGCTCGTCTGGTCGCGGGTGTTGCCGGAGTCGGCGGTGAGGAACGAGCGCTGCGGATCCAGCACCTTCATGAGGTCCCCGAACACGCGATAGGGATTGATCGGTGTCTCGTTCGAGTCGATCCACGGGCGGAATTTCGCGAGGAACTGCCGCTTGCCGGCTCGGATCTCCTCGATGAGCGCCGCGTTCTTCCGTCCGCCGCCACGCTTGGACAGCTCCTCGGTCAGCGCCTCGAGCGTGAGCTTGGCGTCACCGATGACCGCGTGTCGCGTCTCGTAGCTGCGGTTGATGTCGAGCGTGTCCACCGTGCACTGCACGATCGTCTTGCGCGCGGGGTCGGGAATCGCGTGACTGAAACGGTTCGGAAACAGGCTCGAGCCGATCGAGAAGAGGACGTCGGCCTTGCGGAGATAGTGCTCGGCCAGGGAGCCGCGCACGCCGACGGACAGCGGATGATTCTCGGGAAACGCGCTCTTGCCCTTGAGAGTGGTCAGCACGGGAAGCTGCGCCATCTCGGCAAAACGGCGCAGCTCGGCGGACGCATCGGCATAGAGGACGCCTTCGCCGATATAGAGGAGGGGATGCTGGGCCGACAGAAGCGTCCGCACGGCGCTCGCCACGTCCTCGGGGTCGGGGCCGGATCGCCAGCCCTTCACCGGCGTATACGGGTGCTCGTCGGGGTCGTACTCGCCGAGATCGCGCGGAATGATGAGCAGCACCGGGCCGGGCCGGCCCGATCGGAGATGCGTAAACGCGCGGCGCGTGTAGTCGGGGACGAGCTCCGGGCGATCGATCTGGCCGATCCACTTGGTGACCGAGCGGAACGCCTCGGCCATGTCGAAGTGGGTGTGTCGCGTCGCCCCCGGGCTGACCCCCTCGGCGATGACGAGCAGCGGCGACGAATCTTCCCACGCCTGCGCGATGGCCCCGTACGCCATCTGCAGACCGGCCGCGTTGAGGTTGGCCATGACCGTGCAGACGCCGATCTGCTTGCCGCACGTCACACGCGAGTACGCGTCGGCCACGGCCACCGCGAACCGCTCCTCGCCCATCATGAGGATCGGCACGCCTTCTTCGCCGAGGGCGTTATTGACGTGGTTGGTCGGGTAGCAGCTCACCCACGGAATGCCCTCGGATTTCAGTATCCGCGCGAAGCCGTTCGCGGCCTTGATCTTCATGGTGATGGTCCTCTCTATTCGAGCTCCATCTCGGCGCTCATCGCGATCGTGCCTTCCGGCGTCACCGCCCAGCACTCGCAGCCCTTGGCGCTCGGGCGTCCGCGCAGCTCGAACGGCGCCGTGTCGAAGAGCGGCGCGCGCGCCTGCGTGGTGTAGGCGACGACGCGGCGTCCGGGATTGTGGTCGCGGGCGAAGTCCACCAGCAGCGTGGTGGTGAGCGGCCCGTGGACGACCAGGCCCGGGTAGCCCTCGACCTCCGTCGCCCACGTGCGGTCGTAATGGATGCGGTGGCTGTTGAAGGTGAGCGCCGAGAAGCGGAAGAGCAGCACGGGATCCGGCGCCACGGTCGTGCGCCAGGGGACGTCGGTGGGCGCCGGCTCGCGCCGGGGCGCCTGGTTGCGCTCGCCGGCCTTCACCTCCTCGCGGAAGACCGTTCGCCGCTCGTCCTCGAGCGCGACGCCGTCGGCGCCGGAGACGCGGCTCGCCACCGTGGCGAAGACCAGCGTCCCCGTGCCGCCGGTCTTGGCGCTGAGGTCCGCCAGCTCGATCTCGCGCTGGACGCGCTCGCCGATGCGCAGCGGGCGGCGCAAGCGCACCCGCTCGCCGGCGAACATGCGCCGGGGCAGCGGCATCGGCGGCACCACGCCGGTGTCGCGCGGGCTGCCGTCCGGCCGCAGCTCGGCGGCGGTGAAGCGCGGCAGGAAGTAGAGCGACAGCCAGCTCGGCGGCAGCGGATCGCCGTCGCGCAGCTCGGGCTCGGGACGGCCGAGGGCCAGGCGCAGGAGATTGGCCGGATGGGCGTGCAGCACGTCGGTCGCCGCCTGCGTGCGGCCGACGTGTGCCTTGAGCTCGGCGAGCACGCTAGTCGGTGAGCGCGCGGTAGATCTCGACCTCGACCGCGCCCTCGGTGAGTCCTTCCTTCTGTCGCCGCTCGCGATACCCCGCGAGATGCGGCGCCTTGCCGTGCGCCTCGAACGCCGCCTGGTCCTTGTACTGCTCGTAGAAGAGGAACAGCTCGGGGTCCTTGGTCGAGCGATGGGGGCGATAGACGAGGCAACCCGGCTCGTTCTTGCGCACGACGCCCGCCTGCTCCTTCAGCAACGCCGCCAGCGCGTCGCCCTTGCCCTTCGCCGCCCGGATCTTCGCGACTACCGTCACGACATCTGCCATTGGAAGGTCTCCTTTGTGGTGTGGCGAGGGTCGTCGTACCGCGGGGACGTGGCCGTGTCAAGCAATGGGGGCGTCAGCCGCTACGCCGGTCAGGTCGCCGGAGCGCAGCGCGCCGAAACAACCAGGCCGATCCGACGAACGACGCGATGAAGAACCCGTTCAGCGCCAGGATCTCTGCCGGCGGGCTCCACGGCAGACCCAGCCTGCCGATGAGCGCGATCGCGGTGACCAGCGCCTGAGCGAGCGCCGTCGCGAACAGCGTGCGTGCCATCCCATGAGGTTGGAGGCGCGCGATGATGGCGCCGATGATGCCGACAGCAAGCACTCCGAAATACATCAGGTTGGCGGGATCTCCGTCCTGCCCGATGATGCCGACGCCAAGACTCAGCCAGACGAGCAGAAGCGCCGCGGCGAGCGCAACGCCGATGGCCGATCGATAGGCGGTGCTATTCGTGCGTGTCGAGTGCGCGTGCCTCACTGTGAAGGGATTCGGTGCAATCATTGGCTCTCATGGTGACGAGCGCGAGGCAGTCTCCAGCCATCGGATGAGCGCCAGCGATGCCACGTAGGTCAGGCTTGCAACGACGCCGGCGACGTAGGCAAGCACCGCAGCCCTCCACCGCTCGGCGTTATCCACCTCGTCATCATTGGCCCAGCCATCCTCAAGGCCCAACGCCAGCATCCCCGCGAAGAGACCGAGCGCACCGACCGCGAACAGCCAGGGCCAGTACGGCGGGTTGGGGATCAGCGCCTTGGCGTTGTGAAACAAAACGACCGTCACGGCGCCAGCGCCGACACCCACGAAGGGAATGGCAAGATCCAGGAGACGACGAGCTCTCGATCTGGACGTATGGGTCATGGCCGTCCGTGACCGCCACCTGTTGGCCTACAGGCAACCTCAACCGCGACGCGCCGCCTCGATCGCAGCGATGTCGATCTTTTTCATCTGCATCATCGCATCGAATGCGCGCTTGGCGGCCGCGGTATCGGGATCGGTGACCGCTTTCGTCAGGGCGATCGGCGTAATCTGCCAGGACAATCCCCATTTGTCCTTGCACCAGCCGCACGCGCTCTCCTGGCCGCCGTTGCCGACGATCGCGTTCCAGTAACGATCCGTTTCGGCTTGGTCAACGGTTGCGACCTGAAACGAGAACGCCTCGTTGTGCTTGAACGCAGGTCCGCCGTTGAGCCCGAGGCACGGAATGCCCATCACGGTGAACTCGACGGTCAGGACGTCCCCTTTCTTTCCCGACGGGAAGTCTCCCGGTGCGCGGTGCACCGCGCCGACGGACGAATCGGGAAAGGTCTTGGCGTAAAACCGCGCCGCGTCCTCGGCGTCGCCGTTGTACCAAAGGCAGATCGTGTTCTTTGCTGGCTTCATCATGTCACTTCTCCATCGAGATGATCTCAGAAGCAGGGTACCGTTGCGACGCCGCGTCACCGTGCTTCGCATGGCGGGATAACTGTACTGTCTGCCCTCGTGGCGTCATTCTCGGTTACTTACCTTATCCTGAGGGCTCGCGCGACCAGTAGCGTATACCTGTCACACTCATGTTCGCCTCGGCTGCCCCGCGCTCACCGGCGCCGAGTGAGCGAAGGGAACGAGGGAACCTGGTCCGCACGGGCCAGGGCGTCCGGTGGAGCGCATAGTTCGGCAGCAGCGCCGATCATTGCGCCGCAACCTTGACCAGCTTCACCCGCCCGGACGTGCCGGCCGCGATGGTTACAGCTGCCTTCCGGCAGTGGAATCTCTCCGCGACAAGAGCCACCAATTCTTCATTCGCTTTGCCGTCAACAGGCGGGGCCTTCAGTTTAGCCACCCAGGTACCGTCCGCGGCTTGGGAGAGCTCCGAAACCCGGGCTCGAGGTTTTACCTTGACCTGAAGCATTACAGGGCCCATCTGTCACCTGCTGCCCAACGACGACGCTGAGCGGCGCGCGAAGCGCCGCCGCTCCCAGGGTGGGGTGAGAGCGCTCATTCGTCGCGGCCGAGGAGTTCGTCTACGCGGAGCCCGATATCGCTCAGTCTCGACCTTGAAGGTGATCACGTCCCAATTACCTTAGGCCGATTGTACGGCCTGCGCTGACCCGCGGCCGCCTCGGCCGCCGCGTCCAGCGGCTTGTTAGACGGCGACTTGTGGACCTGCACCGTGATTCCTCGCGCCTGCGCTACTCACCGCCGTGGCTGGAAGAGCTCGATCGGGTTGCCGGAGGGGTCCTCGACGATAATCTGCGCGCCGCCCGGCCCGGTCACGATGTCATTCGTGCGGAATTGCACCCCGGCAGCTCGCAACCGCTTGACCTCGGCCTCGAGATCAGCAACTTGGAGGTGGATTCGGTTCCAGCCGCCTGGTACCTGACGCCGTCCATCGGCGAGCGTCCGTTTCCCTGAGCTGCCCTCACCACTCAGCAAGAGGCGCACGCCATCACGCGAAACGGCCGCGAATGCAGGTGAGGCGTCCTGCTCCAGGCCAAAGCCGAGAAGCGTTGTGTAGAACCCGACGGCCGCAGGGACATCGTCGATCATGTACCGCACGCTGACTTGAGACATGGCTCTGACTCTTCCTTCTTGCCTTGTGTCCGTCTAACGGCTCGGCGCTGAGCGGCCGGTGCTGGCGATCGCGGCTGGCCGCAAGGCGGTCATGCCGGGCCGCTCAAGCGGCTTGTCAGGCAGACGGTTCCTCCGCCACACAGTTAGTCGACTCCAAGGTCCCTTACAAACTGCTGATTCCAGCGGAATTCCTCAATCCCAAGCTGCTCGCGCATGATCTTCCCGATGGTGGCCTCAATAGCCTGGCGACTCCAACCTTCCGTTGGTCGCTGGAACGCCGCCGCGCCGTGTTCCGCAAGGTATTGTGCCGTCCCGCCGACAGTGGCGACTGCATCGGGCACTCGCCCGAGAACAGTCAGGCGTGGCCAATGCGGAGTTCCGGTGGCTTGGTGCAGCAAACGCCAGTTGCGACGGCGCTGGCGTCTTGGTAGGACGTCAGCCCACCTTGTAGCAGGTCGGATGGCGCTTCGCTGTTGGCCGAATACCTTGATGCTCGCGCGCCTGAGTCTGTAGAAAGCGCGCTGCTCCGCGCAGCCGTGTCCGTTCTCCGAGCCGACGCGGCCGAAGACGTACGTGACCACATCGCCAGGAGTGAACATGCGCTGAGCATCTTCGTCTGGAATCGCGATCTGAAACGCCTCTTCCACGGCCATGATGAACTCGACACCATCAAGCCCCATAGCGTCTCCGGAGTTCTGCCTAGCGGAAAGGCGTTGAGCGGCCGGCGAAGCCGGACCGCTCTAACGGCCAGTTAGCTGGTCGCTGAGATTCAGAGATCATTCGGTGTGAGGCCTGTGCGCTTTGCGATGCGAGCCGGCGTGCTGGTCCGATCTCATCGCTGTCGTGGAAGGCGAACACAAAGTCGGCCCATCCGTCGCGCGACAGAGTGCGATGGGAGCCCGACTGACGCTTGAGCGTCCAACCGATTCGGTGAAGCGCTGCCAGCACCCGACGTGCGCGGGTGCTTGGCCAATCAGTCACGCCGCCTTGAAGGAGATAGTGAGAAGGTCAGGACCGGCCTCACCATGCTCGAGACGTCCAGCGATCACTCGAAGCGCAAGAGCCTGCACCTTCGACACAGCCAATTCTTGGCTGTCGCCGTAAGCGAGCACGCCTGGCAACTCCAAGACTTCGGCCAGCCAGCGGCCGTCGTCTTCCCGCTCCGTCTCGACCTTGAAGGTGATCACGTCCCAGTTACCTTAGGCCGATTGTACGGCCTGCCCAGCGCGTTACGGAAATCCAGCTAACGGTTCGGCGCTGAGCGGCCGGCCCTGGCGCGCTTTCTCGGCCGGGACGCGCTTATGCCGGTCCGCTCCAGCGGCTTGTTAGCTGCCATTACCTGTCGCGAGGCAGTATTGATCAAAGTTGATCGGCAGGCCGAGTTCTGCGAGGCGTCGGAATAGCGCTTGCCGTGAAAAAAGATGTAGCGCTTGATCCAGCCGACATACGCTTTCTCGGTCGACGACTGTAGTGGCGGGCACGGATCGCGTACCGCACGCGATCGAGCAGCCGGGGACCACCGGAGTAGGTGGCAGGAGTCTCGCGCACTGCGAGCATGACCGACGATAGCGCGTGGCATCACGCGGGCGCAAAAATTGTGCGATCTGTCACCGAAAGTTCATGACTGCGGTTCCCGCCCAGCCACCTCAGCGAACGACCGTATCGGCGGAGAATGTTCTATATTGGCGGGACGTCCACGGAGGGAGGTGAGGAGATGGCCAAGGGCAAGAACATGGTGAAGGAGAAGAAGAAGCCGAAGAAGACGAAGAAGTAGCGTCGGCGCTCGCGACCGCTCCTGCTCAGCGGAGCCGGCCTAGATCACGCCCTCGCGCCGCAGCGCGTCCAGCTCCGCGACGCCGTAGCCGAGCGTGCCGTAGATCTCGGCATTGTGCTCGCCGAGCAGGGGCGCCCGCACGACTTCCGTCGGAGAGTCGGAGAGGCGCACGGGGTTGGCCGGCATCGGGTAGGTGCCGCGGGTCGGGTGCTTGAGCTCGACGAGCATGCCCCGCGACTTGAGGTGCGGATCGGACAGCACCTCCGTCGAGTCCAGCACGGCGCCGCACGGCACACCGGCGCCGGCCAGGGCCTCCAGCACCTCGTGCTTCGTGCGCTTCTCCGTCCACGCCTCGATCATGTCGTCGATCTCGTCGATGAACTTCACGCGATCGCGCCGATCGGCGTAGCGGGGATCGTCGCCGAGCTCGGGGCGGCCGACGATGGCCGTGAGCGTCTTCCACATCTCCACCGTGGCGCAGTGGACGAAGACGTAGTCGTTGGGCCCGAACGGCCGGCAACGGTAGATGTTCGACGGCGCGGCGTTCACCGAGCGGTTGCCCTGGCGTGGCACCGGCCGCCCGTTGGCGTACGTGTCGCGGAGATGGATGCGCAGCAGGTTCACGACGGCATCCTGCTGCGCCACCTCGATCTGCTGGCCGACGCCGGTCGTCTGCCGCTGGACGAGCGCGGCCAGGATGCCGATGGCGGCGTGCAGCCCGGCGCCGGTGTCGGCGAGGCCGCCGATGGCCTTGGTGGGCGGCCCGTCGGGCGAGCCGGTCATGCTCATGGCGCCGGCCATGGCCTGGGCGATCCACTCGAAGCTCTTGTAGTCGGCGTACGGACCCCCGCTGCCAAAGCCCTTCACGGACGCGCTGATCAGGCGTGGGTTGAGCTGTCGCAGCGCCTCGGGGCCCAGGCCGAGCCGCTCCATGGCGCCGGGGCCCATGTTCTCGACGAGCACGTCGGCCGTCTTGAGCAGGTCAACGAACATGGCGTGGCCGCGCGGCGATTTCAGATTGAGGGTGACGCCCTTCTTGTTGGCGTTCAGGAGCAGAAAGAACCAGGCGTCCTCGCCGCGCTTGTCCGACAGCGCCGTGCGCCCCGCCTCGCCGCCGGGCGGCTCCACCTTGATGACCTCGGCCCCGAGCCAGGCGAGCATCTGCGTGCACGACGGCCCCGCCTCGTACTGGGTCAGATCGACGACACGAACGCCCGCCAGCGCTTTCGGCATCCTGGCCTCCTGATGAACATGGGGGGCCCCGACATGGCCCCCAAACCCCCCAGCCTTCGAAGCGCCCCAGCAAAGCCGGGGCGCTCCTCTATCACGGCTGAGGCTCCTGTCATGGGTACTTCCGACACTCGTCGCACTTCCGCCGGCCGTCCGTTCCCTCGCGCCGGAATTTCGGGGCGATGGCGTTGCCCTCGGGACAGCGCGAGTCGTCGTGATACACCTTCGGATCCGTCTCCACGATCGAGTGCCACGGACTCGTGTTCGCCATGGGCCCTCCGATACGGACGACCCGCTATGTCGTGTACGCGGAGAACCGTACCGTCTGCGCGCGCGCCTTGTCGTCGGTGATCACGTTCACGACCGCCGGCTTGCCGGAAGCGAACGCCCGCTCGAGCGCGGGCCGGATCTCGTGGGGCTTCTCCACGAACTCGCCGTGGGCGCCCAGCTCCTGGGCGACGCGGTCGTAGCGCGTGTGTCCGAGGTGGCGCCCGGGCTTCGGCAGCGGCCGCGTCCACGGCGCGTTGGCCGTCCAGCCGCCGTTGTTGCTGATGACGACCACCACCGGGATCTTGTGTCGGACCGCGGTGTCGATCTCCATGGCGTTGATCCCGTAGGAGCCGTCGCCGTGCAGCACGAGCACCTGGGCGTCCGGCCGGGCGATTTTGGCGCCGACGCCGAACGGCAGGCCCACGCCCATCGTGCCGAGGGCGCCCGAGTTCAGGCGGTGACCGGCCACGAAGGTCGGAATCGCCTGCCGGCCGTAGTTGAGGATCTCCTGGCCATCAACGACGAGGATCGAATCCCGGCGGACGAAATCACGGATCTCCTTACAGAGACGCAGCGGATGGATGGGCGTCGTGTCAGGGGACATGGCCTTGTCCATCTCCGCGGACTTCTCGCTGTCCAATGTGCGCAGCTTGCCCGTCCATGCGGCGTACTGCTTGGGCTGGATCTTGCCCTCGGCCTCCGCGCGAAGCTGCTCCAGTACCGCGCGCGCATCGCCGGCGATCGGGACGTCGACGGCGCGATTGTGCCCGAGCTGCGCAGGGTTCACGTCGACGTGGATCACCTTCATGTCGGCGGCGAACCGCGGCGCGCGGCCGAACTGGATGACCCAGTTGAAGCGCGTGCCCACGGCCAGCACGACATCCGCCTCGGTGAAGGCCTTGCTGCGCGCGTTGAGGAACGCCAGCGCGTGATCCTCCGGGATGAGCCCGCGGGAGATCGGCGTGGTGTAGAACGGGATGCCGGTGGCCTCGACCAACGCCTGCAGCGCAGCCGCGCCGTCCGACCACCACACGCCGCTGCCGGCCAGGATGACCGGCCGCTCGGCGCGGGCCAGCAGCGCGACGGCCTCGCGGATGGCGGCTGGATCGCCCAGCGTGCGCGGCGATGGCCGCCACGCCGCCGGATACGTCACGCTCTCCTCCTCGATCTTTTCGCCGAGGACGTCGCCCGGGAGATCGAGATAGACGGGACCGGGCCGGCCCGCCGTCGCCTCACGGAACGCCGTGGCGACCACGTCGGGGATCCGCCGCGCATCGTAGATGCGCTCGGCTCGCTTGGTGATGGGCTTCATGATGGCGACCTGGTCGATCTCCTGGAACGCCTCCATCCCGAGATAGACGCGCGGGCTCGAGCCGCCGATGGCCACCAGCGGTGCTGCATCGGTGAAGGCATTGGCGACGCCGGTGACGAGGTTCGTCGTGCCCGGGCCCGAGCAGCCCATGCACACGCCGGGGCGGCGCGTGAGGCGGGTCCAGGCGTGGGCGGCCAGGGCGGCCGCCTGCTCGTGGCGCGTGTCGATGGCGCGGATGCCGAGCTTGATGCACGCGGCTTCCGTCTCCAGCATCGGCCCGCCCATCAGATAGAAGAGCGTGTCCACGCCCTGCGAGTGGAGCGCCTGCGCCAGCACCTCGGACCCCGTGATCGTCGCCATGGCCCGTCCTTTCACCCCGTGGGTGGCGAGACTATAGCAACAATCGGTCGGCCGCGCGGCGGCCCGCCCGCATGCGATACTTCGCCTCACTCGCGGATCTTCGGAGGTCGACGCATGGGTTCTCGAACGCTGCATCCGGACACGACGGCCGAAGCCTACCTGGAGCTGCTGAAGGACCGCGGCGTCGACGTCTTCCTCGGCAACGCCGGCACGGACTTCGCCTCGCTGGTGGAGGCCTTCGCGCGTCTGGCGCCCGAGAGCGGCCGCATCCCACGTCCCCTCGTGGTGCCGCACGAGTTCGTGGCCGTGTCCATGGCTCACGGCTACTACGCGGCATCCGGCCGGCCGGCGGCGGTGATGGTCCACGTCAACGTCGGCACTGGCAACGCCGCCACCGCGATCATCACGGCCTCGCGGGCCAACGTGCCGATGTTGATGTCCGCCGGGCGCACGCCGATCACCGAGGAAGGCCTGCCGGGCTCGCGCGACCTCCACATCCACTGGGCGCAGGAGAGCTTCGACCAGGCGGCCATGCTGCGCGAGTACGTGAAGTGGGACTACGAGCTGCGCACGCCCGTCCAGCTGGAAGCCGTCGTGGACCGCGCCTTCGAGCTGATGCAGGCCGAGCCGCGCGGACCCGTCTACCTGACGCTGCCGCGCGAGGTCCTCGCCGCGCGTCCCGGCGAGATGACGATCACCTCACCGGCGCGGCGGCAGTCGCGGAGCGAGCGCTTTCCCGATCCGGCTCGCATCGACGAGGCCGCGCGCCTGCTGGCCGGCGCCGAGTCGCCGCTGATCCTCGTCTCCGCCGCCGGCATCGATCCGCGCGCCGTCACGGGGCTGGTGGAGCTGGCCGAGGCGGGCGGCGTCGCCATCGTCGAGGCCGATCCGATCTATCTCAACGCCTCGCACCGCCACGAGCTGCATCTGGGCTACAACCAGTCGGGCACGACCAACCCGTCGCTGGCCGACGCCGACGTCGTGCTCGTCGTGGAGTCCGACGTGCCGTGGTATCCGCATCTGAAGAAGCCGGCGGCCGCGGCGCGTATCATCCATCTCGGCGTCGATCCGTTCTTCTCACGCTATCCGATGCGCAGCTACCCGTGCGACGTGCCGATCGTGGCCACGCCGGGCGTGGCCTTGCCGCTGCTCGCCGAGGCGGTGCGCCGCCACGCCGATCGGACGGCGGTGGCGCGGCGTCGCGAGCGCGTGGCCGCCGAGCATCGCCGGCGCCACGACGAGTGGGAGCAGGTGGTGGCCCGACAGGCGAGCGCCTCGACCATCGGATTCGCGTGGGCGTCGCGTTGCATCGGGGAGATCGTGGACGACAGCACGGTGGTGGTGAACGAGTATCCGCTGGACCGCCGATTCGCCGGCCTCACACGGCCCGGCAGCTACCTGGCGTCACCGCACTCGAGCGGTCTCGGATTCGGCCTCGGCGCGGCGCTCGGTGTGAAGCTTGGTCGGCCGGACGCGACCGTCATCGCCACCGTCGGCGACGGCGCCTACTTCTTCGGCGAGCCACTGTCGTGCCTGTTCGTGCAGCGCGCGCACGCGCTGCCGATCCTCACCGTGGTCTTCAACAACCAGCAGTGGGAAGCGGTGAAGTCTGGGACGCTGGCCGTGCACCCCGACGGAGCCGCCAGGGCGCGAGGCAGCTTCCCACTGAGCGAGCTGCGACCGTCGCCCCGCTTCGAGGAGATGGCGCGGACTGTCGACGGCTACGGCGAGCGCGTCGAGAGCCCTGGCGAGCTGGCGGCGGCGCTCAAGCGCGGCCTGGCCGCCGTCCGCGAGGGCCGCCCGGCCATCCTCAACGTGCTCTGCCAGCGGGCGGTTTCGTAGCTAGGGCGCTTCTGGTCCCGACCGCGGCCCCTGCCGGAGCTCCCCGGATCCCCGCGCCACGTGTTCCTTGACGGTCCCCCACGCGGCGCGGACGTGCTCCGATGCGACGAGCGGAAGCGGCGCGAGCGCGGCGAGCGCGCCCTCGAGCGGAGGCAGCCACGTGCTCGGCGCCGTTGCCGCCCTGACGGCGCGCTCCACGGCCGGGGGCGCCGGGGGCGGCGACTCAGGCGTCGCGACAGCGACGCGCATGAATGGAGCGGTCGGATGCCCGGGGACCGCGGGCGCCACAGCGGGCGCGGGCGCCGCAGCGAGTGCCGCGGCGGGCGCAGGTGCCGCGGCGGGCGCAGGTGCCGCGGCGGGCACGGGTGCCGCGGCGGGCACGGGGCTCGGCGGCGCAGGCTCTCTGCGCCGGATGACGTCGGGGATCACGGGTGCCGGCGTGGACGTCGGCTGACGGCGGCTCGCGGGCTCGACCGTCGCCTGCGCGCGGCGCGGAGGCGGTGCCGGCGGAGCGAGCGTGGAAGGCCGCGCGGTCGCCACCATGCTCGGCGCCGGCGCCGCGGGGCGCGAGTCGGCCTCGACGGGCGAGCTCGCCTTCAGCGCGTGATACAGCGGAGTGACCAGCACGGCCGCGGCGCCAGCGCTGGCGCACAGCAGCAGCACGCCGAGCACGGTGACGAGTCGTAGGCGCCGGGCCGGCGCCGCTGCAACGGCCTCTGCGACAGTCTCGGTGCTGTGGGAGAACTCGTTGTCGAGCTGACGGCGGATTGCCTCCAGCGCCCGCTCGTCGTCGTCGGTCAGGGAGACGTCTTCGGTACGGTCGATACGCGGTCGCGACCCATCCTTGATGTCCACGCCAGCCTCCAGTCCAGTCGATCGACGCCGGAGACTCCTGAGGCGCCGCTAGTGTATCGCCTCCGTCGACATCGCGCCGGCCGGGCTAGGCCTGGGGGGCCGGAAGCAGATGGGGAGCCCACGTCCGGTACGCGGCGGCGTGGGCGCTCAGAAACACGAAGCCGGCGCGGTGCGCGAAGTGCTCGTCGATGTCGGTGTCGCCGACGTGGTAATACGCCGCGGCCGCGAAGCGTGTTCTGAGGTCGCCGAGCCGGTGCTTGAGCACCGTGAAGTCGGGGACGAGGCCGAGGCCGGCCCACATCCTTTCCTGGAAGCTGAGCGGGCGATCGGAACAGCTGCCCACCACATATCCGAGGTCCTTCGCCCGCCGCACGATGGCAATGGGAATGATTCCCGGCGGATCGCCGATCTCCAGCGTTCCGTCGATGTCGAAGCTGAGCAGCGGGGCCGGTGTCACGGCCGTCCGGCGCCGGGCACGTCGACGCGATACAGCTCGATGCGGCCGTCGGTCTTGTCGGCCATGGCCGGGCCGCTGCCGGTATTGGTGAGGACGAACAGCGTCCGCCGATCGGGACCGCCGAGCATGCACGCGTAGGCCCCGTTCTGTCCGGTCGTCAGCGTGCGGTCGAGCGTGCCGTCGGCACGGACCCGCAGCACGCGGTTGCGCCGCGCGTCCGCCACCCAGACGCCGCCCTCGGCATCCAGGCAGATGCCGTCGGGGAAGCAATCCGGCAGCGTCGCGTGCACGCGGCGATTCGAAAGGGCGCCGTCGGCGGCGATGTCGAAGGCGGTGAGGCGATGGGCGAGCGTCTCGGCCACGATCAGCGTCCCGCCGTCCGGCGTGATGACCGTCCCGTTCGGAAAGTGGAGATCGTCGGCGACGCGGGTCACGCGGCCCTCGACGTCGACGCGGACGAGGCAGGTCGTGCGCTCCGGCTCTCCGCGATGCCGATCGAAGCCGAAGTTGCCGACGTAAGCGTGGCCCGCCGCATCGACGACCATGTCGTTGCACGGACCCGTGGCCAGCGCGGACAGGTCGGCCACCTCGCGCGTCTTGCCGCCGTCCACACGCAGCAGACGGCGGTCGAGCATCGAGACGACGAGCAGCGTGCCGTCGGGCCGCCAGCCGAGCCCCGACGGACGCTGCGGCACCTCCACCACCGTCTCCAGGCGTCCGGCGAGATCGACGGTGAGCACGCGGTGCGAATAGAAGTCCGAGAACCACAGCTTGCCGTCGCGCCAGCGGGGCGCTTCGGGGAAGGTGAGGCCGCCGACGAGCACCTCGCCCATCAGTCGACCGCCAGCACGGCCTTGCCGGGAAACCGCCGCGCCATCAGGTCCTCGGCCACCTGCCCGATGTCCTTCCACGGCCGCTCGACGCTGATGTGCGGCGTCAGCTGCCCGCCGGCGACGAGATCCGCCAGCCGCTGGAGCCCCACCGCGGCGGGCTCGAGCCCCAGCTCCTGGAACAGGTAGAACCCGTAGAGCGTGGCGCGCCCGCCGATGAAGAAGGCGCGCGCATCGAACGTCACCTCGGCGCCGGCCGAGACGCCGAAGGTCACGCAGATGCCGCCGGGCGCGAGCGCCGCCAGTGCCGTGCCCAGCGTGCGGCCGCCGACGGAGTCGAGGATCACGTCGTACTTCGGCGCCGGCGGAATCTCGTCGCCGACGGTGACCTCGTGGGCGCCGAGCTGGTGCAGCGCCGGCGCCTGGTCGCCCCGGCGCGCGAGAGCGGTCACGCGCGCGCCGGCGAGCCGCGCGAGCTGCACGGCGAAGTCGCCGACCCCGCCGGTGGCGCCGGTGACCAGCACGCGGCGGTCGACGACGAGCCCGGCCCTGGCGAGCGCGTAGAGTGCCGTGAGGCCGGCCACGGGGAACGTCGCCGCCTGGGAGAACGTGACCTTGTCGGGGAGCGCGGCCAGCGCATTCGTCGGGATCGCCACGCGCTGCGCCCACGCGCCCTCCGGCACGAGACCGACCACGCGCGTCCCCGGTCGCGGCCCCGAGCCGTCGTCGGCGGCGCGCTCTACCTCGCCGGCAAGATCCCAGCCAGGTCGCCAGCCCGCCGCCGCCATGCCGGCGCGCCTGACCTCCCCGCGGTTCAGCGAGATCGCCCTGACGCGCACGACGGCTTCGCTGCGGCTCGGCGCTGGATCGGCCACCTGCCGGATGACCAGTCTTCCGGGTGCTTCAGGATCGACCACGACCGCCAGATTCGCCAACGCCGCACCTCCTGGGCGCTAGAGAGTACCGCGCCGTGGACGACTGCGGTATCCTCGGCCCCTCATGGTGCTGGACGAGCGTGTTGCCATCGTCACGGGCGCGGGGAACGGGATCGGCAGGGCGATCGCGCTGGCGCTGGCACGGGCGGGCGCGCACGTGGCGGCCGTGGACATCGATGCCGGCGCCGCCAAGGACACCGCCGACGCGGTGTCGGCCCTCGGGCGGCGCAGCTTGCCGCTGGCCGCCGACGTCGGCGAGGTGGCCGCCATCGACCAGATGGTCCATCGCGTGACGGCGACGTTCGGACGCATCGACGTGCTCGTGAACAACGCCGGCGTCACGCGGCGCGCGTACATCATGGACCTCACCGAGGCCGACTGGGAGCGCATCATGCGCGTGAACGCCAAGGGCGTCTTCTTCTGCCTGCAGCGCGTGGCGCGCGAGATGATCCCGCAGAAGAGCGGCGTCATCGTCAACATTGCCTCCATCGCCGGCAAGGGCTACGCGGGGACGTCGAACGCCATCTACGCGGCCAGCAAGGGCAGCGTCATCTCGCTCACGCGCACCGCCGCACAGCAGCTCGCGCGCCACAACATCAACGTCAACGCCGTGTGCCCGGGCACCACGGTGACCGCGCTGTCCGAGGACAATGTCGCCACCCGGGCGCGAACGGAGGGCGTGTCGGTGGAGGAGATGAAGCGCCGCCGCGACAGCGCCATCCCGCTCGGCCGTCCGAACGATCCGGAGGACGTGGCCGCCCTCGCCGTCTTCCTCGCGTCCCCCGGCGCTCGCAACATCACGGGCCAGTCGTTCAACGTCGACGGCGGCGTGATCTTCGACTGACCCCAAGATGCAGTCACCCCCGTATCGCGCCGATCACGTCGGCAGCCTGCTGCGGCCCGCCGAGCTGCACGACGCCCGCGCCAGGGCCACGGCCGGCGCCATCGCGCCCGCCGAGCTGCGCGCGGTGGAGGATCGGCTGATCCGCGCCGCGGTGGCCAGGCAAGAGGCGATCGGGCTCCGGCTCGTCACCGACGGCGAGTACCGCCGCGACTTCTGGCACCTCGACTTCCTCCGCCAGCTGGACGGCATCGGCCTGACGGCGCCGGTGGGGATGACGTTCAAGGCCGAAGACGTGCCGCCGATGGTGACGGTCACCGGCAGCGTCCGGTGCGCGGGGCCCATCTTCGCCGACCACTTCGCGTTCCTGAAATCCATCGCGCGCACGGCGACGCCGAAGCTCACGATCCCGTCGCCGGCCATGCTCCACCTGCGCGGCGGGCGGAATGCGATCGCGCGCGATGTCTACCCGGACCTCGCGCCCTTCTGGGCCGACGCGGCCGCCGCCTATCGGACCGCCATCGGCCACATCGCCGCCGCCGGCTGCACGTACTTGCAGCTGGACGACGTGAGCTGGGCGTACCTGTGCGACGCGAAGGTGCGCGAGAACTTCCGCGCCAACGGCGACGACCCCGGCCCCCTCCATCGGATCTACGCGGACGCCATCACGCAGGCGCTCGCCGGCCGACCGGCCGGCATGACGGTGACCATGCACACCTGTCGCGGCAACTTCCGCAGCACGTGGTTCGCCGAGGGCGGCTACGCCGACGCCGTCGTGGAGGCGATGTTCTCGATCCCCGTCGACGCGTACTTCATGGAGTGGGACACCGAGCGCGCCGGCGGCTTCGAGCCGCTGCGCCTGCTGCCGCGGGACAAGACGGTGGTGCTGGGGCTGGTCACGACCAAGTCCGGCACGCTCGAGCCCAAGGACGTGCTGCGGCGGCGCATCGACGAGGCCACGAAGTTCGTGCCGATCGAGCGGCTGTGCCTGTCACCGCAGTGCGGCTTCGCGAGCACCCATCACGGCAACACGCTGACCGAGGACGAGCAGTGGCGCAAGCTCGAGCGCGTCGTCGACGTCGCGCGCGACGTCTGGGGAGGTTGAGGTGAGGAACGTCGGTGTCTCGATCCCGCTTCCGGCGTACTGGGTCGATCCGGGCGCGATGGCGAAGGCGGCCGAGGACCTCGGCTTCGAGTCGTTCTGGTGCGCCGAGCATCCCGTCATGCCAGTCAGGACGTCGAGCCGTTTCCCGGGCTCGGAGGACGGCGTGATCCCGGAAGCGTACGCGCACTTCGTCGATCCCTTCGTGGCCCTGGCCCGCGCGTCGGGCACCACCCGGCGCATCAAGCTCGCGACCGGCATCGTGCTGGTGCCCGAGCGCCACCCGCTCCTGCTCGCCAAGGAAGTTTCGACGCTCGATCTCTTCAGCGGCGGGCGCTTTCTGTTCGGCATCGGCGCCGGCTGGCTGAAGGAGGAAACCGAGATGCTCGGCGGCGACTTCGCGCACCGCTGGACGCAGACGCGCGAGTCGGTGCTGGCGATGAAGGAGCTGTGGACGAAGCCCGAGGCGGAGTTCCACGGCAAGTACTACGACTTCCCGGCGGTGAAATCGAATCCGAAGCCCCTGCAGAAGCCGCACCCGCCGGTGCTCCTCGGCGGCGCCGCGAAGAACGTGCTCGAGCGCGTGGTCGAGTACGGCGACGGCTGGCTGCCGAACCGCGTGACGCCCGAGCAGCTCCGCGAGCGCCGGGCCACGCTGGACCGCCTGGCCAAGGATGCCGGACGCGATCCGTCGACGCTGACGATCTCGGTCTACGGACAGCCGCCGGACCGCGATCTCGTCACGCGCCTGCTCGACGCCGGCGCCACCCGGGTGGTGGTGCGACCGAACGCCGTCAAGACCGACGCCGACATGGCGTCCCAGCTCGCGCGGATCGCGGAGGCCCTCTTTCAGCGGAGATAGAGGAGCGCCACGGCTCCGCCGGGGCGCTCCGAACGTCGGGGGTATGGGGGCCATTTCGGGGCCCCCATGAGAACTAGAAGCTCACGCACGGGCTGTTGTCCGAGAGAAACTCCACGAGCTTGGCGCCGCCCACGATGGTGGCGGCGGCGACGAGGTTGTGCTCGTCGAGCTTCCGCTTCTTGAAGCACGGCGAGCAGACGTAGATCGTGCCGCCGCCCTTGGCGAAGTTGTCCATCAGCTCGCGGAGCGGCGCGAAGCCCTCCTCGTGGATGCCGTCGGCGACGCCCCGCTGCGCCAGGCGGACGCCCTCGATGCTGAGGAAGACGAGCGTGTCCTTGCCCGAGCCGAGAGCGGCGTTGGCGAGCACGAAGCCGACGGTTGCGCGATCGGTGTCGTCGGTCGAATGCGTCAGGTTCACGCAGAACTTGCTGGCCATCGTTCACAACTCCTTCCTGCGAATGAGGTACACGGGGTGCTCGGCCGTCATCAGCGCGTGACCGGTGAGCCGGCACCACGCCGGCACGTCGGCGCGGGCGCCGGGGTCGAGCGCGACCAGGCGGAGCACCGCGCCCGGCGGCAGGGCGTCCATGCGAAAGCGGAGCTGGAGCACCAGATCGCCGCAGCCGAGGTCGCCGGCATCCCAGGCGGCGTCCGCGCTCACCCGATGAGCTTCGCCAGCGCGTCGAGACGCGGCAGCACGGCGTCCCGCGGCTCCGACGGAACGCCGAAGATCGCGCGATCGACGCCGGCGGCGGCCACCTGGTCGAGCGCCGGCTTCTTCGGCGGCGCGAAGAACAGCGAGATCGGCACCGACTTCGGATCGCGGCCGGCCTTCTTCAAGCGCTCGCGCAGCTCCGGGAGGCGCTCCAGCGGGTTCTTGTTCGGCCGATTGATCGGCATCCAGCCGTCGCCGTACTCGACCACGCGATCGAACGTGGTCGCCCCGTCGCCGCCGATGATGATCGGCGGGTGCGGCTTCTGGATCGGCTTGGGATCGGCCCAGATGCGATCGAAGTTCACGAAGTCGCCGTGGAAGGACGCCTCCTTCTGCGTCCAGATGGCCTTCATGGCCAGGATCCGCTCGCGCAGCAGCCGCCAGCGCGACTTCCACGCCGTGCCGTGGTTCTCCATCTCCTCGGCGTTCCAGCCGCCGCCGACGCCGAAGAGCGCGCGTCCATCCGAGAGGCGATCGAGCGTGGCGACCTCCTTCGCCGTGGTGATGGGATCGCGCTCGATGACGAGGCAGATGCCGGTGCCGAGCTTGAGCCGACGCGTGACGGCGCCGGCGGCCATGAGCGCGATGAAGGGATCGTAGGCCGACCAGTATTCGCGCGGCAGCTCGCCGCCGCCCGGCCACGGGCTCCGGCGGCTGGCCGGAATGTGCGTGTGCTCCGGGAACCACACGGATTCGAAGCCACGCTCCTCGAGGGCGCGGGCCAGCTCGTCCGGAGCGATCGCGTACTCGGTCGGGAACATCACGACGCCGTATTGCATGGACGCCTCCTTTGTATCGGAGCGTTATGTCCACCTCGGCCGTGGGTGGCCTGAGAAAGATAGTTTCCGGCTCCGCGCAACCTCATGTGATCCCGGTCGCACCGCGCGCGGCCCTCACCGATTGAACACCGCTTTCAGCTCTCTGCTCGGTACCGTGCGGCGCACCCAGGTGAACGTGCCCTTGTCCTTCATCTCGCGGGCGCCATCCAGGAACGCGGCCAGGGCCAGTCGCGACAGCGCGCCGCCCACGCTCACGCGCTTGACGCCCGCCTCCGCCAGCTGCGCCAGCGTCAGCGACGGATCCGCCGCGCTCATCACCACGTTCACCGGCCGGCTCACCGCAGACGTCACCGCGCGGATCTGTGCCAGGTCCTTGACGCCGGGCGCGTAGAGCACGTCGGCGCCGGCCTTCTCGAATGCCTGCAGCCGCTTGATCGTGTCGTCGAGGTCGTGCCGGCCGTGCAGCAGATTCTCGGCGCGCGCCGTGAGCACGAAGCGGAACGGCAGCGCGCGCGCCACTTCGACGGCCGCCTGCACGCGCTCGACGGCGAGGGTGAAGTCGTAGATCGGCCGGCTCGCGTCGCCGGTGGCGTCCTCGATGGAGCCGCCCACGACGCCGGCCTCGGCGGCCAGCCGGATCATCTCGGCCGCCTCCCGCGGCGCGTCGGCGTAGCCATTCTCGAGATCCGCGTTGACCGGCAGCTCGGTGGCTCCCGCGATCACGCGGCAGTTGTCGAGCACCTCGTGCCGGCTGACGGAGTTGGCGCCGTCCACGCGGCCCAGCATGTTGGCGAGCCCGAGGCTGGTGGTGGCGAGCGCCTCGAAGCCGAGCGAGGCGAGCAGCTTCGCGGTCCCGGCGTCCCAGGGGTTCGGGATGATGAATGCGCCCGGTCGCTCGTGGAGCGCGCGGAACGCCTCGGCTTTCTGCGCCTGTGTACGCATGGTCAGCTCCAGAGTCGCTTGCCGGCGAGGTCGGCGCCCTCGCGCAGCGTGCGAAGCTTCGTCCACACCACGCTCTCCTCGACCAGCTGCGATCCCGCGAACGTCCCGAAACCACAGTCGACGCCGGCGAGCACCCGCGTCGGGTCGCCGATGACCTCGGCGGCGGCGACGATCCGGTCGGCGACGACCTCGGGATGCTCGACGACGTTGGTGGTGGAGTCGACGACGCCCGGCACGAACAGCATGCCATCGGGCAGCCGATGACGCCGGAACGCCTTCAGCTCGTGCTGGTGGCGCGGGCTCGCCAGGGGCAGCGAGAGCGCGCCGACCCGCGCGCGGTAAACGATGGGCAGCAGCGGCTCGAGGGGCACGTCGTGCGTGTGCGGTCCGTCGTAGTTCCCCCAGCAGAGATGCAGCCGGATGCGGTCGGCGGGGAGGCCGGCGATGGCCTCGTTGATGACGTCGACGTGGAGCGCGACGGCGTCGAGGAACCCGTCCAGCGTCGCGTCCTGGAAGAAACGCGCGCGCTCCATCGCCAGATCGGGACAGTCGAGCTGCAGCACGAAGCCGCGCGAGACGATCAGCTCGTACTCCCGGCGCATCTCGCGCGCGAGGGCGCGGACGTAGCGCTCGTGGGAGCCGTAGTAGGCGTCGAGCATGATGGTGGCGATGACGCCGGGCGAGGCGGCCGTCATGAACGCCTCGGCGAATTTCCCGGGGGCCGCGGCGCGCTCGAACAGCTCGCACTCGGCCACCGCCTCGCTCAGGTCCGTGTACGCGACCTCGGCGACGGCCTCCGGGGCGTCGGCGATGCGGGCGGCCCCGGCGCGCTGCCGCGCCAGGCGCGCCGCGTAGTCGGGATGCTCGAGCAGATCGCGCGACAAACGCCGCCTGCTCTCGCCGCCGAATCCGCGCATGCGCTTGGCCGGATAGGTCGAGAACCCGACACGCGGCTGCTCGCCGTCGTTGCCGACGTCGATGCCGGCCTCCAGCTGACGAGCCACCACGTGGCGCACGGCGGACTCCGCCTCGCGGCGCAGGGCGGCCGGGTCGATCGACTCGCCGCGGTCGAGGCGCACGAGCAGGTCGCGCAGCGCCGGCGGCCGC
Source organism: Candidatus Methylomirabilota bacterium (assembly GCA_036556545.1). GTDB lineage: Bacteria > Methylomirabilota > Methylomirabilia > Rokubacteriales > CSP1-6 > AR12. Next base: position 76,669 of record DATBJF010000056.1, read on the forward strand.
GGCAGGCTGCCGACGTGGGTGGTGAGGACGCGTCCGTGGCTGCGTTTCATCGGAAGGATGATACCGTTGCTCGTCCATGAGCGCCCTGACGAGCGAGCAGACCGCCATCCGCGACATGACGCGCGACTTCGTGCGCAAGGAGGTGGCGCCGTTCGCGGCCGAGTGGGATCGCACCGCCACCGTCCCGCTGGAGACGGTGCGGAAGGCGGGCGCCCTGGGACTCTTCGGGCTCGGCGTGCCACCCGACTGGGGCGGCAGCGGCGCCGATTTCCTGTCCTACATTTTGATGACCGAGGAGCTCGCGTACGGCGACGCGGGCGTCTGCAACATGATCAGCGCCACCAACGCCTTCGCCTGGAAAGTGCGCGATCACGGCACGCCCGCGCAGAAGGAGCGGTTCCTGAGGCCAGTCGCCGCCGGCGAGACGCTTGCCTGCCTGATGTACACCGAGCCGCAGGCGGGCTCGGATGCCGCCAATCAACAGACGCGGGCGGTGCGCCACGGCGATCGCTGGGTCATCAACGGCACCAAGTCGTTCATCACGAATGGACGCTCGGCCGGCGTCGGCGTGCTTCTCGCGGTGACCGACCCCGCCGCCGGCAAGCGCGGGATCTCGGCGTTCCTCGTGCGGACCGATCAGCCGGGCTATCGGATCGTCCGGGTCGAGGACAAGCTCGGCCATCGCAGCAACGACACCTGCCAGATCGTGCTCGAGGATCTGGCCGTGCCGGCCGACGACATGCTGGGCCCGCCGGGCCAGGGGCTGAAGATCGCGCTCGCCTATCTCGACACCGGCCGGATCGGCGTCGCCGCGCAGTCGGTTGGCGTGGCGCGCGCCGCCCTCGACGCCTCCCTCCGCTACGCGCGCGACCGCGAGACCTTCGGCAAAAAGCTGATCGAGCACCAGGTCATCGCCTTCTCGCTGGCCGAGATGGCCACCGACCTGGAGGTCGCGCGGCAGATGTGCCTGCACGCCGCGCGGCTCAAGCAGGCGGGCGTGCGCTGCATCAAGGAGGCGTCGATGTCGAAGCTCTTCGCCGCCCAGATGTGCGAGCGCGTGTGCTCGGCGGCCATCCAGATCCACGGCGGCTATGGGTTCGTACGCGACTATCCGGTCGAGAAGCTCTACCGCGACGCCCGCGTGTTCCAGATCTACGACGGCACCAACGAGGTGCAGAAGATCCTCATCGCGCGGGAGCTGGCCACAGGTGACTGAAGTCCCAGAGCAGCACGAACGCCGCCGCCAAGCAGACGAAGACCAGCGCAACGACGACGCTCACCATCATGTTGATCGTCCCCCACCGAACGGCCGCCGGCCCTTCGATGATCGGCGCGTCGTACAGGACCCGCACGCCGGGGGGCGGCAGCTGTCCGCTCGTCCGTATGCGCCACCCGTTCCGCACTCCATAGACGCTCGCCACGACCGCAAGCGACGCCGACAGCAGCACGCTGGCCTTCACCGTGACGTCGAGGAGCCGTGCCGCGTCGGCGGGTTTCAGCCGCTCCAGATATTGCAGGAGCGCCGGCGTCCCCCACTGGTACACGGCCAGAAACGTCAGCAAGAGGAGCGCCCAGAACAGGCTGTAGCCGATCAGAATTCGCCGGCGGTAGGCAGGATCGGCCTTGAGGATCCGGCCTTCGGCCAACCGCGGTCTACAGGTATTTCGTCGGCCACATAATCGTGCGCCACATGTGGGCCGACGGGCTCGCGTCGAAGCCGAGCCCTTCCTTCGGCTGGCGGAAGTTGCGCCCGACGATGTCGGTGAACTCCTCCAGCTCGACCTGCACCGTCGGATCGAAGGCGTAGAGGTCGTTCACGCAGATCAGGCGCGACGTCATGTACCATCTGTGATTCCGCGCGTACCGGTAGTCGCGCTGGATGTACTCGTCGGGCTGGTAGTCGGCGCCGAAGAGCTTCACGTACATGGCCGGATAGTCGTAGCCGACGGTCTCGTCGGCGAAGAACCGCAGCGCCTGGTGGTAGCGGATCGCCCAGCTCACTTCCTTGTCGACGTACGGCTCGACGAGCTGCGCGCCCCAGTAGCCATGGTCGCCGCGGATGAATCCGGCGATGGCGATGTCGTGCACCAGGCACGCCATGGCCACCCTCTCGCCGGCGCCGTTCTTCAGGGCCAGGCGGGCGCTCTGCATCAGGTGGTTGGCCGGCCCGAAGCGGTACTTGAAGAAGTCGAAGAGGGTCGGGCGCTCGGGCATCCGTGGCAGGCGCGGGTCGTGGCCCATCATGTAGAGCTTGCCCTGGTCGGGGGGGCGCTGGACGGGCAGGCGGGGATCCCGCTCGCCGGACGTGTAGATCACCGACTTGACGACCACCCGGTCCAGCTCTTCGCTGAGCGCGCGCTCCGCGGCTTCCGCTTTCTCCAGCATTGTCATGGCGGGATCATGCCACAGTTCGACCGTTCGTGCCCGCAGGGCCAGGCGCGCTCAGCTCAGGACGATGGCGATGACAGTGCGCGGTTTCGGCCGCACCTTCCGCCAGAGATCGGCCAGTCGCTTCAGCCAGCCGTACTTGGCGACGAGCAGCGTCTGGGCGTGGGCGGCTTCCCGGTCGTCGACGATCCGCGCCGTCGCGTTCACCCACGGCCCCGTCAGCGTCCCGCGGGCGTTGCACGGCGCGATCCTGACGCGGGGATTGTTGCCGATCCGCCTCACCTTGCCGGCCGAGGCCAGCGAGTACACGTAGACGACGTCGCGGTCCACGGTGAACCACATCGGTGTCGCGACGGGCTGACCGGTTCGGCGGTAGCTCTCGAGATTCAGATAGCGGTGCCCGGCGAACGGCGCCAGGCCGCCGGCGCTCATCTACACCGAGGCTTCGAGCGCGCGGTACCTGGCCAGCTGCTCGGCGAACTTCCGTGGGAGACGGCCGCGATCGCGCTCGATGATCCGGAATGTCGCCTGCTGCGTGAAGCCGCCGCGCAGCGTGCCGTCCGGGAACATGATTTGCCAGTCGACGATGTCCGCCACCGGGACCGTCATCTGCGGCTCGTGGGCCTCCGTCTGGCCCACGGGCGGCGTGCGCAGGGAGACGGTCGCCTCGTCGTCCCGCAGCTCGAGGAGGTCGCCCCACACGTTCTCGATGTCACCGGATTTCGTGCGCAGCCGGAACTTGACGATGGTCGTCTCGGAGTGCTCCGCGTACAGGCGGAGGAACGTGCCCCACGTCCGTCTGGCCTCCTCGACGGCGGTGAGCATCAGCGGGTCGTCGTGCGCGATGGCCACCGCGCCGAGATGCCCGGGCACCCGTCGGCCGCGGCTGAGGACCAGTTCCAGGACGAACGCCACCAGGACCAGCGCGATCAGGATGGCCCACCATCGCCACTCGAGCCACCGGCCGATCACCACGACCACCGCGCCCACGATCGCGTGCCCGAGCCATCCCCGCATGCCGCTACGTTAGCGTGGCCTCGGGCGTCGCTCCAAGGAATGCCCCTCAGCGCCGCTTCAGGTGGGCGCGCCAGCTGGCGACGGCGATGCCCCCCCAGAACGCGAACAGCAGCAGGATGAGCACCGTGGCCGTTGTGCCGCGCGTGCGCACCGGCCAGAACGTCTCGATCGGAAGGAAGCCGGCATACATGCCGGCCAGGAGCACCAGGCCGCCGAGCGCGAAGATGGTGGCGAGCCAGCGCATGCTGCCGCCGACGAGCTCACGACCGAGGGCAGCGAGGGCGGCCGCGGCCTCCTCGCGGTTTCGTTGAGCCTCCGCCGGCGAGGGGCGCATAGCCCACGATAGCGTGCGGCCGCGCGCGCCCCGGCACGAAAAGGCCGCTCGGCGATGTCGGCGCTGGGGCTGCGTCGCGGCGTCCAGGGCCGACCGCTGAGCGTGTACGATGAGGTCGAGCGGCTTCACCAAGGATCTGGCCATGACGACACGGAGCCTCCTGACGACGAACGATGGCGGGCTCATCGGGCTACTTCGCGGCGATGATCTGGCCGGCGCCCGCTGACGCGGAAGGCCTCATCGAGGCGCTCCGCGACGCCCGCCGCGTCGAGCTGGCGCTGCTCGATGGGCTGGGTGACGAGGAGATGCTCGGGCCGCGCGGTCACTTCATCGAGCCGCCGCTCTGGGAGATGGGCCACGTCGGCTGGTTCCAGGAGTTCTGGATCTTGCGCCACCTGGACGGTGCGGCGCCGCTGCGGCCCGGATCGGACGCGATCTACGACGCCTTCAACGTCTCGTACACCCGGCGGTGGGATCATGCATTCCCGTCGCGCGCCGAGACGCTCTCGTACATCTCCGACGTGCTGCGGCGGACCGTCGGCCGCCTGGCCTCGCGGGAGCCGACGGCCGACGACACGTACTTCTACGCGCTGGCCGCCCTGCACGAGGACATGCACGCCGAGAACCTGAGCCTGATCCTGCAGACGCACGGCTATCGACGGCCGGCCCTGGTCGCGCGGCTGGCGGCGCCGCCCGTCGTGGACGCCGCGTATCGGCCGCACGATGTCAGCGTGCCCGGCGGGACGTTCCCGCTGGGTGCCGTCCCCGACGAGCCGTTCGTGTTCGACAACGAGAAGTGGGCGCATCCCGTCGGCGTCGAGCCGTTCCGCATCTCGTCGACGGCGGTCACCAGCGCAGAGTTCCAGCGGTTCGTCGACGATGACGGCTACCGCCGGCGCGAATGGTGGAGCCGCCGGGGCTGGGACTGGCGCCGGCGCGAGGGTGCGGAGCATCCACTCTTCTGGTGCCGCTCCGGGGACGGCCGCTGGTACGAGCGCCGCTTCGACAGCGTCGTTCCGCTCGCTCCGTGGCTGCCGGTGGTGCACGTGAACTGGTACGAAGCGGAGGCGTACTGCCGCTGGGCCGGTCGTCGCCTGCCCACGGAGGCGGAATGGGAGATGGCGGCCACGCTCGATCCCGCGGCGGGGCGCAAGCGCCGCTTTCCGTGGGGCGACGATCCGCCGACGCCGGCGCGCGCCAATCTCGATTACGGCGCCGGAGGGTTGATCGACGTGCGCGCCTTGCCGGATGGCGATAGCCCGGTCGGGTGCCGACAGATGATCGGCAACGTCTGGGAGTGGGTCGAGGATACGTTTCGGCCATATCCGGGATTCGTCTGCGACCCGTACAAGGAGTACTCGGCGCCGTACTTCGGCCAGAAGAAGGTGCTCCGCGGCGGCGCCTGGACCACGCGCTCGCGCCTCATCCGCAGCACCTGGCGAAACTTCTACATGCGCCAGCGGCGCAACATCTGGGCCGGGTTTCGCACGGTCGCCGTGTGAACCTCGACGACTTCATCGCCCACGGCAACGAGCGGTGGATCAGAGCGAGGTCCTAGCGTTCCTCGGGGCGCCCGCGACGCATGCGGGGGCCGCCGTCGAGCGAATCGAGACGCACGCCTCGGTGGTCTTCCTGGCCGGGCCGCGCGCGTGGAAGCTCAAGCGCGCCGTGCGCTACGACTACCTGGATTTTTCGACGCCGGAGCGGCGTCAGGCGATGTGCGAGGCCGAGGTGCGCATCAACCGGCGCACGGCGCCGGCACTCTATCGCGGCGTCGTGCCGGTCACGCGCGAGCGGGATGGCTCGCTGGCGCTCGGAGGCGTGGGCACGCCGGTGGACTGGGTCGTGGAGATGGCACGCTTCGACCAGGAGGCGCTGCTCGATCGCCTCGCCGCCCGGCGGCGGCTCGATCTCGACCTGATGCCCCCGCTCGCCTTCGCGATCGCCGCCTTGCACCGTGAGGCGGAGCCGCGGCCGGACCGTGGCGGGCGGGCCGGCATGCTGGGCGTCGTGGACGGCAACGCGACGGGGTTCGCCGAACAGGGCGCCGGCATCCTCGATCCGGTCCTCGGCGAGCGTGTCACCCTCGCGTCCCGCGAGGCGGTGACCCGCCACGCCGCCTTGCTCGATGCTCGCCGCGCCGCGGGCCGCGTGCGCCAGTGCCACGGCGACCTGCACTTGCGCAACATCGTCCTGCTCGACGGCCGGCCGACGCTGTTCGACGGCATCGAGTTCAACGACGACATCGCGTGCATCGACGTCCTGTACGACCTCGCGTTCCTGCTGATGGATCTCTGGCGACGCGACCTCACCGCACACGCCAACCTCACGCTCAAGGAGTATCTCTCCGCGACGGAGGACCTGGGAGGCCTGGCGCTCATGCCGCTGTTCCTGGCCTGCCGCGCCGCCGTCCGGGCAAAGACGAGCGCCACGGCGGCCAACCTCCAGCGCGATCCCGAGCGGCGCCGTGAGCTGATCGCGCAGGCGCGGGACTACCTGGCGATGGCGGATCGACTGCTCGTTCCACCCGGTGCGTCGCTCATCGCGGTGGGTGGTCTGTCCGGCTCGGGCAAGTCGACGCTCGCGATGGCCCTGGCCCCGGAGATCGGCCCGGCGCCCGGCGCCGTCCTCGTCAGGAGCGACGAGATCCGCAAGCGCTTGAGCGGCGTCGACCCGCTGACACGGCTCGGCCCCGCCGCCTACACGCCGGAGATGTCGCGTCGCGTCTACGCCGTCGCCTCCGAGCGCGCGGACGCCATCGTCCGGGCGGGCCATGCGGCGATCGTCGATGCCGTGTTCGCACGCGCCGAGGATCGCACGGCGATCGAGACACTCGCGGCGAACGCCGGAGTTCCGTTCGTGGGGATCTGGCTCGACGCCCGCGAAGCCGTGCTCGTCGATCGCGTCGGCCGCCGGCGGCGCGATGCCTCTGACGCCGACGCGGCGGTGGTTCGGGCGCAGCTCGGTGAGGACACCGGACGCATCACGTGGCACCGCATCGAGGCCTCACGGTCGCTGGACGACGTCCGTCGGGACGCGCGAGCCGTCGTCGAGCACGCCGAGGCTTGCCGGCCAGGTCGTTCTCGCCGGCGCGCTTGAAGCGCGGCTACGCGCCCTGCGGCCCCCCACCGATCCGAAACATGCCGTCCGCCAGCCCCAGCGCGCTCTTCCCGATCGTCTCGAGCATCCGATCCACGGTGGGCGGCATCAACGTCGCGGTACGCATATCCCGAAACGCCCGCTCCGCGATGAAGTCCTTGTAGGCCCCCCGCCCGCCGACCGTCTGGATCACCCGCGAGGTGACCTCGAGCCCGACCTCGGACGCGAGATACTTCGCGCGATTCGCCAGCATGCCTCGTTCCACCATGTCCGCGCGCTCCCAGCCGGACGCCGCTTGCTCGAGCACCAACCGCGCCGCATCCAACCGAACCGCCAGCTCCCCGACGTGCCGCTGCACGGTCGGATCCTGCGCGACCGAGATGTTCTCCGGCTTCACCACGCGCGTGCGCAAATACTCGACGGCAAACGCGAGCGACGACTCCGCGATGCCGACGTAGACCGCCGCGTAGCCGAGACCAAAGCTCTCCACGACGCCGACCTGCACCGCCGCGCCCGGCCGCCCGAGCGTCGCGTCGCCGCCGACGCGAACGCCCGTGAACACGACGGAGGGACTGTACGTGCCGCGCATGCCGAGCGTGTCCCACTTGCCGTCGGTGCGCATGCCCGGCGCCTCGGCCGGGACGACGGCCTGGATCAGCGCCTTGCCCATGTCGGACTCGCCGTCAATCGCGCACCAGACCATGTAGTACGAGGCGCCGAGGGCCATGGTGCAAAAGTGCTTCACGCCGTCGATGACCCAGTCGTCGTTGGCGCGGCGGATGGCCGTCTCCATCAGGAAGGTGCGCGAGAGACTGACCGCGGGCTCGCTGCCCCACGAGCCGAACAACTTTCCACGCTCCACGACCTCGCCGAAGTACCGGCGCTTCTGCGCCTCGGTCGCCAACGCATCGATGAACCGCATGACCGTGGAGTGCATGTGGACGGTCATGGCGGTGCTGGCGCAGCCGCGCGCGAGCTCGCGGGTGACGGCGACGTACGTCGGCATGTCGAGGCCGAGGCCGCCGTATGCGCGCGGGATGGCCATGGCGAGCAGGCCGTCGTGCCAGAGGTCGCGCCAGCTGTCGAGCGGGTTCTTGGCGTCGCGGTCGTACTCGGCGGCGCGCGGGGCGAGCTTATCGCGGGCCAGGCGCGCCGCCGTCTCGACGATCGCGGCGTTCACGCCATCGTGCGGGCGCCGGCGGCCGGGCGGCGCGACGTCACGCAGCGACAGGTGTCGATCTGATGCAGCTCGATGATGTTGCCGAACGGATCCTTCAGGAAGAGCTGCAGTGATTGGGGGCCGACGACGCTCTCGGCCGCCCAGTAGTTGACGCCGAGGCCGTCGAGCTCCTTGCGCGCGGCCTGGATGTCGGCCACGGCGAGGGCGACGTGCGGCAGCGACGGGTCCTGGCCGGGGCCCTTGGCGAACTTCGACTGGCCCTCGACGCCCATCAAATGGATCTGCGCGGTGCCGCCGACGTCCATCCAGTAGCCGTCGATGGTCGGGATCTCGGGACGGCCGGGATCGTGGCTGAGGCCGAGCACGTCGCCGTAGAACGTGCGCGCCTTGGCCACGTCCTCCTTCGACGGTCCGACGCGAATGCCGTGATGGTGAAGCTCGAGCACCTGGACGGCCATGAGAGTCCTCCTCGTTACCGAAGCTGATACCGGAACCGCGCGAGCAGCGTACCCCAGATTCCCTTGGGCAAGAACAGCACGAACGCCATGAAGATCAGGCCGACGAACAGCGGCCACGACTCCGTGAAGACGCTGAGCCGGTCCTCGAGGACGAGGAAGGCCGTCGCGCCGACGAAGGGGCCGAAGAACGTGCCGGCGCCGCCGAGCAGCGTCATGATCACCACCTGGCCCGACGTCGTCCAGTACAGCGACTCCACGGGCACCACGGCCAGCCGCAGCGCGTCCAGCCCACCGGCGAGGCCGCAGAACAGGGCCGAGAAGACGAACGACAGATGCTTGATCTTCCGGACGTCGTAGCCGCAGGCGCCGGCGCGGTCGCTGTTCTCGCGGATGGCCTGGAGCACGGCGCCGAACGGCGAGTCGAGAATGCGCTTCAACGCCAGCAGCGCCAGCGTGACGAGCACGAACGCGAAGTAGTAGAAGGCCAGCGACGACTCCAGGGACAACGACACTCCGGGCAGGCGCAGCGGGGGCACGTGGATGCCGCGCAGACCGTCGTCGCCGCCGGTCACGTCGGCCAGGTGGAAGGCGATGAAGTAGAGAAGCTGCGCGAACGCCAGCGACAGCATCGCGAAGTAGATCCCGCGCCGGCGCAGGCAGAAGAATCCGATCACGGCCCCGCCCACGCCCGCCAGCAGCAGCCCGCAGCCGAGCGCACCCCAGAGGGAGACGAGCTTCAGCTTCGCCAGCGCGATCCCGGTGCCGTAGGCGCCGAGGCCCCAGTATGCGGCGTGGCCGAAGGACAGCAGCCCCGTGTAGCCGTAGAGCAGGTTGAAGCCGAGGGCGAAGAGGCCGTAGATCAGCACCTGCACGGCCAGGGCCTTGTAGGGGACGACGAACGGGAAGACCGCGAACACCAGCGCGAACGTCAGCACGGGGCGCGCGGCCACGGCCCGCACCACGGCGCGCTTCATTCCATGAGGCCCGTTTCGCCGAAGAGCCCGCTCGGGCGGAGCAGCAGCACGAGGGCCATGACGAGGAACACGTTGATCTCGGCGAGCTTGGGCGCGAAGAACGTGGTGATGCTCACGACCTGGCCGATGAGGAGCCCGGCCACGATGGCGCCCGGCAGGCTGCCCATGCCGCCGACCACGACCACGACGAACGACTCGATGACCGTCGTCACGCCCATCTCGGCGTAGACGCTGCGCATCGGACCGGCGAGGATGCCGGCCAGCCCGGCCAGCGCGCTGCCGAGGCCGAAGACGATGAGCCAGATGCGGCGGAGATCGATGCCGAGCGCGCGCACCATCAGGGGATCGCGGGAGCCGCCGCGGATGACCAGCCCGACGTTGGTGCGCTCGAGGAAGATCCAGAGGCCGACGAGCACGAGCGCGGTGACGATGATCACGAACAGCCGATAGGTGGGGAACATCCCGAAGCCGAGATCGAGGGCGCCGCTGAGCGCGCGCGGCGGGTCGAGCGAGAGACCGATCTTGCCCCAGACGAGCCGGACGGCCTCGATGATGACGGCGGAGAGACCGAACGTCAGGAGCAGCGGATCGTCGATGGAGCGGCCGTAGAGCCGGCGAATGAGGAACCGCTCCACGCCGAGCCCGATCAGCCCGACGAGGAGCGGCGCCACGATCAGCGCGATCCAGAAGTTCTTCGTGTAGCCGACCAGGGAGAAGCCCAGGAAGGCGCCGAGCATGTAGAACGAGCCGTGGGCGAAGTTCACCACGGTCATGAGCCCGAAGATCAGCGACAGGCCGATGGCGAGCAGCACGAAGATCATGCCGAGCACGAGCCCCGTGAACAGCTGCGCCGTCAGCGCCGCCAGCGATATGTCAGGCACGCGCCGCTAGCGAAACCGAGGAGCGCCACCGCTCACGCATGGCCCTTTTCCTTGCACGTCCTGTCGTACTCCTCGTTCGCCGGGACCTTGGCGACGACGTCGGCCAGGCCCCAGTCGCCCTTCGTCTGACCGGGACCGCGGCCGCGCATGATCCACATGTCCTGGAACGACTTGTTGTCGCACGCGCGCCACCACTGCTTGCCCTTGAAGTGATCGTAGGCCGGGTTCTTGCGGAGCGCGTTGGCCACGGCGTCGGAGTCCGTCGACTTGGCGAGCTCGACGCCGCGCGCGACCTCGAGCACGCCGCTGTAGGAGTACGCGGCGTAATCGCCCGGCGGCATGCCGAACTTCTTCATCGACGCCTCGACGAACTTCTTGGCGGACGGGATCTGGTCCTGCAGCTCCCAGTACCAGTTCAGACCGCCGTACACGTCCTGGTAGATCTCCGAGCCGCCTTCCTTCAGATAGGAGATCCAGTGGAGCGGCTGCGCCATCTTCATCTGGCCCTTCATGCCGTACGAGATGACTTGCTTGTGCAGCGCCACGTTGTCGGCGCCCGGCGCCACGTTCATGAGGACATCGGGCTTGGCCGCCTGGATCTTCGGGAGATGGGCGGAGAACTCCGCGCTGCCGAGCGGGTAGGGCGTGGAGCCGAGCAGGGTGCCGCCCTGCTTCTTCAGCACCTCGGTGAGCACGGCGTTGTTCTGCTTGCCCCACGCGTAGTCGGCGTAGATGATCCACCACTTCTTGCCGAGGTTCTGCGCGACCCAGGTCCCCACCACGCGTGACGTGATGGTCGGGTTCAGCGCCTCGTGGAAGGTGATGGGGCTCGTGTCGGGCTTGGCGCTGATCTCGTCGGACTGGCTGGTCGAGATGAACAGCACCTTCGACTTCTTCGTCTGCTCGTTGATGGCCATCTGCACGTGCGCGGCGAGGCCGCCGACGATGAACTGCACGCGCTCGTTCTCGATCAGCTCCTTCGTGCGCTGGGCGCCGATGGCCGGTTTCAGCTGATCGTCGCGGAAGAGCACTTCGACCTTCCGCCCCATGACGCCGCCCTTGGCGTTGAGCTCGTCGGCGGCCAGCACGGCGCCGCGCTGCATGTCGGCGGCGAGGGCGGCGAACGGCCCCGTGAGCGGGAGCGGGCAGCCGATGCGCAGCGGCTCTTTCGACTGGGCCCTGAGGATTGCCGGGAAGCCGGCGGTGGCGGCGGCCGCGGCGGACGTGGCGAGGAATGCGCGACGGTTCATGGTCACTCCTCCTTGAGTGGCGGGATGATAGGGGCCCCGAGCCGGTGCTGTCAATTGCGGTACACTCGGCCGCACGATGGGAGGTCAGCGATGGCGGTGAAGGCGCTGCTGCACTACGCGCTCGAGGTGCCCGACCAGACGGTCGGCGAGAAGTTCTACACGGGCTTCGGTCTGCTCACCGAATCCGGGCGCGGGGGCGCCGTCCGGCTCCGACCGGCGCCGCTCAAGCGCGAGTCGGTCTTGCTCTACGGCGGACCGAAGAAGCGCCTGCATCATCTCGCCTTCGGCGCTCCCGGCGACGAGTTCGCGGCGACCAGCGAGTCGCTGCGGCGTGCCGGCGTGCGGGAGGTCGACCCACCGCGCGGCGCGGCCGACGGCGGCCTCTGGATCCGCGATCCCGACGGCAACCTCGTGAACGTTCGTCCCGAGTCCGGCGAGGCGCCGCCGGCGGACCCGCCCCTGACGCTGAACAGCCCCGGCCACGTGACCCGCGCGGGCGCGCGCGGCTGTCCCGACCGTCTCGACGCACGTCCGCGCCGGCTCGGCCACGTGCTGCTCTTCAGCGGCGACCTCGGCCGCCAGGTCGACTTCTACACGAACGTGCTCGGGATGAAGCTGTCCGACCGCTGCCCGGGCATCATCGCCTTCATGCGCTGCACGCCCGACCATCACAATCTGGCCTTGCTCGCCTCCGACGGCCCGGGCTTCCATCACGGCTCGTTCGAGGTCGGCAGCGTGGACGAGATCGCCATGGGCGCCCAGCGCGCACACGATGCCGGCATCCCACCGGGCTGGGGGCTCGGCCGCCACGTGATCGGCTCCAACTTCTTCTACTACGTGCGCGACCCGTGGGGCTCGTGGGCGGAGTACTTCCACGACATCGACCACATCCCGGAGTCGTGCGCGTGGGAGCCGCGGGATTTCGCGCCCGAGGACGCGCTCTACCGCTGGGGCCCGCCCGTCCCGGAGGACTTCGGCCGGAACCGCGAGCTGGAGAGCTAGGCGCCCGGCCCCCTGTACATCGCGCCGTCCTTCATGATCATCCGAAGCGCGCTGCGCTCCTGAAGGACGCCGATGTCCGCGAGCGGGTCGCCATCGACGAGCAGGAGGTCCGCGAGCGCGCCCGTCTCGATGACGCCGAGCTCGCCCGGATGGCCCATCAGCTCGCCGCCGAGGCGCGTGGCGGCCGCCAGCGTCTCCGCGGCCGAGAACCCGAGCACCTTGACGAAGATCCACAGGTCGCGCGCGTAGGTGCCGTGCGGCGTGTAGGGGAAGCCGTAGTCGCCGCCCGGCAGGACGCGGATACCGCGCTTGCGCATCTTGCCCATGACCTCGATCGTCACCTCGAGCTCGCGCTGGAACGCGGCCGAGCGCTCCGCGGTCACGCCCCACTGGCCGCCGGCGTTGGCCAGGTTGTACGTGATGCCGAGCGCCGGTCCGACGAAGACGCGGTCGCGCGCCGCCTCGAGCGCGTCCAGCGTGCGCTCGTCCGCCCAGTTGGCGTGATAGATGACGTCGATGCCGTGGCGCAGCGCCATGCGGACGGAGTCGTTGCTGCGGCAGTGCGCGGCCACGCGCAGCTCGGCCGCGCGCGCCACGTCCATGGCCGCCGTCACCTCCGCGTCGCTCATCGGCGTCTGGTCCGAAGGAAAGCTGGACGTGCCCAGATCGCCGGACAGGTTCAGCTTCAGGTTGTCGACGCCTTCGCGCGCGAGCACGCGGCACGCGCGGCGCATGGCGTCGGGGCCGTCGGCGATCCAGCAGAAGGTCGGGGTCTCGTGATACGGCAGATGAAGCTGATTGGTGTCGCCCAGACCGCCGCTGACCGTGATCTCGGGACCGTTCGCGCGCAGCCGGGGGCCCGGCACGCGTCCCGCTTCGATCTCGCGCTTGAGGACGACGTCCAAACGCGGCTTCGGCGACGCCGCCGAGAACGCGCTCGTGTAGCCGCAATCGAGCATGAGCCTGGCGTTGCGCACCGTGACGAGCATGTGCTCTTCCGGCGGCAGGCGTGTCAGCTCATGGGACATGATGTCGGCGAACCCGAGGTGCGCGTGCGACTCGACGAGGCCGGGCATGAGCGTGCCGCCGCGACCGTCGATGACGACGCCGCCATTCGCCTCCGGTGGCGTCGGCGTCGGCCGGACGTCGGTGATGCGGTTGCCCTCGACCCGCACGGAGCCGGCGAAGGAGTCGCGCCCGCTGCCGTCGAAGACTCTCACGTTGGTGATCAGATAACCGGCCATGGGAGCCTCCTGGGCACCGCTATATATGGATGGGGCCCGGCGCGGACAAAATAGCACGCCGCCCCGAGTCGCGGCGCCCGGCGGTTAGCGGAGGAGCCCGGCCTCGCGCAGATAGCGCGCGACGCCGGGATGGAGCACGTCGGCGCGCGGCGCGGCGGCGGCCGTGTTGGCGGCCGTCGTCTCATGCCCCTGCGGCAGCCGCTGCGCGATCCCGCCCTCCGCGCGATGCAGCGCTTGCGCCACGCGGTAGCCGGCGTCGTCGGCAAGGTTCGGCCGCGCCATGATGAAGGACCACGATCCCAGCGACGCGATCGGGGCGTCTTGACCGGGATACGAGCCGGCCGGCACCGTGAGCGGTTTGAGGAACGCGTGCTTGGCCTGGATGCGCCGGAGCCCGTCGGCATCCGGCACGATGAACCGCGCGCCGCCCGGGCTCTTCGCAACGGCCGTGAAGCCCGGCCAGCCGGTGCCGCCGCCCCAGAGCGCGGCCACGCGCCCGTCCTGGACCATGACGGGCCCGTCGGCGGCGCGGTCCAGATAGACGGCGTGGAAGTCGCGATCCATGTCCAGCCCGAGGCCGTCGACAATGTAGCGCGCGAGCAGCACCAGGCCGGAGCCGCGTGCGCCGAACGCCACCGGCTGGCCGCGCAGATCGTCGATCGTCCGCGCCGGGGCATCCGCGCGCACGACGAACATCCCGGGCGTCGAGTACATCGCGGCCACGATGCGGATGGGCGACGGCGCGCGGCCGACCCCCTGCAGCGCTTCGTAGGCGACCTCGCCCTGCACGAGCGCCAGGTCCAGTTCGCCCTTCTCGAGCCGCGGCACGTTCTCGGTGCTGCCCTTCGTGTTGCGCGGCTCGATGGTGAGGACGGGGTCGACGTCGCGAAGGGCGGCGATGACGGCGTCGCCGTAGACGGGAAAGCCGCCGCCGGGCGTGGCGGTGCCGAGCGTGAGCTTCATGGGATCCGCTCCTTTCAGGCGGCCGTGCGGAGCCCCCGGGCCATGCGCCAGCCCAGCGAGCCGAGGGCGAGGCCGGCCATGGCAATGGTCGCCCACGTCGCCAGGAACTGCGATGGCACCCACGGCGCCTGCGGCGGCGCCGGCACCGGGCGTGTCGCGCCGAGCGTTGCCGTCGGCAGGCGGTCGTCCAGGTACGGCAGCGCCCGCGCGTCGTCGCGCGGCGCCGCCGCGGCGGGGTTGCCGTAGTCGAGCACGTACGTGCGGCCCGGCGCTGCCTCGAAGACGAGCGCGCGCTTCACCGCGAACACGCGGGCGCCCTTGACGGTCAGCGGCTCGTCGTCGAGATTCTGGATCGTGACTCGCAGGTAGCGCGCGGTCGCTTCGGGAAAGCGGATGCTGGTGAGCCGTTCGCGGATCCCCGCGACGTCGACCGCGCTGACGGAGCCGCTGCCCATCCAGCGCCAGCTCTGGCGGTCGTCGCCGGCTTCCACGAGCACCACGCGCTGGAACGCGGGCTCGGCGATGTCCAGCTCGATGCGATCGGATGGCCGCCGCGATTTCAGGTCCAGCACGACCCGCGTCGTCCGTCGCATCGACTCCACGTCGCGCTCCACGATGGCGGCGGTCACGCGCTCCTCCTCGCGTGCCGCGTCGCCGAGGAGGATGGCCGCTCCGGCGAGGGGCAGGGCGTGACCCCGCTCGGGCCCGACCGTCAGGCGCACCCAGCGGGCGGTGGTGGCGGGATAGGAAACGGACGTGTCGGACGTCTTCGTCACGCCGTCCACGCGATAGATGAAGCCGGCTTCCCGCACCAGTCGCCACTCGCGGCTCTCATCGGCGACCTCGACCCGCACGGGGACCCGGAAGTTCCTGACCGGCTCGCGAACCGAGAGGCGCACCCGACTGTGCGGGCGACGGTCGGGTCCGGCGTCGAGCATGAAGCGCACGGCGCCTTCGCCCGTCGCCGTCAGCGCCAGCATCGGCGCCTCGCGCGTGACGACGTCGGCGAGCCGCTCGCGCCGGCGCACGGCGTAGCTCACGTCCGCGCCGGTGTCGTCGCGCAGGCGGAGATCGGCCAGCGTCGGCAGCGCGTCGCGTCCCACGTCGCCGTCGAGGCGAAGCTCGACGAACGTCGGCTGCGACACCGCCGGCACGACCACCGGCTTGCGAAAGGCCCATGCGTCCGGCGATTCGCTCGCGGGCATCGCCACCGCCGCTGCCGCGCCCGCCAGCACGAGCGCGACCGCGAGCGCATGTCCCCGAATGATCCCTGGCATCGCGCCTCCTCCAGAGCGTCTCAGACCTTCATAGATGGTGGACGAGGTCTTTCGCAACATTTTCCACCGCCTCCGCGGAAGTAGCTCGCCTTGACACGGCGACGCGGGCTGGATAGAGTTCGCGCGCAGAAGGGGGAGTAGATCGCTGCTGGCCCGGTGAGGTCGTCAACCCGGCCGCCGTCGACGCGGCCCGGCCTCCCGGCGGGATCCGTCCTGGATCGAGACCCTTCGCGGCTGACGTCGCGGAGGATTTCAAGCGTGAACAAGCCCCGAACTGCCGTGCTTCCCCCGAAGGGCGTAGGCCTACGCCTGTTCCTGTTGCTGGTCGCCGCCATCGCCGTCATCGCGACCGCGGCCGACGCCTGGCGGCTGCGACAGGAACGCACGCGGGTGCTGGCGCAGCTCGAGCGCGAGGCCAGCCTGGTCACGCAGGCGATCGAGGGTCAGGTGGCGCCCGTGTTCCTCGGCGGCGCCGATGCCGTCCGCCTGGCGGGACTGCTGGAGGACATCCGCCAGGCGAAGGATGCGGAGTGCGTCGGTGTCTACACCCTCGAGGGGCGGCGGATCCGCGCCGCCTTCGACCCCGCCCTCGCCGAGCGCGGCGCTGACATCTGCCCGGCGGACATCGCGCCGCGTCCGGCGGCGGAGGCGGTCTCGGCGTGGTGGGGACTCGCCGGGACCTACAACGTCCAAATCCTATTGACGCCCGACGACACGCCGCGGGGCGTGCTCAAGCTCGTCTTCGATGCCGACCGGGTGGCGGGTCCCGTCCAGGAGCTGCGAAAGAGCATTCTGGTCGAGCGCGGCCTCGTGTTGCTCGCCACCGGCGTCACCCTGTGGCTGGGAATCGCGCTCTTCGTGACGCGCCCGATCCGGCGCCTCACCGCCGGCGTGGACGAGATCGCGCGCGGCAATCTGAAGGCGCGGATGCCGTCGCCGGGCGGCACCGAAGTCGGCGAGCTGGCGCGTGCGTTCAACCGCATGGCTGCCCGCCTCGACGAGGCGGAGGATCAGCGACGCCGCGCCGAGGAAAGCCGGGCGCGCCTCGAGCGGCAGTTCCGGCAGGCGGAGCGCCTGGCCGCCGTGGGCAAGCTTGCGAGCGTGATCGCTCACGAGGTCGGCACGCCGCTGCACGTGATCGCCGCCCGGGCACGCCGGCTCGGCGCCCGCTTGCCGGAGGACGACCCGCGACACGGCGACGTGACCGCCATCCGGCAGCAGGTGGGGCGCATCACGCGCACGATGCAGCACGTCTTGCAATCGTCGCGCGTCGTCCCGGCCCGGCGCGAGACCGTCGACCTCGCGCATCTCGTGCGGGATGCCGCGGAGACGGTGACCGCCGACTACGCCGCCCGCTCCGTTCAGATTCTCGTCGCGATGCCCCCCGAGCTCCCGACGGTTCCCGCGGACGCCGACCGGCTGACGCGCGTGCTGCTCAACCTGCTCATCAACGCGCTCGCCGCGACGCCGACCGGTGGCCGCGTCGAGGTGGCCGCGGCGGCCGCCGTGCGCGACGGCCGCGACGGCGTTGCGCTGGCCATCACCGACACCGGGGTCGGGATCGCCCCCGAGCACATGGACCAGATCTTCGACCCCTTCTTCTCGACGAAGCATGGCGGCGGGACAGGCCTCGGCCTGAGCATCTGTCGCGAGATCATGCGCGCCCACGAAGGGATGATCACGGTCGAGAGCGCGCCCGGGGCGGGGGCGCGCTTCAGCATCTGGCTCCCGAGCCAACGGCCGGAGGCGCGCGATGCCTGAGGCGCGAGTGCTCGTGGTGGATGACGATGCGGAGGTGGTGCGCCTCCTGGAAGGGGACCTCCGCGCATGCGGCTTCACCGTCTTCCCGGCCTGCTCGGGCGCGGCCGGTGTGCGGCTGCTGCGCGAGACGCCCGTCGACGCCGTGGTGACCGATCTCCGGATGCCCGACGTCGACGGCCTCGAGATCGTGCGGGTGGCGGCGGAGAGCCAGCCGGAGGCCAAGGTGATCATCATCACGGCATTCGCGACCATCGCCTCGGCCATCGACGCCGTGAAGCAGGGCGCCTTCGACTACGTCTCCAAGCCCTTCGAGATCGAGGAGCTCGTCCTGGCGCTGGAGCGCGCGCTCGAGGACAGCCGGCTGCGGCAGGAGAATCGCTCGCTGCGGGGCGAGGTCGCGCGGCGGTATGGACTCGACAGCATGATCGGCGCGAGCGCCGCCATGCAGGAGGTGTTCGAGCTGATCCACGGCGCCGCCCGAGCCGATCTGAACGTCCTCGTCACCGGCGAGAGCGGCACCGGCAAGGAGCTCGTGGCGAAGGCCCTCCACTACAACGGGCCGCGACGCCGCGGGCCGTTCGTCGCCCTGAACTGCGCCGCCATCCCCGAGACCCTGCTCGAGAGCGAGCTGTTCGGTCACGTGCGCGGCGCGTTCACGGGCGCGGCGACCGCCCGCAAGGGCCTCGTGGAGGAGGCGCACGGCGGCACGCTGTTCCTCGACGAGATCTCCGAGATGTCGGTGGCCCTCCAGGCCAAGCTGCTGCGCGTCCTCGAGGACCGGGAGGTGCGGCCGCTCGGCAGCAACCGGGGCACCGTCCTCGAGTTCCGCGCGATCGCGTCGACCAATCGCGATCCGAAGGCGGAGGTGAAGGCCGGGGCGTTCCGGCCCGATCTCTACTATCGACTCAACGTGGTCGGGATCCATCTGCCTGCGCTCCGGGACCGCGTCGGCGACGTTCCGCGGCTCGCGCGCCACTTCGTCGACCAGTTTGCGGCGCAGCAGCAGCGCCCCATCCGCGGCCTGACACCGGACGCGATGGCGCTGGTCGAGGCGTATCCCTGGCCGGGGAATGTCCGCGAGCTGGAGAACGCGATGGAGCGTGCGGTCGCGTTCGCTCGCGGTGAATCGATCGCCCCCGCGGATCTTCCGCGCGCGGTCCGGGAGGAAGGACAGCTCGTCGACGCCGGCATCGCGCGGCGGTGGAGCCTCCGCGAGCTGGAGGAGCGCTACATCGAGCGCGTCCTGGCCGAGGTTCATGGGGATCGTGCGCGCGCCGCCGAGATCCTCAAGGTGCACCCCCGCACGCTGGAGCGCCGTGATCGGCGCGCGAAAGGAGACGACACCGTGTCGCCGTGACCGACACGCTGCCGTCGGCCGCCTTCGCTCGACAAGCCCGCGACTTCTCGACCCGCTCCGAGCTCCTCGACATCGACCTCCTCGACACGCTGCCGTTCACCCGCAGTCGCCGACCGCGCGCCGCGCGCGCGAAATGCCGCGTTTCCGCGCCTGGAACGCGACGTGCTTCGTGTCGCCGTCCATGCGAGTCGTCATCGCGCTCGAGCCGGACGCCGACTCCCGGTGGGCGGCCGACGGCATCCACATCTTTCCCCTGAGCGACCCGCTCGAGGTCGTGCTCGTGTCCGCACTGGACGTCCCACGCCCGCCGCTGACGTCGCCCGGTCCGGCGGCGCGGCGGCTCTACGGCGCCGCCATCACCGGCCTGCGTGCCCGTGCACGGCACGGCGCCGAGGCGGCCATCGACGGTCTTCGCGCCGCGCTGCGGCCGCGCACGGCCAGTGTGGCCGTCCGCATCGTGGATGACCAGCCGGCGCCGGCCATCGTGCACGCGGCCGCTTCCTGGGACGCCGATCTCATCCTGATGGGCGCCAGCGCCCGCGGCGCGATAGGGCGCGCCCTCCTGGGAAGCGTCGCCGACCAGGTGGTGCGGACGGCGCCGTGCCCGGTGCTGCTGGCCAAGCGGCGCGTGGCCCGCTTCGAGCGCATGCTCGTGGCCACCGACGGCTCCCTCCATGCGGAAGCGGCGCTGCGCTTCGTGGCGGCGCTGCCGGTTCCGCCGTCGACGGAGCTCCGCGTCTGCGCGGTCTCCGAGGCGATGGACGGTGGGGCGGCCATGCTGCTGCTGCTCACCGACACGGAGAAGCGGATGGCCCTTCGGTCCGTCACCAAGGCGCTCGATATCCTCGCGACGCTCTCCTGTCCGCTCCAGTCCTCGGTGCGGCACGGCGATGCGGGTCGCGAGCTCGTGGACGAGGTACGCCGCTGGGTTCCGGATCTCCTCGTGATGGGCGCGCGAGGGCGGACCGCCGGCAGCGAAGTGGCGCTCGGCCGTGTCAGCGCGAGCCTGCTGCGCCATGCGACGTGCCCGACGCTGGTCTACCGCGGATGAGGGTGCTCGAGGAGGAGCGATGACCGAGACAGCCCCGTACCAGATGACGGCCGAGGAGACGCTGCGCGAGCTCGGCACCACGCGCAAAGGGTTGAGCGGGGCCGAGGCGGCCGACCGGCTGCGGCGCTATGGGCCGAACACCCTGCGCGAGGAGAAGGGCGTGAGCCCGTGGCACATCCTCCTGGCGCAATTCAAGAACTTCCTGATTCTGCTCCTCATCGCGGCCACCGGTCTGTCGTTGCTGCTCGGGCACACGCTCGACGCCACGGTGATCTTCAGCATCGTGATCGTCAGCGCGCTGCTGGGCTTCTACCAGGAGTTCCGGGCCGAGCGCGCCATGCAGGCGCTCAAGGCGATGGCCTCGCCCACCGCTTCGGTGCTGCGCGACGGCGAGCCCGTGGAGGTCGTCTCGGCGGAGGTCGTGCCCGGCGACGTGCTCGTGCTGCGCGCGGGCGACCGGGTGCCGGCCGACGCGCGGCTGCTGGAAGCCGTGAATCTGCGCGCCGACGAGGCGTCACTGACCGGCGAGTCCACCGCGGTGGAGAAGGATGCCGCTGCGCGGCTCGGCCCGGATTCCGGGATCGGGGACCGGCGCAACATGATCTTCGCCGGGACCGCGCTGACGTACGGGCGTGGAGAGGCGGTGGTGACGGCGACCGGCATGCAGACGGAGTTCGGCCGGATCGCCAGGATGCTTCAGGAGGTCGAGGAGGAGCCCTCGCCGCTCGCCGTGAAGATGGACTACATCGGCAAGCGGCTCGGCACGGCGTGCCTGGCCATCTCGGCGGCCGTGGTCGTGCTCGGCATCGTGCGTGGCAACCCGCCGCTGGAGATGCTGATCTGGGGCGTCAGCCTGGCCATCGCGGCCGTGCCCGAGGCGCTGGCGGCCGTGGTGACCGGCGCGCTGGCGATCGGCGTCCAGCGCGCCGCACGCCGCCGCGCCATCATCCGCCGGCTGCCGGCGGTGGAGACGCTCGGGTGCACCACCGTCATCTGCTCGGACAAGACGGGCACGCTCACGCGCAACGAGATGACCGTGCGGAAGGTCTTCGCGAGCGGCGTTCTGCTGGACGTGACCGGTGTCGGGTACGACCCCTCTGGAGAGTTCCGCGCCAACGGCCACGCCGTGACCCTCGCGACGGATCCCGCCGGGGAGCGGCTGCTGCGCGCCGTCGCGCTGTGCAACGACACGCACTTCGTCGGGGAGGATGGCGCGCGCCGCGTGAAGGGCGATCCGACCGAGGCGGCCTTGCTCGTGCTGGCCGAGAAGGCCGGCATGGCGGCGTCGGCGCTCCGAGAGGGCTGGCCGCGCGTGGCCGAGATCCCGTTCGAGTCGGAGCGGAAGCGCATGACGACCGTCCACACGGGACAGGACGGAAGCATGGTGGCCTTCGTGAAGGGCGCCCCCGACGTGCTCGTGGACCGGTGCGTGGCCTGGGACGTCGGCGGGCGGGTGGAGCCTCTCACGCCGGAGATCCGCGCGAAGATCGTGGAGACGAACGACGCGATGGCCCGCGATGCGCTCCGCGTGCTCGGCATCGCCTTCCGGCGTCTCGACCAGCTCCCGCGCGCGACCACGCCCGACACGCTCGAGGTGGAGCTGACGTTCCTGGGCCTGGTCGGGATGATCGATCCACCACGCGACGAGGCGCGGCAGGCCATCCGCTCCTGCCACGAGGCCGGCATCCGGACGGTCATGATCACGGGCGATCATCGACTCACGGCGGCGGCCGTCGCCCGCGAGCTCGGGTTGCTCACGGACGGCAACGTTCTCGAGGGCCGCGATCTGGATCGGCTCTCCGAGTCCGAGCTCGCCACGATGGTCAACGACGTCGCCGTCTACGCGCGGGTGTCGCCCGAGCACAAGATGAAGATCGTGTCCGCCTGGAAGAGCCAGGAGCACGTGGTGGCGATGACCGGCGACGGCGTGAACGACGCGCCCGCTCTGAAGCGCGCGGACATCGGTGTGGCGATGGGCATCACGGGCACCGACGTCACCAAGGAAGCGTGCGACATGGTGCTCGCCGACGACAACTTCGCCACGATCGCGGCCGCCGTCGAGGAAGGGCGGGTCATCTACGACAACATCAAGAAGTACCTGGCCTTCCTCCTGTCGGCGAACGTGGCGGAGATCCTGCTGCTCGGAATGGCCGGGTTCATCGGCTGGCCGCTGCCCCTGGTGACGCTGCAGATCCTCTGGGTGAACCTCACCACGGACGGGCTGCCGGCCCTCGCGCTGGGCGTGGAGCCGCCGGAGCCGGACCTCATGCGACGGGCGCCGCGCAAGGCGGGCGAGGCCGTGTTCGACCGGACGGTCCTCGCCCTGCTCGCGAGCCTCAGCCTGATCATCCTCGCCGGCACGGTGCCCGTCTTCTACACGTACTGGCAGGCCGAGGGCGTGGCCAAGGCGCAGAGCATGACGTTCGTGACGCTGATCCTCTTCGAGCTGTTCTTCGCACACGCTTGCCGGTCGGTGCGATTCACGGTGCTGCAGCTGGGCCTGTTCGGCAACCGGTGGCTCTGGCTGGCCACGCTCACCTCCGCGGCGATGATGCTCGCCGTCGTCTACATCCCGGCCTGGGCGAAGGCGTTCCATGTGGTCCCCCTCACGGCGGGGGACTGGGCCGTGGCGCTGTCGGTGAGCTTCGCCGGCTTCCTGCTCGTGGAGACGGGCAAGTGGGTGGTCGGCCGGTCACGCGGCGCGCGCATGTAGGCGGTCGCGATGTGGGAGGCCGTGGCCGCGTTCCGGTGCCGCCGGTGCGGTGAGATTTGCCCGCGCTGGAGGCGCGCGCTGCGCTCCCCTCGGCGCCGGCGCCTGGCCATCTGCGGCGAGTGTCTCGAGAGCTGGCAGCGAACGGGGCGGCGCTGCGCGCGGTGCTGGGGACCGATCCTCGACGGGATGGAGATCGGAATGCTCGTGGACACGCGCGCCTTCGCTCACGTCGACTGCGGCGGCGCGCGGGTTTCGGCCCCGTGACCGGAGGCACGGGGCGGGCCCATGGGCTCGCTTGACAGCCCGAAACGCCCGGTCCTAGAGTCGGCATCCGCTTCCACTCCAGAGACCACGCTCCGACACGGTGACGGCGCCGCCGCTCGCGATCATGGCGATCCGCGCGCGCCGTCCGGCGCGCCTCGAGGCGTCTCGGTACCGCTTTCCCGATCCGCGCCGCGCCGACGCCGCGGGCCTCGTCGCGAGCGGCGGCGATCTCGAGCCCTCGACGCTGATCGCCGCCTACCGGCGCGGCATCTTCCCGTGGCCCGCGGAAGGCATCGATCTGCTGTGGTGGTCGCCGGACCCGCGTGCGGTGCTGCCGCTCGACGGTCTCCACGTCTCGCGCCGGCTCGGACAGACGCTGCGCCAGCGTCGCTTCCGCGTGACGATCGACGCCGACTTCGCGGCCGTCATCGCCGGCTGCGCGGATCGCGGCGACGAGGAGACGTGGCTCACGCCGGCCCTGCGCATGGCCTACGAACGCCTGCACGCGCTGGGCTGGGCGCACAGCGTGGAGGTGTGGGCTCTCGACGGCGCGCTGGCCGGCGGCCTCTACGGCGTGGCGGTGGGCGGCCTGTTCGCCGCCGAGTCGATGTTCCATCGCGCCGCCGACGCGTCCAAGATCGCGCTGGTGGCGCTCGTGCAGCAGTGCCGCGCCACCGGCGTCGAGCTGCTCGACGTGCAGATGCCGTCGCCTCATCTGGCGTCGATGGGCGCCGTCACCCTGCCGCGCGCGGACTATCTTCGCCGCCTGGCGGCCGTGGTCGACCGGCCCGTGAATTTCACGGGCACGTCCTCCGTCCCACCGGTAGAGTGAGAATCATGAAGATGGCCACCGCGCTCGCTCTGCTGCTCGCCATGGCCCTCCCGGTCTCCGCCCAGACGCCCACGCTGGACGACGTCATCCGCGGCGTCGAGACCGCGTACGGCAAGATGACCGATCTCAAGGGCGAGTTCACCCAGTCCGCGCTGAACAAGAGCCTGAACCAGACGATCGACGCCCGGGGCGTGGTCTATCTGAAGCGAGGCGGCAAGCTGCGCTGGGAGTATGACGAGCCGACCAGGCAGGAGATCGTGTCCGACGGCAAGACCATCTGGATCCACACGCCCCAGCTCAACCAGGTCAACACCGGCGCGGCGCCGGAGGCGCTGTCCGGGCCGGCCGGGAGCTTCCTGAGCGGGCTCGGCAAGCTCCGGCAGCATTTCAACGTGCGCTTTCTGAACCCCGCGCAGCCGAAGGATGCCGACGGCAACGTCGTGCTGGATCTCACCCCGAAGCAGCCGCTGCCGACGCTGGCGCGTCTGGTGCTGGCGCTCGACGGCAAGAGCTACGACGTCCGCAAGGCCGTCGTCTACGACCAGTTCGAGAACACGGTGACGATGACGTTCACGAAGCTCGCCATCAACAGCGGCTTGCCCGACAAGCTCTTCGTCTTCGTCCCGCCCAAGGGCACCGCCACCGTCCCGCTGCGGTAGCTCGTCCGCGCCGGCGCCGGGGGCCGGTGGTAGTCTATAGCCTCTATGGCGGCCGAGAACTCGTTCGACATCGTATGCAAGATCGACATGCAGGAGGTCACCAACGCGCTCGACCAGGCGCGGCGGGAGATCGACACGCGCTACGACCTCAAGGGGACGAAGAACGAGATCAAGCTGGAGAAGACGGACATCACGCTGCTCGTGGCCGACGAGATGAAGCTGAAGGCGGTGACCGACATTCTGCAGTCGAAGCTGCACAAGCGCGGCATCCCCCTCAAGGGGCTGACGTACGGCGCCGTGGAGCAGGCGGCGGGCAACCAGCTCCGCCAGAAGATCTCGCTGCAGCAGGGGATCCCGATCGACAAGGCCAAGGAGATCGTGCGGCTCATCAAGGACACGAAGCTCAAGGTTCAGGCGTCGATCAACGAGGACAAGGTGCGCGTGGCCGGCAAGGCGCGCGACGATCTCCAGAAGATCATCGGCATGCTGCGCGAGAAGGACCTCGGCATCGCGCTGCAGTTCGACAACTACCGCAGCACCTGAGCGGCTCGTGAAGGTCCACCTCACCACGCTGGGCTGTCCCAAGAACCAGGTCGACTCCGAGCTCATGCTGGGGCGGCTGGCCGCGGCCGGCCACCCGATCACCGAGCGCGCCGAGGAGGCCGAGTGCCTCATCGTCAACACGTGCGCGTTCATCGATCGCGCCCGCGAGGAGTCGGTCGACACGATCCTCGAGCTGGCGAAGCTCAAGCAGCGCGGCACGTGCCGCGCGCTGATCGTGACCGGCTGCCTGACGCAGCGCTACGGCGCCGAGATCCTCGACGAGATGCCGGAGGTCGACGGCATCCTGGGCACGGCGAACCTCGAGCGGATCGTGGACCTCGTCGGACAGGCGGCGAACCGGCAGGACTGGGCGTCGTCGGCGCCCCCCGGCTACCTCTATGACGCCGCCGCGCCGCGCCTGCTCACGGCCCGCGTGCCGTACGCGTACGTGAAGATCGCCGAGGGCTGCGACATGGCGTGCACCTTCTGCGCGATCCCGCAGTTCCGCGGCCGGCACCGCAGCCGGCCGCTCGGTGACATCGTCGCCGAGGTCCAGGCGCTCGCCGCCCGCGGCGTGCAGGAGGCGATCCTCGTCTCGCAGGACACGCTCGCGTACGGGCGCGACCTGCCCGGCAACGGCGACATCGGCGATCTGCTGCTCGCGTTGGGCGATGACACGCGGATGCCGTGGATCCGGCCGATGTACCTGCATCCCGCGCACGTCAACGACCGGCTGCTCGACAAGTGGTCGCGCGCGCGCATCGTGCCGTACGTCGACATGCCCGTGCAGCACGCGGACGACGCGATTTTACGGGCGATGCGCCGCGGCGTCACCGCCCGACGGATGAAGGATATCGTCGCCGGCTTCCGCGACGCGGTCCCCGGCGTCACCGTCCGGACGACCGTGCTCGTCGGATTCCCGGGCGAGACGGCGGCCGCGTTCGACAGCCTCCTCGCGTTCGTGGACGACGTCCGCTTCGATCGGCTCGGCGTCTTCACCTACTCGCCCGAGGCCGGCACGCCGTCCCCTGACTTCGCCGACCAGGTGGACGCCGAGGTGGCAGCGGAGCGTGCCGCCATCGTGCAGGACCGACAGGACGCCATCTCCTGGGAAGCGAACGCCCGGCTCGCCGGCGCCGTGGTCGACGTGCTCGTCGACGGGCCAAGCGAGGATTCAGCGTTCGCGTGGGAAGGACGGATGGCGGGACAGGCGCCCGAGATCGACGGCGTGGTCTACCTGCGCGGCCGCAACGCGGCGACGCCGGGACGCTTCGCCCGCGTGCGCATCGCCGAGGTCGAAGGCCACGAGCTCGTTGGTGACGAGCCCGGCGACGGCTTCGCCGGCGACGGGCGAGCGCCGGGGGGTGTGGGGGGCCATGTCGGGGCCCCCCACTACCTCGATGCGCTCGGCACGCCCCGGCGGAGCCGTGGCGCGCCTCGATAGCGCGGCTCGCACGCGCGTCCAGCGTCTTGCGCTGCTGACCGCGACTGTCGGCGGGGTCGGTTATGCCCCGCTTGCTCCTGGTACCGCCGCCAGCGCCGTCACCGTGCTTGCCATCGGGCTTGCGGCGCCGTCGCGGCTCACGCTGATCCTGTTCCTCGCCGTCGTCATCGTCGCCGGCACGTGGGCGGCCCAGCACGCCGAGCCGATACTCGGCGGCAAGGATCCCGGCGCCATCGTCATCGACGAGGTGGCCGGCATGGCGCTGTCGGTCGTCGCGCTCCCGCCCACGCCCGCCGTGCTCGCCGGCGGGTTCGTCCTGTTCCGCGTGTTCGACGTCGTGAAGCCGTATCCGGCGAATACGCTGCAGCGCCTGCCCGGCGGCGTCGGCGTGATGATCGACGACCTCGTGGCGGGACTCTACGCGCTCGGGCTGCTGCTGGCGGCGCGCGCGCTCGTGGGCTGGCCGTGAGCGCCGTGCGTCTGGTGGCGGTCGGCGCCGGCGCCGGGAGCGACGGGACGGCCGCGGTGCACGCCGCGCTGGTCGCCGCCGGTGTGCCCGTCGCCGGGCGCGTGCTCGTGGACGACGACGAGGCGGCCCTCGAGCAGGCGCTGGCCGGCGACGGCCTCGCCGTCGTGGTGGCCGGCCCCGGCGGCTCCGCCGGCGACGTCGTGCGGCGCGTGATCGCGCGCGTCAGTGGCACGCGGCTCGTGCTGCACGAGCGGATGCTGGGCGCGCTCCAGGAGGCGCATCGGCGCCGCGATCGTCCGCTGCCGCGCCGCGCCGAGCGCCTCGCGCTGCTGCCCCAGGGCGCGAGTGTCTGGCCCGCCGACGGTGCCGATCCCGCCTGGGCGCTCGAAGGCGGGCGCGTCGCCTTCGTCGTGGTGCCGCCGGGCGCGCCGTCCGCCGAGCTCACGCGGCAGCTGGTCGAGTTCGCGCGCGCGGTCGCCGGCGCGCGTCCCGTCGTGACGCGGATGCTGCGCACGGCCGGCGCCGGGCTGGAGGACATCGAGGAGCGCCTCGCGGAGTGGCTCGGCCACACCGACGGCGACGTCACGGTGGCCACCGTGCCGGCCGACGGCGAGGTGTGGGTGCGGCTGCGCGCGCGGGGACCCACCGCCGAGGAGGCGGGCGCCGCGCTGGCGCGCGTCGAGCCGCGCGTGGCGGCCGCGCTCGGCGACGACTGCTACGGCCGCGATGCCGACACCCTGGAGCAGGTCGTCGGCCGGCTGCTCGTCACGCGCGGCCTGACGCTGTCGGTGGCGGAGTCGTGCACGGGCGGACTGCTCGGTCATCGCCTCACGAACGTCTCCGGCTCGTCGGCGTACTTCGAGCGCGGCGTCGTCGTGTACTCGAACCGGGCCAAGCAGGAGCTGCTCGGCGTGCCCGAGGAGGTGCTCCGCGCGCACGGCGCGGTGAGCGGTCCCTGCGCGGAGGCGATGGCGCGGGGGATCTGCGAGCGGTCGGGCAGCGCGTGCGGCCTCGCGGTCACGGGCATCGCCGGGCCCGACGGCGGAACGCCGCAGAAGCCGGTGGGCACCGTGTTCTTCGGCGTCGCCGTCTGCGGCACGGTGACGTCGCAACGGTTCCGCTTCGCCGGCGATCGGGCGAGCGTGAAGTGGCAATCCGCGCAGACGGCACTCGATTTGCTTCGTCGCAGCCTGGGAGGCGCACGACCATGAAAGGAACTTTCGTGTCGACCGCCGCGCTCGCGCTCACCGGACTCGCGCTGTCCGCCTGCGTCACCAGCGGGCCGCGCGCCGAGCAGGGCCGCGTCTTCTACGAGTCCGGGAACTATCTGGCCGCCGCCGATGCGTTCACGGAAGACATCCGACTCCATCCGCGGTCGGCGTCCGCGTGGAACAATCGCGCCGTCGCGCGCGTGCGCCTCGGCGACCTCAACGGCGCCTTCCGGGACTACAACCACGCCATCGAGCTGTCCCCGAGCGACGCCGAGCTGTACTTCAATCGCGGCAACGCGCTGGTGGCTGCGGGCCAGTACCAGGCCGCGATCCTCGACTACGGTCGCGCCATCACGCTCGCGCCGACGCATGCGCGGGCGCTGTTCAACCGCGGCACGGCCTACGCCCTCGCCGGGCAGGCCGACGCCGCCCGTCGCGACTGGCAGGCGGCCGCGCAGCTCGAAGCCGACCCGTACACCCGAGCGGCCATGCTCCGCAGCGCCGGTCTCGACAGCACGGCGCCGACCGTCGTCTCGCTGCCGGCGCCTGCCGGGCAGCCGACGACGACGTCGACCATCGCGCCGCCGCCGCCGGCCGGCACGCGACCGGGCGCCCCTCCGGTGCCGACCACGCCGTCCGGAGCGCCGCTGTCCGCCTCCGACCCCGCCGCGTCACCGATGGCGATCGACGCGCGGGCGCTGGCGAGCCGGGCCATCAGCCGCGAGCTCGACGGCGACCGCGTCGGCGCGCTGCGCGACCTGCACGCCGCCCACGCGCTCGAGCCCGAGACGGCGAGGCGCGAGGCGATCGCGCGGTTGATCCGGCTGCTGGAAACGCCTCGATAGGCGGCATCCGGGCGTTCGTCGCCGTCCCGCTTCCCGACGCGCTACGCGCGCGTCTGGCCGGCGAGATCGACCGCCTGCGCGGCG
The DNA here is from genome assembly GCA_036556545.1 of Candidatus Methylomirabilota bacterium. Classification (GTDB taxonomy): domain Bacteria; phylum Methylomirabilota; class Methylomirabilia; order Rokubacteriales; family CSP1-6; genus AR12. Next base: position 105,969 of record DATBJF010000056.1, read on the forward strand.
TCGCCCGCGACGTCGCGTGGGTGGCCGAGACCAACCTGCACGTCACGCTGAAGTTCCTCGGCCAGATCGATCCGGCGCGTGTCGACGCCATCGCCGACGCGCTCGCCTCCGTGGCCGCGCGCACGCCGCCGTTCGACCTCGACGTGCGCGGCCTCGGCGCCTTTCCCACCGCCGACCGGCCGCGAGTGGTGTGGGCCGGGCTGCATCCGGCAGCACCGCTGGCGACGCTGGCCCGCGAGGTGGACGCCGCGCTGGGCACGCTGGGTGTCTCGCGCGAGTCGCGTCCGTTCGCCGGCCACGTGACGCTGGGCCGTGTTCGCGAGCACAGGCGAAACCCGGCGCTGGCGGTGGCGCTGGCCCGGCCTGCGCAGTGCGGCCGCCTGCCGGTGACCCGGGTCTCGCTGATGCGAAGCCAGCTCGACTCGCGCGGCGCCCGGTACACGGAGCTGACGAGCGTTGTGCTGGCCGGGGCACCGTCGCCGGTAGAATGACGAAGTGATCGGTGGCTGGACGGCGGAGGAGATCGCGCGGGTCCGCGCCGAGACCCCGGGCTGCGCGCGCGTGGCGCATTTCAACAACGCCGGGGCCAGCCTTCCGCCGAGGCCCGTGCTCGACACGTACCTGGCTCACGTGCGGCGCGAGGCCGAGATCGGCGGCTACGAGGCGCAGGAAGAGTCTCAAGCGCGCGTCGACGCCGTGTACGCCTCCGTCGCCCGCCTGCTCGGTGCTGCCGGCCCCGACGAGATCGCGCTGGTCGAGAACGCCACCCGCGCGTTCGACATGGCCATCTACGCGCTGCCGCTCGTCGCCGGCGACGTGATCCTCACGTCCACGGCCGAGTACCACTCGATGTTCGTGACCTATCTGCATCTCGCGAAGCGCGGGGTCGTCGTCGACGTCGTGCCGTCCGACGCCGCGGGCCAGATCGACGTCGGCGCGCTCCGCAAGCGCATCCACGAACGCGTGCGCCTGATCGCCCTCGCGCACGCGCCGACCAACGGCGGCCTCGTGCAGCCGGTGGAGGCCGTCGGCGAGATCGCGCGCGCGGCCGGCGTCTTCTTCCTCCTCGACGCCACCCAGACGGTGGGACAGCTTCCGGTCGACGTGCAGGGCATCGGCTGTCACGCGCTTGCCGGCACGTCGCGCAAGTATCTGCGGGGGCCGCGCGGCACCGGCTTTCTGTGGGTCAGCCGCGAGTGGATGGAGCGTCTCGAGCCGCCGCTGATGGAAGGCCACGCCGCCGAATGGGTGGAGCCCGATCGCTACGTGCTGCGTCCCGACGGCAAGCGTTTCGAGGTGTGGGAAGCCAATTACGCCGCGCGGCTTGGCTTTGGCGCGGCCGTCGACTACGCACTGGCCCTTGGCCTCGAGCGCATCTGGGCGCGCGTCCGGGGCCTCGGCGAGGCGCTGCGCGAGCGACTGGCCGCCGTGCCCGGCGTCACCGTGCGGGACCTCGGCACCGTGCGCGGCGGCATCGTCTCGTTCACGGTCCGCGGCGTCGAGGCCGCGGCCGTGAAGACGGCGCTGCGCGCGGCCTCGATCAACGTCCACGTCTCCCCGGCGCGCGGGACCCTGCTCGACATGCGCGCCCGTGGCCTGCACGAGCTCGTCCGCGCCTCCGTCCACTACTACAACACCGAAGCCGAGCTCGACCGCCTCGCCGACGAGGTCGCACGGCTCGTCCGGTGAGCTGCCCTCGCGAAAGGAGCCCATCGCCCCGTGACGACGATCGCCCTGCTCTTCGCGTCCAACGTCTTCATGACCGCCGCGTGGTACGGCCACCTGCGCTACAAGACGGCGCCCTTGTGGGCGGCCATCCTCGTCTCGTGGCTGATCGCGCTGGCGGAGTACTGCTTGCAGGTGCCGGCCAACCGGTGGGGCTACGGTCAGTTCACGGCGGCGCAGCTCAAGATCGCGCAGGAAGTCATCACGCTGGTGGTCTTCGTCGTCTTCGCCTGGCTCTGGCTCGGCGAAATGCCGCGATGGAACGAGGCCGTCGCCTTCGCGCTCGTGCTCGCCGCCGTCGCCGTCGTCAGCTTGCGCTGATCGCGGCGACGCTCGTCCTCGGCGCGTGCGCGGCGCCGACGTTCAGCTACGACAAGCGCGGGGCCACCCCGGCCCAGGTCGATCGCGACCTGGCCCAGTGCAAGAAGCAGGCGTTCCGGCCCTCCCGGTTCTCCATCTGGCCGTCCGGCCGCTACGACGCCGAGGTTTTGAACCGCTGCATGGAGCGCCGGGGCTATGCCGTCCGGAAGGACGAGTAGCCCCAAGGAGTGTGTCTCTTCTCCGACATTGACGCCACCGGTGGGGCCTCCTAGAATGCTGCCAGTCATTCGACGAAAACGACCGGGCCCCCACAAAGGAGCGCGCGCATGGCGGAAGTGAAGAGCGATCGGCGGCAGGCGCTGGACCTGGCCATCTCCCAGATCGAGCGGCAGTTCGGCAAGGGCTCCGTCATGCGCCTCGGTGCCGGCGGCCCGCTCGAAGAGATCGCCGTCATCCCCACCGGCGCCCTCTCGCTCGACGTCGCGCTCGGCGTCGGCGGGGTCCCGCGCGGGCGTATCGTCGAGATCTACGGGCCGGAGTCGTCGGGCAAGACGACGCTGGCCCTCCACATCGTGTCCGAGGCGCAGCGCCTGGGCGGCATCGCCGCCTTCATCGACGCCGAGCACGCGCTCGATCCCATCTACGCCAAGAAGCTCGGCGTCAACACCGACGAGCTGCTGATCTCCCAGCCCGATACGGGGGAGCAGGCGCTCGAGATCGCCGAGACGCTGGTCCGCTCCAACGCCGTCGACGTCATCGTGATCGACTCGGTCGCCGCCCTCGTGCCCCGCGCCGAGCTCGACGGCGACATGGGGGACTCGCTGCCCGGTCTCCAGGCGCGCCTCATGTCCCAGGCGCTCCGCAAGCTCACCGCCGCCATCTCCCGCTCCGGCGTGGTGGTCATCTTCATCAATCAAATCCGCGAAAAGATAGGGGTCATGTTTGGGTGCTTCCACTATAAGACGCGGGTCGTCCTCAGTGACGGTGGCCGGATGCCGATCGGCAAGATCGTCAATCAGAAGCTACCCGTCGAGGTGCTGTCCTACGACCCGCTCAGCGGTGCAATCGTCCCGCGGAAAGTCGTGAACTGGTTCGACAATGGGCGGGCGAGTGAATTCATCCAGTTCCAGGTCGAGGGTGGGCGCTCGGGTTATCGACACTTCGCCGCCACGGAGAATCACGTCATCTTCACCCCGCAGGGGAGGCGGCGTGCCGGGACGCTGAACGTCGGTGACGACGTTCTGCTGTCTGTCAAGGACTATCGTCTGACTGACAGCCAGCAGCAGCTGATGCTCGGCGGTGGTCTCGGCGATGGCTCCATCCGAAAAACAGGGGCTCACACGGCATCCTTCAGAGTCGGACACGGCGTGGAGCAGAAGGACTATCTTCGCTGGAAGCACGAAATGTTGCTACCGTTCGCGCGGGCGATCGCTCCGACCGGCAATGGGTTCGGCTTCGATACGTTTGCCATGCCCGCACTGCTCGACCTTTGGTCAGAACTGTACGCGGGAGGTCGTCGTGCTGCGGCCGCGTCGGGACTTAGTCGGCTCGATGCGCGGGGGCTGGCTGTTTGGTACGGCGACGATGGGTCCTTCGCCGGTTCCTACGCTCGCTGGGGCAAGGGTAAGGCGGTCCTCTACAACAAGTCGCTCCAGCCGGATGCGCGGGCGACGGTCATCGCGACGCTCGAGAGACTCGGCGTGGGGACGCCGCGTGATGATGGCCGTGGCTTCTGGTTCAGCGCGGACCAGACAGCTCGCCTCCATACGTTGATCGCTCCGTACGTCCACCCGTCGATGGACTATAAGCTTCATCCGAGTCAGCGAGGTCGTTTCACGTGGCATTCGCCGTTGACGACGGAGACGCTGAAAGACCGGCAAGTTCTCCGCGCCGTACCCGCCAAGATCGTCAAGCGCTATATCAAACCACAGACCCGGAACACCCATCGTTTCGACATCGAGGTCGAGGGGCAGCACACCTATCTGGCGGACGGCGTCGTCGTCCACAACTCCCCCGAAACGACGACGGGCGGACGCGCGCTGAAGTTCTACGCGTCCGTGCGGCTCGACATCCGGCGCCAGGACGCGATCAAGGTCGGCACGGAGTCGGTCGGCGTGCGGACCAAGGTGAAGGTCGTGAAGAACAAGCTGGCGCCGCCGTTCCGCGAGGCGGAGTTCGACGTGATGTACGGCGAGGGCATCTCCAAGGCCGCCACCATCCTCGACGCCGCGGTGGAGCAGGGCATCGTGGAAAAGTCGGGCACCTGGTACACGTACAAGAACGAGCGCATCGGGCAGGGGCGTGAGAACGCCAAGAAGTGGCTGCAGGAGAACCATGCCGCGCTCTTCGAGCTGGAGAACAAGATCCGCGAGACGCTCGGGCTCAGGGCGCCGGCTCCGCTGAAATCGTAGCGTCCCGCAAAGCTCTCGACGTCAAGGCCGCCCGCCTCGCGGCGGGCGACCTGCTTTCCCGCCGCGCGTGGAGCCAGGCCGAGCTCACCGCGCGGCTGCGCCGCCGCGGCGCTCCCCCGGACGTCGCCAGCGACGTCGTCGCCGACCTCGTGGCGCGCGGCTACGTCGACGATGCCGGCTATGCACGCCACTGGGTGACGACGCGCGCCGCTCGTGGCTACGGGGCCACGCGGTTGCGGGCGGAGCTCCGCGCGCGCGGCGTGGCGCCGTCGGTGATCGACGCCGCCATCGGCAGCCTCGAGGCAGGCGCCTCGCTGGAGCGCGCGCGTGAGGCGGCGCGACGACGGCTGCCGGCGTTGCAGCGCGGCCGGCCCGAGCGACTGCCCTCGCGGCTCCGCGACTACCTGTTGCGCCGGGGCTTCAGCGGATCCGTCGTGGTGCGCGTGGTGCGGGAGCTGACGGGCGCCGGTCCGGAAACCTGAGGACGTGTACAATGACTCTCTCATGACCGGCGCCGACATTCGCGAAGCTTTTCTCAAGTATTTCGAGCGGAACGGGCACACGCGCGTGACGTCGTCGCCACTGGTGCCGGTGGGTGACCAGACGCTGCTCTTCACGAATGCCGGGATGGTGCAGTTCAAAGGCGTCTTTCTCGGCGAGGAGCGGCGGGACTACGTTCGCGCTACCACCTGCCAGAAGTGCGTGCGGGCCGGCGGCAAGCACAACGATCTGGAGAACGTCGGGCGCACCGCGCGCCACCATACGTTCTTCGAGATGCTCGGCAACTTCTCGTTCGGCGACTACTTCAAGGCCGACGCCGTCCGGTTCGCCTGGGAGCTGCTGACCAAGGACTTCGGCCTCGACCCGCGACGGCTCAAGGCCACCGTCTTCACCGACGACGACGAGGCGTTCGGCCTCTGGAAATCCGTGGCCGGCCTGTCGGACGACCGTATCCTGCGCCTCGGCGAGGAGGACAACTTCTGGGCGATGGGAGACACGGGGCCGTGCGGCCCGTGCTCCGAAGTCCACTTCCACCAGGGCGATGACCTGCCGTGCGCCGAAGAGGCGGCCGGCCGCGAGTGCCTGGGGCCGGCGTGCGAGTGCGATCGCTGGCTCGAGATCTGGAACCTCGTGTTCATGCAGTTCAACCGCGACGCGAGCGGAACGCTCACGCCGCTGCCGCGGCCGTCGATCGACACCGGCATGGGGCTCGAGCGCATTGCGGCCGTCCTGCAGGGCAAGCGCTCGTCCTACGAGACCGACCTGTTCGCGCCGCTGATCGCCCACGTGGCGCGCCTGGCCGGCAAGCGCTACGGCACCGAGCGCGAGCAGGACGTGTCGATGCAGGTCATCGCCGACCACGTCCGCGCCACGACGTTCCTCATCGCCGACGGCGTGCTGCCCTCCAACGAGTGGCGTGGCTACGTGCTCCGGCGGATCATGCGCCGCGCCATGCGCCACGGGCGCAAGCTCGGCCTCACCGAGCCGTTTCTCTGGCGCGGCGTCGAGTGGGTCGGCGACGTGATGGGGCGCGCGTATCCCGAGATCGTCCGCGAGCGCGACCGCATCGGCGACGTCGTCCGCCAGGAGGAGGAGCAGTTCGCCAAGACGCTCGACAACGGCATGCGGCGCATCGAGGAGTACGTGACCGCGCAGGGGGCGGGTGCCGGTCGCGCCATCGATGGCGGCTTCCTGTTCACCCTCTACGATACGTACGGCTTCCCGCGCGATCTGGCCGAGGAGATCCTCGCCGATCAGGGCTGGCGCGTCACGGACGCCACCGAGCGCGCCTGGACCGCCGAGATGGAGGCGCAGCGCGAGCGCGCACGTGCCGGGGCTGCCTTCGGCGCCGACAGCGACGTCGCGGAGACGGTGGCGCTCTACCAGCAGGTGCAGGGGACGCTGGCGCGCCCGCAGCAGTTCGTCGGCTACGAGACGCTCACGACGCCGGCCACCGTGCTCGCGCTCATCGCCGCCGGCCGGCGCGTCCGCGAGGCGACGTCGGGCGACGAGGTGGAGGTGATCCTCGACCGCACGCCGGGGTATGCGGAATCCGGGGGACAGATCGGCGACACCGGCACGCTCGTGGGCCGCGGCGGGCAGGGCGAGATCCTCGACACGTACTATCGCGGCTCGAAGCTGATCGTGCACCGCGTGAAGGTGCGCCAGGGTGGCTTCCGCGAGAACGAGGAGGTGGCGGTCACGATCGACTCGCCCCGGCGCCAGGGCCTGCGCCAGCACCACACGGGCACGCACCTGCTGCACGCGGCGCTGCGAAAGGTGCTGGGCACCCACGTGAGCCAGGCCGGCTCGCTGGTGGCGCCCGACCACCTGCGGTTCGACTTTTCGCACGGCGGCGCCGTGAAGGATCGCGAGGTCGAGCAGATCGAGGAGGTCGTCAACGAGCAGGTGCAGGCGAACACTCCGGTCACCTACGCCGAGATGGGACTCCAGGAAGCGCTCCAGGCGGGCGCCATGGCGCTCTTCGGCGAGAAGTACGGCGATCGCGTCCGGGTCATCAAGATCGGTGACTTCTCGACGGAGCTCTGCGGCGGCACGCACCTCGACACCACCGGACAGATCGGGTTCTTCAAGGTGGCCGAGGAAGGCGCGGTGGCGGCCGGCGTCCGGCGGATCGAGGCGGTGGCCGGCGCGGCCGCCGTCGAGACGGTGGCGCGCCGCGAGCGCGTGCTGAAGGAGATCGGCGAAATCTTGAAGATCTCGCCGGAGGACGCGCCGCAGCGGCTGCGCAAGCTGCTCGACGAGCAGAAGGTGCTCGAGCGCCAGCTCGCGGAGATGGAAACGAAGCTGGCGCGCTCGAAGGCGGACGACCTCGTGTCGGGGGCGCGCCAGGTGAACGGCGTGGCGGTCGTGGCCGGTCGGGTGGACGGTCTCGACGCCGACGGCCTCCGCGCGCTGGCCGACACGCTGCGCGATCGGCTCGGCTCGGGCGTCGTCTGCCTCGGCAGCGCCGTGGACGGCAAGGTGGCGCTGGTGGCCGCGGTCACGAAGGATCTGACGAAGCGGTTCCCGGCCGGGAAGCTCGTCCAAGAGGTCGCACAGGCCGCCGGTGGGCGCGGCGGCGGGCGGCCAGATCTTGCCCAGGCGGGCGCTCCCGATGCGAGCAAGCTCGATGCGGCGCTCTCCGTCGTCTACGATTGGGTCGGCCGGCAGGCCGCCTGATAGACTTGCGGCATGGAGGGGTCGAGCCTCCGTGTCGAGGATGAATCGGCGGAAGCGCTGATCACCGGCGCCGACCGCCGGGCGCTGCCGGCCCCCTAGCCGGCGGCGATGGAGCCTCACCTCAAGATTCTCTACACCGTCGCCGAGACGGTGAGCCGGACGCTCGACGTCGAGGCGGTCCTGCGCACTGCACTCGAGGCGCTGACGCACGTCACCGGCCACGAGATCGCCAGCTTCCATCTCCTCTCCGCGGACGGCTCCACGCTGGAGCTCCGCGGCCATCGCGGCCTCTCGCCGCGGCTGCGCGAGGTCAATCGCACGCTCCCCGTCGGCCAGGGGCTGATCGGCGGCGCGGCCGCCGCCGGCAAGGCGGTGACGGTCAGGGACGTCCAGGGCTCCCCGGATCTCCTCCCGAGCGCGGAGGACGCCGTGCGCCGCGACCACATCCACGGCTTCGTGTCGGTGCCGATCCAGGCGCGGGGCCGGCTGCTCGGCATGCTCTCGCTCGGGCGCCAGACGCGTGACCCGTTCGACGACGAGGAGGTCGCGCTGCTGGAGGCCACCGCGCACCAGATCGGCATCGCGCTCGACAACGCGCGCCTCTACTCCGAGCTCGTCCACGCCGAGAAGCTCTCCGCCGTCGGCGAGCTGGCCTCCGGCGTCGCCCACGAGATCAACAACCCGCTCACGACGATCCTCGGCCAGGCGCAGCTCCTGCTCGGGCGCAGCGACGTGTCGGCGCCGGTGCGCGAGCGCGTGGAGATGATGGCCGACGAGGCGTCGCGCGCCGCCCGCATCGTGCAGAATCTTTTGCTGTTCGCGCGCCACTATCCACCCGAGCGTCGGCCCTGCGTCGTCTCCGACCAGGTCGAGCGAGTGGTGTCGCTGAAGACGTATCAGCTGGACCGCGACAAGATCCGTATCGTCACCGACTTCACGCCGTGCCCGCCGGTGTGGGGGGACGAGAACAAGATCCAGCAGGTGCTGCTGAACCTCGTCCAGAACGCGCACCAGGCGCTGCTGCGCCGGAGCAGCGACCGCGTACTCACGTTGCGCGTGCGGCCGCGCGGATACCGAGTCGTCGTGGAGGTCATCGACAACGGGCCCGGCATTCCGGCGGAGATCCTGCCGCGCATCTTCGACCCGTTCTTCACGACCAAGCCGCCGGGGGAGGGCAGCGGGCTCGGCCTCTCCGTCTCCTACGGCATCGTCGGCCAGCATGGTGGCCGGCTGTACGCCGAGAACCGATCGGAGGGCGGCGCCGCCTTCGTCGTGGAGCTACCGACCGGGGAGCCGCGCTGAGCCGTCGTCGCGGCGCGGTGGTCGGGCTCCTCCTCGCCGTCCTCTTGGTCGTTCCGGGCTGCCTGGGCGTGGGTGGGCCGCTGCCGAAGGCGCCCGCCCATCACCGCGCGCGCGGCTTCGCCAACGAGAACCAGAGCTTCGCGCGGCCGGGCTTCTGGGACCTCCAGGCGTTCCGCGTCCGGCGTTTATGGGTGGCGCTGGCCGGAGGATCCGCGGCGCCCGACTTCCCGCGCGTCCCCAACGATGGCAGCGCGCTGCGCGCCAACCGGCAGGGCGCGACGATCACGTGGATCGGTCACGCCACGCTGCTGGTGCAGCTCGACGGCGTCAACATCCTGACCGATCCGCAGTTCTCGGACCGGGCGAGCCCGGTCAGCTTCGCCGGTCCGCGGCGGCTCAACCCTCCCGGCGTGGCCTTCGCGGATCTCCCGCCGATCCACGCGGTCGTGATCTCGCACGATCACTACGATCACCTCGATCGGCCGACGGTCGAGCGCCTCGCGGCGACGCATCGGCCGCGGTTCCTCGTTCCCCTCGGCCTCAGGTCGTGGTTCGCGTCGGTGGGCATTGCCCAGGCCGAGGAGCTCGACTGGTGGGAGAGCGCGCGAGTCGGCGGCGTGACCTTCACGGCCACGCCCGTGCAGCACTGGTCGTCGCGCACCCCGTTCGACATGAACCGCCGGCTGTGGGCGGGCTGGTCGATCGCCGCCGGCGCCCGGCGCCTGTTCTTCGCCGGCGACACCGGGTACTACGACGGCTTCCGCCGCATCGGCGAGCGGCTGGGCCCGTTCGATCTGGCGCTCGTGTCGATCGCCGCCTACTCGCCGGCGGCCATCATGGCCCACACCCACACGACGCCCGAGGAGTCGCTACGGATCTTCGCCGACGTCCGCGCGCAGACGTTCGTGGCCATGCACTGGGGGACCTTCGACCTCGCCGAGGAACCGATCGACGAGCCGCCGCGCCGCCTCGCCGCCGCCGCGCGCGCCCAGGGCATTGCCGATGCCCGCGTATGGATCCTCGCCCACGGCGAGACGCGGCCGTGGTGAGCCGGCCCGCTACGCGATCTTCCGCAGGTCTTCGGACTCCTCGAGCCAGATCCTGAAGCAGACACCGTGGGCGCGGATCTCGCCGAACGGCGGGATGTCGACCTCGTGCTCCCAGTGGGCGGCCGTGATGCGCTGCTCGCAGAGCAGACACCGCTCGCCGTGGCCCTGACCGATCCAGGATCGCCGGTCGAAGAGGGCGGGGAGCTGTTCGGCGGCGATCATCTCCCGGATCCGTCGGCGGAGACCGATCGGCGATACCGTCGGCCCCGACGCGCTGCCCTCGCCGCCGTGAAGCGGACGCGTAAGGACGCGCGACGCGAGGATGCGCTGGCGCGTGCGGGCGATGCGGAGGCGAGAGCTGACAATGACCGCGGCGGAGCGGCGGCGATCGAACGACGGCACATCCATGGGCCACCTCGGGTGCGGCGCTTAGCTCGACATCAGCGTACCACCCCGTGGTCGTCCCCGCAGGCCTCGAGCAGCAGTCCCTTCAGATAGCGGGTCTCGGGCACGGTCAGGAGCGCCGGGTGGTCTGCACTTTGTTGCAGAGTGCCCAACAGCCGGAGCCGGACCCCGGCATCGCCGGCCGCGCTGCGCACCGTCTCCTCGAACGCCGTCCCGCTCACGTGGTAGGAGCACGAGAAGGTCGCGAGGATCCCGCCGGGCTCGAGCAGCCGCGCGGCGCGAAGGTTGATCTCCTTGTAGCCGCGGAGGGCGCCGGCCAGCGCGGTGCGCGTGCGCGCGAACGGCGGGGGATCGAGGATCACGAGGCCGAAGCGCTCACCTGCGCGGTCGAGGGCGCGCAGCGCGTCGAACGCATTGTCGTCCCGGACCTGCGCTCGGTCCGCCACGCCGTTGAGCGCCAGGTTGTCGATGGCGCCGGCCAGCGCCTCCGTGGAGGATTCGATGCACACCGCATGCGTCGCCCCGGCGGTGAGCGCCTGGCAGGCGAACGCCGCCGTGTAGGCGAACGCGTCGAGGACCGTCCGTCCCGCGGCCAGCGCGCCGACGCGAAGGCGGTTGTCGGTCTGATCTAGATACAGACCCGTCTTGTGGCCGGCGCCGAAGCGCACCAGGAGCCTGGCCGCCTGCTCGTCCACCACGACGCTGGGCGGCCCGGGCCGGTCGTCCACCCAGCCCGTGACCGGCGTGAAGCCTTCCAGCGCAGCCGAGCCGGCATCGTCCGCCGAGAAGATCGCCACGTTGCCGATGACGGCGCGGAGGGCCGCCACCAGCGCCGAACGGCGCCGCGCCATGCCGAGCGTGAGGCATTGCACGACCACCACCGGGCCGTACCGGTCGGCCACCAGGCCCGGCAGCCCGTCGGCCTCGCTCCACACCAGCCGCGTCGCCCCCGTTCGCCCTGCGCGACGGCCGACGGCGGCCGCGATACGCGCGCGCCAGAGCGTCTCGTCCACGGGCTCGTCGCGCCAGGTCACGACGCGGCAGCAGAGCCCCGGCCGGGGATTGAAGAGCCCGCGCCCCACGAAGCGGCCGCCGGAATCGACCACCGTGACGGCGGCGCCGGGCTCGGCGCCGCCGACCTCGGCGACGTCGCCCTTGAAGATCCACGGGTGAACGCGCGCGCGGTCGTGGCCGCGCTTGAGCCGGAGGACGGCCGCAGTGGCCACGGCGCGCAGCTTACAGGAGGCTCAGCGGGTGCGGCGGAGCACGACGACCATCAGCAGCGGGCGCTTCGAGCGCTCCAGGACCTGGTGCGGCTTGAAGCCGAAGAACCACTGCACGAACTCGAAGCCGCCGGCGAGCTGGACCAGCGCCCGGAGCTCCTGCGGAAACAGCATGCGCGACAGATGCGTCTGTCGGTACACGCGCCGCGTGCCGTTCTCGATGGCCTCGAGGACCATGTGCTCCTTGAATACCTGGCTCACCGGATTCACATTGTTGAGCGCCGAGAACGAGGCCCGCACGATGACCTTGCCGCGGCGGCGTGACCACGACCAGCGCCGGGCCGGATCCGTCCACGACGACACCATGTACCGGTCGAACACGTAGAGGCCGCCCGGCTTCACGGCGCGCGCGACGCTCCGCAGGTGGGACACGAGCTGCTCGTTGGTCAGCAGGTGACCCTGCGAGTCCTGCATGCAGATGGCGGCGTCGACCGGACGCTTCAGGCGGAAGTCCGTCATGTCGCCGACCACCAGCTCGCCCGCGTGGCCCTTGGCGGCGAGGCGCTCGCCCAGGAACTCGATGTTCTTGGCCGAGAGGTCGAGGCCGGACATCTGGTAGCCCCGCTCGGCCAGGCGGATCAGGTGGGGACCGGTGCCGCAGGCGATGTCGAGCACCCGGCGCACCGGCCGCCGGGCGAAGCGCTTGAAGCAGTGGACCAGGAAGTCCACCTCGCCCTTGCGGTTCATGTCGAACGCGATCTCGTAGAGCCGGGGAGCCGTGTACTCGCGCTCGCGGTCGCGGGTCACGGCCGGTCGCCCCACCACGTCAGCAGGGACTCGCGGACCACCCAGGCGGCGGCGATGCCGGTGCGCCCGCTCGAATCCCACGCGTGGGCGACCTCGACCAGGTCGCCGCCGATGACCTCGCACTCTCCGAGCATCCGGACGATCTCGATGAGCTCGGGAACGCGCAGGCCGCCGGGCTCCGGGGAGCCCGTCCCCGGCGCCTCGGCGGGGTCGAGCACGTCGACGTCGATCGTCACGTACAGGGGATGGCGACGGAGCTCCGGCAGGATGGCCCGGATCGCTTCCACCGGGTGCATCTCGAAGGACGGGAAGAACCGCGGCCGCGGGCGCGCGTATTCCTCACGGGCGCCGGTCCGGATGCCCACCTGATAGACGCGCTCCGAGGGGACGGTGTCCATCACGCGCGCCATCGCCGAGGCGTAGTTGTAGCGCTCGCCCAGGAACTCCTCCCGCAGATCGGGGTGGGCGTCGAGCTGGAGGATCCGCAGCTCCGGAAACGACGGCGCCAGGGCCTCGATCACCGGCACGGTGGCCGTGTGGTCGCCGCCGAGCATGTAGGGAATGAGCCCGGGCTTCCACCAGCGACGGATCTCCTCCCGGGCGGCGTCGAGCTGCTCCCGCGGGGGGGCGCCGTCGGGCATCTCGCAGTCGCCGATGTCGGCCAGCCGGAGGTCGTCGAGGTCGCGGTCGAGATACGGCGAGTAGGTCTCGATGGAGTCGGAGGCGCGCCGGACGTCGAGGGGACCGCTGTCCGCGCCCTTGCGGAGGTTCACGCGGCCCTCGAAGGGTATCCCGTAGATGACGATGCGAGCGTCGGCGAGCGCGCGATCGTAGCAGGCGATGAAGCGCGGTGAGACCGGTCGCATGCTGCCCGGGCGCGGAGCGCCGCTAGACGAGGTCCTCGTCCGCCAGCAGCGTGATGGCTGCCAGCGCGCAGCCGATTCGCACGGTGGTGTGCTCGACGGCGACGACGCGCCGCTCCTTGATCATCTCGCCGCGCACCTGGAACGCCTCGTCCAGCATGACGTTGATCTGCCGCTCGGCCTCGGCCTTGGTGGCGACGCCGTGGAACTCCATGATCACGCCGTTCTTGGCGGGGTCATCGGGGACGGCGTAGCCGACGGCGGCGGCCACGGTCTCGCCGGGCGTCTCGCTCGTCATCGCCGCGTAGGCGGTGGGGACGATGGCCCCCGGCTTGATCTTCGGGAGATCGATGACGGGCACTTCGGGAGGCAGGATGCTCGACACCTTGAGCAGGTTGATGTTGCCGATGCCCGCTGCGAGAAGCGCGTTGTCGAAGGCATTGAGGGTGGTGCCGCCTTCCGCGTGGCCCGCTGTCACCGCCGCCATCGTGACCTTCCCCGTCATTCGCTCCTCCTCGACACCGGTGAGGTTCTCGCCTCCAATCGGAATCCCGCACGACGCGGGACAACAAATTCTGTTGCCAATTTACCGACGCGTGGAGCCAATGCAAGAGAAAACTGCGGCGCGACGGCGCTGCGGCGGCGGCGCGCGCGGCTCGGCGAGCGCGGCGCCGTCGCCGCCGGCGCGTCGCGGCGCGCCGCGGCGGTCGTGGCGGTCGCGGCGGCGCGCACGCGGTCGCCGACGCGCGGCGGCGACGGCGCGGAGCGCGGCGCCGCCGGCAAAAAAGCTCCGGCGGCGTGTTTTTTTCTTGCAATGGCCACGAACGGACCCTACAGTCAATTAGTTTTTGCATGCGGCGGAAACAATTTTCGTCGCAGAAGCGGCGGCGAGACGGCTCGTCGCAGGAGAGGTGCGGTAGATGGACGGGATGGACAAAGGAGGGTCATCGGATTGAACGCCCTGGGACGTCACCTGCTTCTGGAGTTGTTCGATTGCGATCCAGACGCGATCACCAACCTCGAAGCCGTGAAGAGCGCCCTCGTTGAGGCGGCGAAGCGGGCGCAGGCCACGATCGTCGACGTCGTCTTCCATGAGTTCAACCCGTTCGGGATCAGCGGAGTCGTCGTGATTGCCGAGTCCCACCTGTCCATCCACACCTGGCCGGAGTACCGGTACGCGGCCGTCGACATCTTCTCGTGCGGCGACGTGCTGAACCCGGAGGTGGCCGCCAACTACCTGGTCGAGCAGTTCGCGGCCGAGCGCACCTCGGTGGTCGACGTCCAGCGAGGGATGTTCCTGAACGCCTCGGCGCCCGTCGTCAACAAGGCCTCGGTCGCCGTCAGTTGATCAACCAGCAGCACTACAAGTGGTTCTTCGAGCCCACCACGAGCATCGAAGGCCACATGCATGCCATCCGCCGCACCATCGTGGAGGCGAAGACGAAGTACCAGCACGCCGAGATCATGGAGACCTTCGCCTACGGCAAGCTGCTCGTCCTCGACGGGCGCATCCAGTCGTCCCAGGCGGAGGACGCCATCTACCACGAGGGCCTCGTCCACCCGGGCCTCCTGGCCACGGAGAACCGGCCCGAGTCGGGGCTGGTGATCGGAGGCGGTGAAGGCGCCACCCTGCGCGAGATGCTCCGGTACCCCAGTCTCCGCCGCGCCGTCATGGTCGACATCGACGCCGAGGTGGTGGAGCTCTGCAAGCAACACCTGCCCGAGATGCACCAGGGCGCCTTCGACGACCCGCGCACCGAGGTCCGAACGGAGGACGCGCGGGCGTATCTGGAGAAGAGCACGGAGCGCTTCGACTTCATCAGCGTCGACCTGGTGGAGCCGCTCGAGGCCGGCCCCGCCTGCATGCTGTTCACGAAGGAGTTCTACACGCTGGTCCGCGACCGGCTGACGCCCGGCGGCACCATGACGCTCCAGGCCGGGATGACGAAGCTCGGCGAGCTCGACTTCTATACCTGCATCCACCGCACCCTGCGCGAGGTCTTCCCCGTCGTGGCCGGCTACCAGATCTTCATGTCCTGCTTCGGGACGCCGTGGGGGTTCATCACGGCCACGAAAAAGATCGATCCGCGGACGCAGTCACCGGCCGTGGTCGACAAGATCATCGCCCAGCGGCTGCCCGGCGCCCGGCTCCAGTACTGGGATGGTGTGACCCATCAGCACGTCTACAGCCTCCCGCGGCACATCCGCACGGCCGTCGAGGCCCAGACGCGCGTCGTCACGGACGCCAATCCGCTGATCGTCACGTAGCCGCCGGTGGCAGGCTCGCGGGGCGTCGGCGTGGTGGTCCTGGTGGTGATCGCCGGGCTGGTGATGGGTTCCCTGCTCGGCGAGTTGCTCGGCGGCCTCACCTCAGGATCGCTTCGCGAGTTCTTCACCAAGGGGCCGTCGATCGGTCTCACGAGCCCTGCGACGCTGGACCTTCGGTTCCTGGCGCTGACGTTCGGCCTGGTCTTCAAGGTGAACGTCGTCGGCGTGCTCGGTATCGTGATCGCCGCGTTCGCGCTGCGCCGTCTCTGAGCCGCCCGCCGCACCTCGTCGTCGCCTCGGCGTCGCCGCGCCGCCACGAGCTCCTGACGTCCCTGGGCCTCGCCTTCACCGTCGAGCCGAGTGATGTCGACGAGACGCTCGATCCGGGTCCGCTCGCGGCCGCCGTGGCCGCTCTGGCCCTGCGAAAAGCCCGAGCCGTCGCGGGGCGCCGGCGTCACGGAATCGTGCTCGGCGCGGATACGATCGTCGTGATCGACGGCGAGGCGCTCGGCAAGCCGTCGGGCCGGGCCGAGGCGGTCGCCATGCTGCGCCGGCTGCGTGGACGGACGCACGAGGTCATGACGGGCGTGGCGCTCGTCGACGCCGCCACCGGACGTCACGCGGCCGAGACCGTCACCAGTCGCGTCAGCATGCGGGCCTACTCGGAGGCCGAGATCGCCCATTACGTCGCCACCGGGGAGCCGCTGGACAAGGCGGGCGCCTATGCCATCCAGGGCGTCGGCGGCGCGCTGGTGGCCGGTCTCGAAGGCTCTCGCAGCAACGTGGTCGGCTTGCCGCTCGAAGCCACGGCGGCGCTGCTGCGACGGTTCGGCGTGGCCGTCAGCGCGCCGGCGGCGGACTGAGCGCGCGGCGGACGGGCTCGACGTGCACCAGATCCTCGGGTCGGGGCACGCGGGCTGTCACGGGGAGCGGCAGGTGGGCGCGGATGAGGATCAGCGTCTCCCGAACCTGTTCGACGGTGACCACGCCGTCCGGCAGGTAGAGGTCCCGGCTGGCCGCGAGCTTGGCTTCGAAGGCGTCGGGCACGATCGTCACCGCGCGCGGCAGCTTGGCGGCGAGGCCATCGCCATTGCCGGCGGTTATCCGGCGCTGGGCCGCCAGCACGGCCCGCGCGAACGCGGTGAGATCGCGGTCCTTGGGCCGGCGATCGCTGCGGACGAACACCGCCGCGTTCACGGTGGCCGCGCCGATGGCCTGGCGAACCGCGGCGGGAGAGCGCAGATCGATGAGCGCATGTCCCTGGCCGCCGGCGATGAGGCGGGAGGCGGCCGGCTCCTGAACGAGTGCTGCGTGGACGTCGCCGGTCTCGACGGCGTGCACGACGCCACGCTCACCACGGCTCACCATCCACATCTGCGCAACGCTCAGGCCGGCGCGGGCGAGGAGCCAGGCGAACCAGGCCTGCTCGGGCGCGCCGGGCGTGCTCACTCCCACGCGCGTTCCGGGCAGGTCGTCGATGGAGCGAACGATGGTCTTGTGCGCATCGGCCACCACGAGGACGACCGGCGGCGCCGCCGTGAGTCCGAGCACGAGGCGTGGCGCCTGGCTGGCCAGGCGCGGCCCGAACCGGAGGATCGCCTCCAGCGACGTCGCCGCCAGATCGGCCTGGCCCTGGGCGAGCGCCTCGGCGGCGCCGGGCTCGGCACGCGTCGTCTTCAGGGTGATGGCCAGCCCTTCCCGGGCGAAGTAGCCTTCCGCCTCCGCCACGCGCAGCGGAAGATACTCGGGTGATGACGCCGGCCCGCTCACCGCGAGCGTCAACGCCTGGAGGAGGACGATGACGCCCGGCATCCTGTCAGGTCGTCCCGTGCTGCGGGCGCGCCGGACGATCCCCGGGCCGCCGCACGATCCGGTCAAGGCGCGGCTGCTGCGGCTCCATCGCGATCTCCTGCGGACCTACGGCCCGCAGCGCTGGTGGCCCGGCCGCTCGGCCTTCGAGATCGCCGCCGGCGCGATCCTGACCCAGCACACGGCGTGGACCAACGCCGCGCGCGCGGTGGCTGCGCTCCGCGCGCGAGGGCTGCTCCGCCCCGCCCGGCTGGCGGCGGTCGGCGAGCTCGACCTGGCCGGGGTGATTCGCGCGGCGGGAACATACCGGCTCAAGGCGCGGCGCCTGCGCGCGTTCACGGAGTGGCTGCTCGGACGCTTCGGTGGGCGCTTCGACGGGCTGAGGCGGGCGCCGCTCGGTGCCCTGCGCCGCGAGCTGCTCACCGTCGACGGGCTGGGCCCGGAAACCGTGGATGCGATCCTCCTCTACGCCGCGCACCGGCCGGTCTTCGTCGCCGACGCATATACCCGGCGCTTCCTCGCCGCCCAGCGGCTCCTGTCACCGACGGCCGGATACGAGGACGCCCGCGCGTTCCTGGAATCGCACCTGCCGTCCGATCCGGCCCTGTTCAACGAGTTCCACGCGCTCGTCGTCGCCGCCGGCAAGCAGGGGCGGCGTCGCGTCACCGGCGCGCGGTCTCGAGGAGGATCGTCACCAGGCGCTCGGCGGCGTCGGGAACGGCGAGCGTCCGGGCGCGCTCGCCCATCTCCTTGAGGCGCGCGGGGTCGGCGAGCAGCGACTGGATGCGTTCCAGCAGCAGCGCCGGCGTGAGCGAGGCCTGCGGCAGGATCGAGCAGCCGCCTGCGCGGCCGACCAGCCGCGCGTTGGCGGTTTGCTCGTCGCCGCGCGTGCCGGGCAGGGGAATGTAGAGCGCCGGCAGCCCGAGCTGGCAGCACTCGTTGACGGTGCCGGCGCCGGCCCGGCTGACCACCAGCGCGGCCGCCGCGTAGATACCCGCCAGCTCGTCACCCACCCAGGGGATCGGCGTGTAGCGCGGCGCGAGGGCCGGCGGCAGGGCATCGCGGCGCGCCGTCAGCCAGGCGCGATCGCCGGTGGCGGCGTTGTCACCGCACTGGTGGATCAGCTGCGCGTGCGCGAGCAGGGGCTCGAGGATCTCGCCGATGGCGCGGTTGATGGCGTGCGCCCCCTGCGCGCCGCCCGTCACGTACACGACCGGCAGCGTCGGATCGAGACCGAAGCGCGCGAGGGCATCCACGCGCTCACCGCGGCGCAACTCGGGACGCAGCGGGTTGCCGGTGAGGGCGACGTCGGCGCCGCCGAAGAGCCGCGCGGAGTCCGCGAACGTCACGACCACCCGCGTGGCCAGGCGGGCCGCGATGCGGTTGGCGAGCCCGGGCACGGCCGTCTGCTCGTGCACGACCAGCGGCACGCGCGCCATGCGCGCCGCAACGGCCACGGGCAGAGCGACGAAGCCGCCGGTGGCGAAGACGACGCGCGGCCGGAGCCGGCGAAGCAGGCGCCACGCCGCCCCGACGCCGGCCGGAGTGTTGACGAGGATGTCCGGCACGTTCTGCCATGCCCAGGCGCGGCGCAGCTTGCCGGTGGGGATGGCGTGATAGGGAATTCCGGCTTCCGGCGCTCGGCGCGCCTCGAGGCCGCGGTGACTGCCGATCCACGCGCACTCGATGCCGCGCGCGCGGAGCAGCGCCGCGACGGCGAGCCCGGGGGAGGTGTGACCGCCGGTGCCGCCCCCGGCGATGACGATCATGTCGGGCGCGTGTCCCGGTGCCGCTCGAGGCCCAGGGCCACGAGCCGTTCGACGAGCTCCTCGTAGGCGATCCCGCTCGCCTCCCACAGCCGCGCGTACGCGCTGGTCGACGTGAAGCCGGGGATCGTGTTGATCTCGTTCAGGATGACCTTCCCGTCCTCGATGAAGAAATCCACGCGTGCCATGCCGGAGCAGTCGACGGCGCGGAAGGCCGCGATGGCGATCGCGCGCACGCGCGCGGTGAGCCGCGCGCCGATCGGCGCCGGCACGGTGATGGTGGCCTGGCCCTCCGTGTACTTGGTCGTGTAGTCGTACCAGTCGGCGTCGTACGTGATCTCGCCCGGCAGCGAGGCCTGCGGCGCGTCGTTGCCGAGCACGCTCACCTCCACCTCGCGCGGCTTCTTGACGGCGCGCTCCACCACGATCTTGCGGTCGTGGCGCGCGGCCTCGTCGAGCGCCGCCGGCAGCTCGCTCGCCTTGCGCACCTTGCTGATGCCCACGCTCGAGCCGAGGTTCGACGGCTTGACGAAGCAGGGGAACCCGGTGACCTCCTTGATGCGGCGGGTGACGACGGCCGGCTGCTCGCGCCACTCGTGACGGAGCACCACCGTGTATTTCACGATCGGCAGGCCGTGAGCGGAGAAGACGGCTTTCATCGTCGCCTTGTCCATGCCGACGGCGGAGGCGAGCACGCCGGCGCCGACGTACGGCACGTCCGCCAGCTCCAGCAACCCCTGGATGGTGCCGTCCTCGCCGTAGGGGCCGTGCAGCATGAGCACGGCGATGTCGAGACCGGCGCGGAGCTCGGCGGGCATGCCGCCGGCGGGCTCCGTTCGCACGAGGGCGCCGGGCGAGGCGACGTCGACAGTCTCGGCGCGGTCGGCAAGCGCCTTCTTGACCGAGCCGGTCGCGCCGTTGTGGGTCAGGGCCGCCCGCGCCTCGGAGGCGAGCGCGCGCAAGGGATCGCCGCCCACAACCCAGCGGCCATCGCGGGCGATCCCGATGGGGACGACGGCGTGGCCGCGACGCTCCAGTGCCGCGATCACCGAAGCGGCGGAGGCGAGCGACACCTCGTGCTCGCCCGACCTGCCGCCGAAGATCACCCCCACGCGCAGCGGGGACATGCCCTGCATTCTAGCAGGGCAGCCCGCCCGGACCTCAGCGTGAAGGCGGCGACGCCGAGGGAACGGACGGCATCAACTGGATGAATCCGTTCGCCACCAGACGGCGATCGGCCTGCGGGACCCCGTAGAGCTTCACGTCGTCACCCGGCCGAAGCGTCTGCCACGTCCACGAGCTGAGCTTGCTCGCGTCCACGCTGACGTCCTGCCCGTGAGTCGTCTCGACGACGATGTCGGCGGCGTTGACAGCCTTCACCTTGCCCTGCACGCGCCACAGGTCGTCGACGACATCCGTCCGCGGCGACGCCGCGGCGTCCGCCGGGGGGGCCGGCGTCTGCAGCGTGGCCACCGCGCTGTCGCCGCTCCCGATGACGACGGCCGACAGTTCCTGGGGCCTCGTGCCCTCGACGCCGACCACGGAAACGCGGCCGGTGATGGGCGTGCCCAGCCGCTCGGCGGTGCTGGCGTCCACATAATAGACGACACCGTCCTCGCCGCGGACGACGGCGAGTGACTCCGTTGCCAGAGTGGCCGGCCACTCGAGCGTGCCCTTGACCACCCGCGGATCGCCGGGGGCCGCAGCGGCGACCTCGGTCAGCAACACGAGCGAAGCGACGGTGAGCAAGAGCGACTTCATACACACCTCCACGCTTGAATGGCGTGAAGGTGTACCGCACAACGAGTGCCAGCGCCAGTATCGTGAGGGCCAGTATCGACAGGCCTACGAGCGGCGATGCTCCTCGCGCCAGCGTCGCCACTCCGCCAGGCGGCGAGCGAGCTCCGCCTCCAGCCCGCGCTCCACGGGACGGTAGTACCGGCGGCCGCGCAGCGACTCCGGCAGGTGCTCCTGATCGACGCGCGCATCCGGCGCGTCGTGGGCGTACTGATAGCCCCGGCCGTAGCCGAGCTCCTTCATCAGGCCGGTGGGCGCGTTGCGAATGTGCAGCGGCACGGGCTCGGCGGGCGCCGCCTCGACATCGGCGCGCGCTTCCCCGTAGGCGACGTAGGCGGCGTTCGATTTCGGCGCCAGCGCCAGGTAGAGCGTGGCCTGCGCGAGCGCCAGCTCACCTTCCGGTGACCCGAGGAAGTCGTACGCCTCCTTCGCGGCCAGCGTGAGCAGCAGCGCCTGCGGGTCGGCGTTGCCAACGTCCTCGGACGCGAAGCGCACGAGTCGGCGCGCGACGTAGAGCGGATCCTCGCCGGAGTCGAGCATCCGTGTCATCCAGTAGAGCGAGGCGTCCGGATCGGAGTCGCGCAGCGACTTGTGCAGCGCCGAGATCAGATTGTAGTGCTCCTCACCGCTCTTGTCGTAGAGCAGGGTGCGCCGCTGCGAGGCTTCCCGGATCGTCGTCTCCGTGATGGCGCCGCCATCCGCCAGCTGGGCGGCCAGCTCCAGCACGTTCAACGCCACACGCGCGTCGCCGTTGGCCAGGCGCGCGATGGAGCGCAGGGCGACCTCGGTGGCGCTCACGCCGATGGCGCCGAGTCCGCGCTCGTGGTCGGCGAGGGCGGCCGCCATGATGGCCACGAGCTGCTCTTCGCCGAGCGGACGCAGGACGTACACGCGGCAGCGCGACAGCAGTGCTCCGTTCACCTCGAACGACGGATTCTCGGTGGTGGCGCCGATGAGCACGATGGTGCCCTTCTCCACGTGAGGCAGGAACGCGTCCTGCTGGGCGCGGTTGAAGCGATGGATCTCGTCGACGAAGAGGATCGTGCGGATGCGGCGCCGCGTCCGCTCCACGTCCGCCTCCGCCACGACCTGGCGGATCTCCTTCACGCCGGACAGCACCGCCGAGAAGGCGACGAAGCGCGCACCGGCGACGCGCGCCATCAGCGAGGCCAGCGTCGTCTTGCCCGAGCCGGGCGGCCCCCACAGGATCATCGAGTGGAGCTCGCCGCCCTCGAGCGCCGTGCGCAGCACGCGGCCGGGTCCGAGCAGATGCTCCTGGCCGATGACCTCGTCCAGCGAGCGCGGCCGCATCCGGTCGGCGAGCGGCCCTGGTGGCGTCGCGCCCGGCGTGCTGGCGGGCTGCTCGAAGAGCTCCACGGCTATGCCGTCTGCACGCGCTCGCGCAGCCAGGCCGGCAGCGCCCCCAGATGGTCCAGGCGCGCCACCGGCGTGACGTTCCAGCGCGCGAGGTCCGCGTCCTTCGCGCGATAGGCGACGAACGGCACGCCGGCCTCGGCGGCGGCCACGCCGTCCACCCACGAGTCGCCGACGACGACCGCGTCGCGCGCGGGACCGAAGTGCGCCGTGATGACGCGGTAGCCGTCCGGGTCCGGCTTCAGCTCCCGCATGTCGTCGCGGGTGACGACCAGGTCGAGATGCGGCTTCAGAGCGAACCGGTCGAGGGCGATCTGCGTGACCTCGCGCGCGTTGTTGGTCCATACCGCGGTCATGAACCCGGCGGCGCGCGCGCCGGTGAGCGCCTCCCGGGCGCCCGGCTCGAGCCACGCCGCCTCCACGGCGCGGCGCTCGTGCTCGAGCGCGATCGCCCACACCGGCGCCGACATCGCCGGCGCCGCGGCGGCGCAGTGGCGGATCAGCTCGCCGACGCGGTAG
The DNA here is from genome assembly GCA_036556545.1 of Candidatus Methylomirabilota bacterium. Classification (GTDB taxonomy): domain Bacteria; phylum Methylomirabilota; class Methylomirabilia; order Rokubacteriales; family CSP1-6; genus AR12. The sequence continues at coordinate 128,791 of DATBJF010000056.1, forward strand.
CGCTCGGGCCGCGCGGGCAGCGGCCCGCACTGCTCCTCGATCAGCGCCCGCATCTCCAGCGCCATCGCGGCCAGGTCGAGCGGGGAGTTGACCAGGGTGTGGTCGAGATCGAAGACGCACACACGCACGCGGTGACGGTACCATAGCGTGCCGTCCCCGGACATCGGAGCCCGTGGCGACGTCCCTCTGCGATTGCGAACGACCACGGAGGTCGTCGATAAATCATCGAGACGTATGAGCGCTTGACGGTTGCCGTGGTACGCTTTCGTCTGTGATGGGTCGCGTGCCGTGTGTTCCGGCCTGCCTCGCCGTCCTGCTCGCGCTGTCCGTCGTGTCTCCCGTCGCCGCGCTGGACGACGCCGATCGTCTGTGGCTCGTGGGCGAGCGGAGCTTCGCGGACGGCCTCTATCCCGTCTCGCGCCGCGCGCTGGAGCGCTTCGTTCAGCAGTATCCGAAGGACGCGCGGCTGCCCGAGGCGGTCCTGCTCCTTGGCAAGGCCCGGCTGCGCGCCGGCGACGCCGAGGGCGCGCTCGAGGCGTTTCGCCGGGCGCAGACGCTGACCCCCGCGCCCGGACGGCCGCAAGAGAGCCGTTTCTGGGAGGGCGAAGCGCTCTTCCGGCTCAAGCGCTTCGCCGAGGCGCGCGGCGCCTACGACGCCGTCGTGCGAGCCGACGCCGCCTCGCCGTTCGCCGGTGACGCCGTGTACGGGCGCGCGTGGTGTGATCTCGAGATGAAGCTGCCCGAGCCCGCGATCGCCGGGTTCCGCGAGTTTCTCCAGACGTGGCCGGATCATCCGCAGGCCGCTTCGGCCACGCTCCAGCTCGCGCGCACCCTGATCGACGAGAAGAAGCCGGGTGAGGCGGCGGCGGCGCTGCAGTCGTTCGCCTCCAAGTATCCGGGCTCGCGCCTGGCCGCGGACGCGCAGTTTCTGCTCGGGTGGGCCAAGACCAGCTCCGGCGACGCGCGCGGCGGTGTCGCCGACCTGCGCGCGTTCGTGGCCGCCAATCCGTCCCACGAGCAGGCGCCGGCGGCGCGGAAGCTCATCGCGCAGTCGATGGCCAGGAGCGGTGACCGCGAAGACATGCTCGAGGCCTACAAGGCGCTCATGGAGCAGGAGCCGGCCTCCGCCGACGCGCTCTACAACGCCGTGCAGATCGCCACGCGGCTCGGCCGGCCGAAAGACGTCGACGCGGCGTGGAAGCGATTGAGCGCGGAGTTTCCGCAGCACTCGTTCACGCGGCGCGCCGCGCTCGATCGCGCGAACGCCGCGTTCAAGGACAAGAACTGGAAGGCGGCCGTGGTGCTGGGCCAGCAGGCGGCCGGGAGCGACGACGACGCCGTGAAGGCGGAAGCGTTGCTGCTGGTCGGGGAATCGCAGCTGAAGCAGAAGAACTACGCGCCGGCGGCGAAGGCGTTCGAGGCGGTGAAGAGCGTCGGCGACGTCGACGCGGGCGTGCGCTACCGCGCGCTGGCGGGTCTCGGGCTCGCGCGTGAGGAGCAGAAGGACTGGAAGGCGGCGCTGGCCGCCTACGAGTCCGTGGTCAACCGCAGCCCGGACGCGACGCTGCGCGACTGGGCTCGGGAGCGCGCGAAGACCATGAAGTCGCGCCTGGGCCAGGCTCCCTCGACGCCGGCGCCCACGAAGCCGGCGCCCAGGAAGGAAGGACGGTCATGAGGCGGCACGCGCTCGGCTTGCTCGCGCTCTGGCTGGCGCTGGTCGGCGCCGCCCCGCGCCCCGCCGATCCGCCGGGGCCCGATCTCGCACGACTCGTTCCGTTCGCCAACGCCCCGCTCGACAAGCCGTCGATCGCGATCGAGCTCCCGCTGCCGCCCATCCCCGTGGCCCTGCCGACCTTGCCGCTGGTCGCGCCGGCGCCGCCCGCCGCGGCCAAGCCGGTGGCGTTCATCGAAGCGCCGCGCAAGCTACCCTGCGTCGGCGCGTGGCTCGGTATCGCGGCCGAGTCGCTCGAGTGCGGGCGCGCGCGCTACCAGCGCGGCGAGTACGAAGAGGCGGCCAAGGCGCTCGAGCCCGCCGTGCGCCGCGGCACGGAGCGCGATCTGCTGAACGAGGCGCGCTACTGGCTGGCCGAGACGTACTGGCAGCTCGGCACTCTGGAAAAGGCGGACTGGCTCTTCCGCCAGGTCGCCGAGCAGTCGTCCCGCCAGGAGTGGGGCGCGTGGGCGCTGCATTCGAGCGGCTGGACGGCGTTGCGCCTGGGCCAGCATGCGCGCGCGCGCGAGGCGTTCACGCAGCTCCTTGCCGGCGCCAATCCCGCCTCGGTGGACGCCTGGGGCCGCCACGGGCTCGGCCTCGCGCTGATGGCGCTCGGCCGTTACGACGAGGCCGACCAGACGTGGACGGCGCTGGCCGGGCGGCCGATCCCGCCCGCGATCGCGCGCGACATCACGTTCTGGCACGCGGAGGCGGCCGGCCGAAAGGGCGACGCCGCGCGAGCCGAAACGCTGATGCGGCAGTTCACGCAGGGCGGGCCGCATCCGCTGCTGCTCGCCGGCCAGCTGCGCCTCGGGTGGTGGAGCCTCACCGCCGGTCGCCACCGCGACGCGGAGGCGGCGTTCCGCGTCTATCTCGCGCAGCGCACGGCCACCGAGCGCGACTGGGCGGAGGCCGGCCTTGCGCTGGCCCTGCTCGGCAGCGGTGAGTGGGCGGAAGCGCAGAAGCTCGTCGCGGGCCTCGCCTCGCGGCGCTCGGCGCTCGCCCAGGCCATGCTGTTCCGCGTCGCGCGCGCCGCCGTCGATGCGCCGGCCGCGGTGGAATCGGGCCCGATCTTCCAGCAGCTGCTCGGCACCCCACTGCCGGCGTCCGCGCGCGCGTGGGTGCTCCTCGTCAAGGGTGAGGCCGACCGCGCCCACGGCAATCGCGACGAGGCCCGTACCCAGTTCGACATGGCCCAGAAGGCTGATCGCGACTCGGTGAACGCCCGGCAGGCCGCGGTGCGCGAGGCGCTGGTGAACTTCGAGCTGCGCGAGTTCGCGCAGGCCGTCTCCGAGCTCACCCCGGTCGTCAACGCCAGGACCCCGCCCGAGGTGCGGCGGCCGGCCCTGCTGCTGCAGGGCGAGGCCGCCTACCATGCCGGTGATCACGTGGCGGCCGCGGCCGCGTTCCGGCGGCTGCTGACGGAGTTCCCCAACGATCCGCAGGCGCCGGCGGCGCGTCTCGGCCTGGCGTGGTCGCTGCTGCGGCAGGGCAAGAAGCCGGACGCTCGCCGCGAGCTGGTCGAGTTCGTGCGGGCCACGCCCGACCATGCCCATGCCGCGGACGGCCTCGTGCTCGCCTCCGAGCTCGCGCTCGAGGCCGGCGATCTCACGGCCGGTCGCGAGCTCCTCGATCGCATCATCACCACGTATCCGACGCATCCGCGCGCGGAGTTCGCGCGCCTGAACCGTGGGCTGCTCCAGCTGCGGAGCGGCGACGCGGCCTCTGCCACGGCCACGTTGCGCGAATGGCTGGCGCGGGCGCCGTTCCCGGCCCTCTTCGGCCGCGCCCACGCGGCGCTGGGCACAGCGCTCCTCGAGGAGCGCAGCTTCGACGAGGCCGTGCGTGAGTTCACTGTCGCCCAGAAGGACGGCCTCACGGCCTTCGGCCAGCTCGGCCTCGGCGCCGCGGCGCTGGCGCGGCGGCGGACGCAGGATGCCGAGACGGCGTTCAAGGCGGCGCGCGACGCGGGCACGCCGGCCGAGGCGGCCGCCGCCACGTACGGGCTCGCGGCGGTCGCGTTTCAACAAGGCTCCGTCAAGGAGTTCAAGCAGCCGGCGCTGGCGAGTCTCGCCGCGGTCACGCCGGGCCCGAGCTCGGTGCGGCGGGCCGGCGCGCTGCTCTACGTCCTGACGACCATCTCGGTGGAGGAGAAGGACTGGCCGGCGGCGCTGGGTTACGCGCGACGGCTGACGACCGACTACGCCGCCTACGAGGCGACGCCGGACGCCCTCGAGCGGGTCGGCGCCGCGGCGGCCGCCGCGGGCGCGTGGCCGATCGCGTACGAGAGCACGCTCCTGCTGCGCCAGCGCTATCCGCAGAGCCCGCTGGCCGAGGATGCCGCCCTCCGCCTCGCCGAGGCGCAGCTGGAGACAGGACGCGCCGCCGATGCCCGTCGCGGGCTCGAGCAGTTCGTCACCAGCTCTCCGAGCGATCCCCGCGCCGGCCGCGCCTGGCTCGCCCTGGCGCGGGCGCGCGAGCAGGCGGGTGACAAGCGCGGCGCGCTGGAAGCCTACTCACGGGGCCCGCGTGACATGTCCGGCCCCGAGTGGAGCGGGCAGGCGATGTTCAGCCACGCGCGCCTGCTCCTGCAGGACAAGCGATACGAGCAGGCGCGCGGCGTCCTCGACCGCCTGCTGAAGTCCGCCGACAACGCGGTCGTGGTCGACGCCGCGCAGGCGATGGGCGAGGCCTACGCCGGCGACGGGGACCATCTCGCGGCCGCAGAGTACTACCTGACGGCGGCGTACGTCGCCCCCGACACGCCGGCGGGCCGCCGCGGCCTGCTGTCGGCGGCGCGCGCGCTGGCGGCCTCGAAGCAGGACGAGGCCGCGGCCACCGCGTATCGGAAGCTGCTGGCGCAGGCGGACCTTTCGCCGGACGTCCGCGACGCCGCCCGCAAGGAGCTCGCCGGCCTCCGACGGCCGTGAAGGGGTACGGCGGCCGCATCCTCTTCGTCGATCTGAGCCGTGGGACGGCGCACGTCGAGCCCCTGACCGAGCCGACGGCGCGGGCGCTCCTCGGCGGCAACGGCCTCGCCGTCCGGCTCCTCTACGATCACGTCCCCGCCGGCATCGACGCCTTCGATCCGCGCAACGCCGTCGTCTTCGCGGTGGGGCCCGTCACCGACACGACGGTGCCGGGCAACAGCCGCGCCTGCGTCGCCGCCAAATCGCCGCTCACCGGGCTCTTCTTCGACTCGACGTTCGGCGGCCGCTTCCCGGCGACGTTGAAGCGCACCGGCTTCGATGCCGTGTTCATCACCGGCCGCGCCGCGCGGCCGTCCTATCTCCTCGTGACGGAGTCCGGCGCCGAGATCAAGCCGGCGGACGACGTCTGGGGGCGCACCACCCGCGACGCGGTCGCAGCGCTCACGACGCTCGAGGGCGGCGACGCGGATGCCATCGCCATCGGACCCGCGGGCGAGCGCCGCGTGCGCTTCGCGGCCATGGCGCACTACTGGAAGAATCGTGAGGGCGTCTCCGGCCGCGGCGGCATCGGCGCCGTGCTCGGAAGCAAGAATCTCAAGGCCGTCGTCGTGCGCGGCGCGCGGAAGACGGACGTGGCCGACGCCGGGGCGCTGAAGGCATTGCTGGATGCGACGCGGGAGCCGTTGAAGACGGGCACGAAGGCGCTGTCGACCTTCGGCACGCCGTTCCTGGTGGGGCCGATCAACGCGCTGGGCGCGCTCGGCAGCTACAACCTGCGCTCCGAGGTCTTTGCCGAGGCGCGGGCGGTGGGCGGCGAGGAGATGAAGGACCACTATCACGATCGCGACACCACCTGCCTCAAGTGCCCGGTGGCGTGTGGCAAGCAGTACGCCATCCCCTCCGGCGAGTTCGCCGGCCGCCGGGCGAAGATGCCCGAGTACGAGACGATCTTCGCGCTGGGGCCGATGCTCGGCATCGCCAACCCCGAGGCGCTGATCCTGGCCAACGACCTGTGCGATCTCCTCGGCATGGACACGATCTCCATGGGCGTGACGCTCGCCTTCGTGGCGGAGGCGGTCGAGCGCGGCTGGCTGGACGCGCGTGACGTCGGGATGCCGTTCGGCTGGGGAGACTGGCGCGGGATGCTGCGCCTGGTGGAGATGACCGCGGCGCGAGAGGGGTTCGGCGAGCGGCTCGCCGAGGGCGCGTGGCGGCTCGCCGAATCGATCCGACCCGATGCGACCAACCTGGTCTACGCGGTCAAGCGGCTGGAGCTGCCCGCACATTCGGCGCGGGCGCTCAAGGGGCTTTCCATCGGCTACGCGACCGCCACCCGCGGCGGCAGCCATCACGACACGCGACCGACGCCGCAGTACGCGCCGACGTTCGACCGCCGCGGCACCAAGGACAAGCCGGACTTCGCGATGCGCAGCCAGCACTTCACCGCAGTGGGCGACGCGCTCGTGCTGTGTCGCTTCACGTCCGAGCGGGGCTTCGGGCTGTTCGTGGGGGAGCCCTACGCGGCCATGGTGCGCGCGGTGACCGGCTGGGACGTCGGCGTCGAGGAGCTCGAGCGCGCAGGTGAGCGCATCGTGAACCTCGAGCGGATGTTCAACGTGCGAGAAGGCGTCCGCCGCCGCGACGACGTCTTGCCGTGGCGGGTCATGCACGAGCCGATTCCCGACGGGCCGTCGGCGGGGATGTACTGTCCGCCGGACGAGCTCGACGCGATGCTGGACGTCTACTACGGCCTTCGCGGCTGGGACGCCGACGGCGTCCCGACCCGAGCGCGGCTCGCCGCCCTGGGTCTCTAGCACCGTCTGGTAGAGTAGAAGTTACAGGGGCTGGAGGAGATCTATGCCCCCGTCCGCCCACACGGCACTCGTTGTCAGCATCGTCGCCAGCACGCTCGGAGCCCTCGTGATGTGCCTGCTGGTGGCGCGCTACGGCCTCACGCCAGTGGCTGGTGAAACCACCGAGCGTGGCCTCCTCGTCACCCGCTTAGGTCATGCGCTCGCCGGCGTCTGCTTCGCCGTCACCGGCGTGCTCACGCTCATTATGCTCGTCACGCCGACGCGGGAGCCGCGGCCGGCGTCGGCGACGGTGGTGAAGATGGAGCCCGATCGCGCGGCCGAAGCGCGGGTGCAGGCGCTGGCCGCGGAGGTCAAAGCCATCACCACGCGCCTCGAGCAGGCGGAAGCGCGCATGACGGCGGTGGACGGCGCCGCCCGCAGACTCGGCGACGAGGTCGGCTCGATGAGCGCGCGTGCCAAGCAGCTCGAGCGGACAATCGCCGCGTTGCCGCGCCGTGCGGAGCCTCCGGCGAAGGAAGCCAGGCCGGCGCCGGCCGTGATCGAACCCGCGCCGACCCCGAATCCCGCGCCGGTGTCGCCCCTGCCGCCTGCGTCTCCGCACAGCCCGGAGCCGGTCACGGCGCCGCGGCCGGCCGCGCCCGAGCAGGTGCTTACCCCGCGGCCACCGGCGCCGGAACCCACGGTTGCGCCCCGTCCGCCGGCAGCAGAGCCGGTCGTGGCACCTCGGCCGCGGGCCCCGGAGCCGGTGGCGCACCGCCCGCTTCCCACGGCGGCGCGGGCGCCCGAGCCGGTGCCGAGCCCACGCGTCGTGCCGCCTTCGGGGCGCGCCACTGTCGAGGCGCCCGCCCGTGCCGGCGATGGCGGCGCTGCGATGGCAAAGCCGCAAGAGCCTCAGCTCGCCGACAAGCTGCGCGAGGACTGGAAGACGATCCGTGGTGGATTGTCGACGGCCGGGGACGACTTCAAGGCAGCCGTGCGTGATCTCGGCCGCAAGCTCTGGCGGTAGTTGACGACGCTCCTCTATCCCGCCGTCTCGCGAACGAAGCGGTCGATCTGAGCGGGAAGTCCGAAGAGCCGCACGCGGTCACCCGGGCGCAGCATCGTGTCCGGCGGCGGGTTCAGGACGACGTCGCCTTCCCGGACCACCGCCACCACCGTGACGCCGAAGCGCTCGCGGATGCGTGACTCGCGCAGCGACTGGTCGGCGACGGCGTCGCTTCCCACCGCGACCTCGCGCACCTCCGGCATTGCGTCCGGCCCCGACGGCGGTGCCTGCGCCGACCCCATGGCGTCGCGAAAGCGCTCCAGGTAGTCGAGGGCCAGGGACTTGGGCAGCTGGAGCCGCGCCAGCGCGTGGCGGATCAGCGTGCCGGCGGCCTCCAGCTCCGGCTGGATCACCTCGCTCGCGCCGTCGCGCTGCAGGGCGTCCGACTGCGCGCGGCCGTGCGCGCGGACCAGCATGGGCACGTGCGCGTTCAGCGAGCGGGCGGCGCGGACGGCCAGCCGCGCATGCTCGACGTCGGGCAGCGCCACGATGAGCAGGGCGGCCTCGCGCACGCCGGCCCGCTCGAGCGTGGAGCGACGCCCCGCGTCGCCGTACAGCGCCGGCACCCCCCGCGTGACGAGTCCCTTCACGACGTCGGGGTCGCGCTCGATGACCGTGTAGCGCAGTCCGAACGTCGCCAGTGCCTCGCCCACGGCGCTGCCGACGCGCCCGAAGCCGCACAGCACGACGTGGCCACGCTGCTCGTCGCCGGCCGGCGGTGACGACGCCGCGCTCCGTGATTCCATCAGACCGAGCGCGCTCAGCCAGCGCGGCGCGTGCCGCACCAGCGGCGCGTTGATCAGGATGCTGAGCAGCGAGGCCGCGAGCGTGGCGTTGTAGACGTCGGCGCCGACCTGGTTGGTGTCGCGCGCGACGTGCACGAGGACATAGGAAAACTCACCGATCTGCGCCATGCCGGCGCCGACCAGCAGCCCCGTCGACAGCGGATAGCCGAAGGCGTGCACGATGCCGGCCCGGATGACGAGCTTGCCGAGGACGATCAGCGTCAGCATGGCGCCGAGCAGCGGCAGATTGTCGAGCACGCTGTTGGGATCCATGAGGGCGCCCACGGTGACGAAGAAGAGGGCGACGAACACGTCGCGCAGGGGGAGCAGCCGGGCCAGCGCCTCGTGCGAGTAGTCCGAGTTGCCGATGAGCAGGCCGCCCAGGAACGCCCCCAGGGCCAGTGACAGCCCCACGGCCTGCGTGAGCGCGGCCGTGCCGAGCCCGATGGCCAGCGCGACGATCAGGAACAGCTCGTCGCTCTGCGTGCGCGCCACGCGCGTCATGACGCGCGGCACCACCTTGGCGGCCAGGTAGGCGAACGGCGCCAGCACGAGGGCTGCGCGGCCCAGGGCCTCCGCGATGGCGACGATCCGATCCGTGGCCAGCGCCCCGAACTCCGGGAGCAGCACGGTCAGGACGATCACGGCCAGGTCCTCGACGAGGGACATGCCGATGATGACGCGGCCGTGGCGCGAGTGCAGCTCGCCATGGTCGATGAGAAGCCGCGCCACCACCATCGTGCTGGCCACCGACACCACGATGCCGATGATGCCGCCCTGCAGCAGCGGCCAGCCGAGCAGCACGGCGGCGACCAGGCCGAGGCCGACCGACAGCACGATGCCGACCGGGCCACCGATGAGGGCCACCCACTTCACGCGCAGGAGGTCGGTGAGCGAGAATTCGATGCCGATCGAGAACATCAGCAGCGCGACGCCGATCTCGGCGAAGAGCTCCAGCGTGTGCAGGTGGGCGACGGTGGGCCCCGGCGTGAACGGCCCGACGGCCAGCCCCGCCACGACGTACCCGAGGACGAGCGGCTGCCGCACCAGCCACGCCGCGGCGGCGCCGAGCACGGCCGCGACGAGGACCATGGCGAGGTCGCGAAAGAATATGGGATCGGCGGTCATGGTGTCGTCAAGCCGATGCTACTATCCGCTCATCCTCCTCGTCTCGATCGCGGGCGGATAGCTCAGCTGGGAGAGCGCGGCCCTTACAAGGCTGAGGTCGCAGGTTCGATCCCTGCTCCGCCCACCATCATCGGGCCGTGCGCCGTACGGCCGCCCGGAGCACCTCGGTGAGGTGGGAGACGTTCAGCGGCTTCGTGACGTAGTCGAAGGCGCCGCGCTTCAGCGAATCGCGCACGAACTGCTCCGAGCTGGCGGGCGCCACCATGATGATCGGCACGCCGGGATGCGCCTGTCGGAGCCGCTCGAACGTCGTCATTCCGGTCGCCTCGGGCACGGCGATGTCGAGGATGATGGCGTCCGGCGGCGCCACCTCGGCGAGGGTCACGCTGTCGACCCCGGTCGTGGCCACCGTGGCGTCGTATCCGAGTCCCATGACCGTGTCGGCGAGCGTCTGCAGGAGAGGCGGATCGTTCTCGACGACGAGAATGAATCGGGGCATAGGAGTGGGCGGTCCGGCCGCGCCGCCAGCGAGGATAGCGGCGCGGGCGCGCTCCCGCAAGCGGTCTCCGAAGACGAGGGGGCTCGAGCGAGTTTCGGCGGCGCGCAGACGAGCGACGCACGACCCGCGCGGCGTGAACGACGCTATACTCCTCGGGTGATCGTTTCCCGCGCCGTCACCGAGAATCTACAGAAGGCCTCGTGGATCCGCCGCATGTTCGAGGAGGGGGCGCGGCTCAAGCAGGAGCGGGGCGCCGACAAGGTCTTCGACTTCACACTCGGCAATCCGGAGATCGAGCCGCCGCCGGCGGTGCTCGCCGCCGCCCGGCGCGTCCTCGACAGCGACGCGCGGCACCTGCATGCGTACATGCCCAACGCCGGTCACCCCCGAGTCCGCGAGGCGGTGGCGCAGCGCCTGCGCGGGGAGACGGGCCTTCCGTACACCGCCAATCACGTGATCATGACCGTGGGAGCGGGCGCGGCGCTCAATACGGTGCTGAAGGCCGTGCTCGACCCCGGCGACGAGGTCCTGACGGTGGCGCCGTTCTTCGCGGAGTACACGTTCTACGCCGAGAACCACGGCGGCAAGCTGGTGGTCGCGCGGCCCAACGCCGACCTCACGCCGAACATCGACGCCCTCGCGGCGGCCATCACGCCCCGCACGCGCGTCATCCTCCTCAACTCGCCGAACAACCCGAGCGGCGTGATCTACCCGGTATCGACGTTCGTCGAGATCGAGAAGCTCCTCACGCGCTCCGCCCGGCCCATCGTCCTGGTCAGCGACGAGCCGTACCGGGCTCTCGTATTCGACGACGTCGTGCCGCCGCACGTCCCGCCGCTGGTGACGCGCGCCATCGTCGCCACCTCGTGGTCGAAGTCGCTCGCCATCCCCGGCGAGCGGATCGGCTACCTGGCGTTCTCGCCGCGCATGCCCGAGGCCGCGCAGCTCTTCGAGGCGTGCACGTTCACCAGCCGCGTGCTCGGCTTCGTCAACGCGCCGGCCCTGTGGCAGTGGGTGGTGGCGGAGGTCGGCGACCAGGTGATCGACGTCGCGCCATACCGCGAGAAGCGCGACCTCATGTACGAGGGGCTCAGGCGGATCGGCTACGAGTGCGTGAAGCCGCAGGGCGCCTTCTACGTGTTCCCCCGCACGCCGATCGACGACGACGTGGCGTTCGTGCGGCTGCTCGCCGACGAGGGCGTGCTCACGGTCCCGGGCTCGGGCTTCGGCGCGCCCGGCCATATCCGCATCTCGCTCACCGTCGACCGGGAGACCATCGTCCGCGCGCTGCCGGGGTTCGAGCGCGCGTTCCAGAAAGCGCGACGCTAGTCTAGCGACGCGCGGCGCCGCGCAGCCTGAGCACCGCCCAGCCGTACTCGCGCACCTCCGCGTCGACTTCGGCCAGCCGGCGCTCGCCGCCCCGGCGCTCCCGCTCGATGGGGGAGTCGGCGACGCGGCGGTCGGCCATCCGGCGGTCGAGGATCAGATCGACGTCGGGCTCTCGGATGAGCGCCTCACGCAGCTTCTCGTAGAGGTCCATGCGCTTCGGTGACACGATGAAGGCGAGCCGCCGGGTCGGCGTGCGGAGCGGCTCGTCCATCGCCTGCCTCAGCGCCCGCCGCGGCGGGCCGCGATCAGCTCGAGGACGCGGAGGATCTCCGTGCCGTCGCGGACCATCTCACGATCGCCCGCCTGGCCCCATCGGAGCACACCGTCGCGATCGATGATGAAGGTCGAGCGATAGGCGACGTTGCGCTCCTCGTCGAGCACGCCGTATGCGCGGATGGCCGTCCGGTGGATGTCGCTCAGGAGCGGAAAGGCGAGGCGCGCGCTCTGCGCGAACGCTTCGTGGCAGAAGGGGCTGTCGCCGCTGACGGCGAGGATGGCCGCGCCGCGATCGGTGAGCTTGGCCGCGACCTGGCCCAGGCCGCCCAGCTCCGGGCTTCAGATGCGGCCGAAGTCGTAGCAGTAGAAGACGAGCACGACGTCCGCGCGCCCCCGGAAATCGCGCAGCGAGACGGTGTTGCCGCCTGTCGACGGCAGGCTGAAGTCCGGAGCCGGCTGACCGAACGGGAGCGACGTCACGGCGGAGAGTGTACGTCAGTCCGCCGTTCCGGGCTCGCCCGGCGCGCGTCCGGGTCGCTACAGCAGGGCGCGGATGCCGGCCACGAGCACGATGGCCAGGAGCACGGCGGCGCCGACCACGTCGGAATCTCGCGGAAGGGTCGTCATACCAGTCACGACGACAGCAAGAAGTGCGCCGTCGTGATCCGCGCCATTCACGGACGCTCTCACAAACTCGTCGGGAAAAAGTTTTCCGGGGTTGTGGACGCGGCAGCGATCCGGCTATGGTGACCAATCCGCAACGTCGAAGGAGGACGCCATGGAGAGCTGGTGGTACGACATCGATCGTGACGTGCGCGTGGTCCTCGAGCGCCACGGGTCGATGACCCCTGGCGAGATCGCCCGCATGCTGCGGCTGTCCGAGGGGGCCGTGTCCTCCGTCCTCTCGATGCTGGCGCAGGAAGGAAAGCTGCGCATCGCCCGCGTGGAGCTGCCCCCGCGGGACGACGGCCGACAGCTCTCGCTCTAGCGCCGCCGCCCGCACGCCGCGTTGACCCTCCGGGGCGCGCGTGATAGCGTTTGGAGGCTCAATCGCCGGCGGTGCGGGCTCGTGGTGCAGCCTGGTTAGCACACTGGACTGTCAATCCAGAGGTCGCGGGTTCAAGTCCCGTCGAGCCCGCCATTCAATCAGCCAGATCGCAGGGGGCGGCATCCGTCGCCCCCTCGTCTCCGTCGTTGCGTCAACCTGGTGTGTGGTAGTCTGACGGCGCCTTCCATAGGGTTGTCGGGTAGACGCACACCGGCGTCCGACCCCCTGGCATCTGGCCCGATCCTCCATGCCGTTCTACCGAGGTCACGCCAATGCCCGATGAAGACGCGCTTCGTGAAAGAGCCCGCGAGGTAGTCCGCCGAGGCAAGCTTCCGTCCCGATCGGCGGACCGTGTCTGGGGCGGTCCCGGTGTCGGCGCGCCGTGTCAGGTCTGCGGACTGCCGGTCACGAAAGACGAAAAGGAGTTCGAGATCGAGTTCGAGCAGGACGGTGGTGGCGGCCTCGATAAGTTCCATGTCCATGTCCGCTGCTTCGCAGCCTGGGAGTTCGAGCGCAAACGCGCAAACGGCTGAGGCGGTTGGCCTCGTTGTTTCCGTGAGCGCCGATCCGGTTGCCGAAGGTGCTCACGTAGCGGGCCCTGCGCGCTAAGATTAAAAGGTGTCGATCGCCCGATTGGACGGCCGCCCGCCGGAGACGCTTCGTTGAAGCGGCTGGGCGCGGTTCGCGTCGGCGACGTGCTCGCCGAGTGGGGTGAGCACGAGATCGAAGGGCGCCTGATCGAGGGAGGGCGCCTTGCCCGCGGCTACCTGGAACAGTTCATCGGGCCACGACGCCGGCTGGAAGCGATTCGTGTCCTGGTCCAGGTGCGGTTTCATCTCATCGCCGCCATCCTGGCGGCGAATCCCACCGAGTGGGTCGCCGTCGAGGTCTCCAAGGCCGACTTGCTATCCATTCGAGTCATGCACGCGCGGCCGCTGGCCGACTACGGCAGGAGCAAGCTCGCGGAGTCCGGCGCGTCGGGCGACTGGGTGCGTCGGCTCGCCGCCGACGAGAATGACGTCGGCGGTCCGGTGCTGGCCATCGGGCGAAGCCTGACCGGGCCGATCACCGTCTTCGACGGTCTGCATCGGATGGCGGCCTGGGTCGCGCACCTCGACGCCGGCCGCGACTACCCGATCCGGATGACGCTGGTCGTGACCGCGGACATCGCGCCGCAGTACGAAATGCCGCCATGATCTCCACCGGAGGTGTGCCGTGCGACTCAGCAAGAAAGTGGCGAAGCTCATCGCGAACGAGCGCGTGTGCCGTGTGGCCACGGCCGGCGCCGAAGGTCGTCCGCACCTCGTCCCCGTCTGCCACGTCCTGGCCGGCGACAGGATCTACTTCGGGTCCGGTGACGACGGCCGCAAGGCGAAGAACCTGGAAGCCAACCCGCAGATCGCGGTCACCGTCGATCTCTACTCCGACGACTGGTCGCAGCTGCGCGGCGTGATGGTGCAGGGAACCGCGCGACTCATCGAGCGCGGGCCGCGCTTCAAGCGAGCCCGGGCGCGGCTCTACGCGAAGTATCCGCAGTACGCGAAGGAGGCGGCCCTGTCGCCGTCGGACTCGGTTATTGTCGAGGTCACGCCGACGCACGTCTTCACCTGGGGCCTCGACTGATCCGGGAATCCTCTCGTCGCATCGTCGCGTCCAAAGGAACAAGGAGAGATGACGATGACGACGAAGCGAATTCTCGTGCCGCTGGACGGCCGGGAAAGAGCCGAGGCCGTGGTGCCGGTGGTGGCCGCGCTCGCGCGCGATGCCGGCGCGGCCGTGCGGCTCGTGCGAATCTTTTCCGTGCCCTCGGAGGTGATCACGCCCCAGGGCTGGATGGTCGCCTCGGTCGACCAGGAAATGGCGCGGCTGGAAAGCCGGGCGCTGTCCGACTTCGCGCCGGCGGAAATCGCGCTGGCCGGCCTACCGGTGGAGACCGTGGTCCGCTACGGCGAGCCGGCCGAGGAAATCGCCCGCGAAGCGGAAGCCTTCGGCGCCGACCTGATCGCGCTGACCGCGGGTCGCCGTGGGCGGCTGCGCGCGGCGCTGGCACCGGCCCTCGCGCAGCGACTGCAGAAGCGGACGCACACGCCGACGCTGGTGCTCTACACGGGCGCCGACGGCTCCACCACCTGACGGGCTCGCCCGGCCGCCGATCGCCGTGACGATCCTCCGATGACCGTAGGATGGACGCTCGGGTGACGCGCCGGATGACAGAGGCGCCGCGCCTCCTGGCGCTCGACTTCGACGGAGTCCTGTGCGACGGCCGGCCGGAGTACTTCGAGACCGCGTGCCGTGCCTACGCCGCCGTCTGGCCGGGCGCCGACGTCGCGCGTGCCGGCGCCATGGCGGCGGCGTTCAGCGCCGCCCGCCCGCTCGTCGAGACCGGCTGGGAGATGCCTCTGCTGCTCCACGCGCTCGTTTCCGGCGTGAGCGAGGCCGACCTCGTGGATCGCGGCGCGTGGCGCGTGACGGCGCGCCGATTGCTTGAGCGCGCGCCCACCGACACGGCGGGGTTGGCGCGGGCGCTCAACGCCGCGCGCGACGCCTGGTTCGCCGCGGATCCGAAGGACTGGCTGCGACACCATGCCTTCTATCCCGGCGTGGGCGCGCGCGTCGTGCAAGCGCTGGAGGCGGGCGTCGACGTCGCGATCGTCACCACGAAGGCGGAGCGGTTCGCCCGCGCGCTGCTGTCGGCGCAGGACACGCGGCTGGCCGCGGTGCCGATCATCGGTCGCGAGCCCGAGCGTGCGGTGCCGAAGGCGGAGACGCTGCTGCGTCTCGCCCGGGATCGCGGCCTGCCCGCCGGCGGCGACGGGCTCTGGTTCGTCGAGGACATGCTGGAAACGCTCACGCTCGTGCGGGCGACCGCCGGGCTCGGGAAGGCGCGATTGTTCCTCGCCGGCTGGGGCTACAACACGCTGGAGCAGCGGGCGACCGCCGGTCGCCACGGCGGCGCGAGCCTCCTGTCGCTGCGGGACTTCGCCGGGGCGTTCGCGGAGTGGCCACGCTGACGTGACGGCACCCGCCTTGCTTCTCACGATCTCGTCAGACTCTGCACTCCAAGGAGATCGATGATGAAGGGCTTCCTCATCGGAGCGATCGCGGGCGGCGTGGCGATGTGGCTGTACGGCGACCAGATCCGCGAATACCTGGACGACATGACCTCGGGCGTCCGAGAGCGGACGGCCGCGCGGCTCGGCGACGCCGCCGACCGCCTGCAAAGCGTTGCGGAGTCCGTCGAGGGCGGGCTCAGCGACGTGACGGCTCGCCGCGCCATCTGACGTGGGGGCCGTCGGCGCCTCGGCGCGCGCCGTCGTCGCTCGCGGCTTCACGTACGTCGAGGACGTCCTCTACGTCGGCCTCGGCGCGCTGCTGGCCGGGGCGGCGATCGTGCTGCTCGCCGACGGCGCCGCGATGTTCTGGCGGGCGCTCATCGGCGGCGACTTCGCCGCGAGCATCATCGACCTGCTGGACCGCATCCTGCTCATCCTCATGATCGCGGAGATCCTCTACACCGTGCAGGTCTCGCTCCGCGAGCACACGCTGGTGCCCGAGCCGTTCCTGGTGGTGGCTCTCATCGCCGCCGTGCGTCGCGTGCTCATCATCACCGCCGAGTTCTCGGACCTGCTCGAGAAGGGGCCGGTGGCCTTTCGCAACGCCATGATCGAGCTGGGTCTTCTCACGGCGATGATCGTGGCGCTCGTCGCCTCGTTGATGCTGCTGCGCCGCCGCCAGACGCAGCCGGAGGCGCCGCGGAACTAGCGCGTGCGCGTCATCGCGGCGTGCCGGAGTTCGGCGGCCGCCGCCAGGTGAGCGCCAGATTGGCGCCGACGCCGGTGCGTCCGCCGAGGGCGGTCCCGCCAGCGACCCAGTAGAAACGCGGACAAAATCGCGTCGCGAGACTTCCGTCGCCGTCGTCCGCGGGTCAGGTCAAAGCGGCAAGCCACGTGCCGCTCTGTCGCGCATCCAGAATTGCAAGGTTTATATCGGCCCTCGATAGACTGACTTACGTGGTACACGGACGCTCTTCGCGCGTGGACTATGCGAGGCTCGCGGACTTGCGCTACCAGCTGCGCCGGTTCCTCGGCCGGCGCGAGCACGCCGCGCGCGCGGCGGGCATCGAGCCCCAGCAGTTCGCCCTGCTGTTGCAGCTCAAGGGCCTGGAGGGACGGGGGCCGGCGACGATCGGTGTGCTCGCCGAGCGGCTCCAGATCCGGCATCACAGCGCGGTGGAGCTGGTCGATCGGCTCGTCGCGCGCCGGCTGGTGGATCGGAGACGCAACGGACACGACGGACGCGCCGTCGAGGTGACGCTCCGTCCGGCCGGGGCGGCGGTGCTCCGGCGCCTCGCCTTCTACTCCACCACGGAGCTGCGCAGCGATGGGCCCGCGCTGGTGAGTGTTCTCAGGCGACTCATGCGGCGATCACGCCGGTCGGCGAACGGCAGCAAATCTCAACGTAGAGGAGGAGGGGTGCGATGAAAATGGCGTTCACCGCCATCGGCGCGATGGCTCTGCTCGCCCTGGTCAGCACGGGGTGCGCACGGATGATGGCTCAGTCGGAGGACGGCTCGACGCCGGGCTCAGGCGGCATGAGCGGGTCGTCGGGATCCGGGGGTAGCGGAGGCGGATGGGGGGGCACGAGCCGCGCCGGTCGCTCCGGCGGCGGAATGGCCGAGCGGCCACCGGTCAAGGACTTCCGCCCCGCCACGGAGATGATAGACGTTCACTTCGACTTCGATCGGTACGACATCCGGTCGCAGGAGGAGTCGGCGCTGCAGTCGAATGCCGCCTGGCTCCGCTCGAACAAGAACTACCTGGTGCTGATCGAGGGACACAGCGACGAGCGCGGCACGTCCGAGTACAACGTGGCCCTTGGCGAGCGCCGGGCGAAGAGCGCCCAGAACTATCTCGTCTCCCATGGCATCGACTCGCGACGCATCGCGATCATCAGCTACGGCGAGCACCGGCAGCAGTGCAACGACTCGACGGAGGACTGCTGGTCCAGGAACCGCCGCGCGCACTTCCGCGTCAAGCGGCAATGAAGATGGGGGGCCTCGAAGGGCCCCCCATTCCCCCGACCTTCGGAGCGCCCCGGAAAACCCGGGGCGCTCC
>DATBJF010000057.1:0-41280 GCA_036556545.1 Candidatus Methylomirabilota bacterium
CCTCGAGATGAGCGCGGACCTGGTCTTCCTCGGCGGACGCGTCCACACCGTCGACGCGGCCGACACGATCGCGCAGGCGGTGGCGGTCGCCGGCGGCCGCATCACGGCCGTCGGCGCCGACGCCGACGTGCGCGCGCTCATGGGACCGAAGACGGAGGTCGTGGAGCTGCGCGGTCGCTCGCTGCTGCCCGGCTTCGTCGACGCGCACTGCCATCTCGTGAGTCTCGGCATGTCGATGGCCTCGATCGACTGCAAGGCGCCCGGGATGCAGTCGATCGAGGCGCTGCAGAAGGCCGTCCGCGAGCGCGCCGCGGCGCAGCCACCCGGCACGTGGATCCGCGGGCGCGGCTACGATCAGTCGCGGCTCGTCGAGCGCCGCCACCCGAATCGCGACGACTGGGACGCGGTGGCGCCCGGGCATCCGGTGATCTTCACGCGCACGTGCGGGCACATCGCGTCGGTGAGCTCGCGCGCGCTCGCGCTGGCCGGCATCGACGACGACACGCCCGATCCCGCCGGCGGACGCTACGACCGCGAGGGCGGCCGCAACCTCGGCGTGGCATACGAGACGGCGCAGACGCCGCTCCAGACCGCGGCGCTGCCCTCCCGGGAGGAATTCGAGGCGGCGCTGCTCGCGGCCGACGCGGCGTACCTCGCCGCCGGCTGCACGAGCGTGCACGACGCCGGCGGGCTCGTCGGCCCCGCCTTCGCGCCCTGCCAGGATCTGGTGGCCGCGCGGCGCCTCCGCCTGCGCATCTACGCGTTCGCGACGGTGAACAGCCTGGCGCATCCGCTGCTCGGACTGCTCGCCACCGGGCTGCACACCGGGCTCGGCGACGAGCGGCTCCGGCTGGGCGCGTTCAAGGTGATGACGGACGGCTCGAGCAGCGGCCCGACCGCGGCCACGCGCGCGCCGTACGCCTCCGACTGCACCGACTGCGGGATCCTCTACTGGCAGCAGGACGAGCTGGACGCGCTGCTGGGCCGCGCGCATCGCCTCGGCTTTCAGTGCACCGTGCACGCGGTCGGCGACCGCGCCATCGAGCAGACGCTCGACGCCATGGCCCGCGCGCAGCGGGAGGCGCCGCGCGACGGACTGCGCCACCGCATCGAGCACTGCGGGATCTGCCCGCCCGATCTGCAGCGGCGCGTGCGCGCGCAGGGGATCGTGCCGGCCATGCAGCCGGCGTTCTTCTGGGAGTTCGGCGACGGCTACATCCGGAATTACGGGCGCGAGCGCGCGGACACGATGTTTCCCGCGCGCAGCCTGCTGGCGCGTGGCGTGCCGGTGGCCGGCTCGTCGGACGCGCCGGTCACCCACCACGCGCCGCTCTTCGGCATCGAGCAGGCGCTGACGCGACGGACGTCCGAGGGCGACGTGTGCGGGCCGCACGAGCGCGTCGATCTCGCGGCGGCCATCCGCATGCACACGATCAACGGCGCCTTTGCGGCGTTCGACGAGAGGATCAAGGGCAGCGTGGAGCTCGGCAAGCTGGCCGACCTGGTCGTGCTCGCCGAGGACGTGTCACGCGTCCCCGCCGACCGCCTGCGGCACGTCGGGGTGGCCATGACCGTCCTCGGCGGGGAGATCGTCTACAGCGCCCGGTAGACCTCCGTCTCGAACTTCACGAGGAGGTCCACCACCGCCGCGTCGTAGAACGGCAGGACCTGCGACGCGAACACGCCGCACACCTGCTTCGTGCGGTCGATCCAGAAGTAGGTGTTGGCCAGGCCCGCCCAGGCCAGGCTGTTGGCCGAGCGGCCCGTCGGCAACGGCTGGGTGTTGATGATGAAGCTCAGCCCCCACTTTTTCGACATGCCGGGGAACAGCTCGACGTCGTTCGACAGCGCCGGGATCGCGGTCTTGATCACGCCGACCTCGAGCGGGCCGATGTGGTTCTGCGACATCAGGTCGACCGTCTCCGGCCGCAGCACGGTCGTGCCGTTCAGGCTGCCGCCGCGCATGATCATCTGCGCGAACTTCAGATAGTCGCCGACGGTGCCGTAGAGACCGCCGCCGCCCATGCAGAACTCCGGCTCCTGCGGGATCTCGAACTCGATCGGGGCCAGGACCCCGTCCGGCCCGCGCTGGTGCACGGAGGCGAGCCGCGCCCGCTGCGAGGGCGAGAGCTTGAACGACGTATCGCTCATCCCGAGCGGCCCGAGGATGTTCTGCTGGAGATAGCGGTCCAGGCGCTGGCCGGAGACGGCCTCCACCATCTTGCCCGCCCAGTCGATGTTGATCCCGTACTCCCACCGATCACCGGGATCGAACAGCAGCGGTGTGGTGAGCGCGGCGTTGGTGCACGTCGTGATGCCCGGCGTGTTGGTCGCCGCCTGGTACTGCGCGATGAGCGAATTGAAGATCTCGTAGCTGTACCCCGCCGTGTGCGTCAGCAGCTGACGCAGGGTCATCTGTCGCTTGGGCTCTCTCAGCCGCGGCTGGCCGGCGGCGTCGAAGCCCTCCAGCACCTTTGCCGCGTTCAGCTCGGGCACGATGGCGGCCGCCGGCGCGTCGAGCGCGAGCTTGCCGCGCTCCACCAGCTGCATGACCGCGGCCGACGTGATGGCCTTCGTCATCGACGCGATCCACACCACCGTGTCGGTCGTCATCGGCGCGGTCTGCGTGAGATCGCGCCGGCCGAATGCGCCTTCGTAGAGAATTCCTCGATCGTTGGCCGCCGTCGCGATCACTCCCGGGATCGCCTTGCGCTCCGCGGCGTCGGTGAACATCGCATCGATGGTCTTGAGCGTCGGCATCGTCGCTCTCCTTTGTATTGGAGCGCGGTGTCCCCCTCACCCGTGGGTGGCCCGAGAGAGACAGTCGCGGCTCCGTTCCCCTCTGTGCCTCAGAACCAGGTGGTCTTGTCGACGAGGTTACGGAGCGGCCGGCCGCTGACGAAGCGCCGGCAGTTGTCGAGGAGGATCTCGAAGCGTCGCTCGTCCAGATACGGACCGTACCCCGCCGTGTGGGGCGTGATGAGGACGCCGGGCAGCGTCCACAGCGGGTGATCGGCGGGCAGCGGCTCCTCCTCGAAGACGTCGAGGCCGGCGCCGGCGACCTCGCCTGCGCGCAGCGCCGCCACGAGATCGTCGAGCCGCGTCGTCTTGCCGCGCCCGATGTTGATGAAGAACGCGCCGCGCTTCATGCGCGCGAATCGCGCCCGGTGCATGAACCCCTCGGTGGCCGGCGTGTGCGGCACGGTGAGGATGACGAAATCGGCGCGGGGCAGGAGGGCGTCCAGGGCCTCGGCCGGATGCAGCTCGGCAACGCCGGGCGGGCAGTCCTTGCGGCGCGCGTCGACGCCGAGCACCCGCATGCCGAAGGCGGCGGCCAGGCGCGCCGTCTCCGCCCCGATGCCGCCCACACCGACGATCAACGCCGTCGCTTCCGGGAGGTGAACGACGCCCGTGTCGAGCGCCGCCGGCTGCCAGCGCCGCTCGCGCTGCAGTGGCAGGTAGCGGTGCAGGTCACGCGCGAACGCCAGCACGAAGGCCATGATGTGGGCGGCGATGTGGTCGTTGTAGATTTCGCGGAAGTTCGTGACCGCGACCGGGTGCGTGACGAGCTCCGGATAGTAGTACCCGGCGGGCGGCGCCGCCTGCGGGGCCTGCAGCCAGCGCAGGCGCTTTGTCTGGCGCAGCAGCTCGGGCGGAAGGGCCCCGAAGGCGGCCTCGGCATTCGGCGCCACGCGCGCCGCCTCGTCGGGAGTCTCGGCCACGACGACCGTCAGCTCGGGCAGGGCGGCGGCGAGGCGCGCGCCCCAGGCGCGCGTGGTCGGTGTCTGCGGAGGCGCCATCAGCAGCATCATGGGCGGGCCCGGTCGGGCGAGGATTTCACGGGCGGGGCCTCTACGCAAGATGGTTCGCCGACCAGGATCGCCAGTCGCGCCGGATCGACGGGCTTGACGATGTGCTCGTCGTAGCCCGACGCCAGCGCGCGCTCACGGTCTTCGCGGCGCCCGTAGCCGGTGACGGCCACGAGCCGCAACGGCTTGCCACGCGGATCGTTCCGGATCCGACGGGCGACCTCGTAGCCGTCGACGCCGGGCAGCCCGATGTCGACCAGCGTGACGTCGGGCAACAGTCGCAGCGCCCTGTCCACCGCGCTCGTGCCGTCGGCAGCCTCGTGAACCTCGTGGCCCAGCGCGCGAACCAGCTCGCCGAGCATCTCGCGCGCGTCCTCGTGGTCCTCGACGACGAGAATCCGCTGGCGACGGCCGCGAGGTGCCGGTCGCGCGGTGGCGGGAGGCACGGCGACATCGGTCACCGGCAAGCGCACGGTGAAGCGACTGCCACGGCCGACGCCCTCGCTCGACGCC
The DNA here is from genome assembly GCA_036556545.1 of Candidatus Methylomirabilota bacterium. Lineage (GTDB taxonomy): Bacteria > Methylomirabilota > Methylomirabilia > Rokubacteriales > CSP1-6 > AR12. Next base: position 4,323 of record DATBJF010000057.1, read on the forward strand.
TCCACGGTGCCGCCGTGCAGCTCGACGATCTGCCGGACGAGCGTCAGCCCGATACCGAGGCCTCCCGCGGTGCGCTCGAGAGAGCGGTCGGCCTGCACGAACAGATCGAAGACGTGTGGCAGCAGCTCCGGCGCGATGCCGACGCCGCTGTCGGCGACGGCAAGCACGGCGCGCCCGTCCTCCTCGTCCACGCTCATGCTGATTCGCTCGCCCGGAGTCGAGTATTTCAGCGCATTTTCGACCAGGTTGTTGACAACCTGCTCGAGGCGCACGGCGTCGCCGAGGACGCGCACCGGCCGCGCCCGAAGGGAGACGTCCCGGACGCGCGCCGCGTGCCGAGCCGCCAATCCGCCCACCACGCGCTCGGCAGTGGCGCCGAGGTCGACGACCTCGCGCCGCAGCGCGATCTTGCCGGTCACCGCGCGCGAGACGTCGAGGAGATCTTCGACGAGGTGGCTCAGGTGCTGCGTCTGACGGGCGATGACCGCTCGCGCCCGTGCCGCCACCGCGGAATCGCCGACACGCTCGAGCACCTGGATGGCGCTGCCGATCGCGCCAAGCGGATTGCGCAGCTCGTGGCTGAGCATGGCCAGGAACTCGTCCTTGCTCTGATTGGCCGCCTCGGCCTCGGCGCGGGCGGCGCCTTCCCGCGCGAACAGCCGCGCGTTGTGGATCGCGATGGCCGCCTGCTCGGCCAGGCGCACCGTGACCGCTTCGTCGTTGTCGCCGAACGAGCGCGCGCTTCGGTTACTGACGTAGAGCAGGCCGGCGACCTCGGTGGCGATCGAGATCGGCACCACCATGAGGGCGACGGTGCCCCGCTCGCGGGCGATGGCGTGCATGGACTCCGGCAGGCGCGGATCGGCCTGGTAGTTGGACGTGCGGAGCGGGCGTCCCGTCTGCATGACGAGGCCTCCGAGACCCTCGCCGGCGCGGATGTGGAGGTCGTCATAGGCGGGCTGCGACGGACCCACACGAAACCTCGGGGCCATCATTCCCGATCGCTCGTCTCGCAGGAAGATGGCCGCTCGGTCGCTGCGGCACAGCGTGCGGGCGCCCTCGGCGATGCGCCGAAGGACGGTGTCGATGTCGAGCGAGCCGCTGATGGATTGCGCGATGTCGGCGAGAACGCGAAGCTGCTCCCGGCGGCCACGCGCGGCTTCCTCGGCGCGACGCCGCTCCGCCACGACGGCGGCCAGCGGAAGCGCCGTGAGCGCCATCATCGCCAGGAACGCCTGCACCAGTGGGAGCGAGACGCTCGGCGCGTACGGCGAGAACGGGCCCGCCCCGCTGAGCGTGCCGGCCACCGCCACCGCGAACAGCGCGACGAGCGCCAGGCTCGTCACGCGCGGGCCGAACCGGTACGCCGCCCACAGCAGCGGCGGAATCGAGACGAACGCGGTGGGCAACTGCCGCCAGCCTTCGGGCAGGACACCGCCGAAGACGAGCACGGCGGCGGCCACCACCACCGCGAGGAGCGTGACCAGCTCGCTGCGGCGCTCCCGGAAAGGCTCGTCGGAGCTGCGGCGGCCCCACAGCACGATGAGCGGCGTCAGGAGAAGGATGCCCGAGAGGTCGCCGAGCCACCACGTCAGCCAGATCCAGCCGGCGTTCGTCGACGCCGCGTGGCCGGTGAGCACCAGGCTGGCGACGCCGATGGTGGCGCTCACCGACGTGCTCACCATCGCCGCGAGCACGGCCAGCTTGAAGATGTCCTGCGCGCGCTCGAACGCGGCCGCGCCGCCCGCGAATCGGCGGACCAGATACGCACCGAGCAGCGCCTCCAGCGTGTTGCCGGCGGCGATGCCGAGCGATGTCAGCACCGAGCCTGCCGTCGTCACGTTGACGACGAAGGCGCCGATGAAGATGGCCGGCCAGACACGGCGGCCGAGGAGCAGCAGCGCCGCCAGCGCGATGCCGGCCGGTGGCCACACCGGCGTGGCGCTCGCGTGAAGGAACGCGAAGGCGAGGCCGAGCTTGCCGGACAGGACGTAGACGGCGAACACGGCCACCGCGTGGAGCATCGGCACGCGGCATTCTACCCCTGGCCTTGCGCGTCCGGGGCGCGGGGACTTATTTCTGGATTGATGCGGAGGGACGAGATGATCGCCGTGTGGAGGCTGCCCGTGGCCGCGGACGTCCGGTGCTGATCATCCTGGTGCTGCTCGCCGTGATGCACGCTGCGTGCGCCACGGCCACGCCGCCCGTGACGCCGCCGGCACCCGCGGTCGGTGTCGATCCCGCAGGCCGGGCGGCCCTCGCGCGCGGTCGAGCGCTCATTGCGGGCGGCGACATGGCGGGCGCGACGATCGCGCTCCGGGAGGCGCTGGCGCTCCAGCCCGATCTCACCGGGGCCCGTACGTCGCTCGGTCTCGCTCTCTACGCGCTCGGCGACGTGGAGGGGGCCATCGAGGAGCTGCGCGCGGCGATCGCTCGCGATCCGGAGGCGGTCGGCGCCCGCTCGCTGCTCGCGGCCGCGCGCCTGTCACGCCGCGAATCGTCCACCGCACGCGCGGAGCTGGAGGCGATCACCCGGCGTCACCCGGAGCGCGTCGACGCTTTCTACAGCCTTGGCCTGGCGCGGTACGCGGACCGCGACCTCGCCGGTGCCGCGGAGGCCTATCGCACGGCGGTGACCCTCCAGCCAAATCACCATGATGCGCGCTACAACCTCGCCCTGGTTCTCAAGCTCGCCGGACGAGAGTCGGAGGCGACGCCGGAGTTCCTCGCCGCCGCCGAGGCCGGGGTGGGTCGCGCACAGTATTTTGCCGGCGTCGCTCACGCCGGGGGCCACGGCGTGCCCATCAGCCTGCCGAGCGCGATCCGATGGTGGATGCGTGCGGCCGAGCGCGGCGTGGCGCCGGCCGAGGAAGCGCTGGCGTCGCTGCGGCAAGTGGCGCTGGGTCGCACGCGGCGTCCGGTTGCCGAGCGGCACGCGGCCGAGCAGGCGTTTCGCGACTATCGTGCGGGCCTGCGGGCGGACGCGCCCGACGTGGCGCCTGTCGGTGAGGAGAGTCTGGGGGCCGCGCTCGTGCGGCTGGGGCGACCGGAGTCCGTCGTCGTCCTCATCCGGGAGGCGGCGGCGCTGGACGAGACGGCGCAGCAACACCTCGAGACGCTCTACGAGCACGGCCTGGCGGGTGCGCTGCCGCCGTACGACACGCGAATCCTCGCCTGGTTCCAGACGGCGGCCGGAGAGGGGCTGACACGGCCGCGCATCGCGCTGGCGCGCGTGTACGGCCGCGGCCTCGGCGTGCCGAAGGACGTGCCGCGCGCGGTCGCGCTCCTGCGCGCCACGCCGCACGAGGACGCGCGCCGCTTGCTCGAGGAGCTCGCCCCGTAGCCGCTCTGGTGCCGCGCGCCCACCGCCCCGTGCACGCCGCGGCCATCGGTGCCCTCGCCGGCGCCCTCGCCGTCGCCGCCGCGGGCGGCGGCATCACCGCCCTCGACGCGTCCGCCCACGCGCTCTGGCGCCGCCCGGCGCCGCCGAGCGAGAACGTCCTCGTCGTCGCCGGAAGAGGCGACAGTGACCACGCTGCGCTCGGCCGGCTGATCGGCCGGCTGGCGCGCGCGGGTGCGGGCGTCATCGTGGTCGACGTTCCACGGGCACCGCAGTCCGGCGCCGGCGGTGAAGCGCTGCTCCGGCAGGCGGTGGCGCAGGCCGGGAACGTGATCGTCGCTCAGAGCCCGGACGCGGACGCCGCCCGCGGATTCGGGGCGCGCGCCGTCGGCCATATCGCCGGCAGCCGGGCCGGTGGTCTCGTCGTCATTCCAATGGTTGTCGAGGAGGCCGAGCGGCGCTATCCGGCGCTCGGCCTCGCGGCCGCCGTCGTGATGTCGAACGCGGAGCCGGCGACCGCGATCGGGGCGGACGGGTACACGCTCATCGACCCCAGCCCGGGATTGCCGATCACGGCCCTGGGCGAGCTGACCGGCACGGACGCCGAGCGGCTGCGCGCCGCCGTCAACGGCAAGATCGTGTTCCTCCTCGGCGACCCCGCCCGCGCCCGCGCCATGGAACTGCACGCCGAGCTTGCGAGCGCCGTGCTGACGGGCTCGACGCTGGTGCGAGCCGCGGCACTGCCGGTATGGATCGCCGCCCTCGCGCTCGGGATCGCGGCGGCGTGGCTCTGGCTCACGCCTCGGTGGCCGATCGCGCTGGCGATCACGGCCGGTCTGGCGTTGACCGTCGCCGGAGCCACGGCGCTGCTGCTCCGGCTCGGCATCGTGTGGCCCCTCACCGTGCCGCTGGCGGCCCTTGTCATCGCGTCGGCCGGGGCACTCGGGTGGCGCCAGATCGCCGAGCGCCGACGCCTCCGCGGGCTGGAGGGCGAGCTGCGCGGCGTTCGTGAAGCGCTGGCGCGCCACGAGGCCACCGTGGAAACCCTCGAGGAAGATCTCGACGCGGCGCGGGCGGCGGTGGCCCGCTCGGCGGGAACGGAACGCGAGCTCGTCCGCGCGGCGGAGGCGCTCCGTGCGCAGCTCGACCAGGCGCGGGAACGGGAGGACGAGACGCGGCGGCGGCTCGACGCGCTGGCGGGTGAATCACGCGTCGTCGCGAGCCCTGTCACGCCGGACGAGGCCTGCGCGCGCGTGGGGATCGTCACGCGCGATCCCGTGATGCTGGCACTCTTTCGCGACCTGGAGAAGGCCGCGCGGTCGTCGCTGCCGATCCTGATCGTGGGAGAGCCGGGTACGGGCAAGGAGCTGTTCGCGCGCGCCGCGCATCGGCTGAGCGGGCGGGCCGGCCAGCCGTTCGTGGCCGTCAACATGGCGGCCGTTCCGCCCGACCTGTTCGAGAGCGAGCTGTTCGGTCACGTCCGTGGCAGCTTCACCGGCGCCGTGGCCGACCGCCGGGGGTGGTTCGAGCAGGCCGACCGCGGGACGATCTTCCTCGACGAGATCGGCGAGCTGCGCGCCGAGCATCAATCGAAGCTGCTGCGCGTGCTCCAGGAGAAGAGCTTCCACCGCGTCGGCGCCGTCCGTTCGACCTCCGTCGACGTCCGGGTGGTCGCGGCCACCAATCGCGATCTCGAGCGCGCGGTGGCCGAAGGGGCCTTCCGCGAGGACCTCTATTTCCGCCTGAAGGGCCTCGTGCTCCGGCTGCCGCCGCTGCGGGAGCGCCGCGCGGACATCGCCGTGCTCGCCGCCCAGCTCTTGAAGGACGCGGCGGCGGAGATGAAGCGGCCTGGCCTGGCGCTGTCGGCGGCGGCCCTCGCGGCCCTCGAGCGCCACCCCTGGCCCGGCAACGTCCGCGAGCTGCAGAACTGTCTGCGGCAGGCGGCGGCGCTCGCCGAGCGCGACGTGCTCGGACCGGCCGATCTGCGCCTGGCCGCCGGGCCGGGCCCGGCGCCCGCCGAGCCGCGCGACAGCGACGCCGCCGTGCTCACGGCGCTGCGCCGGCACGGCTTCGACATGCAGGCCACCGCGCGCGCCCTCGGCTGGGACCGCAGCACGGTGACGCAGCGCCTGAAGGGCCTGGGATTCCGCGCCCTGGTGGACGCGGATGGCGACTCCGCCCGCGCGGCGCAGGAGCTGGCCGGCGACGCAGCGCTGACCCGTGCGGTGGAGCTGAAGCTGCGCGAGTACCACGAGCACCTGCTCCGGACGGTCGAAGGGGTCGGATCGCTCGACGCCGCCGTCGCCGCGTGCCGCCGGCGGTTCAAGAATCTCCCCGAGCGGCACTTCCGCTCCCTGGAAGCCCTGCTGCGCCGCCACTACGAGCGGCGGGCGTGATGCGGGGATGCGGGGACGTCCCCGCATCCCGTTGCGACAGCTCGCCGCCAAGTACGCGCCGTTCCTCGCCTTCACGCGCCGGGTGCCGTGGCTCCGGCGTTGCTCTGTCTTCCGCCCGGCGCGGCACCGCACGGGCGGATCGCCGGCGCCGGGCAGTGGTCGACGACGAAAGGACAGGGACGATGGGAACGGACGAGCGGCAGAACGGCGGCAGCGGGCGGGAGATCGTGATGCTGGTGGGCATCCTCGTGCTCGTGGCGGTGTCCGCGGTGGCGACGTACTGGATGCGGTCGGACAGCGTGGAGGCGGCGGGCAAGACCACGCCGGCGATGAGCAGGCCGGCGGAGACCCCGGTGCGGGCGGCCGCGCCGGCGCCGCTGCCCATGGACGCCACGCACACCGACGTCTACTTCGACTTCAAGAGCGTGCGGCTGCGCGCCGACGCCGTGCGCACGCTGCAGGAGCGGGTGGCGAGCATGGACCGCGAGAGCACGTGGGGCGTGCTGGTCCAGGGCTACGCTGACCGTCAGGGCCCGGCCGAGTACAACCGCGCCCTGGCGCTGAAGCGCGCGGAGGCAGTCAAGCAGTTCCTCGTCGAGCTCGGCGTGCCGGAGAGTTCGGTGAAGGTGGCCACCGTCGGCGCCGACGGCGTCCTCTGCGAGGACACCACGAAGGAGTGCCAGCAACTGAACCGCCGCGTGCACCTCGAGATCCGCAAGCTGCGCACGGCGACCACCGACGCCGTGCGGCCGGTGAGCGCGACGGAGGAGGCGGTGCAGGGCCGGTGAGCGATCCAGCCCGGCGAGGCCGTCCTCGCCGGGCCTTGCCTTCGCGTCGACGGCGCGGTACTGGTGGTCCACCCGCCCGCCAGCGGAGGAGGACCCATTGAGAACGCTCGCCCTGCTCGTCCCGTTGATCGCGCTGCTGTCGTCGCTCGCATTGGCACAGTCGGCCCCGAAGACCGGTGGGACGGTGCGTTTCCTGCACCGCGAGGACCTGCCCCAGGCCTTTGCCATCCACGAGACGTCGACCAACTCGGTCACGTGGCCGGCCATGCCCTGCTACAGCAATCTCGTCATCTACGATCAGGCGAAGCCGATCGAGCGCCCGGAGACGATCGTAGGCGAGCTCGCCGAGCGCTGGTCGTGGCAGGACAACTACCGCAATCTGGTGTTGTTTCTCCGCCGGGGTGTCAAGTGGCACGACGGCCAGCCGTTCACGTCGAAGGACGTGAAGTTCACGTTCGACGTCGCCCGCGAGGCCAGGGACGCCCCTGCCAAGCTGCGCCTGAACCCGCGCAAGGAGTGGTGGTCGAACATCGAGGCGATCGAGGCGGCCGATCCTCACACGGTCGTCTTCCGGCTCAAGCGGCCGCAGCCTTCGCTGCTCGCCATGCTGGCGTCCGGCTACTCGCCCGTGCTCCCCGCCCACGTCCCCCTGGCCGAGCACCGCGCGCGGTGTCTCGGCACCGGCCCGTTCAAGTTCAAGGAGTGGCGCCGCGGGGAGTTCGTCGAGCTGGTACGCAATCCCGACTACTTCGTGAAGGGGCGGCCGTACCTCGACGCCGTGCGCTACGTCATCGTGGCCGAGCGCGGCACGCGGGTGGCCGCGCTGCAGGCGGCCCAGGTCGACGTGGCCTATCCGGGCGACACGACGGTCACCATCGCCCAGCAGCTCAAGGCGGCCGTGCCGACCATGGTCTTCACGGAGACGCCCACGAACGTCACCGAGAACCTGCTGCTGAACACGAAGAAGCCGCCGTTCGACAACGTGGCCGTGCGCCGAGCGCTCAGCCTGGCCATCGACCGCCGAGCCTATGTCACCGCCGTGCACAGCGGCAGCGCCATCATCGGCGCCTCGCTGCTGCCGAAGCCGCTGGGCGTGTGGGGGCTCGTCGAGAAGGACGTCTCGCAGCTGCCGGGCTACGGCAAGAGCGCGCAGGACAAGGAGCGCGCGCGCCGGCTGCTGGCCGAGGCGGGCTTCGGTCCCGGCAAGCCGCTGCGGGTGGAGATGGTCACTCGCGCGATTGCCATCTATCTCGATTTCGCCTCGTTCGTCGTCAACGAGCTGAAGGCCGTCGGCGTCGAGGCGACGCTCAAGCAGATCGAGACGGCGCAGTGGCATCCCATGGTGACGCGGCGTGAGTTCCAGATCGGCGCCAACCTCACCGGCCTCGGCATCGACGACCCGGACGCCAACTTCTACGAGAACTACGCCTGCGGCTCGCCGCGCAACTACGGCGACTACTGCGACGAGACGGTCATGCGGATGATCGACGAGCAGTCGCAGGAGCTGAACCACGCCAAGCGCATGGCGCTCGTTGCCCAGATCCAGCGCAAGCTCGAGGAGGATGCCGCGCGGCCGGTGATGGGCTGGCGCATCGACCGCTTCGCGCATCACGCGTACGTGAAGAACCTGATCCCGCACCAGGTCGTCTACAACTGCTGCCGCTTGCAGGACGTCTGGCTCGACAAGTAATCGAATGGCCGAGGAGTGCTGTTTCGTCGCCGCCGGGACGGAGTTGCAGCCGACGGAGTGGGCGGTTGGTCCCTGGTCCGCCGACACGCTCCAGGGCAGCGCCTACGGCGGCGTGCTGGTGCGCGCCCTCGAGCGCGAGGGCGGCGCGACCGGCATGGCGCTCGCGCGACTGAGCTTCGATCTCTGGCGGCCGGTGACGCGCGAGCGCCTCGCGCCGTCGGTCACGGTCCTCCGCGACGGCCGCAAGGCGCGGACGGTGGAGGCCTCGCTCGCGCAGGGCGGCAAGCCGGTCGCCCGCTGCACCGGGGTCTTTCTCAAGACGGACCCCGCATCGACGCCGCCGGGCGTGGCCTCGAGTCCACCGAGCGCGGGACCCGAGGCCGGCCAGCCGGTAGCGGCCCACGTCCGCAGCTGGAGTCCCTTTTTCACCGGCGTGGAGACGCGCGTGGTCGCCGGCGATCTGCTCGAGCCCGGGCCGGCCTCGGCCTGGTTTCATTTCCGCCGCCCGCTCGTCGAGAACGAGCCCAACTCCCCGCTCGTGCACGCGGTATCCGCCGCCGATCTGGCGAGCGGGATCTCCGCCGTCGTCGACCTCCGTACGTGGACGTTCATCAACGCCGACCTGACGCTGGTGCTGTGGCGCATGCCGAACCCGCCGTGGATCCTGCTGGAGGCGGAGACGTTCGTGGGTGACGACGGCACCGGCGTCGCCCACGGCCGGCTCAGCGACGGCCGCGGGCCGTTCGGTGCCTGCGCCCAGACGCTCCTGTTCGATCGCCGCCGATGAGACCTCCTGCGAGCCGGCTTGCGGAGGCGCTGGATCTGCTCGACCGCGGCGACTGGCAGGCCGCGCACGTGATCGTCCAGGACGAGTCATCCACGCTCGCGGCGTGGCTCCACGGCATCGTCCACACGCTGGAGGGCGACCTCGACAACGCGCGGTACTGGTACCGTCGCGCGGAGCGGCCGTTCCGCGGCGCCGACGCCGTCCACGAGGAGCTGCGCGCGGCCCGACACGCCCTCGGCTGACGGCGGCACTCGCCTTGCACTCGCCCTCCACGACTTCGCGTCGAGCAGAGGAGGGACGTGCCATGGCGATGAATCCGTTCGAGGAGCGCGGTATTCCGCTGGAGCGGCAGATCAGGACGTGGAAGCAGGTCGCGCTGCCGCCCTACCGCAAGCAGGACGTTGACGCTTTTACACGGTGCCGCGTGATTCTCATGAACGGCATCGAGATGGAGGCCGGCATCTTCTCGCATGCCTTCGCGCGGGCGTGCGACGATCCCGACCTCAAGGGCCAGCTGGCCGCGCTCCGCCGCGTCGAGCACCAGCAGCAGAACACCGTCAACTGGCTCAATCCCGCCGACCAGACGGTGCTGGAGACGACCATCGGCTACGAGCAGGTCGCCATCGAGCTGACCGCCTATCTCGCCCGCACCGAGCCCGATGAGTACGTCAAGCAGGCGTTCGAGTTCGGCCTCCTCGAGGACTTCGATCACCTCTACCGGTACTCGCAGCTGCTCGACCTGATCCACGGCAAGGACCCGAACGAGATCCTCCAGGGCCGAACGGACGTGTTGCCGGCGCGCCCGACCCAGGATCACCACAACGATCCGTTCCTCCGCGTGCTGAACCACTACGAGAAGACCCGCGCGCATCCGCGTTCCAAGGTGAACGTCCTGACCCTGATGGCCGGCGAGCAGCAGACGATGAACTTCTACAAAACCGTCGGCAACTTCTATGGCAGCCCGGAAGCCCGCCAGCTCTACGCGGAGATCTCCAACGTCGAGGAGGAGCACGTCACCCAGTACGAGTCGCTCATGGACCCGACGGAGACCTGGCTCGAGAAGTGGGTAATGCACGAGTTCACCGAGGTGGCCAACTACTACACGTGCATGGAGACGGAGGTCGACCCGCGCATCAAGAAGATCTGGGAGATCTTCCTGGCCTGCGAGCTGGACCACCTGCGGATCGCCGGCGACGCGCTACGGCGCCTGCAGGGCAGGGAACCGCAGGAGATCTGCGGCACCGAGCTGCCCACGCCGGCCACCTTCGAGACCAACCGCGAGTACGTCACGCGCGTCATCCAGGAGCAGTCGGCGCTGCGGCTGGTGAGTGGCGGCAAGTGGGCGCGGATCGACGAGCTGCCGGACGACTGGCCGAGCTTCGCCTACCAGCGCGTCGTCCACGAGCAGGGCGCGCCGTCGGAGTCGGTCGTACGGTTGCGCATGGAGGCGGCCGGCGTCGAGCTGGTGCGCGCCGAAGACGCCGACCTCGAGGCGGCGGCGGGCGAGCACCGCGTCGCGTCGCTCGATCCCGATCCGGCGGCCAACACGGCGCCGGCCACGTATGCCGAGCTCGAGCCGGTCGAGCGTGCGGTCGAGCCGGGCGAGCGCGGCGAGGAACGACTCGTCAACCCGGTCGAGGATCCGACGTGGCCCGGAGCCGCCGCGGGGCGGAAGTTCGGGCGACGGGGAAAGGAGCGCTAGCCATGCGGGCGACCGAGCTGCTGTCGCGCGATCATCGTGCGGTACGCGATCTCTTCTTGCAATTCGAGCGGACGCCGCTCGACGACGGGCCGAGCCGGCAGGATCTCTTCGACCGCATCGTCGAGGAGCTGGACGTCCACGCGCAGGCCGAGGAGGAGGTGTTCTATCCGGCCGTGCGGCAGGCCAGCCGGCGAGTCGACGACGCTCAGGCCGGCCACGCGCATCTGCGGGCCGTGATCCGGGAGGTCAAGACCTACGAGCCGGGCTCGTCCGAGTTCACCGCCGGCGTTCGGCTGGTCAAGCGCATCGTGCTCGCCCATGTGATGGAGGAGGAAGGCGGGGTCTTCGTCGACGCCGAGCGGATGGGGACGCCGGCGCTGGAGCGGCTGGGCGCGCAGCTGGCGGAGCGGAAGGAAGCGCTCGCGCGGACGGTGCGCCGGGCGGCGTAGCCCGTCGTCAGTCCGACCGTTCGAGGTCGAGCAGTGACTGGTGGAGGTTGCGCCGCGCGCTTTCGCCGCCGGCGCCGAGCTCTCGAGCCGCGCTCCGTGCCCACGCCGCGCTCTGCTCCTCGTTGTCGTGACGGTGCGTATCGTAGATCGCGTCGTGGAACCAGAGACCGAGTTTCACCTCGGCCGGATGTTCGGCCAGCGCGATGATCTCGTCGACCTTCTCGAAGCACTCGGCGAGGTGCTGGTGCGTGTGGTAGTGCCGATGCCGCTCGGAATACCGACGGACAAGATCGCTCATCTGATGACGAACAAGCCGAAGACCGCGATGACGACGGCGATGACCGGCACGAACGTCATGACGACGGAGATGGCCACGAGCAGAAGGTGCCTTGGAAGGCGGGGGGTGTTCAGAAACCAGCGCGTGTTCATCGCCTGGTAGATCAGCACGACCGAGTTGACAGTGCCGATGGAGAGGAACGCGTCGTGGATGGGGATCGACGACACGTGCAGGCTGCGGAATCCTCCCACGAGACGCGAGGCGGCGATCAGGACGAGGGCCAATGTCAACGCATGCGCGACGAACGCGACGCCTCTTCGCTGTCTCAAGCGCGGCGGCAGCCAGGCGTTGGCGTATGAGGAGCGCGAGAGTAGGGCCGCGCTCGTGAGGCAGAAAAAGGTCACCGAGAGTGCGTCGAGCACGATGTTGACGAGGACGTACGGCATTGCCACCATCGATAACACTGTAGTCCACGCGTGCAGGTAAGACGAAACTCACGGTTCCTGCGATCGGCGCTCCTTCCCGAACTCCCTGTGATACTTTCTCAGCGCCTTCCCGTACGCCTCGACCGTCACGTACACCGCCTCGACCGTTCGCGGCATCTCGGTCTGCGGCGACCACTCCCGTGCACCAATGGCCCTGGCCACGATCTCCATCGGTGGCCCAGGTGCCTTGAGCGCCAGGGCCGTTGGTGTGGCCTCGAATCCGTCCGGCACGACACGCAGATAGCCTGCACGAGCGAGGCGTCCTATTCCGACTTCGAGCTCGCCACGGCTCGGGATGGCCTTGTTGAGGGCATCGGCGATGGCGATCAGACGCCAAAGCGGCACCGGCGCCTCGCCGTCAGTCGCCCAGATCGCGGCGGCGAGAATCCACGCGTCGGCCCATTCGAATGACGGAACGGCCTCGGCCATAGCGCCTACCCCCGGCGGTCTTCGAGGTCGCGTCTCATTCGGCGATGACGATCCGGTTGCCTTCGGGGTCGGCGACCATGCTCTCGTAGTACCCGTCGCCCGTCCGCCTTGGCCCATCGAGCAGCGGAAACCCGTCCACCTGCAGTCGTCTCGTCAGGGCATCGACGGCGTCACGAGAGCCGAGCTCGACGCCCAGGTGCGCGTACCCGATGAACTCGCCGGAGGTCGGTGAGCCCGGGATGCTGGAGATGTCCGGGCGGTGCATGAGCTCCAGGCGGCCGCCACCAGGGAACGTGAGGAAGTACGACGTGAACTGCTTGGGCTCGTTCCGATATTTCGGGCTCGACCGTGCGTCGAAGTACTTCTCGTAGAACGTACGCATCGCTTCAATGTCCGCCGTCCAGATCGCGACGTGGTCGAGCTTCATGGGCTGGGGCTCACCCGTCGAAGGTCAGTCGCGATAGAAGTTGTATTCGTCATGCCACTGCTCGCCAATGAGAACTGGTCGAAGCTCGCCGCGGAAGAGATCGGCGAAGAGCGGGAATGTCAGCTGCATGATCTCATCGAGCGTATGCGTCGCTTCGAACTCTGCGAGCCGATGGCCCAGCTGTCTGTGCTTGAGCTCGAAGTACATGACGCTCATGAACGACTCGAGCTGGTCCACGACGGGCACGGGGCTGATGCTGAACGTGGCCCCGTTGGCGTACTCCGCGTGTGCCCTGTCCAGATCGATGTCGAGCGTGCGCTTCGGGGAGGCGAAACGCGCGCGGAAGGACCGTCCGGTCTGGGGGTTGTCTTCGCGACTGAGCGCAGGGCCAGTGAATCGCAGCCCCCGGAGAAACGAGAAGTGCTCCTCGACGCGCTGCGCGAATTTGCGCTGGACCTGCGCGTTCGTGGTCAGGGGCTCGCGCTTCGATCTGGCACGCGCGTGTTTGCGGAGTCGGGTGACCCAGGCCGACATGTCGGCAGGGCGGACCTCGAGGAGGGCGGTCTCCGAGTCGGGCGCCGGCGGATCGTATTCGCGGATGCTCTCGCCGTCGCCGGTGGCATCGATGATCGCCGCCCACAATCGCCGATCGGCCTGGTTGAAGGTCTTCGCCTTCGCGGCGAGCTTCGGTCGTCTGTTCACCCAGACGTGGTACACCGCGTCCTGCTTCTTCCATCCGCACGCGAAGCGCCGACCTTCCAAGTCAACCGGCCTTCACGCTCACGCGCACGCTCAGCACGCGTGACGAGACGCGATGGCGCGAATCTGGCCGCCGAGTCTGCTGATGGTGAATGCCAGGTACTCGCCGATGACCCGCGTGTCATGCGTGCGCACGACGTCTTCGACCCTGAGGAGGCCGCAATCGACGATGACTGGTGCAATCGAGATGACTCGTCCGAATGCGCGATACCGCCATCCGTCGAGCTGGTCCAGGCCGACACGCCGACCCGGATTCCCCGCGAAGATCGCTTCCCACGGCTCGTCTTCCAGGAGCAACGATGAGAGCTCCACCTCGAATTCCTGGCCGGGCTGGGGACAGGTGTCCGGCCCCACGACACTGAACTCGTCCATCACGGTAAGACGGCGGCCGTCGATCTCGATCACCGCCTCCAGCCAGGGGCCGTTCGTGGCGATCAGGCGAGCACGCGGCATGTCAATCCCGGCAGCGTGAGCATTGATCGACGATAGCGCGTCGCCGTCGCCGCCGCCAAGAAAGCCGTGTGTTCCGGCGGCGACACGCCGTGCGGTCCCGCCTAGCTGAAGATCGAGAAGTCCTCGGCCTTCTCCGTGATGAACTCCAGCAGCGCCGGCGTGCCCTCCTGCGTCTTGGCCATGGCGCGGCGGATCGCGGGAACGATGTCGTCCGGCTGGGTGACGCGCTCGCCCCAGCCGCCGAGCGCCTTCGCGAAGTCGGCGTAGTTGCCGCTGATGTCCGTCGAGCGGTACTTCTGCGTGGCCGTCTTCATGACCTTGAGCTCGATGGCCATCGAGAAGTTGTTAAGCAGGACGGTGAGAATCGGGATGCGCTCGCGCGCGGCCGTCTCGAAGTCCATGCCGGTGAAGCCGATGGCGGCGTCGCCCCAGACGTTGATGCAGAGCTTGTCGGGGTGGGCGAGCTTGGCGCCCATGGCGAGGCCGAGACCGTAGCCGAGCTGCGTCGTCTTGCCCCAGCCGATGTAGGAGAGCGGCGTCGTGCACTCCCAGAACGGCGAGATCTGGTCCCGCGGGCTGCCGGCGTCGTGCGTGATGACGGTGGTGCCGACGTCGACGGTGTGCAGGAGATCCCACAGCACGCGGTACGGCGACAGCGGCGTCGTCTTCTGCGTGAGCCGCGGCATCCACTGCGCGAGCCACTCGTCCTTGATCTTCTTGATCTCGGCGGTGACGGAGGCGCCGCGGCCGCGCGGCTTGCCCTTGAGCCGATCGCGCACCTCGAGCAGCAGGGCGTCGAGCGTCAGACCGGCGTCGCCGACCACGGCCAGCTCCGCCGGCACGTCCTTGTTGATGTCGAGCGGATCGAGCGTGGCGTGGGCGTAGCGCTTGCCCTTCGGCATCGTGACGCCGTAGTTCGTCGTCGAGAAGGAGCAGCCGATGCCGAAGATCAGGTCGGCCTCCTTCAGGAAGTGATGGAGCTGCTTGCTGATGGAGCGGCCCCCGGAGCCGAGGGACAGCGGATGCGTCTCGGGGAACGCGCTCTTGCCCTGCAGGCTCGTCGTCACCGGCGCTTCGAGCAGCTCGGCGAGCTCGCGGAGCTGTGTCCAGGCTTTGGCGTAGTGCACCCCCTGACCGGCGTAGATGACCGGACGGCTGGCGGCCACGAGCGCAGCCGCCACGTCGGTCACGGCCTTCGGGTCGGGCGCCACGCGGAGCCGCGGCGTCGGCGTGTACGTCCAGCCGTCGGGCACCTCCTCGCGCATCACGTCGACGGGGATCTCGACGAGCACGGGCCGCGGCCGGCCGTTCTTGACCTGGGTGAACGCGCGGCGCATCGCATCCGGGATCGACTCCGGGAGCACGACCTGCTCGGCCCACTTGGTGACGTGCTGATAGTTGAGGAAGGAGCTGAAGTTCGGCGTGATGTTGAGTAGCTTGCGCGGATAGCCGCCGGGCAGCACGACGATCGGCACCGAGTCGCCGAACGCCTGCGCCACGCCGCCGAACGAGTTCTCCGTGCCGGGACCGTGCTGCATGGCGAAGACGCCGATGCGCTCGCCCGAGGTGACGCGGCTCACCGCGTCGGCCATGTGGAGCCCCGTTCGTTCCTGCCGGACGATGATCGTGCGGATATCGGCCTCGGCCGCCGCCTCGATGATCTGGTTGACGGGATAGCCGATGAGGAACTCCACGCCTTCGCGCTTGAGAATGTTGGCCACCACGGACGCTGCCTTCACGATTGGTCCCTCCTCGGCCGAGAGTGTACGGCATGCCGTCGGCGTTTGCTCGTGGGATACTCCCGGCCACGGAGGGTGAGATGAGACAAGGATTCGCGCTGTTTGCCGGGATCGCCGCCGACGTCATCAAGGCCACCGCCCGCGAGGCGGAGTCGCTCGGCTACGCGTCGTTCTGGGTGAATCATCCGGGGCCGGTGGACGGACTGGCGGGGCTCGCCGCCGCCGCGCGAGAAACGAAGCGCGTGGCGCTCGGTATCGGTGTCATCCCGTTGAACACGCGTGGTCCGCAGGCCATCGTCGAGGGTGTGCGCTCCAACGCGCTGCCGCTCGGCCGGCTGCTGCTCGGCGTCGGCAGTCCCAACCCGGGGGCGCTGGCGCGCGTGCGCGCCGGCGTGGCGGAGCTGCGCGCGGCGCTGTCCACCAGGCTGATCGTCGCCGCCCTGGGGCCGAAGATGTGCGAGCTGGCCGGTGAGGTGGCCGACGGCGTGCTCTTCAACTTCGTCACGCCGGAGCACGCGCGCGCGTCCGCGGAGCTGGTCCGCGCCGGGGCGCGGAGGGCCGGCCGCCCCGTGCCGACGCTCTACTCGTACGTGCGCGTCGCTCTCGGCGCCGCCTCGCGACCGCGACTTCAGGACGAGGCCGAGCGCTACGGCAAGATCCCGGCCTACGCCGACAACTTCGCACGCATGGGCGTGAAGCCGATCGACACGACGATCTTCGCGGAGACGCCGGCGGCGCTGCGCGCGGCCATCGCCCGCTGGGACGGCGTCGTCGACGAGCTGGTGCTGCGGGCGATCACGCCGGCCGACACCATCGACGAGACGCTGGCGCTGGTGCGCGCCGCGAAGCCGGCCTGATGGAGCCGATGGTCCGGTATCCCGACCCGGCGGTGCAGGTGCTCGATCCGGCGTATACGCGGCTCCGGGTCACGAACGCCGCGGTCGAGCGGCTGGCCACCGGATTCCGCTGGGCGGAGGGCCCGGTGTGGTTCGGGGACCTGCGCTGCCTGCTCTGGAGCGACATCCCGAACGACCGCATCATGCGCTGGGACGAAGAGACGGGCGCCGTCAGCGTGTTCCGCCGCCCGTCGAACAACGCCAACGGCAACACGCGGGACGGGCAGGGCCGCCTCGTCACCTGCGAGCACGACAGCCGGCGCGTCACCCGGACCGAGTACGACGGCACCATGAGCGTCGTGTGCGATCGCTATGACGGCAAGCGGCTCAACTCGCCGAACGACGTCGTCGTCAAGAGCGACGGCTCCATCTGGTTCACGGATCCGCCGTTCGGCGTCCTCGGGCACTACGAAGGGCACAAGGCGCCGCTCGAGCTGCCCACCAACGTCTATCGTGTCGACGGCCGCAGCGGGCAGGCGAGCGTCGTGAGCGGCGAGATCAACCGTCCGAACGGCCTCTGCTTCTCGCCCGACGAGTCACGGCTCTACGTCGTCGAGAGCGGCGCCACGCCGCGGCTGATTCACCTGTTCGACGTCGTCGGCGACAAGCTCGCCAACAAGCGCGTCTTCGTCACGTGCGGCGCCGGTATTCCCGACGGGTTCCGGTGTGACATCGAGGGCAACCTCTGGTGCGGCTGGGGGGGCGGCGAGGCCGAGGACGGGGTCGTCGTCTTCAACCCGGACGGCACGATGGTGCTGCGCATTCGCCTGCCGGAGCGCTGCGCGAATCTCTGCTTCGGCGGCATCCACCGCAACCGCCTCTTCATGGCGGCCAGCCAGTCGCTCTACTCGCTCTATGTCGAGACGCAGGGCGCGGCGCGATGAAGGGCAGCGCTCCCGCCTGACCGGGGCGCTCCGCGATTCGCTAGGCGCCCTGGTTCGCCTGCGCCTCCAGGAATTCGCGCGTCCCCGGTCCGCCCGTCAGCTCGAGCCACACCGGACCGCCCGCGGGCTCGACGGTGAGGCGAAAGCGAAGAAAAGGGCAGCAGCGACTCTCGAGGCGCACGAACTCCGCGAGGAGATCGACAACGGCCGCTGTCGCGGAATACCGAAACGCGGCGCCGTCGGCCAGCCAGCGGATCTCTTCACGATGTCGGCGGAGCTCGGCCAGCAGGCCCGTCCGCCGCTCGGCGAGCTCACGGTCGGTCAGCGTGCAGGCGATCGGGACGTCGCTCATCGTGGGCCGAAGCCTCGCGTCACCCGCCAGCCGGAGCAGGATGGTGGGGCCGAACGCGCCGGGACGGGATCCACAGCGCTCGAACCCGAGCTTTTCGAGGACGCGCAGCGAGGCGGCGTTGATCTCGTCGACGGACGTGACGATCTCGCCCAGGCCGCCGCGTGTCCAGGCCTGCCGGATCGAGGCGCGCGCCATCTCGGTCGCATAGCCACGACCACAATAGCGCTCGCGGAGCGCGTAGACCAGCTCGGGGCCGGGATGAAGGGCGGGAAACTCTACGAACCCGCAGAACCCGACGAGCGCGTCCGTGGCGCGCTCGTCGGCCAGCCACAGGCCGACGCCCTCGCGCTCGAACAAGGCCTCGCTCTCACGGATCCGCGCCTCGCTCCACTCGCGCGGGAAGACCTGGCCGTCCATCAGATAACGACGGATGTGCGGGTCCTGCACGAGCGCGTGGAAGGCGTCGAGCAGCGCAGGCGCCACGGGCACGTAGCGCAGCCGCTCCGACTCCATTACCCGAGGTCCGGGACGCCGGCGAAGAACGCGACGACGCCGCTGTCCAGCGAGTACTCCGCCCCGATCACCACCAGCCCCTCGTGCGCGATCAGGTGTTCGAGGATGTCCGAGCCATGGCGGAGGTGCTCGACGGAGAGCCGGATGTTGGCGCGCACCGCCTCCCGCAACAGCGCCTCCCCGGAGCCGCGCTCGGTTGCCAGCAAGCCCCGCACGGCGGGGCCGATCCGGTCGACGATCGAGCGAAGGCCGGGTGACTGCTGCTCGGACGGACGGCGCAGCTGCTCCAGCGTTGCCTGCACGGCGCCGCAGTTGGAGTGTCCCAGCACGACGACGAGCCGTGTCTTGAATTGCTCCGCGGCAAACTCCACGCTGCCGATCTGCGAGGGCGCGACGATGTTGCCGGCGACGCGGATGACGAAGAGGTCGCCCAGTCCCTGATCGAACACGATCTCGGCCGGCACGCGGGAGTCCGAGCAGCCGAGCACGATGGCGAACGGCTCCTGCCCGGCCGCCAGCTGGCGGCGCTTCCGCCGGGTCGTGACCCGGCGAGACACATCGGCCGCAAAGCGGGCGTTGCCCTCGCGCAGGCGCTCCAGCGCCGCGCGCGCCGCGATCATCGCCGATGCGCCGCGCTCAGGCCCCGGGGCCGCGTCCCATCGAGAACGGCTGCCACCGCTGCAGGCCGCACTTCTCGAGCACCGACGGGTTCACGCACGAGCGCGGCCAGCGCCCGCTCAGCACCAGCGCGATCTCGGTGCCGACGCGCCGTCGGCGCTCCGGATCGAACCGCGAGGATGCGGACGCCACGTGCGGCGTCAGCGTGACGTTGTCGAGCTTCAGCAGCGGGTTGGTCGACTCGACGGGCTCGGTCTCGAGCACGTCGAGGCCGGCGCCGGCGATCCAGCCTTCCTGCAGGGCGCGGATCAGTGCCGACTCGTCGACGGTCGGGCCGCGCCCGGTGTTGATGAAGAGCGCCTCGCGCTTCATGAGGCGGAAGTGCTCTTCGCGGAGCATGTGGTGGGCGTCCGGCGTGGACGGCGCGTGCATCGAGACGATGTCGGCGCGCTGGAGCAGCTCCTTCAACCCGACCGGCTCCACGCCGTACTGCGTCATCACGAGCTCCTCGACGTACGGATCGTAGGCGAGCAACCGGAGGCCGAAGGCGCGGGCGCGCGTGGCGACGGCGCGCGGTACGTGGCCGAAGGCAACGAAGCCGAGCGTCTGCCCGATGAGCCGCGGGAAGCCGTGCAGGTACGGGCGCCCCTCGCGCCAGCGGCCCTCGCGTACCCACTTGTCCATGAGCGTCAGGCGCCGGTAGGTCGCCAGCAGCAGCATCATGGTGTGGTCGGCGACCTCCTCGATGAAGGTGTCCGGCACATTGGTGACGGGGATGCACCGGGCGGTGGCCGCGCGCACGTCGACGGAGTCCGAGCCGACGCTGCCGAGGGTGATCACCTTGCAGCGCTCGAGCCCGTCGATGATCGTCCTGGTGATGGGCCGGCCCTTGGCGTAGATGGCGTCGGCGTCGCGCGCGGCCTTGACGAACTCCTCGTCCGTCTTCACCGCAACCTCGACGATCTCGGCGCCGATGGGCGCCAGCGCTTCCATTTCGTATTCGTAGCCGACCGTGCCCGGGGTGCCGAAGCTGATGCCCGCCGGCGTCACCACCTTGAACTTTGCCACGTGCCGCCTCCTGTCGAGAGTCTGGGAGCGCGATTCTATCCCGTGGCGCGGATCATGACCACCGCCGCGCCCGGCTGGTTGACAAGGCCGGACCGTGGTTCCAGAGTGCTCGAGGAAGCCACGCATGCGACTCCTCAGCGACGAAGAGCTCGACGCGCTCCGGCCGGCCGAGACGGCGGCGTTCGCGGGCCCGATCCCAACGCAGATCGTCTCCAGCGACGAGTACTTTCCGTTGCCGCAGAGCCCGCTCCAGCGGCGCGTGGAGGCCCTGACGCGGCGGCGTGGCGCTGCCGAGGCCAGGCGGCACGGGATGAGCCGGCGGCGATTCTTCCAGACGGCGAGCGGCATGGCCGCGGCATTCCTGGTGCTGAACGAGGTGTACGGGCGGCTGTACGACGTCAGTGCGGCGGAGGCGGCCGACAAGGAACTCGCCAGCGAGCGCGCCAAGGGACTGGCCAGCCAGTTCATCATGGACACCCACACGCATTTCCTCCGCGACGACACGCGCATTACCGGATTCGTGCGGATGCGGGAAGCGGTCGGCAAGGCCGGCTGGAACCCCGCGCTGGTCGGCAAGCCTCAGACGATCGCGGATCTGAAGTACGACAACTACTTCAAGGAGATCTTCCTCGACAGCGACACCAAGGTCGCGCTCATCTCCAGCGCGCCGTCGGAGGTTCCGCACGACTGGTTCCTGACCAACGACATGATCGCGGCCGCCCGCGCCAGGGGGAACGCCACGCTCGGGGCCCGGCGGATGCTGAGCCACGCGATCTTCACGCCCGGCTATCCCGGCTGGCTGGAGGAGGTCGACCGCGCCATCGCCGATCTCACGCCGGACTCCTTCAAGGGCTACACAATCGGCGACAACACGCACAAGGACAAGAGCGTGCATCCGTGGCGGATGGACGACGAGAAGCTCGTCTACCCGTTCTACGAGAAGGCGCTGAAGGCCGGCCTCGTCAACATCTGCGTCCACAAGGGGCTGTTCCCGCCGTCGCTGGACGAGAGGTTCCCGAATCTCCGCCCGTATTGCGACGTGCGCGATCTCGGCAAGGCAGCCAGGGACTGGCCCAAGCTCAACTTCATCATCTACCACGGCGCCTATCGCTTCCCGGGCGGCGGCACGCCGGCCGACGCCTACGCGCAGTTCGAGAAGACCGGTCGCGTCGAATGGGTGACCGACCTCGCCGAGATTCCGGCCCGGTACGGTGTGACGAACGTCTACGCCGATCTCGGTCAGCTCTTCGCGCAGACGACGGTTGCGCAGCCACATCTGACCGCCGCACTCATGGGCATGCTCGTGAAGGGCCTCGGCGTGAAAAACGTGATCTGGGGCACCGATGCGGTGTGGACCGGCGCGCCCCAGTGGCAGATCGAGGGCCTGCGGCGTCTCGAGATTCCCGAGGACATGCAGAAGCAGCACGGTTTTGCTCCGCTCGGTCCCGCCGACGGGCCGATCAAGCGCGCCATCCTCGGCGAGAACATCGCGGCGCTGTACGGGTACCGCCGCCACGCCGAGCTCTCGGGCCCATCGGACCGGCTGGCGGCGCTGAAGACCGAGTACGAGGCGAGCGGCGGCGGCCGGAGCAACCTGCGCTACGGGTACGTGCTGGCGCGCTAGCGAGCCATGGACGCCGTCGACTTCCTGCTGCTGCGCTACGAGGCCATCCATCGCGCCCTCGTCGAGGACCTGCTCGAGCGTCTCACGGAGCAGCAGATCCGCGCGCGGCCGCATCCCCGGGCGAACACGGTCGCGTGGCTGGTCTGGCATGCGGCGCGCGTGGAGGACGTCGGCGTCAACCGCTTCATCACGGATGGCGCTCAGGTGCTGGACGACGGCTGGCGTGCGCGCCTGGGAGTCGACCGGCGCGACGTCGGAACCGGCATGAACGACGCCGAGGTGGATCGGCTGAGCGAGCGAATCGACATCGACGCGCTCCGCGGCTACTGGCGCGCGCTCACCGAGCGAACGCTCGCGGTCGCGCCGACGTTGCGCGGCCAGGATCTCGGCGCCGTGGTGCCCGCCGACCGGGTGAAGCGCGTCTGCGCGGACGAGGCGGTGGTGGCGCCGGGGGCGGAGTGGCTCATCGAGTTCTGGGCCAACGGCCGCACCCGCGGCTGGCTGCTCGTGCAAACACCGCTGCTTCACGTGTACGGTCACTACTTCGAGGCGCTCGCGACGGCCGGGCTGTTCGGCGTGCGAAGCCGATAGACGGCGACTCTACGGGAGACCTGCTAGCGTAGGGGCAATGGGCGACTTCCGGGTCATCGGGCTGATCGGGGCCGGGCACCTGATCAGCCACTTCCTCCAGCTCACGCTGCCGCCGCTCTTCCCGATCCTCCGCACCGAGCTCGACGTCTCCTGGGCCGCGCTCGGGATCGTCTCGAGCGTCTTCTATGGCGTGTCGGCGGTGGCGCAGACCGTCGCCGGCTTCGTCGTGGACCGCCTCGGCGCGCGCCGCGTGCTGCTGGCCGGGATGACGCTGATGGCGGCCGCCATCGCGCTGGGCGGACTGGTGCAGTCGTACTGGATGCTGCTGGTAGTGGCCGCGCTGGCCGGGCTGGGCAACAGCGTCTTTCATCCCGCCGACTACTCGATCCTGAATCACTCCGTCAGCGCGCGGCGCATTGCGCGCGCGTACAGCGTGCACCAGCTCTCCGGCAACGCGGGCTGGGTCCTGGCGCCGATCGTCGTCGGCACCGTCACCCACGTGGCCGGCTGGCGCACGGCGCTGCTGGTCGCCGGCGGCCTCGCGTTGCTCGGGACCGTGACCCTGGCCACGCAGACGCGCGGCCTTGGTGCTCTCGCATCGCCGCGGGCGGCGGCCCCGCCGAGCGTGGCGGCCGACGTGCGCGTCCTGTTCGCGCTGCCGATCCTGATGGCCTTCGGCTACTTCGCGCTGCTCACCGCGTCCACGATGGGCATCCAGACGTTCGCGGTGCCCGCCCTGGGCCTGATCTACAACGCCCCGCTGGCGCTCGCGACCGGCGCGCTGACCGTCTACCTCTTCGGCAACGCGACCGGCATTCTCGGCGGCGGCTTCCTCGCCGATCGCGCCGCGCGCCACGACCTCGTGGCGGCCGCCGGCGTCACGGCGGCGGCGGCGCTCACCGTGCTGCTCGCTTCCGGATGGCTGCCGTTGTCGACGATCGCGATGGTGATGGCCGCGATGGGCTTCTCGATGGGGATCACCGCGCCGTCGCGCGACATGCTGGTGCGGGCGGCCACGCCCCGCGGGTCCTCGGGCAAGGTCTTCGGCTTCGTGTACTCGGGGCTGGATCTGGGTTCGCTGGTGGCGCCGCCGATCTACGGCTGGCTGCTCGACCGCGGCCAGCCGCGGATGATGTTCGCCGTGATCGCCGGGGTCATGCTCGTGATGATCCTCACCGTCGTCCAGGTCCGCCGCCGCGTCGTGCCGGCGGCGGCGACCGCCGCCGGCGGCTGAGCGCTTACGCGGTATGCGTCGCGGGCTTTGCCGTGGCGGATGGCGCCGAGGCGCGTTGCCTGGGCCGGCTTGCAGCACGGCGCTGGTGATGCGCGATCTCCTCGACCACCAGCCATACGGGAAGCGCCAGAGCGATCAGGTAGAACACTGCGGTAGCGATCGCCATCGGCCGTCCTCCGGGTGTCAGTCACTGCCGCGCACAGCGCCACGCAGGGACCGTGCCAGTGCGGAGATGTGCGAAGCCGCGGATTTCTACGATTTCGCCGGGCGGCTCGGTCACAATGCCCGGGCGTCGCCGGGAAGCGCCCGGCGCTTGCCCGGCGCGCCGGCCGACGTTTATGCTGCGCCGGGCGCAGGCGAGGAGGGCGCAGGGTGGCAGACACGTCGGTCGCACGCACGCTCGCACGCTTCGTCGTGCGCCTGTCGCTCGACGACGTGCCCCCGTCGGTGGTGACGACCGCCGAGCTGCTGACGCTCGACACGCTGGGCAATGCGCTGGCCGCGGTTCCCGAGGACTTCGGCGGCGCCGTCCTCCGCGCGGCCGAGCGTCTCGGCGGTCCGCCGGAGAGCACCCTGATCGGCCGCGGGACGCGCGCGTCGGCCGCCAACGCCGCACTCGCGAACGGCACGCTCGCGCACGGCCTCGACTTCGACGACACGCGCGAGGACGCCATCGTCCACACCGGATCGGTGGCGATCCCCACCGCGCTGGCCGTGGGCGAGGCGGTCGGCGCATCGGGCCGCCGGACACTCGAGGCCATCATCGCCGCCGTCGAGGTCATGTGCCGCGTGGGGCTCGCCGTCCCCGGGCGATTCCACGCGCGCCACTTTCACCCGACGGCCCTCGCCGGCGGCTTCGGCGCCATCGCCGCCGCCGGGAGGCTTCGCGGGCTCGACGAAGGTCAGCTCGTGAGCGCGTTCGGGATCGGGGGTAGCCAGGCGGCCGGCATCATCGAGTACCTGACCGACGGCACGTGGACGAAGCGCCTGCATCCGGGCTGGGCGGCGCACGCGGGCGTCGTCGCGGCCACGCTGGCCGAGTCCGGGATGCTCGGACCGGAGACCGTGTTCGAAGGCGCGCACGGCTTCTACCAGGCGTTCGCCGGCGGTCACGACGAGGCGCGGCTCACCGATCTCCTGCGCACGCTCGGCGAGACCTGGGAGCTCGCGAACCTGACGTTCAAGCCGTACCCGTGCGGGTCGATCGCGCACCCGTACATGGACTGCGCCCTGCGCCTGCGCGAGCGTCACCGTGTCGACCCTGCCCGGATCGTCGCCATCCGGTGCCGGACGGCCGCGGGCCCGGTACCGCGACTGTGGGAGCCGCTCGCCGCCAAGCACGCGCCGCCGAACGGCTACGCCGCCAAGTTCAGCCTGCCCTATCTCATCGCGAGCATGCTGGTGCGAGGACGCGCCGGGCTGGCCGAGTTCCGTGACGACGCCGTGCGCGATCCCGAGGTCTTGCGCGTCGCGGGCCGCGTGACGTACGAGGTGGATCCGACCATCGATTACCCGCGGCGGTTCGTCGGCGACGTCCGCGTCCGTCTCGCGAGTGGCCAGGAGCTGGTCGAGCACCAGCCGCACTCCCGCGGAGGGCCGGAGCATCCCGTCACCCGCGACGAGCTGGAAGCGAAGTTTCGCGGCAACGCCGGCCTCGTGCTCGACGCCGGGCGCGTCGGCGAGGTGATCGCTCGCGTGACCGCCCTCCGCGAGGAGCCGCGGCTGACGGCGCTGGCACGCTGTCTCATCCCATGAAGGAGCCCACGATGACGAAGGTGGTCGCGATCGTGCTGCTGGCCGCGCTGACGCTCGCCGTTCCCGCGGCCGCCCAGGACCCACGGCTGGAGGCGGCGCGCAAGGAAGGCAAGGTCGTCTGGTACACGTCGCTGGCCCTGCCCAGCGCCGAGAAGGTCGCCAAGCTCTTCGAGACGAAGTATCCCGGCATCAAGGTGGACGTGCACCGCACGGGCTCCCAGCGCATCCTCCAGCGCGTGATGCAGGAGCTGCAGGCGAACATCAAGAACGCCGACGTGATCCACACCTCCGACGCGGGGCACTACGTCCTCTTGAAGGAAAAGAAGCTGCTGCTGAAGTACACGCCGGCCGGCGCCGATCGCTTCCCGGCCGGGTTCAAGGACCGCGACGGGTACTACTACGGCCTGCGCGCGACGGTCAACGTCATCGCCTACAACACCAAGGCGGTGCCGGCGGCGGAGGCGCCGAAGACGTGGAAGGACCTGCTGGCCCCGCGCTGGAAGGGCAAGCTCGTCACCGCGCATCCCGGCTACAGCGGCGTCATCGCCACCCACGTGCTGGCCCTGTCGCACCTGCTCGGGTGGGATTACTTCAAGGCGCTCGGTCAGCAGAGCGTCATGATCGTGCAGTCGGCCACGGATCCGGCCGGGGTGGTGGCCTCCGGCGAGCGGCCGGTGGCGGCGAACAGCGGCGAGTACACGTTCTACCAGTCGAAGAAGGCCGGGAACCCGCTGGAGATCGTCTACCCGAAGGAAGGCGTGCCGCTCGTCGTCTCGCCGACGGCCATTGCGGCGTTCGCGCCACGGCCGAATGCGGCGCGGCTCTTCACCGACTTCACGTTCAGCAAGGAGGTCCAGCAGGTGCTCGCCGACAGCGAGGGCCTCTACACCGGTCACCCGGAGGTGACGTACCCGGCCGACAAGCCGAAGCTCGGCGACCTCAAGCTGCTCACCGTGGATGCCGAAGAGCTCGAGAAGCGCAGCGAGGAGATCAAGCGCCGCTTCGTCGAGTTCTTCGGCGCCTGAGCGCCCGGCGCGGATGCGCCGGCTCGACGCGTCCGTGCCGGTGTGGGGCCTGGCCGCCCTCACGCTCGCGCTGCTGATGGGGCTGCCGCTCGGCTGGCTGGTGACGCTCAGCGTGAGCGGCGATCACGGCGCCACCGCGCAGCATTATCTGACGGCCCTGCGTGACCTCCAGCTGCGGCGCGCCCTCTGGAACACGCTCGTCATGGCCTTCTGGGCGGGGCTCGCCTCCGTGGCCATCGGCGCGCCGCTGGCCTGGCTCACGGCCCGGACCGATCTGCCGTTCCGCCGCCTCGTGCGCGCGCTGGTCATGGCCTCGTTCGTCACGCCGCCGTTCCTGGGCGCGGTGGCGTGGGTGATGCTGGCCGGGCCGAACGCCGGCGCCCTCAACAAGCTGTGGCGCGCGGCGACGGGAGCCGAGGGCGCCGCCGTGAACATCTTCACCATGACCGGGCTGGTGTTCGTCGTCGCGCTCTACACGTTTCCCTACGTCTACGTGATGATCGGCAACACGCTGGAGCTGATCGCCTCCGACGTGGAGGAGGCCGCCGCCATGCTCGGCGCCGGGCGCTTCACCGTCGCCCGCACGGTGACCCTGCCTCTGGTGGCGCCGGCCATCCTCAGCGGCTTCATCGTCTCGGTCTTGCAGGCGCTCGCGCTCTTCGGCTCGCCGGCCATCCTGGCGCTGCCCGCCGGGTTCCACACGCTGACGACCCAGGTATGGGGGATGTTCCACTATCCGCCGCGCGTGGAGACGGCCGCCGCGGTGGCCATGCCGCTGCTCGTCGCCACCGCGCTGCTGCTCATGCTGCAGCGGCGGCTGCTGGGCCGGCGCGGCTACGTGGCCGTCGGCGGCAAGGGCGGCGCGCGCCGCCGGATCGTGCTGGGGGCGTGGCGCTATCCGGCGCTGCTCGGTTGCCTGTTCGTGGTGGCCTGCGCCGTCCTGCTCCCGTACGGCATCCTCGCCAAGGCCGCCTTCTCCCGGGCGTGGGCGCAGCCGCTCACCTGGGAGAACCTCACCCTGCGCCACTGGACATTCACGTTCTTCGAGTACAGCGCCACCCAGTCGGCCATCGTCAACACACTCGAGCTCGGCGTGCTCACGGCGTCGGTCGGCGCCGGCCTGGCCGCCGTCCTTGCCTACATCGCTCGCCGGCGCGTCGTGGTGGGGCATCAGCTGGTTGGCTTCCTGGCTCTCGCGCCGATCGCCATTCCCGGCGTCGTGCTTGCCGTCGCGCTGTTCATCGCCTACACGCGCCCGCCGCTCATCCTCTACGGCACGCTGTGGATCCTCTTCGTGGCGTACGTGACGAAGGAGATGCCGGTCGGCTACGCGCAGTCGGATGCGACGTTCCGGGCGATTCCGGCCGAGCTGGAGGAGGCCGGCCGCATCCTGGGGGCGGGTCGGCTCCGCGTGCTCGGCGAGATCACGGCGCCGCTCGCCCGCAGCGGCGTCATCGCGGCGTGGTGCTTCATCTTCATCGGCGTCATCCGGGAGCTGTCGGCGTCGATCATCCTGTTCACGCCGGAGACCAAGGTCATGTCGGTCGTGATCTTCGATCTGAAGGAGGAGGGGCAGTTCGGCGCCATCGCCGTCCTCGGCCTCTTCATGATCGGCATGACCTTCGCCGTGGTGCTGGCGATGGAGCGTCTCCTCGGGCGTGATTTCATGGGTGGTCGCGTGTGAAACCCCGCGCATCTCGGACGGGCCACCTGCGGTTCGAGCCGTGCTCGGGCCGTCGATACAGTTGATGGCCGGCGTCCGCCTGGTCGGGCTCACCAAACGCTACGGGGACGTCGGCGCGCTCGACTCGTTCTCCCTCGACGTGGCGCCGGGCGAGCTCGTCTCGCTGCTGGGCCCGTCCGGCTGCGGCAAGACCACCACGCTGCGCCTGGTGGCCGGATTCCTCACACCGGAGGCCGGCGAGATCTGGGTGGGCGAGCGCCGTGTGTCTTCGCCGGGCGCAGTGGTGCCGCCCGAGCGCCGCCGGATGGCGATGATCTTCCAGAGCTACGCGCTGTGGCCGCATCTGACGGTCGTGCAGAACGTCGCCTATGGGCTTCGGTTCAAGCGCGGGCTGTCGCGCACGGAGCGCGACGAAAAGGTTGCCGACATGCTGAAGGTCGTGCAGCTGACCGGGCTGGAGGGCCGCTATCCCGGCGAGCTCTCGGGCGGCCAGCAGCAGCGCGTGGCCGTCGCGCGGGCGCTCGTGGTGGAGCCGGAGATCCTGTTGCTCGACGAGCCGTTGTCCAACCTCGACGCGAACCTCCGCGACGAGATGCGGTTCGAGATCCGGCGGCTGCACGAGGCCTTCGGGATCACCACGCTCTACGTCACCCATGACCAGGCGGAGGCGATGGTGATCTCCGACCGCGTGGCCGTGCTGGAGCAGGGGCGGCTCGCCCAGGTCGGCGCCCCCGAAGACCTGTTCCGCCGGCCGGAGTCGCGCTTCGTCGCCGAGTTCATCGGCAAGACGAACATCATCGAGGCCACCGCCGCCGGCGCCGACACGGTGACGCGCGGCACGTGGCGCCTCCGCGTGGCGGACAAGGACCTCACGCCGGGCAGGACGGTGCTCGTTTCCGTCCGGCCGCACGAGATCCGAGTGGCGAGCGCCGCTCCCGGCGACAACGTGTTCGCGGCGACGGTGGCGCGCGCGAGCTATCTCGGGACGGCCGTCGATTACCAGGTGGCGGTGGACGGGACCGACGTGACGCTGCGGGTGACGGCACCCGTGTCGCCGCGCTTCGCGCCGGGCGACCGCGTCGCCCTCGGCGTCGACCCCGCGGCGTGCGTGCCGCTCCGGCGCTGACGCTCAGATCTTGAAGCGCGCGCGAAAGACGCGACGGATCAGGTACGGATTGGCGCCGAGCCGGTACAGCGCGTCGATGTCGCCGGCCTTGAGCGCAGCCCGTTCCGGCTCCGTCAATGTGTGACCCGCCAGGTCGGCGTCGGTGAGCGCGGGCTTCATGACGTGCTGTCGCGCCACCGCGGTGAGCACCTTGTTGAGCGCGTACGAGACCGCTAGGGTCATGGATGCACCCACACGGTGGCGCACCCGGTGATCCACTCCGTCACCGGCTCGTAGGCCAGCAGCTCGCCCTTCCAGCCGGGCACGGCGCCGAGCAGCGCCACCCAGTTGCGGATCTCCTGGCCCCCGTTGCCTCCGTCACGCTCGATCTCGGCGTGGGTGAGGCGCAGCAGCGGCTCGACGTCGGCGCGCGCGATGTGGTCGAGCACCTGCCGGTCCCACTCGGGATTGATCCGCCCGGTCTCCGGCGTGCCGACCCAGTGCGAGATGCCGCCGCTGGCGACGAGCGCCACGCGCCGTGCGCCGCGCCGGCCGCGGATGAAGTCGCCGATGAAGGCGCCCATCTCGTGGCAGCGCGCGAGCCGCGGGAGCGGCGGCGCCGCGCAATTCGTGTAGACCGGCACGATCGGAATGTCGCCAGCCGGCGTGAGGAAGTGCAGGGGCACCGACAGCTCGTCCCAGCTCTCGATCTCGTACGAGTAGGCGAAGTCGAAGCCGGCGTCGAGACCTGCCTCGAGCAACGCCATGGCCGTCTCGCGGTCGCCGCGGAGCTTCCGGGGAGGAATCCGCATGAACGTCCCGCCGGCGGCGCTCGGCGCGTCGTACTCGTCGGCGAGGCCGACGCAGAACGCGGGCAGGTTGCTGTACGGGAAGTTCTGCAGGTGATCGTTGACGAACATCACGATCAGCTCCGGGCGCGCTTCGGCCAGTCGGCGGCCGAGCTCGCGGAAGCCGGCGTAGAGCCGGTCGCGCTGCTCCGGGCGGGCGATCTCCGGCTTGCCGGTGATGAGCGGCGCGTGGGACGTGAGCGCGGCGGCCACGACCTCGGCCATGGGAGCCTCCTTTGCGCCCTATTATAATGACGGGGCGATGAGACGTTCCGTGCGAAGCCCGAGGCGTGCCACGGCTTCGCCGGGGCGCGGCCGAGCGCGGGGGGGTGTGGGGGGCCATGTCGGGGCCCCCCAGCCGGTGGTCCTCGAGTTCGGCATGGGCGTGGACGTCCACGGGCTCGACGCCACCACTGCCGCCTGTCGCGCCGTCTCCGACGCCATCCGCCATTCGAGCCTGCCGCTGCTGCAGGAGGTGCGCGACCGCGGCGGCCGGATGCTGGTCGACGTGACGGTCGGCGTGCCGGACCCGGCCGCTGTCGATACCGAGCGCGTGAAGAAGGAGCTGCCGCACGGCGAGGTGACCGTGCGCGCCGTCGACGGCGGCTTGCGGGTGCCGAACAGCGACACGCTCATCGCCTGCGTGGCCATCACCGTCAGCGTCGACTACCCGCGATGAGTGGCATCGGTCTCAAGCGCCTCCAGCACATCGTGCTCTGGGTCTCGAACGTCGAACGGAGCGTCCGCTTCTACTGCGACGTGCTCGGCTTCGAGGTCAAGCACCGCTATCCGAATGCCGCCTTCCTCAAGATTCCGGGGACGCCCGACGACCATCACCTCGGCCTCTTCGAGCAGATGGGCGTCCGACCGCCCGACGAGCGCGTGGCGCGGATGTATCATGCGGCCTGGGAGGTCGGCGAGCTGACCGACCTCTCACGCGCGCGCCGTCGCCTCGTCGAGGCGCGCGCGCTGGTGGGCCAGTCCGATCACGGCTCCAGCCTCTCGCTCTACGCCAGGGATCCCGACGGCCTCGAGTTCGAGATCTTCTGGACGGTGCCCGGCGTGGAATCGATCGGGACGCGCCCGCTGGATCTCGACGCGGAGCTCGCCAAGCGCGGGCTGCCGGTCGCCTAGCGCGCCGGCCGAGGCCGGCGCGCTCGGCCCCGGCGCGCTGGCGCCTGGATTTGCTACCATGATCGGCGTCGCGAGCCCACAGGGAGGTCTCCATGACGCAGACGCAGACCGACGCCCCCGTCCAGGCGCAGACGCCGCGCGGCATCAACCACGTCGTCCTCAACGTGCGGGACCTCGAGGTCTCGCACCGGTTCTGGACGGAGATCATGGGCTTCAGGTGCGTGGCGGCGCTCAAGCCGATCCCCGGCCGCGTGCGGCCGAAGATGCGGTTCTACAGCGGCGTCGACCCAAAAGGCGACGTGACGCATCACGACCTGGCGCTGTGCGAAGTCCCGGCCGACACGCCGGCGGAGGCGCGCGGCACGTGGAATCTGATGCCGTCGCGCGTGGGCATCAATCATGTCGCCATCGCGTGGCCCGATCGCGAGTCGTGGCTGAAGCAGGTGGAGTTCCTCCAGTCCAAGGGCGTGACGTTCCATCGCCGCATCAACCACGGGATGACCCATAGCGTGTACGTGTCGGACCCCGACGGCCACGGCATCGAGGTCCTCTACGAGCTGCCGCGCGAGGTGTGGGAGGGGGACATCGACGCCGCGCAGAATTACTCGGAGGCGCTGCCGACCGACGGCCCCGAGGCGCTCGTCGACAAGACCGACAACCCGGTCTTCGCGGGACGCCCGGGAGGTGTGGGAACCGACTGACGGCGGCGTCTCCGTCGCTACAGCAGGTGAACCCGGACGCCGTACCGCTCGTAAACCGGCACCGCGCGCCGGTCGCAGGTGACGAGCTCGGCGCCATGGCTCGCCGCCGTCGCTGCCACCAGGGCGTCGTAGGCGGCGCCACCCTCGATCCCGCGGTCGGGAAGCTGGCGAAGAAACTGTCGGTAGGCGGCGGGGCTGAGCCTCAAGAGGGCGCTTCGAAACTCCGAGATCAGAAAGTGCCTGACGAGCGGTCCGGGCGCGCGATGCGGAGCCGGGAGCCGCGTGAGAACTGAATAGGTCTCGAGCGCGCAGTGCTCGATCAGGCGAAGATCGGTGTCGAGGGCGCGGCGGGCGGCGTTATGCCGCTCATGCCAGGACGCGAACGCGGCAACGAGCAGGCTCGAGTCGGCGGCCCTTACCGCCGTACGCGCTCCAATGTGTCGCGGACCTGCTCTGCGGTGAGGGGGGGCAGCGACTCCTCCGGAACCGCTACCAGGCGCTTCCCGCGCTTCTTCAGTCGCATCGACGTCGGTGCGATCTCGATCTCCAGCCGACCGTCGCCCGCCCGGATCTCGAGCGGCTGACCGGGCTTCAAGCCCAGCGCCTGCCGCAGCGCCTTGGGCACCACGATGCGACCGGCATGATCAATGACAGCTTTCATGGCATATACGATGGCATTGAGATGCCATTTCTGCAACCATCTCGTCCACGGATCATGCCCGTTCGGTCCCGGCGCTACCCGACCTGGTAGCGCTTGAGCGCGGCCTGGTCGAAGGCCAGGCCGAGGCCCGGCTTCGTCGGGACGGCGAGCTGTCCGGCCATGAGGGCGGGCGTCTCCTCGAACAGCCGCAGCGACCATGGCATGTACTCCACGGTGAGGCCGTTGGGGATGGCGGCGATCAGGTGCACGTGGATCTCGGGCACGAGGTGACTGACGACCGGAACGTTGAACGCCTCGGCCATGCCGGCCACCTTCATCCACTGCGTGATGCCGCCCACCCGCAGCACGTCGATCATCACGATGTCGATGGCGCGCGCTTCGAGCATCTGCCGGAACGGCGCGATGCCATAGTGGTACTCGCCGGCGGCGATCGGCGTGGTCAGTGAATCGGCCACGTGGGCGAGCCCGGCGTAGTCGTCGTGTGCCACCGGATCCTCGAGCCAGAAGAGGTGGTAAGGCTCGATCCGCCGCCCGACCTCGATGGCGTGGTTGACGCTCCAGAGCTGGTTGATGTCGCACATGAGATCGATGTCCGGGCCGAGCGCCTCGCGCACGACGCGCACGCGCTCGATCGAGGCCGTGGTGGTCGGCTCGCTGCCGCACTGCATCTTCATCTGGCGGAAACCCATGTCGCGGAGTCGCGGCGCGGCCTTCGCGAGATAGTCCAGCGAGTGGCCGCGCATCAGCGCGCCGCTCGCGTAGGTGACCACGCGGTCCCGGAGACCGCCGAGGAGCGCGTGCACCGACTGGCCGAGCGCCTTGCCGCGCAGGTCCCAGCACGCGATGTCGATCGCCGACAGGGCAAGGGTGAAGATGCCGCCGGGGCCGGCGGAGCCGGCGGCGCGGCGGAGCTTGGCCACGATGGCCTCCACGCGCGTGGGATCCTCGCCGATGGTCAAGCGCGCCAGCGCGTCCACGGCCGCTCGGAGGGCGGGCGTGAGCGCGCCGCCGAAGAACGTCAGTCCGAGGCCCACGAGCCCCTGGTCGGTCGCGAGCTCGAGGGTCACGAACTCGCGGGTGTCCGTCGGCGCCGGCAGGCCGACCACGAGCGGGTTGTCGGCGGGCGTGCTGAGCACGCGTGTCGTCGCGTGGGTGATCTTCATCGGGTCCTCCTGTCCCTGGCGCCGTAGTGTTACCATGACGCGCCATGACTGGCCGGACAATCCGCGTGGGCTTCATCGGAGCCGGCAAGAACACGCGAAGCCGCCACATTCCCGGGTTCCAGAAGCAGGCCGACGTCGAGCTGGTCGCCGTGGCCAATCGCTCGCGGGAGTCGGGGGAGCGCGTGGCCAAGGAGTTCGGCATCGCGCGTGTGTACGACGACTGGCGCGAGCTGGTGCGCGCCTCCGACGTGGACGCCGTCTGCATCGGCACCTGGCCGTACACGCATTGCGAGATGACGCTGGCCGCGCTGGCGGCCGGCAAGCACGTCCTGTGCGAGGCGCGCATGGCGATGGACGCCGCCGAGGGCCGGCGCATGCTGGAAGCCTCACGCCGCGCGCCGAACCTCGTGGCGCAGCTGGTGCCGTCGCCGCCCACGCTCGAGGTCGACGAGACGCTGACGAAGCTCATCGCCGAGGGGTATGTCGGCGAGGTGCTGGCCGTCGAGCTGGCGGCGACGCAGAACGCGCGCTTCGTGGATCGTGAGGAGCCGCTGCACTGGCGGCACGACGTCGCGCTGAGCGGCCACAACGTCATGAACATGGGCATCTGGTACGAGGCCATGACGCGCTGGCTCGGTCCTGCCCGCCGTGTCATGGCCATGGGCAAGATCGCCGTGCCGCAGCGCCGCGACGAGCGCGGCGTGTTGCGCGACGTGAAGATCCCGGACCATCTCGAGATACTCGCGACCCTGCGCGATGGCGCCCTCGCGCGGCTGCGCTTCAGCGCGGTGGCCGCCCTCGGTCCGGCGGCGGAGGTCTGGATCTACGGCAGCGACGGCACCCTGCGGCTCGACGCCGAGGGCAAGCGCGTCTTCGGCGGCCGGCGGGGTGACACGGCGCTCGCCGAGATTCCGATTCCGCCGGCGCGTCGGGTCGGCTGGCGCGTGGAGGAAGAGTTCGTCAACGCCATCCGCGGCCGCGAGAAGGTGTCCCGGACGACGTTCGAGGACGGCGTCCGCTACATGGAGTTCACCGATGCCGTGGCCATGAGCCTGGCGCTCGGGCGGGCGGGCGACGTCGCGCCACTGTAGGGAGGAGAGATGCTGGCCATCTGGGTGAAAGCGCGTGTGAAGCCGGAGCAGACGGAGCGGTTCTTGAAGGCCATCGAGCACGACGCGCTCGGCTCCGAGCGCGACGAGCCGGGATGCCTGCGCTTCAACGTCCTGCGCGACGAGAAGGACCCCAACGTCTACTACTTCTTCGAGGTGTACAAGGACGAGGCGGCGCTGGAAGCGCATCGCAAGGCGCCGCACTATGCCGTCTGGCGCGCGGCCGCCGACACCCTCGACGGCCCCACCGAGCCGATCCGCTGCACGACCGTCTTTCCGGCCGACCGCCGGTACTGGGGGAAGGTCTAGGCCCCCGCGAATGACGGCGCCGCGGGCGCCGTCTGATCCGGTGGAGGCGCTCTCACATGTGGGCATGGCTGGCCGTCGTGTTGGTGGTCTTCCTCGGCGTCCCGGCGGCCGCCGACGAGCCGGACACGATCACTCCGCCGCGGCTGAGCTACCTCGACGGGTCGGTCTCGTTCTGGCGGCTCGGCGCGGAGCAGTGGACGGCGGCGCCGCTCAACACCGCGCTCGCTCCCGGCGACCGGATCCACACCGGCCGTCGCGGCACCGCCGAGCTCCAGGTCGGCAGCCGCGCGTTCGTCCGCGCCTGGGGTGACACCGAGCTCACCGTCGTCGACCAGGCCGCCGACTATCTGCAGCTCAAGATCGAAGACGGCCACGTGGTCGTCGATCTCCGCACCGTCGAGCCGGGCGGCATCATCCATCTCGAGACGCCCGGCGGATTGTTCACGCTCGAGCGTCCCGGCTACTATCGCGTCGACGTGTCCCGGCAGGCGACCGCGCTCACCACGCGGCGCGAGGGACAGCCGCCGAAGACCACGCGCGTGGAGGCCGGCGGTGCCGGTCACACCGTCACCACGCCTCCGCTCGACGCCTGGGATCGCTGGAACCAGGCGCGGACCGACGAGCTGCTTCACGCCGCGAGTGCGCGATACGTCCCGGACGGAACGTACGGCGTCCGTGATCTCGACGATCACGGCGACTGGCGCGTGCTGCCGACGTATGGCGCCGTGTGGGTGCCGCGCGGCGCGCCGGCCGCCTGGGCGCCGTACACGACGGGCCGGTGGCTGTGGGATCCGCGATTCGGCTGGACGTGGGTGGACACGGCGGTGTGGGGCTGGGCGCCGTTCCACCACGGGCGCTGGGTGTATCTCGACGGCGTGTGGGCGTGGGCGCCCGGCCCGGTGGTCGCGCGTCCGATGTATGCGCCGGCGCTGGTGGCGTTCTTCCAGGCGCCGGGCGTGCGGGTGACGGTGGGCGCGCCGTTCGTGAGCTGGGTGGCGCTCGGCTGGGGTGAGCCGGTGGTGCCGTGGTGGGGTCGTGGGGCATTCGTCGGCCGGCCGGCGTGGCTGGGCTGGGGCGGGCCCCGAGTCGTCAACAACGTCGTCGTGAGCCGGACCGCCACGGTGCACGCGACAGACATCCGCGTCTATCGCAACACGACTGTTCACCGGGCGCTCGTGGCGGTCGCCCCGGACCGCTTCGGCCGTGCGCGCGTGGAGGATGCGCGAGTGACGGCCGTCGACACGCGGCGGTTGACCCCGGTGCGCGGCCCGCTGCGTGTCGCCTCGGAGCCGGCGACCCGGCCCGAGCCGTCGGCGCGGATGCCTCGCGAGCTCGATTCCGACCGCGGCCGTCCTGATGCGGCGCGGCCGCGGCCGCGGCAGGATGCGCCCGCACGCACGCCGCCGGCATCGTCGGCACCGCGCAACGAACGGCCGTCGCCGCGCGGGCCACAAGCGCGCGCCCACGACAACGCGATGCCACGCGAGCCCGCTCCCCCCGCCGCCGCGCCGCGTCCGGAACCGCGTCTGAGTCCGGCGGTGCCGGCGACGGAGCCGGCGCGTCGGTCCGAGCCGCCGTCGCGGATGGACGAGCGTGGCGAGCGTCGAGCCGCTCCGGACCGCGCGGTCCGGGCGCCCCGAGAGCCGTCGGATCGCGCGATCCCCGAACGGCGCGAGCGGCAGGAGCGCCGCGCGCCCGCGGTGACCTCGCCGTCGGTCAAGGGCGCGGCGGCGCGCGAGCGTCAGGAGCGGCGCGACGAGCGGCCGCGACGCGATGGGCGCCGCGACGGCAAGAAAGGCTTCGGCAGCCGCTCGGGTTAACGAGGCGCGCCACGGCCATGCCGAGCGTCGGGGGGTGTGGGGGGCCATTTCGGGGCCCCCCCCACCTAGACGGTCAGGTAGCGGCTGCGGATCTCCGCCTCCTCGGCGCGGAAGCGCTCGGGCGTGGCGTCGTAGACGACGCG
>DATBJF010000058.1:0-1543 GCA_036556545.1 Candidatus Methylomirabilota bacterium
CTCGCCGGGGTCGGCCGTCACGCGAACGACGAGCCAGTCCGAGAGCACGAGCGTCCCGCCGGTGACGCCGCTCCGGTCGCCGCCGGCCTCGCGGATCACGGGCGCACTCTCGCCGGTGATGGCGCTCTCGTTGACGGAGGCGACGCCGACGACGATCTCGCCGTCGGCCGGCACGACGTCGCCGGCCTCGACGAGCACGAGGTGATTCTTTCTCAGCGACGTGGCGGGCACGGTCTGGTAGGCCGCGCTGCGGTCCGGCCGGGAGAGACGCTTGGCCTGCACCTCGCGCCGGGCCTTCCTGAGCGAGGCGGCCTGTGCCTTCCCGCGGCCTTCCGCCATCCCCTCCGCGAAGTTGGCGAAGAGCACGGTGAACCAGAGCCAGACAGTGACGCCGAAGATGAAGCCCGCCGGCGCCTCGCCCCGGCCGACCAGCGCGTGGAAGAACAGCAGCGTAGTCAGGATGGAGCCGACGTAGACGACGAACATGACCGGGTTCCGGATCTGCCGCTGGGGCGTCAGCTTGCGGAACGAATCGGTGATCGCCTGCCGGACGATCGCCCGATCGAACAACGGACGCGCCTTGCTGTCGGTCGCCATGCTCAAAGACTCACTGTGCGGCGATCACGTTCAGATGCTCGAGGATCGGACCGAGCGCGAGGGCCGGGATGAAGGTCAACGCGCCCACGAGCAGCACGGTGCCCATGAGGAGCACCACGAACAGCGGCGTGTGGGTCGGGAGCGTTCCCGGTCCCGCCGGGACGATCTTCTTCCGGGCGAGCGAGCCGGCGATGGCGAGCGTGGGGATGGCCAGCCAGTAGCGCGCGAACAGCATCGCGAAGCCGAGCGCCGTGTTGTAGAAGGGCGTATTGGCGCCGAGCCCGGCGAACGCGCTGCCGTTGTTGTTGCCCGCCGACGAGAACGCGTAGAGGACCTCGCTGAACCCGTGAGGTCCGGGATTGGCGATGGTCGCGCGGCCGGCCGGCGCGAGCACGGCGATCGCCGTGCCGATGAGCACGACCGCCGGCGGTATGAGGATCACCAGCGAAACCATCTTGATCTCGTACGCCTCGATCTTCTTCCCGAGGTACTCGGGGGTGCGCCCGACCATGAGGCCCGCGATGAAAACGGCGATGATGGCAAAGACGAGCATGCCGTAGAGGCCCGAGCCGACGCCGCCGTAGACGACCTCGCCGAGCTGCATCAGCCACATCGGGACGAGACCGCCGATCGGTGTGTAAGAGTCGTGCATCGAGTTCACGGAGCCGTTGGAGGCCGCGGTGGTGGCGGTCGCCCACAGGGCCGAGCTCGCGATGCCGAACCGCACCTCCTTGCCTTCCATGTTGCCGCCCGCCTGGAGGTTGCTCGTCCGGTGGTCCACGCCCTGGCCGGCGAGCGTCCAGCCCTGCTGCTCGGAGTAGGCGCAGACGATGAGCAGGGCGACGAACATGATCGTCATCGCGGCCAGGACGGCCCAACCCTGCCGCGTGTCCCGGACCATCACGCCGAACGTGTAGCAGAGCGCCGCCGGAATCAGGAGGATCGA
>DATBJF010000059.1:0-1605 GCA_036556545.1 Candidatus Methylomirabilota bacterium
CCCATCGTGTGGGAGAACGACCCCAGGATGCCCAGGTTGTACGGATGGCCGTGGAACATGTCCTTGCCGCGGGCCGAGGTCATCAGCAGGGCGCCGATCTTCTCCGCCAGGGCCTGCAACGCCTCCTTCGCCCCCGCTCGATGAGCGCCGAGGCCAGCCACGATGACGGGACGCCGGCTCCGGCGAAGGAGCGCCGCGGCGGAGTCGATGGATTGCTGGCGCGCGGCCGCCGGCTCGCCGGCCGGGATGAGCCGCGCCGGGGCCGGCCCCCAGACCTCCACGTTCGCCATCTGGACGTTGGTGGGCAGGAGCAGCGCCGCCAGCGCTCCATGACTGGCGGCGGCCACCGCGTCGGCCAGGGTCTGGCGCGCGGTCGCCGCGCTGGCGGCCGTGAAGCAGGTGAGTCCCGCGGCCCCCAGGACGGCCTGCGCGTTGAAGCCCTTGTAGTCGGGGCCGATGCCGTTGACGGCGCCGCCCCCGACGGCGGCGTCGCCGTAGATCACCAGCACGCGCGAGCCCATGCGGCTGGCCGCCACGGCGGCGTGGAGCCCGTTGGCCGTCGCCGGCCCACGACCGATGACGGCCACGCCCAGCTCGCCGGTGGCGTAGGCATAGCCCTCGGCCATGGCGATGGCATTGTTCTCGTGCCGCGCGCCGACGAACTTGACGCCGAGCCCGTCGAGCGTGACCGCGAAGACCGCCGTGTCGTCGCTCATGAGCCCGAACACGGTGCGGACGCCGAGGGCGTGGATGTCCTCGGCCAGGATCTGGAACACCGGCGCGATCCGACTGTCGTTCATCTCGCCCTCCCCGCTACTTCTTCGCCGCGAGCTGGTCCCGGATGCCGCGCAGCGCGAGCGCGTAGCCGGCGATCCCGAAGCCGGCCACGACGCTCTGGCTCACCGCGGCGGTCTGTGAGGCCGGCCCGCGGCGGATCGGGTTCGAGATGTGCACCTCGGTCGTGGGGAACTTGACCTGGGAGAGGGCCGCGACCAGCGCCGGGTAGCCGCTGCCGAACGCCGCCGGGTTGAAGATCGCGGCATCGACGCCCGCGTCGTTCGCGGCGTAGAGCTTGTTGACGATCTCCCCCTCGACGTTCGAGTGGAAGATCTCGACCTCGACGCCGAGCTCCGTCGCGTAGCCCCGGATTCGCTCGTCGTATTCGGGCAGCGTCATGGGGCCGAAGACGTCCAGCTGGACCTTGCCGCGCATGTTCATGCCGGCGCCGTGGATCACCAGAATCTTGGGCATGGTGGGGGCCCTCAGCCGTCGAGCGCCGCGACGGCCTCGATCTCGATGAGCGCGTCGGGGATCGCGAGGTTTCCGATCTGCACCAGCGTGCTGGCGGGCGGATTGGGCCCGAAGAACTCCGAGCGCACCTCGCCGTACGGCTCGCGATACCGGACGTCGGTGACGAAGACGGTGACCTTCACCACGTCGTCCATCTTGCCGCCGCCCGCCTCGACGATCATCTTGATCTGCTCGAAGATGCGGCGCGTCTGCGCCTTGATGTCGCCCTTGCCGAGGAGGTTGCCATCCTTGTCGAACGGCAGCTGGCCCGCGACGTAGATGTGGTTGCCCACGCGCCAGCCGAGCGTGTAGCGC
>DATBJF010000060.1:0-87740 GCA_036556545.1 Candidatus Methylomirabilota bacterium
GCGCGAAAGACGCGGACGAGCGGGGCGGCGCCATCGGCAAGCGGCACGGAGAGCGCGGCGATGCGCGCGGCCGCGTCGGGCGCGCCGCCGACGCTGCGGCCGCCGGCCAGGCGCGCGTCGTCGGCCAGCCACACCGCCGCGCGCTCGAAGCCGAGCCGGCCGACGACGGCACGGAGGCTGCGGTCGAGCAGCTCCTCGAGATCGAGGGTCGCGCTGAGGGCCAGGCCGACCTCGTGCAGCGCGGTGAGCTCGGCCACGCGCTTCTCCTGCGCCTCGATCGAGGCTTTGAGACGGCCGGCCATCGTGTTGAAGCCCTCGTACAGCGGGGCGAACTCGCTGGCGTCGGTGACGACCAGGGCGGCGTCGAAGTCGTTGCGCTCGATGCGCTCCATGCCGGCGGACATCTCGTGGGCGCCGCGCATCACGTCACGCGCGGTCATCACGGCCATGAAGACGGCCACCGTGGTGCTGGCGGCGATCAGGGTGCCGATCCAGCCGTAGAGCGGAGCCGTCAGCCCGCTCACGTCCTGGACGCCCAGGCCCGCGAGGAGATTCGTCACCTTGACCATGACCGTGAACCCGAGCACCACGAGCGGCACGAAGACGACGAAGCCGGAGACGAGGAGCAGCGTCCGGCGCATGCGGACGGTGATGATCCGCTCACGGGCGGCCGCCGG
Organism: Candidatus Methylomirabilota bacterium; assembly: GCA_036556545.1. GTDB lineage: Bacteria > Methylomirabilota > Methylomirabilia > Rokubacteriales > CSP1-6 > AR12. The sequence goes on from DATBJF010000060.1 coordinate 678, forward strand.
CAGGTGCGCGACGTACGGCCAGATGGCCCGGATGAGCGGCCGCATCGCGTCGCCCACGAGAAAATACTCGATGGCGGCATGACCGACGCCGACGAAGCCCACCAGCACCCAGAGCATCATGACCTGCCCGGGGCCGATGCCGAGGTCCATCGTCCGGTTGAGCAGCAGCATGAGAAGGGTGATCGACAGGGCGGCGGCCGGCGCGTGCACGCCCATCACGCGCAGCGCAGTGAGCACCGGCATGTTGACGGCGCGCACGAGGGCGGAGGCGGCCAGATCCGAGGAACGCGACCGCAAGAAGGCGCCGACGGGACGAAACGCCAGCCGCATCGACGCCAGGTCGCAAAGGAACGTCACGGAGAACGCGAGCGGCGCGATCAGCACGACTCCCATGGCGATCTGCCGTCCATGGAGGTCGAGCCCGAAGCCGAACAGCGCGCCGCCCCCGAAGACGGCGATGGCCGACGCCTTGCCGTAGATCGCCAGCAATCGCCGGAAGACCGCGCGCTCGGAAAACCGCTCGTCCAGCGACGTCACCGCGGCACGGCGCGCACCGTCAGAACCGGAACGAGCCGGTCAATCCCACCGAGTGCATGCCGACTTCCGTCCGGCTGTTGCTGTACTCACCGGAGAAGAGCTTGCTCTGGCCGACGTGACGCGCGGTCGGAATGTCGTACTGATAGCCGAGATCGAGGCGGAACTGGTTCCAGCGATATCCGGCGCCGGCGGCGATGGTGTGCTCCATGATGACGCCGGTGAGCGGCGTCAGCGTCGCGTCGGGCACCGGGCTCTCGCCGTAGGCGTAGCCGAGCCGGAGGGCGAGGTTGTCGAGGACGGCGTACTCGACACCGACCCTGTAGACGAAGCGATCGTGCCAGCTCAGTCGCGGCTCTTCCTTGATCGTGTCGCTGCCCACGATTCCGTTGATGTCCGCGTTGTTGCCGTTGGTGAGCTTGATCGGCAGCCGGTCGAAGGAGCTGCTCCAGTCGATCCAGTCCACCTGGAGGTTCAGTTTCCAGCGCGGCAGGACGTCCCACGAGAGGCCGGCCGCGACCATCTGCGGAAACTCGTTGTCGACCTCGGCGTCGTACCGGAAATCGGGCCGGAGCGCCAACCCCAGCGTGCTGAGCTGCGCCCCCACGTTGCCCGTCGCCTCGCCTTCCGTGTGGACGTGCGTGGGGCTGGTGTAGCTGAGGCCCAGTTGCACGTTGCGGTGGGGTCGGTAGAGGACGCCGGCGCTCGCGTTGGCCCCGTAGCCCCGGGTCTCGAGGTCGAGCAGCGTCTTCAGGCCCTGAAGCTGGGGCTGCGTCTGGAAGATGTACGGCGCCTTGAGCGCGTTCTCGTTGTAGACGACTCCGCCGGTGACGCCGATCGAGAAGTCCGGCGTCACTTGATAGCCGACGCCCAGCGCCGACCGCAGCACGAAGATGCGCGACTTGTGCTCCTGGCGACCGTAGCTCGTCCCACCGGCGCCCCCGGGCGTGTCGACGTAGTCCCAGTCGGCGACCAGACCCGAGACCGTGGTGACGGCGAGACCGACGCTGACCGGTCCCAGCCGCATGCCGAAGGCGCCGTCGGGGATGAAGCCAGGATCGCTGCTCAGGTCACCGTCGCTGTTCGCGCGATTGGTGAAGCTGCCGTGGGCGGTGATCGCGGTGATTCCGAGGTCGACGGTCGGCCGGGGCAGCAGCGTCAGGCCCGCGGGATTGATCGCCATCGAGTCGAGCGGACCGTCCGGGGAGGCGACGACGGCGCCGCCCAGCGACATGGCTCGCGCGCCGATACCATTGCGGAGGATTCCGTTGGCGTCTGCGGCTGACGGCCACACCACTGCCACGAGGATGGCCGCCAGAAGACTTCTGGAGACGTCCTTCATCGAACCCTCCGAGCGTCGCGCTATGTCATCGTGCCGGGGCCCTCCCCGTGAACCGAACGGTCACGAACGCCGAACACCGCGCTCCCGCCGGCCGCCAGCTGCGTAACCATCCGCGAACATACGAACAACGTGGACGAAAAAATACTAACTGAGGCCTCGCGCAGCCCCGTCAAGGATTGTGACGGTCGGCGGCAGCGACTCGACGGCGCCGCGCAGCCGACGTCACGCAACCGCGCGATTACGCGAGGGTATCGCTGCCTGCTGCCGAGCGCGCCTGGCGGAGTCGGCGGTCCCGCGCTATCGTTCCGTGCATGGCGGCCATCCGCATCGGGGTCCTCGTGCCTCCCGGGAATCCGACCGTCGAGCCGGAGCTGTATCGGATGGCGCCGCCGGGTGTCTCCTTGCACTTCGCGCGGCTCGACGCCGGCGATGATGCCGGCGAGCCGGGCGCCGCCGCCGGCATGGAGGAGCGCAACCGCGCCTACCTCGCCGGCCTTGCGACACCGGCGCGCGCGCTCACGCCGTTGTCGCCGGCGGTCGTGGTCCTCGCTCACACCGGCGTGAGCTATGCCAACGGCTTCGCCAACGAGCCGGCGCTGCTCGAACGTGTGGCGACTCTCGCAAAGACGTCAGCGGTCACGGCGGCGAGCGCCATCCACGCCGCCCTGCAGCATCTCGGCGTCAAACGGCTGGCGCTCGGCGCGCCGTACCCGGCGACGGTCAGCGCGCAGGGCAAGGCCTACTGGCAGGCGGCGGGCTTCGACATCGTGGGCTACCACCGGCTGGAGGGCGTGACCAACATCTACGAGGAGAGCGAGGAGCGCGCGTACGAGCTGGCGCGCAACGCCGACACGCCCGCGGCGGAGGCGGTCCTCCTCAGCGGCACGGGACTTCCCACCGCCGGTGTGCTGCGGGCACTCGAACGCGACCTCGGCAAGATCGTGGTCAGCAGCACGCAAGCGATGCTGTGGCAGGCGCTGCGCGTCGCCGGTGTCCGCCAGACCGTTCCCGACTTCGGACGGCTCCTCGCCGAAGGCTGACGGTCGAGGGTGCTTCTGATGCGCTGGCTCTTGCTGATCTGCATCCTCGCCGGTTGCGCGGGCCCGCTGGAACCCGGGCGCCTTCCGACCGACGAGGAGCAGTGTGCGTTTCAGGGCGGGTCGTTTCGCGGCGGTCTCTGCTACACCCGCGGCGGTCCGTAGCGACGACGAGGTCAGCTTCCGGGGAGGATGGCATGGACGTCGGCTTGCAGATGGTGTTCGCCAGCTACGGGTGGAGCAGCGTGTCCGACCAGGACGTCTGGGACGAGGAGCTCCGGCTGGCGCGGCTGGCCGCCGATCTCGGCTTCGACGTGCTCTGGTCCGTCGAGCACCACTTCAACGACTACTCGTTCTGCCCCGACAACCTGCAGCTCATGTCCTACCTCGCCGCGGTGTGCCCCGACGTCGATCTCGGCACCGCGGCGGTGATCCTGCCCTGGCACGATCCGCTGCGCGTCGCCGAGCAGGTCTCGGTGCTCGACCTCCTGAGCCGCGGGCGCCTGCGCCTGGGCATCGGCCGCGGCCTCGCGCGCCGGGAGTTCGACGCGTTCCGGAGCACCATGGACGAGTCGCGTGGCCGGTTCGACGAGGCGGCCGAGATGATCCTTCGCGGCCTGCGGACCGGGTTCATGGAAGGCGATGGGCCGTTCTACCCGCAGCCGCGGACCGAGATCAGGCCGCGCCCGACGCGCAGCTTCGACGGGCGCGTCTACGCCGTCGCCTCCTCGGACGACTCCGTGGTGTCGGCGGCGCGGCTGAACGCGCACATGGTCATGTTCGCCGACCGGCCGTGGCCGATGCGCATGCCGGCCATCGACAAGCACCGCGCGCTCGTGCGTGACATGCACGGAATGCCGGCGCGGCCGCCGCTGCTGGCGGACTTCTGCGTCTGCACACCCACGCTGGACGGCGCCGAGGCGACCGCGCGGCGGTACATGGGCAAGTTCGTGGAGAGCAACTTCTATCACTACGAGCTGCTCGGCCCGCACTTCAGCACCGTCAAGGGATACGACGCCTACGCGCAGAAGATCGCGATGGCGCGCGAGATCGGCATGGACGGCATCGTCTCGGCGTTCATGGAGGCCGCCGTGTGGGGCACGCCGGATCGCATTCTGAAGAAGCTCGACGAGCGGCGGGCCATCGTCGGCGACTTCGAGCTGGCCACGTCGTTCCGTTTCGGCGGCACGCCGTTCGAGCTGGCCGAAGCCGGGCTTCGTCTCTACGCCAAGGAGGTCATGCCGGTCGTGCGCGCGTGGACGACGGCGTCCGCGGCCTAGCGCCTCGGCTCCGCCACGAAGAGCGGGATGCGGCGCGTGGTGCGCGCCTGGTAATCGGCGTACGGCGGATACGCCGTCACCGCAAGGTCCCACAGCCGCGCGCGCTCACGCTCGTCGATCACTTCGCGGACGCGCATCGGCTGCACCGCCGCGCGATCGCGGATCTCGACCGACGGATTCGCCCGCAGGTTGTAGACCCAGACCGGATGCGTCGGCGCGCCGCCGACGGACCCGACGAGGACGTAGCTGGCGCCGTCCGTGACGCGCATGAGCGGCGTCTTGCGGATCGCGCCCGTCTTGTTCCCGGTGTGGGTGACGATGATCACCGGCAGCCCCGTGTCGCGCAGTGTCGTGCCTTCGGTGCCGCCGCTCCGCTCGTAGAGCTCCACCTGGTCGCGCACCCACTGTCTCGGGCTCGGGATGTATTCCGGCATCGTGCTCTCCTCGTTCGGGTGCGAGCGCGAGGCTCGCGGGGTCGTGACCCAGGATAACCGACGGTATGATGGCGAGCGATGGTCGCCCGCGCCCGCCTCACGCTCGAAGGGTTCCTCGCCCGCTTCGCCTTCGCGCTGCTGGTGACCGGCGCCACCTACAACCCCACGCGCTACTCGTTCTACGCGTGGGCGAAGAGCACCGGCTATGCGTGGCGTCCGCCGATCGTGTTCGTCGGCGTCGTCCTGCTGATCGGATGGGTGATCTGCCTGCGGCTCACGCTTCGCTCGATGGGCGGGCTCGGCCTGCTGCTGGCGAACGCGCTCCTCGCCGCCTTCTTCTGGCTCGTGGCGAGCTGGGGCTGGCTCCCGATCGAGAACGTCGCGGCCATCTCGTGGATCGGTCTGTTCAGCGTGGCGACCATCCTCGCGGTCGGCATGTCGTGGTCGCGCTGGCGCGAGGGCCGCGCCGCCCCACCCCGCTGAATGCGCCGGGTGATCTTCCTCGACATCGACGGGGTGCTGGCGCCGATCCGGCACTGGGACCGCTACGGCGATCTGGACCCGGCGTGCATCCACGTGCTGAACGAGGTCGTGGCGCGGAGCGGGGCCGCGGTGGTCGTCTCGTCGACGTGGCGGTACGGAAGGACGGCGGCCGAGCTCGAGGCCATGCTGCACGCCGCGGGATTCGCCGGCAGCGTGGTCGACACGACGCCCACCGGCGTCCCGGGCGGCCGTCGCGGAGACGAGATCTCGGCCTGGCTCGCCGGGCACGACGTGAGCGCCTACGTGATCATCGACGACCACGCGGACATGGGAGACCTCCGCGCGCATCTGGTCCAGACGCAGCCGGCCCAAGGACTTTCGCCTGCCGATGGGCGCCGCGTGATCGCCGCGCTCATGCGCCCGTCGGACGCGAGCCGCCCAGTCACATCTCCCAGTCGTCGTACCACGTCGCGTCGGCGCCGACGCCCTCCCGCGCCACGGTGACGTCGAGCAGGTACGGCCGGCGCTGCTTGGTGACGACGTCCAGGCCGCGGCGCAGCGCGGGCTCGAGGTCCTTCACGGTGGTGACCGCCTCGCCGTCCACGCCCTGCGCCTTCGCGAGCCCGACGTAGTCCGTCGCCGGATCGCCGAGGAACAGCCCCGGGTACTTCCCGTCCCGCACCATCTTGCTGTCGGGCATCTGGTTCGCCCAGTTGTGGCGCACGATCTGGTACGTCTCGTTGTTCGACACGACGCTGAGGACGGGCGTCTTGTAGCGCGCCATGGTCCAGAAGCCGCTGGCGCTGTAGGTCAGGGCGCCGTCGCCGAGGTGGAGCACGACCGGCCGCGCGTGGCCCACCGCGAGCTTGGCGCCGATGGCCGCGCCCACGCCCCAGCCGAGCGAGCCGCCGCCGCTGCGCGTCCACGTCATCCCCTCGTGGCCGAACGGAATGAGCGCCGTGCGCGCGGTCGAGCTCTCCTGCACCATCACCGTCTCGCGCGGCAGCATCGCGGCGAGCTGCGCCTCCAGCACGGCGGGATGGACGATGGCATCGTCGGCATGGTCGCGCACCAGCTTCTCCTCGCGCTCGACGAGCGTGCGCGCGTAGGCGCGCACCTTCGTGCGCTGTCGCGGCCAGCTCTCCGCACCGGCCTGGCGCTTCAGCGAGTCGGTGAGCGCACGCAGCGTGTCGCGCAGCTCGCACTGGACGGCGACGTCGAGCGGGTAATGTCGCCCCATGAGCACGGGATTGGGGCCGATCTGCATCACGCTCGGCTCGTTGACGGCGCCGTGCACGCCCTGGCAGCCGACCATGAACAGGACGTCGGGCCGGAGCCCGGTGAGCTTCTCGAAGTCCTTCGACACCGGGTACGTCCCGCAGTAGAGCGCGTGTCGATTCGGAAAGTTCACGAAGATCTGCCGGCTGGCGAACACCGGAGCCTCGAGGACCTCGGCCAGGCGCACCGCCTCGGCCGCGGCGCCGCCTCGCCAGACATCGTCGCCGAACATGAGCGCCGGACACTGCGCGCCGGCCAGCCGCGCGGCGATCGCCTCGATCGTCGACGGGCGCGCCGGCCCCGGGGGCTCGATGCGATAGCCCGCCCCCTCGCCGATCTCGGCCTCCAGCCCCTCGCGGTTGAGCAGCTCGGCGCTGATCGACAGGTAGACGGGACCGGTCGGCGGCGTGGTGGCCTCTCGGAGCGCTCGCACGGTGGCCACGGGAATCGCCGCCGGGTTGGCGTGGACCTGGTACGAGCAGCGCGCTTCCTTGGTGATCGGCCGCATCGACTCCGCCTGGCTCAGCCCGGGGAACGGCGCGAGCCCGCGGTAATCCTGGAGCTCGGACGCCCAGTCCCCGGCCACGACGAGCACGGCCGAGCCGGCCACCTGGGCGTTGAAGAGCTGCCCCGCCAGCTGGTACGAGCCGCCCATCACGTGCGCGACGACGACGCCAACCTTGCCGCTGACACGGTGGTAGCCGTCGGCCATCGCGGCCACGAGGCCCTCGTGCTTGCCGACGACGAGGCGCGGATCCTCGGTCTCCGCCAGCGCCGCGAAGATGCCCGTCTCCGCCGAGCCGGGGTTCGTGAACAGGTACTCGACGCCCGCGTCCTTGAGCGTCTGGACGAGCAGCATGCCGCCGGTCCCGGTGATCGTCTTGCGCATGGTCACCTCGCAGTGGCCCTCATCATATCGGGGTTTGCGTGTCGGGCGCGGTCGGCGTTAGGCTCGCGCCGGATGAGCCACCGCATCGCGACCACGCACGCGGGAAGCCTGCCCCGCCCCGACGAGCTGATCGAGCTGAATCGCGCGCGGCAGATTGGACAGGCGCCGGACGAGCGCGCGTACCAGGACCGGCTCCGGGCGGCGGTGATCGACGTCGTTCGCCGGCAACGCGAGATCGGCATCGATCTGCCGGGCGACGGCGAATACGGCAAGGCGATGGGCCAGCGCGTGAACTACGGCGCCTGGTGGAGCTACTCGTTCCAGCGCCTGGGCGGCCTGACGCTCGGCGCCGAGCTGTACCGGCTGCCGCCACGGCGCTCGGAGGCGGGCGAGGTCCGGCTGACGAGCTTCTCCGACCGTCGGGACCGCCACCGCTTCGCGGGCGCGTACGCCGATCCGCTCTCGGGTGTCTCGACGAACCCGGGCGGCGGCCCGGGGATGCGGATCCCGGTCTGCGTCGCGCCGCTGACCTATACGGGGCAGTCGGCCATCCGTGCCGACATCGATCACTTCACGGCTGCCCTGCGCGCCGCCGGCATCGAGCAGGGGTTCATGACCTCGATCGCGCCGGGCAGCGCCTCTCGGATCGGCAACGAGCACTACAAGACCGACGAGGAGTTCCTCTACGCGTGCGCGGACGCGATGCGGGCGGAGTACACGGCCATCGTGGACGCGGGGCTGATCCTCCAGCTGGACGACCCCGCCATCGCCGAAAACTGGGACATGATCAACCCGGCGCCGGCAGTGGACGCCTACCGCACGTTCACGATGCTCCGCGTGGAGGCGCTCAACCACGCCCTGCGCGGTCTGCCCCCCGACCGGATTCGCTTTCACCTCTGCTGGGGCAGCTGGCACGGCCCGCACGTCACCGACATCCCGCTGCGCGACATCGTCGACGTGATGCTGGCCGTGAACTGCGGCGCGTATTCATTCGAGGCCGGCAACGTGCGCCACGAGCACGAGTGGCGGGTGTGGCAGGACGTGAAGCTGCCCGACGGCAAGATTCTGATCCCCGGCGTGGTCAGTCATGCCACCAACGTGATCGAGCACCCGCAGCTCGTGGCCGACCGGCTCATCCGGCTCGCGCGACTCGTGGGGCCCGACCGCGTGATGGCCGGGACCGACTGCGGCCTCGGCGGGCGCGTGCATCCGGAGATCGCCTGGGCCAAGCTCGAATCGCTGGTGGAGGGCGCGGCCCTGGCGTCGCGCTCCGTCTGAGAGGCGCGTCAGAGCAGCTTGTCGAGCGTGATCGGCAGGTCGCGCACGCGCTTGCCGGTGGCGTGGTAGACGGCGTTGGCGATGGCGGCGGCGACGCCGACGATGCCGATCTCGCCGAGCCCCTTGGCCCCGAGCGGGTTGACGACGTCGTCGCGCTCGTCGACGAAGATCACGTCGATGTCGTGCACGTCGGCGTGAACGGGGACGTGATAGTCGGCGAGGTTGTGGGTCATGAACCGGCCGACGGCGTGGTCGAGCACGCTTTCCTCCTCGAGCGCCATGCCGATGCCCCAGACGACCGACCCGAGCACCTGGCTCCGCGCCGTCTTCGGATTCAGGATCCGGCCGCCGGCCACCGCGCTCACCACGCGCGGGACGCGGACGGTGCCGAGCTCTTGGTCGACCCTGACCTCCGCGAACACGGCCGAGTGCGAATAGAGCGAGTACTTCTCGTGCTCCCTCGACGGCTCGGTCGTCGCCTTCTCCTCGATCGTGTCGACCCCGGCGCGGCGCATGATGTCGGCGATCGCGGTGGCGCCCCCGTCGAGCCGCCCGGCAAGCTGCGACAACCGTCCGCGAACCTTCTCGCAGGCGGCCTTGACGGCGGAGCCCACCGACGCCGCCGTCCACGATCCGCCCTCGATCGGCGCCCTGGGCAGCCTGGAGTCGCCCAGCTCGAACGTCACCTTCGCGAGCGGCAGCCCCAGCGTCTCGGCGGCGATCTGGGTCATGATCGTGTAGGTGCCCGTCCCGATATCGGCGGTCCCGCTGCTGACGGTCAGCCGGCCATCGGCGCTCAGCACGGCCCGGGCCGTCGCCGCCTCCTGCATGGCTTCCCAGACGCCGGTCGCCATGCCCCACCCGATGAGCGCCGTGCCGTCGCGCATCGAGCGCGGCGCGGGACTGCGCCGCGACCAGCCGAATCGCTCGGCGCCGAGCCGGTAGCAGGCGCGCAGCTCCTTGCTCGAGAACGGCGCGTCCTCGTTCTGGTCGCTCTCCGCGTAGTTCCGGAGCCGCAGCTCCACGGGGTCGATGCCGAGCTCGGCAGCGAGCTCGTCCATCGCGCATTCGAGCGCGTAGACGCCCCACGTGGCGCCCGGCGCGCGCATGTCCATCGGCGTGTAGACGTCGAGCTTCACGAGCTTGTGCGAAAAGGCGACGTTTTCGCAGCGGTAGAGCATGCCCGACCAGTTGACGACCGCCTCCTGGAAGTCCTCGAACTGCGACGTGGCGGCGACGGCCTCGTGCGCGAGCGCCTGCAACCGCCCATCGGCCGACGCCCCGAGCCTCATCCGTTGCCACGTTTCCGGACGGTGGCCGAAGGTGAACATCTGCTGGCGCGTCAGCGAGACGCGCACGGAGCGCTTCAGCTCCCGGGCCGCGAGGACGGCGAGGAAGACGTGGTACTGCGGGCGCAGCCCGCAGCCGAACGCGCCGCCGACGAATGGAGAGACCACGCGCAGATCGTCCTGGCCGTAGCCGAAGACCTTCGAGAGGTAGTCGTGCACGGTCCGCGCGCCCTGCGTCTTGTCGTACACCGTGAGCGATCCGTCGTCGTGGCGGACCACGGTCGCCCCGAACAGCTCCATCGGGTTGTGATGCTCGGCCGGCACCCGGTACTCGGCGTCGATGCGCACCGGCGCCGCGGCGAAGGCGCCTTCGGCGTCGCCCCGCGGCTCCGGCGGCGGGGTCCGGTACTCGGGCTCGTGGGCCGCGTGCAGCCGCGACCCGAGATCCGTCCGGTGCCCCTGCCGCACGTACTCGACCGCGACCAGGGTCGCCGCATGCCGCGCCAGCTCGAACGTCTCGGCGACGACCAGCGCCACCGGCTGACCGCTGAACTCGATCTCGTTGTCGTAGAGCGGACGAAACGGCGAGCCGGCCGGCGCCAGCTCGTCGCGGTAGCTGCGATCGAACCACGGGAGCGCCTTGGTGTTCTGGTGCGTGAACACGTGCAGCACGCCCGGTAGCGCGAGCGCCGCGCTCACGTCGATCGACGCGATCGAGCCCCGGGCGACGTCGCTCGACACGACGTGGCCGTAGACGAGGTTCGGGACGTTGTACTCGGCGGCGTACCGCGCCTCGCCGGTGACCTTGGCGCGCCCGTCGACGCGATTGATCGGCTGTCCGACGTGGGCCGTGCTCACGGGCGGCTCGCGCCGTTCGAGGCGGCCGCCTGCTCCAGGGCGCGCACGACGGCGCGCTTGGCCAGCGGGATCTTGAACGCGTTGTGGCCGAAATCGCGGGCGCCGCGCATCAGCCGATCGGCGGCGCGCTCGAAGGTCGCTCGTGCGGCCGGCTGGCTCCGCATGGCCGCCTCGGCCTCCGGGTCGCGCCAGGGCTTGTGGGCCACGCCGCCGAGGGCGACGCGGCCTTCCGCGATCGTCCGGCCGTCGACGCGCAGCGCCGCCGCCACGGACACCAGCGCGAACGCGTAGGAGGCGCGATCGCGGACCTTCACGTACGCGGAGTGTCGCGCGAAGCCCTCGGGCGGCAGATCGACGGCCGTGATGATCTCGTCCGGGCGCTTGCTCGTGTCGACGTGCGGCGCGTCGCCGGGCAGGCGATGGAACTCCGCGAACGGGATGGCGCGCTCGCCACCCGGCCCGGTGACACGAACGACGGCCGCGAGGGCGGCCAGCGCCACGCACATGTCGGACGGGTGCACGGCGATGCAGTGCTCGCTGGCGCCCAGAATCGCGTGGTAGCGTGTGAAGCCGCCGATGGCGGAGCAGCCGGCGCCCGGCGTGCGCTTGTTGCAGGGCGTCGCGGTGTCGTAGAAGTAGCTGCAGCGCGTGCGCTGCATGAGATTGCCGCCGACCGAGGCCATGTTGCGCAGCTGCGCCGACGCACCGGCCAGGATCGCCTGCGCCAGGAGCGGATAGCGGCGCTCGACCTCGGGGTGGTAGGCGACGTCGGTGTTGGTGACCAGCGCGCCGAGGCGGAGGCCGCCGTCGAGCGTCGCGCCGACGCCCCGCAGCGGCAGCCGGGTGATGTCGACGAGCCGGGTCGGCTGCTCGACGTTCTCCTTCATCAGGTCGAGCAAATTCGTGCCGCCCGCGATGAATCGCGCGGCTCCGTCGCCGGCGACCGCGCGCACGGCCGTGGCGACGTCCTCGGCCCGCGTGTACGTGAAGGCATTCATCGCGGCCGCTCCGGCGCCGCGGCGCCCATGACCGTCTGGATCGCGGCCAGGATGTTCGGATAGGCGCCGCACCGACAGAGGTTGCCGCTCATCAGCTCACGGATATCGTCGGCCGTCTTCGCCCGGCGCTCCTGCATCAGCCCGACGGCGGAGCAGATCTGACCCGGGGTGCAGTAGCCGCACTGGAAGGCGTCGTGGTCGATGAAGGCTTGTTGCAAAGGGTGCAGCCGTCCATCCTCCGCGAGCCCTTCGATGGTCGTCACCGCGGCGCCGTCGTTCATGACGGCCAGGCTCAGGCAGGACACGATGCGGCGCCCGCCGACCAGCACCGTGCAGGCGCCGCACTGCCCGTGGTCGCAGCCCTTCTTCGTGCCGGTGAGATCGAGATACTCGCGCAGCGCGTCGAGCAGCGTCGTCCACGGGGCCACTTCGAGCGGGCGGGCGACGCCGTTCAGCTCGAGCATGATCGGGATCCGGCTGGACATCGCCGCTGTCCCCGTGCCTGTCGTGTCAGCGTCTCGTTGACCCATACGTCCCGCTCCTTTGCGTCAACGCCCTCACGAAGGCCGGCCGACGCCGCTCGGTGGACGAGCGAGCGTCATGCCACCGAGGACCGGGCGATACGAAGGTGCGAGCGCGTCGTTGTAGGTCTGACGAAGCGGCCGGGTCAGGCGGCGGCCGCAGCCGTGTCGACGAGCGCCTGGCGTACGACCTCGCCAGCGTCGTCCGCGAACACGAAGCGGAGCGCCCCGCGCACCTCCGCCGGGACGTCTTCCAGGTCGCGCTCGTTGTGGCGCGGCAAGATCACGGTGCCAATGCCGACGCGATGCGCGGCGAGCACCTTCTCCTTGATGCCGCCCACCGGAAGGACCTTGCCGCGCAGGGTGATCTCACCGGTCATGGCGACGTCGCTCCTCACCGGACGCCGCGTGGCATAGGAGGCGAGCGCGGTGACCATCGTCACCCCGGCGGACGGGCCGTCCTTCGGGATGGCGCCGGCGGGCACATGGATGTGCACGGTCTTGCCCTCGAAGAGCTTGGGATCGATGCCGAAGGCGTCCGCGCTGGACCAGACGTAGGACACGGCGGCCTGCGCGCTCTCGCGCATGACGTCGCCCAGCATGCCGGTGAGGACCAGGCGCTCCTCGCTGGCCGGCATCATCGTCACCTCGACGAAGAGGACGTCGCCGCCCACCGGCGTCCAGGCGAGCCCCGTGGCCACGCCCGGGCGCGACGTCCGCTCGACCACCTCGTCGAAGAAGCGCGGGCGCCCGAGATACTCGGCGACGGTGTCGGCGCCGACCGGGAACGGCCCCGCCTGCCCCTCGGCGAGACGCCGCGCGGCCTTGCGGGCGATGGCGGCGAGCTCGCGCTCGAGGTTGCGCACACCGGCCTCGCGCGTGTAGCGACGCACGATCAACCGGATGGCCTCGGGCTCGATGCTCAGCTCGTCGGTGCGAAGCCCGTGCGCGGCGAGCTGCTTGGGGACCAGGTACTGCGTCGCGATGCCGACCTTCTCCTCGTCCGTGTAGCCGGACAGCGTGAGCACCTCCATGCGGTCTCGCAGCGGCCCCGGAATGGTCTCCAGCGTGTTGCCGGTCGCGATGAACAGCACCTGCGACAGGTCGAACGGCACCCCGAGATAGGTGTCGACGAACGAATCGTTCTGCGCCGGGTCCAGCACCTCCAGCAGCGCGGACGAGGGGTCGCCGCGCCAGTCGGCGCCGATCTTGTCGATCTCGTCCAGCATGAACACGGGATCGCGCGTCTCTGCGCGCCGCAAGCCCTGGATGATCCGGCCAGGCAGCGCTCCGATGTACGTGCGGCGATGGCCGCGGATCTCCGCCTCGTCGCGCACACCGCCCAGCGACATGCGCACGAACTTGCGGCCGAGCGCGCGGGCGATGCTCTGCCCGAGGCTCGTCTTGCCGACACCCGGCGGCCCCACGAAGCAGAGGATCGGCTCCCGCGCGGGGCTGTCGCCGGTCACCCTGGGCGCCGGCGCCGTCTCGCCGCGCTCCTGACGCAGCTTTCGCACGGCGAGGTACTCGAGGATGCGGTCCTTGATCTTGTCGAGGTCGTAGTGGTCTTCGTCGAGCACCTCGCGGGCACGGCGGATGTCGATGCTTCCGCCGTCGGCCTTGCTCCACGGCAGGCTCGCCATCCACTCGAGATAGCTCACCACCATGCCGCGCTCCGGCGAGCCGGGCTGCATGGCGGCCAGCCGCTTGAGCTCGCGCTCGGCTTCGCGTCGAGCTTCCTCCGGCAGGCCGGCTTCCTCAATGCGACGCCGCAGCTCCGCGACCTCGGTGTCGTCCTCGCCGTCTTCGCCGAGCTCCTTCTGGATCGTCTTCGCCTGCTCGCGGAGGATGAACTCGCGCTGCTTCCTGGACAGGCGCTGCTCGGTATCGCTGGTGATCTTGCGGCTGATCTCCCGCACGCTCAGGTCGCCCTGCACGATGTCCACGAGCCGGCGCAGCTTCTCGCCGACGGAATCGGTCTCGAGCAGCTCCTGCCGAGTCGCGGTGTCCATGCGGACGAGCGAGGCGACGAAGTACACGACCTGGCGCGCGTCGGTGAAGCTCTCGGCGACACTCGCCAGCTCGTCCGGGAGCTCGGCGGACAGCTCGACGAGCTTGCGAAACAGGTCCACGACGGCGCGACGCAGCCCCTGGACCTCCGGCCCCGCGGGCACCTGCTCGGGCACGGGCTGGATGCGGGCGACCAGGTACGGGTCCTTCGCGACGAAGTCGAGCAGCCGGACGCGTTCGAGCCCCTGCACCATCGCGCGCACGCTGCCGTCGGGCATGCGGGCCATCTGGTGGATCGCGCCGGCGGTGGCGACGCGATGGACGTTCTCGGGCGTCGGCGGGACGTCGGATCTCGGCTCGCGCTGCGCCGCGAACACCAGCAGGCGGTTGCCGCGCATGACGTCGTCGATGACGCGGATCGCGGCCGGGTTCACCACCAGGAGCGGCACGGCCGTCAGCGGGAACACGACGCCGTCCGGCAGCGGCAGGACGGGCAAGGCATCGGGAAGCGTGAAGTCGTTCGGCCCGCCGCTCGCTTGCGTCGCCATCGCCGGCCGGTCAGGCCCGCTTCGGCAGCGTCACGTGCAGAAGGCCGCGCTCGTAACGCGCCTCGACGCCGTCGGGGTCGATTCGCCCCGGGAGCGGCACCTCGGCGCGGAAGAGTCCCTGCGGAATGCCCGCCTCGTGGTAGACGGCGTCCTCGCCGCACGCGGGCAGCTGCCGGCGTCCCTCGATGACCAGGCCGTTGTCGAAGAGCTGGACCTCGAAGTCGTCCTCGTCCACGCCGGCCAGATCCACGGTCACGACGATCGACCGCGCGGTCTCGGCGACGTCCGTGGCGGGCCGCCAGCGCGCGTGGACCAGCAGCCGGAGGGTCTCGTGCTCCCACGCCGCGCTCAGCGGCCACGATGGAGCGCCGATGCGGAGGGTTGCCGAGCGATAGGTCACCCGTCGGTACGCCATCACGTGATCTCGATTGTGCGCGCGCCCGTCCGATTGTCAATCGACCGGCCCGCCCGCCGACTGATCAGCGAATCAGGTCACGCAGGGCGGCCTCGTATTCGGCGGCGATCACGTCGAGCGCGTGGGCCTGGACAGCCCGCTCGGCATTCCGGCCGATGCGCTGTCTCAGCATGGGGTTGGCGGCGGCCATGGCGGTGGCGGCCGCAAGCTCGCCGACGTTGCCCTTTTCGAAGAGCAGGCCCGTCTCGCCGTGGCGCACGACCTCCCGGGCGCCCGGGGTGTCGCTGGCAATGAGCAGCCGACCACAGGCCTGGGTCTCGAGATGGACCAGCGCCTGTCCCTCGGATTCCGACGGCATCACGACCATATCGGCCAGGTTGAGGAACGCCGGGACGCGCTCGTGAGCGACCCAGCCCACGAACCGGAAGCGCTCGGAGACACGACGCGCGCCGCATTCGCGCTCCATCTCCGCGCGCAGCGGACCGTCGCCGACGACGACGTATCGCAGACGCGGATCGGGGTTCATGGCGGCGAGCTGCACGAGGTCGAGCGGGCGCTTGATCGGCTTCAGGTTCGACGTGTGAACCACGACGACGTCTTCCTCCTGCAGACCGAGCGTCTTGCGCAGCCCGTTGGTAGGCTGCGGACGGAACATGCGCACGTCGACCGGATTGGGAATCACCTTGTTGTGCCACAGGCCGACCGTTTCCAGCTCCCGGGCCGCATGGGCCGCCACGGCAATCAGCAGATTCGTGGAGGTGAACAGCTTTCGGAGAACGTCGGCCTTGTCGCTCGACTCTCGCACGAGGGCCTCGAACGTCGATCCGCCGTGGACGATGACGGCCGTGGGTGTGAGCCGATCGGGGATGGCCGGGAGGTGCCAGACGAAGCTTTCACGGCCGATCAAGACGACGTCGGGCCGCAGACGGCGGCAGGCGTCGGGCAACAGCCGGGACAGCCCCTGACGCTCGGCCCTGACGTAGTCGTCGTTGAGAGCCAGGCCGGGAACGATGTCGAAGAACGGCACCGGGTAGCGGCGCACCTCGATGGCGGGATTCTCGGCGGCGAACGTGTCCGGTTGAGACAGCGCCG
Organism: Candidatus Methylomirabilota bacterium; assembly: GCA_036556545.1. GTDB lineage: Bacteria > Methylomirabilota > Methylomirabilia > Rokubacteriales > CSP1-6 > AR12. The sequence goes on from DATBJF010000060.1 coordinate 16,964, forward strand.
ACGCCGCCATCGGCGCGACCGCGACGACGCGGTGCCCACGTCGGGCCAGTGCGGGAACGATCTGAGCCGCCACGAAGGCCGTGCCGCCCGGGTGCGGCGGTAGCGTGCCAAAGTAGAGAACGCGCATAGGTCACCCTTCGCAATTCACTCCCGCGAGGAGGGGATGGCATCACCGCCCCGGCAAAGTGCGTCGCCGTCGATATCGGCGCTCGCGGGCGCCCCCGGCACGTCCGGGCCGCGACGACGCTCGGCAAGACCGGCCAGCAGCTCCGCGTAGGCACCCGCCACGCGATGACTCGCGTGGACGGCAACCGCGGCCTGGGCCTTGATGCCGATCGCCGCTCGCAGCGCCGGATGGGCTGCCGCGACCACGAGCTTGCGAGCGAGGTCGGCGACCTGACCTCGCTCGAAGAGCAATCCTGTTTCACCGTCGGTGATGACTTCGCGGGCGGCCGGAATGTCACTGGCCACGATGAGCTTCCCGCAGGCCTGGGCCTCCAGATAGACGAGCGACTGTCCTTCCCGCTCGGAGGGCATGACGACGACGTCGGCCAGGTTGATGTAGTCGGGCACACGCCAGTGATCGATCCACCCGACGAATCGGAAGCGGCGCTGGGCCCCGGCCGCCGCCACCCGCCGCTCCAGAGCCGGCCGAAGCGGGCCATCGCCCACGACGATGTAGAGCAGCCGGTCGTCCATGCGGGACGCGAGCTCGGCGGCGTACACGAGGTCCAGCGGGCGCTTCAGCTCCCCCAGGTTGGACAGGTGCAGGACGACCGTGCTTTGCGGTGGAATGCCGAGCGCCCGCGTCAGCGCCGCCGACGGAGCCCGCCGCGTGAACAGCCGCGTGTCGACGGGATTGGGAATCACGGAGACCCGCGTGAGCCCGAGCTCGCGCAAAGCGCGACTGACGTGCTGCGCGACGGCCACCACCACGTCGACCTTGCGCAGCTGCGCCAGCAGCGCGGCCGCGGAAAACGCTTCGTGGCCGCCGAGCAGGCCGTGAAGCGTCTGTCCGCCGTGGACGATCGCGACGGTCGGGATGCCGTGCTCCAGGGCGATGTCGGGGACGTGCCAGCCGAGCGACTCACGGCCGATGATGACGACGTCCGGCCGGGTCGCACGAAGGATGCCCGGCAGCATCGCCGCGATCCGCCCGCCTTCGGCGGCGCGATAGCCCGGGTCGCTGGAGCCCATCTCCAGCATGCTCGACGGCGTGGGAACGTCATAGCGGGTGACGCCGAGCTCGCCATCCAGGCGTCGATATTCCGCCGAGACCGCCGCCCCGCGCAGCGCGCGGGGCAGCGCCGCCAGCGCGGACACGGCGACACCGCGCGCGCGAAGCTCGCGCAGGAGCACCATGCCGACGACCTCGCTTCCGCCGCGCGCCGGCGGCAACGGCCCGACGTACAGTGCGCGCAGCCGGCGGGTCACCGTCGCGTCACCGGCGAAGGGATCATGGCCTCGCAGACCTGCGAGAGCCAGGCGTGATCGGCGGTCGGGCCGGCGCCGAGGTCGCACACGTACGTGCTCGTGGCGGCCAGCAGCGACTCGGTGGTGGTCCGCGCCATCGGGCCGACGGCGCCGGGGACGGTCGAGTCGCTCATGAACAAGGCCGTGGCGTCGTGCGGGGAAAACAAGGCCGCCGCGAGAGCCGCGCGCGCGTCCGGCTTCGCCAGCTCGTGCACGGTGATCTGATGGCGTTGGGTCAGGAACCGCGGAAACACGATCGCGGCCGCCGTCGCCCGGATTCCCGCGGCGGCGCCGAACACGTCGCAGAACTGGATCGGCGTGAGGCTCCAGGCTTCCGCCGGCGCCCTCGGCGCCGCCAGGCCGTCTCGCCGCGTCTCCTCGAGCGTCCGCCGGTAGTCGTAGCGCGAGCGCAGCAGGCGAGCGTCGAGATCCGGAAAGCGCGGCGTCGTCGACACGCGGACGCTGACGATGGTCGGCATCCCGCGCACCACGGCGCCGTCGGAGCCGACACGGATCGCCAGGCGATCGTTGGCGATGAACCGCGCGCGGCCGCTCTCGAGCGCATGCATCAGCAGCGTCGTCTTCCCTGCCCGCTTGGGACCGGCGACGATGACCGCCCCGTCGTCGACGATGAACCCGGCCGCGTGCACGAGCATCCACCCGGCGCGCTGGAGGTGAACCATGACCAGCTCGCGCACCACGCGCATCACCGCGACGCGCGTGCTGCCGACGGCCGCGCGCGCGACGACGTGCGTTCGGCCTCGGGTCCGGTCGCGGCGATAGAACGCCCCCAGCTGTCGATCGAGCACGACCAGCTCGCCGTCCTCGGCACCGTTCCACAGCGGCAGCTCCACGAGCCCGCGGTCGAACATGAAGCAGCCGGCGACGCGGCCGTCCGGGCTCGGGCCACGGTCATACATGCGGTCGAACTCGGCGGCGTCGATCTGGAGGCTCACGAGCTCCTCGACGTCGGCCACCGGGTCCCGGACGGCGAACGCGGGGGCGAGAAACTCGGCCAGCCACGCGACGATGGACGCATCGGGAGCGGCCACCCGGATCGCGCAGTCCTCGTAGTGGAAGTCCCGCGCGGTCATGCCGCTATCCCGCGACCGCCGGTCGAAGGCTTCCGGCGCGGCGGCCGCCGAGTAGCCCGCGGAGACGCGCGACCGGGCGGCGCACCCCGGGGACGCCGACGCGCAGTCGAAACGCTGCCGCATCGACCAGCACGAGGATCGCCCAGTGGACGAAATGATCCCGAAAGCTGCGCCACGGCGCCGAGTCGCCATAGCCCTCGGCGTAGACGGCGTGCTGGCGCGCGCTCATGGGCCAGCGATGCCACGTCCGCGCCAGGTCGTAGCCGTACGCATCGATGCGGATGCTGTCGTTGTCGACCACCACCAGACGTCCGGACGGATCCTCGACGATGTTCTCCGCGCAGAGATCGCCGTGGCACAAACCGGTGGTGACGGTCGTCGGCGCGTGGTCGTCGGCGAGCCGGTGGGCGAACGCGGCCTCGGCTCCATCGAGCGCGCCGGCGCGCACGAGCTCGCCGAGCCGCTCGGCGAGCCTGGTTCGCCGCTCGGCCGGTGACCGGCGCCACACGACGGCGTCCGGCGCGGGCGTTCGATGAATCGACGCATGCAGCCGGCCGACGAACCGAATCACGTCGACCGCGCAGTGGGCGGGCCGGAGCCGGGTGCCGTCGATCCACTCCGTCAGGAGCGCGCGGCCCCGACGCACGCGCACGGCGGGGAAGAATCGACCGTCCAGGAGACGGGACAAGGTCTCGATGCGGTCCGCGTCGCCGATCGTCTCCGCGCGCCGGCCCTTGAGGACGCGCCCGTCGGCGAATCGCAACCGGAAGCAGGCACGGTCCGACTTCGGCGTCGGAAGCGTCGTCACCAGTCGGGCCGCGACGAGCGGGACGCCGACCTGCTGGACGAGCGCCCACAGGTCCTCGCCGAGGCGCTGCTCGATGTCAGACGATCCCACGGAAGGCCCCCGCGATGGCGCGCGCGTACGTCGCAATCCGGTGATCCCACGTGTGATGGGCGAGGACGTACGCGATCGCCGCCTCCCGGTCCCAGGGGCGGCGAGCGGCGGTCTCCACCATGTCGGCGAAGGTTGGATCGTCGTCAAAGGGGGCGACGAGACCGCAGCCGGAGGCCACCAGGACGTCGTTGTTCGGCACCGGCTCCTCGCTCACGACGGGCAGTCCGCTTCGCAGGTAGTAGAAGATCTTGCTGCTTTCGTTCTGCTGGATCGGCCCCTGGGCGAGGACGAGACCGACGTCGGCGAAATACTGGTAGTCCCAGATATCGTCGTGCGCGATCGGGCCGATGTTCACGACGGCGGCCGGGTCGAGGCGATCGGTGGCGCCGGGGCCGATGAAGGCCAGCGTGATTCCGCGGCGGCGCAGGAGTCGGCCCAGGCTGTTCAGGCGCTCTTGCCAGAGCAGGTTGATGTGCCGCTGCATGGTCAGGTAGAGATGGCCGATGTAGACGGCGATCGGTCCCGTGATGCCCAGCGCGCGATACGGGTTGCGCCGTGGCCCGGGAATCACGCGCTCGACGCCGGTGGGCACGAGCAGCAGGCGCGAGGGATCCGTCCGGAACTCCCGGTGCCACAGCGTGCGGTTCGGATCGCTCGAGAACGAGACGTAGCGGCTGGCGCGATCGATGCGGCGCTGGGTCTCGTAGAGCGCCTCGCGCTCGGCTCCGAAGAAGTGGACGCCCGGGGCGCCGTCCCGGCCGCCGACCACGGAGGCGAGCCGGCTGATGATGAAGGGGTGCGACGCACCGCCCGCCTGGCTCAGCTCCTGGAAGCCTCGCTGGTAGAGCGTCTTGACGACGTCATAGGCCGACCAGTCGGCGTCCGTGATGGGCACGTAGCCGAGGTTCGGGTGGCGGCGTGCGAGCTGGGCGCCGACCCCGACCATCATGTCGACTCGAAATCCCGCGCGCGCCAGCGCCTCCGAGACGCGCATCCAGCGGACGGTATCCATGGCCTGGATGTCACCGTCGCGGAGCGGCAGTGGCTTGCACACGGTGGCGATCCGGATGCCGCCGCCCTCGACGCCGAGGTCGCTCCCCGGCGCGGTCGTCACCTGGTCGCGCGATGTGAGCATTCACGTGACTGTGGTGGAAGGCGGGAGGGCCGGTCAATGTACCGCCGGGAATAGACGTGCCGACACCTTCAGGTGTGGATCGCGGCGTGCTATCGTCCTCCGATTCGGATCGGAAGTCCTCTGGAGAGGGAGATTGCGCTATGACGGTGCGAGACGTCCTCAGGTCGATTCCGGGCACGGTCCCCGTCGTCCGGTATCTGCGGACGGTCGGACGCCCGGCGCCTCCGCATCGATACTGGGAAAAGCGAAAGCATTTTCGCTATTACGCGGAGGTGCTGCGACTGGCCCGGCGCTACGGTCCCGACGCGCGCTCGGTGCTCGACGTCGGATCGATGCACAGCCCGTTCATTCTGCAGTTCGACTGGATCGCGGAGAAAACCAGCCTCGACGTCCGTCCGGGCGCCCGCCTCCGCGGCTGCACGTGCCTCCAGGGTGATTTCCTCACCTACGACGTCCCCGGGCCCTTCGACCTCGTCGTCTGCCTGCAAGTGCTCGAGCATCTCGAGGCGCCGACACCATTCGTTCAGAAGCTCCTCGACACCGGCGCCACCGTCATCGTCTCGGTGCCGTACCGCTGGCCGCACGGCAAGTCGCCGAACCACGTGCAGGATCCCGTGGACGAGGCCAAGCTCCGCCGATGGGCGGGGCGCGACTGGGTCGAGCAGCAGGTCGTCCGGGAGAGCGACGGAACCGAGCGACTCGTGGTCGTGTTCCGGAGCGCGGCCACGCCGCGTTAGGAGCGCCGCGGGCGGGCCGTCAGCGTGCGGATCCCGTCGCGGATCGGACGCAGCCCGGGCACGACGCGCAACCACCAGTACGGGTGCAGCTTGTCGCGCCAGTCCTCGCGGAGGTGGAAGTACATGCGCGCGCCGCGAACACGGCCGCCCGGTGGACTGCTGCGATCGTCGAAGAGCGCCTCTTCCTCCTGCCGCACCAGCGCGTTGACGCGGCGATGCGCTCCCCACGCGGGGAGCCCTGACGAGGGAAGCCGCAGCACCGACCGCGCCAGGCCCAGCCCGAACTCCACGAGCCGTCGGATCCGCAGGAACGCCGCCTCGTCGGCGATCCGGCTCCAGTCCAGGCTCGGGCCGCTCCGCATGACCTGGCCGATGTCGCAGATCTTCGCCAGCCGCGTACGGCCTAGCCAGCCGTCACGCCCCGCCTGCAGGCAGAGCGCGATGAAGAGGTCGGCCGCGGAAAGCGTCTGGACCGGGTGTCCGTCGAGCGACACCGTGATGCGCCGACTCCACAGTCGATCGAAGGGCAGCGGCGCCGGAAACGCGCGCGAGCTGAGCTCTCGATGGAGATCGATCGTCGAGCCGTGGTCCTGATGGACGAACTTCACCTCGTAGCCGAAGTCCTTGCGCGGGCGATAGCCCAGCGTACCGAGGAGCTGCTCGGCACGGCCGGACTGCGCCGGGTCGACAAGCAGATCCAGATCGTCGAACTGCCGCGCCGTGAGGGAGCCGTACACCTCGGTCGCGAGCACGGGGCCCTTGAACGGCATGAGCGCGACGCCGTCCCGCCCGGCCCGCTCCACGACCCGGATCAGCTCACCGGCGAGACGGCGGGCGCGCGTCGCGCTCTCGTCGAACCGGAGCTGAAGCGATTCGGCTCGATCCGGGGACAGCTGCGGCGCCCGCTCCCGGACGAGGAGACGATGCAGGAGCGGCACCACCTGATGGTACCGCGCGATCCGGAGCGCGTAGTCCCAATCGCTGACGGCGGCCAGCCGCGCGTTCAGATCGGCGCCCTCCGTCACGTCGACACTGCGCCTGACGCAGGCGAGGACCAGCGCTTCTTCCGGACGGAGGGGCGTCACGCAGCGAGTGTAACGGACGGCGGCGAAACCGCGGACAAGAACCCGTCCGCCCCGGCATTCTTCGCGCCCGGAGTACAATCGCGCACAACGCACGCTGGCGTCGAGCCTCCCGGAACTCCGGATCACCAGCGCCTGACGCGGTGCACGAGCGCCGTGCGGTCGTCCCATCACGTCATTCGTGAGGTCCGAGTACGATGGACAATGTCTGGATCGAAGTCACGCTCGTCGTGGTCGCCATCGTCGTCAACGGCTTCTTTTCCGGCTCGGAGATCGCGCTCGTCTCGGCCCGGATCGCGCGACTCGTCGAGCTCCGTCGCGCGGGAGCGCGCGGGGCCGCCACCGCGCTGGCACTGAAGGAGTCCCCGGAGTCGTTCCTGGCCACGATCCAGATCGCCATCACGCTGGTCGGCGCGCTCGCCTCGGCCGTGGGCGGCGCGGCCGCCATCGAGCGCCTGACGCCCGTGCTGGCCGCGCTTCCCGTGCCCGGGGCGACGACGTGGGCGCAGCCGGTGTCGCTCGGCATCGTCATCCTCGTCATCACGTACTTGTCGCTCGTCGTCGGCGAGCTGACGCCCAAGGCGATCGCGCTCCGGAACCCCGAGCGGATCTCCTGCGTCGTGGCGCCGGTGCTCGCCGCGCTCAACCGTGCGGCGGGCTGGCTGGTGGCCATCCTGACCGCCTCGACCAACGCGCTGCTGGCCGGTCTCGGCCAGGGCCGCGCGCAGCAGTCGCCGTTCATCTCCGAGGAGGAGGTCAAATACCTCGTTCGCGAGGGCGCGGCCAAGGGCGTGTTCGAGAAGGTCGAGGAGGAGCTCGTCCACAACGCGTTCGAGTTCGCGGATACGACGGTGCGGGAAATCATGGTGCCGCGCCCGAGCATCGTCGGCATCGACATCGACACGCCGTCCGCCGAGTTGCTGCGCCGCATCGCCGACGTGGGGCATTCGCGCATACCCGTCTTCCGCGACTCCGTCGAGCATGTCACCGGCATCGTCACCGTGCGCGACCTCTTCCGGCGGGTCGCGCGCGGCGAGCCCGTGGCCCTCGCCGAGCTCCTCCGCCCGCCGCACTTCATCCCGGAGTCCGCGCGCATCAGCGCGGCGCTGCGTGAGTTCCAGCGCACCCGCCAATACCTGGCCCTCGTGGTCGACGAGTACGGCAGCGTGGTCGGCCTCGTGACGCTGGAAGACGTGCTGGAGGAGATCGTCGGGGAGATCCGGGAAGAGGGTGAGGCCATCCCCGCCTTCGTGACGCGGCTCACGGAGCGGTCGTTCGTCGTCGAGGGCATCGCGCCCATCCGTGACGTCCGTCAGCGGCTCGGCATCTCGCTGCCGGACTCACCCGATTACACGACCGTGGCCGGCTTCGTCACGCACACGCTCGGCGAGATCCCCCAGGTGGGAACGACGGTGACGCTCGGCAATCACCGCTGGACGGTGATCGAGGTCGACGGCCCGCGCGTGAAGCGACTCAAGGTGGAGCTGTTACCCGGCGAGCGCCGCGTCACCGATGGACGTTCACCAAGAGGTTGATCAGTCGCGCCGAGTCCACGGGCTTCACGAGATGCATGTCGAAGCCCGCCTCCTCCGCCGCGCGACGATCGGCCGCCTGTCCGTACCCGGTGAGCGCGATGAGCCGGACGCCGGCCTGCTTCGGGTTGGCCCGGATGCGGCGAGCGATCTGAAACCCATCCATGCCGGGCAGACCCACGTCGAGGATCACGACGTGCGGCGACATCGCGTCCAGCCGCGCCATGGCCGCCGCTCCCGTCTCCACCCCCTGGCACTCGAATCCGGCCCGGTCGAGCAGCGCGCAGAGGGTCTCGCGGCTGTCGGCATTGTCCTCGACCACGAGGACCCGTAGCCGCTGATCCGCCGGCGGCGCGGCCGGCGCCGCGCTCACCTCACGCACGGTCTCGCCCCCCGGCGCGTCGGCGAGGGGCAGGCGGACGACGAACTCGCTGCCTTTTTCCTCCCCGTCGCTGCGCGCCACCACCGTCCCGCCGTGCATGCCGACCAGCGACCGCACGAGCGTGAGCCCGACGCCGAGGCCACCGCCGGCCCGGTCGAGGGTCCGGCTCGACTGGACGAACAGGTCGAACACGGACTCCAGCATGTCGGTCCGGATCCCCATGCCCGTGTCGCGAACGCGAATCACGGCGCTGTCGCCGTCCCGCCGCACCGTCAGCGTCACGGCCCCGCCACGCGGCGTGTATTTCACGGCGTTACTGAGGAGGTTGGCGTGGATCTGCTCGAGACGCGAGGCATCGCCCCGCACGTAGATGGGACCGCGGTCGAGATCCGGGCTGAACGTCAGCCCCTGCGCGTCCATCTGGATGCGCGCCGCCTCCGCCGCGTCGCGTGCCACGGCGCAGACGTCGACGATGTCCTGGCGCAGCTCGATCTTGTTCTGGGTCACCCGGCTGGCTTCGAGGAGATCGTCGAGCAGCCGCGCCATCTGCCGGGTCTGGCGCTCGAGGATCCCCAGGAACTTCCCGCGATCGCCGTCGGAGTCGCCGCCGTTCCTGAGGATCGCCATGGCGGTCACCATGGCTCCCAGCGGATTGCGCAGCTCGTGCGAGAGCATGGCGAGGAACTGATCGCGGCGCCGGACGGCCTCGCGGATCCTGTCCTCGGCCTGCTTCTGTGCGGTGACGTCCCGAAAGATCACGATGATGCCGACCGTCCGTCCGTCGCCGTCACGCAGCGGCAACCGCGTCACCAGGTCCCACGCCTCGTCGCCATCTCCGCCGGGCCGACGCTCCAGCCGGTAGTGCTGCGCTTCCCCGGTGCGCAGGACGACGTCGTCCTCGCGCTGCAGGGCCAGCGCCATCTCGCGATCGGGCAGGTCGAAGGCGGTCTTTCCGGCGGCGGCCGTCGCGTCGTCGAGGCCCAGTCGCTTCGCCATGGCGTCGTTGGCGCGGATGAAGCGGCCGCGGCCGTCCTTGAAGTAGATGGCGTCGGGCACGGTCCGTAGCAGGCTGTTGAGGAGATAGCGCTCGCGGAACAGCGCATCCTCGGCCGCGCGCAGGCCGCTGACGTCGATGAGGGTGAGCACCACGCCGTCGATGGTGCCCTTCACCCGGTACGGCAGGACGCGGAGGAAGAAGCCCTTGCCGCGCACGTCGCGGAGCTCACGCTCGATCGCCTGGCCGTTCTGGAGCACACGCGCCAGATCCTCGGCCAGCTCGGGATACTCCAGGTTGTTCGCGAAGGCGTCGATGGGGCGCCCGATGTCGTGCACCAGCAGATTGAAGGCTTCGCCGATCGGCGGCGTGAACTTGCGGATCCTGAGCTGTCGATCGAGGAAGATGGTGCCCACCTCGGTGCTCGACAGGAGGTTGTCCATGTCGTTGGTGAGCTCGGTGAGCTCGGCGATCTTCCGCTTGTACTCCGCGTTGACCGTGTACAGCTCCTCGTTGACGCTCTGCAGCTCTTCGTTCGTGCTCTGGAGCTCCTCGTTCGACGCCTGCAGCTCTTCGTAGCTCGCCTGCAGCTCCTCGTTGCTCGCCTCCCGCTCCTCGATGGCCGCCTGCAGCGTCTCCTTCGTATACGCGAGCTCGGCCTCGAGCGCGTTGAGCTGCTGCTGTGACACCTGATCGAGCTCGATCTCCGGCGCCGAGGTGCCGGGCCGTGGCGGGGGGCTCTCCATCGGCTCGAACGAGATCAGGAGATGCGGGGTGCTCGCGGCGCGACCCTGGACGCGGCGAATGGCCACCCGATGACTCGTCGCCCCGTCGGCGCCGGCAAGATGAACCGCCTTGAACACGACCGGCGAGGACTGGCCGAGGGCGCGCTTGAGCCCGCCCATGAGGATCACCTTGAGCTCGCCCTCGACGAGATCGAGCACGTCCAGTCCCTGGCGCCCGTCGCGGAGCCGGAGAAAGCCGCTGGCGCCGCCGAAGGTCTGGACGAGCTCGCCGCGCTCGGTCACGAGCAAGCTCGGGGGCATGTACTCGTCGAGCAGCGAGTCGTACGTCCCCAGGAGCTGTCCGATGGCGTAGCGGCCGGTCGGCAGCGGCGCCAGCGTCGCCATCGGGCGCGGCGGCTCGGCCGGCACGAACGACGGCACGCGCGTCTCCACCGGGGTCCGGACGTCGCTGTGCTTGCGATAGAGCTGCCATTGCCGGTCGACGACCTCGAAGGCGCGCCCCAGCGGGCCCGGCGTCTCGCTGGGACCGAGCCACAGAACGCCGTCGCGGTTCAGCGAAAAATGGAACAGGGAGAGCACCTTCTGCTGGATGGCGGGCTGCAGGTAGATGAGCATGTTCCGGCAGCTCACGAGGTCGACCCGCGTGAACGGCGCGTCCTTGATGACGTTGTGGGGAGCGAAGACGATCGTCTGCTTCAGCTCCGGAACGACCTGATACGTCCGGCCGCTCTGCACGAAGTACCGCGCGAGGCGTTCCGGCGAGACATTGGCGACGGCCTCCTCGTCGTAGATGCCGCGGGCCGCGCGCTCCAGCGAGCCCCGATGGACGTCGGTGGCGAACACCTGCACCGGTCGGTGGCCGAAGCGGGAGAGGGCTTCCTGCAGCACGATGGCGATCGAGTAGGCCTCCTCGCCCGTGGCGCAGCCGGCCACCCACACGCGCAGCGGACGGCCCTCGGTTCGGCGCTGGAGCAGCTCCGGCACGACGCGGCGCTCGAGCAGGTCGAACGCCGGCTCGTCGCGGAAGAACCGGGTGACGCCGATCAGGAGGTCGCGATAGAGGGCGTCCAGCTCGTCGCGCTCGTCGCGGAGGCGCTGGAGGTATTCGCCGATGTCCTCGGAGCGGGCGAGCCCGATGCGCCGCTCGATGCGACGGGTGACCGTGCTCGGCTTGTAGTGCGTGAAGTCGATCCCGTACTCCTCCTCGAGCATTCGATAGACGCCTTCGATGCCCGGCAGCGTGACACGGCCGCGGTCCTCATTGCGCCCGGAGACAGCGGGGGTGCCGATGCGATCGGCATGGCGAAGGAGCATCTGGGGCATCTCTTCGGGCGCGAGCACGTGGTCGACGACACCCGTGTCGCGCGCCGCGCGCGGCATGCCGTCGAACTGCGCGGTGTCGGCGTCCTGCACGAGGACGAGCCCGCCCGCGGCGTGCACGTCGCAGATCCCCCGCGACCCGTCGCTGCCACCGCCGGACATCACGATGGCAACACCGCGCGGCCCGCAGTCCTGCGCGAGCGAGCGGAAGAACACGTCGATCGGAAGGCTCAGCTCCTGCTGGCGGTCGCTCTCGCTGAGGAGCAGCCGCCCGCCGGAGATGATCATCTCCTTCCGCGGCGGGATCAGGTAGATGTGATCGCCGTGCACGGGCATGCCGTCCTCCACCGGACGGATGGGCAGCCGCGTGTGCCGGGCGAGCAGCTCGTCCATGAGGCTCTTGAAGTCCGGGGAGAGATGCTGGATCACGACGAAGGCAATTCCGGTGTCGGCCGGCAGGTGATCGAAGAATCGAGTGAGCGGCTCGAGACCACCCGCAGAAGCGCCGATGCCGACGACGTAGCGTGGAGAGATCACCCCTGGTCTGCCTCCCACCGCGGCCTGTGAAATCGTATGAACACGTTTCTGCGGGCGACGCAATGCAGCGGACGTGCCGAACCGGCTACGGCCGGAACCGCGGGAAAATCAGGAATTTCCGCGTGCCGACCGGCGAGGAGGCGTGTAATTCTTTCAACAACCGTGGTAGACCGCGCGAGTGGCGGGGGACTACGGGAGTGCCGCGACCTAGAGCAACGCGTCCTGCGTCGACGTCATCAGGACGCACGTGCAGCCGGTTTCGCTCCACACACGCCGGTCGACGCTGCCGGCGTCGGACCGGAGATAGTCGCCGGGGTGGAGCCGCTTGTCGTCCACCATCAACACGCCGTGAAGGAGATGCAGCTCCTCGACTCCGGCGTGACGGTGGGGCGGATAGTCCGTGCCGGGCGCGAGGCGCACGAGCATGGTGACGCGCTGTGTCGCGGTGTCGGTCCCGAGCAGCCTGTAGAAGATGCCGGGGGCCGCTTCTTCCCAGGCCGATCCCCGCGGTGGCACGGGCGGATGCAACAACGGCTCGCGGCCGCTGTCGGCGGCGATTCGCCGAGCCAGCCGTTCCCACAGCACCGGCGACGGGCGCAACACATCCGTGGGCCAGGCCACGAAGGAGTCGACCACCGGATGCAGGATTTCCAGCTCGCGCCGGCAGTCTCCGCATGCCGAGAGCTGAGCCTCCACGGCGGCCAGCTCGCCCGACTGGAGGGCTCGCACGGCATACAGCGACACCGACTCCGAATGCGCCTCGTCGTGTCGGCTCGAGATCATCGGCCCTTCTCCGCCTCGCCCAGCGCATCGCGAAGCTTCCCGAGCGCGGAGCGAATACGCGTCTTCACGGTTCCGAGCGGCTGGTTCAGCTTCGAGGCGACTTCTTGATACGTCAGCTCGCCGAAAAACGCCGCCTCGACAACCTGCCGCTCGTCCGGCGTGAGGCACGTCAAGGCAACCCGGAGGACATCGGCCTCCTGTCGCGCGTCGACCGCCGCGGCCGGATCGGTGGCCGGGATGGCGGGTGGCGAGCTGTCCGCCGAATCCCCGACACGCTTCTTTCGCTGCTCGAACCGCAGCCGGTCGATGGCCCTGGACCGCGCTTGATTCATGATCCATCCGACGACGGAGCCATTCGCGGGATCGTAGGTCCCCGCCCGGCGCCACACGTCGTGGAACACGTCGAGCGTCACTTCCTCCGCCGTCTGCCGGTTACCGAGAATACGCACGGTCAGCGTGAACACCAGGCGATGCGTCCGCTCGTACAGCGCGTGGAGCGCACGCTGATCACGCGCCGCGACCGACCGGACCAGCTCGGCCCACTCCTTCTCGGAGGTCCCGCTCGCTCCGGTGTCGGCATGGAGCAGCTCGCCGAGGCTTTTCGCCCGGCGTTCACCCGGATCTCGCTCTTCGGGGACTGCGGCCACGGCCAGACATCATGCAAGCATCCCGATCGGCCGGTCAAGGTGCGGCTGAACACGTTGGGCCGCTGCCCCCTCACGCGGTGTTGGCGTGTCTCCGTTTGAACGTTTGCCAGCTCTCGTAGCACTCGCGGTGGAACTCGAGGGAGAGCGCTCCGAGGAGCGTGACGGTCAAGAGCATCTCGAAAGGACCGATCGTCTCGCTACACCCCCGGCAGCGTGACCCTCGACCGCTTCCCACGACCGGAGAGTCGTCGATGGGGGCAGGCAGACCGCCGCGCGCCGTCTTGTCTGCGGTTCTCTGGACGCGACTGGCGTCGGGCATGGCTCAACCCATAAAACGTCAAACCGGACCCTTTGGATTTGTCAGGCACCACCCTATCGGGAAGCCGGCAATCCTGCCGCGTTCCGCAACGACGCCTCGGCCTCGGTGATGGGCGAATTGCTGTTCATGACCTCGCGCGCGAGGCTCAGCATCGGATAGCCGCCGCGCGCCTCCTGGGCAAAGCGCCGGGCGAAGTCGCCGGTTTTGATGTCCGCGAGCACGCGGCGGAAGCGCGTTGCCAGTTCCTCGCGGTCCAGGTCCAGCGTTCGGGTGATCCCGCCGAAGAGCGCCGTCGGTCCGTGATCCTCGGAGGCTCGAAAGAATCCCGCTCGACGAAAGCCCTCGAACACCGCCTCCATCTCACCCGACATGTACATCTCCATGACGAGCGCCTCCGCCGGAATCCCGGCCTCGCGCCCGACCTCGAAGGCGGTCATGATGGCCGCGCCCAGCAGCGGGCCCACCGTCTGCTCCACGAAGAGGTCGAGCGTCGCTTCGGTCGCCGCCGGGGTCTCGATCGCACCCGAGCGCAGCGCGCCCAGCGCACTGGCGAGCCCCAGCATGCGGGCGCGCGCGCGCCCGGTGCGATCCGCCTCGACGCCCACGCACGCCCAGAATCCCTGGCCGGCCAGATATCGTTCGCGCGCGACGACGCCGGCCATCCGCGGCGCGACGAGCAGCACATCGACGCTGTGCGGCAGCTCCACCAGCTGGAAGGCCAGGCAGTATCCCGACGCAAACGCGATGGCGCTGCCGGCACGCAGGCCGGGAGCGATCTCGGATGCGAAGACCTCGGGGATGACCTCGTCCGGCAGCAGGACGAAGATCACGTCGTCCATGGCCGCCGTGCCCAGGGACACCACCTCGAAGCCATCGGCTCGCGCGCGCTCGGCATACGCGTCCTGCCGGTTGCCGATACGAACCTTGACCCCGGAGTCTCTCAGGTTGAGAGCCGCGGTACGTCCGAGATAGCCGTAACCGAGCACCGCCACGGCCTCGCCGGCGAGCGCCGCGATATCGATGTCGGGACGCCCGCGATGCACGGTCACGGCACAGGAGCCTGGCTCAGGCATGGATCTCCTCCACGATCTTGTGGGCGATGTATCGGCCGAGCGCGTAGACGGTGTAGCAGGGGTTCACGCCGAGCGACGTGGGCAGGATCGACGCGTCGGCGACGTAGAGCCCTTCCACGTCCCAGGAGCGCCCCCGGGAGTCCACCACGTCGCGCCGCGGGTCACCGCCCAGGGCGCAGCCGCCCATGGGATGACCGCTGGTGATCTGGATGCGCTGTTCGGCGACGACGGCGGGCGAGACGACGGCCGAGATATCGTCTTGCGCGTTGACGATCAATGGATGGTGGCTGTTGTAGAAGACTCGCTGCGCGCCGGCCGCGAACATGATCCGCGCGCCCGTCCGCAACGCGTCGAGCCATCCGGGATGGTCCTCCTCCGCCAGCTCGTACTCGAATCCGCGGGACGTCACCCGCCCCACGGCCTTGTCGCGGAACATCAGCGCCAGCGTCATCGTCTGATTGAAGCGCTGCATCAACGCTTGATGGCTCTCCGCCGACTCATAGGGCGCGAGCTGCGCGTACGCGAGCGGGTGATTCACCAGGCCTTCGAGAGCGTAGCGGACGTGGTGGATGGCCGGGTCGGCATTTGCCTGAGCATCGACCTCGTACGTTTTCACGAAGTACCCCATGGGCGGCGTCGCGGCGGAGGGATAGAGCGGCTCCTCGAACTCCCCGTGCATGCTCACCGTCGCGTGCGTCGAAAACCGATCTCCAATCGCCAGCTCGACGCCCTTCATCCGCCGCAGGCTCGGCACCCCGCTCCGCATCAGAATGCGCGGCGATCCGAACGGGCCCGCCGCCAGGACGACCCGACGCGCCCGGATCACGACCCGCTGCCGATCGCCGCCGCGCGAGTCCGTGAGCTGCGCCACCACGCCGGCCACGCGGTGGGTGCGCCCGTCGCGGCCATCGCCGGGAAGCGCCTCGAGGAGCACCTCGTCGACCCGGCAGTTCGGCAACACCTGCGCGCCGTGGCGGGCGGCGAGCGGCAGGACCACGTTGAGAGGCGTCAGCTTGCGGTTGTAGCGGCAGCCGAGATCGCAGAACCCGCAGCCGATGCACTGGTGCGCGTTGCGAATCGTGGGGCCGTGATGGGGAAGACCGAGCGCCTGCACGCCGCGGCGCAAGGCCAGGTTGCCGCCCGCGATCTGGGATTCGGGCACCGGCCCGATGCGGAGCAGCTTCCGGATCGCCGCCAGGTGGGGCTCGAGGTCCTCGTATCCGAACTGCGCGCCGTAGCGCTCGCGCCAGTCGCGGAGCACCGGACGGGGCGGCTCGAACGCGAGCGCATGGTTGATGGTGGCGGATCCCCCCACCAGCTTGCCGCTGACCACGGCGGTGGACACGGTCGGGATCTCGTAGCCGAAGATCTCGAGCACCGAAAACTCGGTGTCGAAGATGCGCGGCATCATGAGGCGCTCGCGCTGCACGAACTCGTGAGGCTCGATGAAGTCGCCCTTCTCGAGAATCAAGATCCGCTGCCCGGTCCTCGCCGCCAGCTCGGCGGCCACGAAGGATCCGCCGGCGCCCGAGCCGACCACGACGACGTCCGTGGTCAGGATCAGCTGGTCCGAGGCCACGGCGGCGGCGCTTTCCACCCCGGTTGCAACGTCCCCGTGCGAGACCACGCGGCGGCGAAGCATCGCGATGTTCTCGTCGAGCTCGCGCGCCATGTCGAACGACGTCGCCCCCTCGCGGTCCGCGGCCGTCGTCGCGGGATCTCGCGCCCAGGGGCCGGGATAGCTCATCATCTTCCACACCACCGTCTCGTTGGTGTAGATCGGCGCCGTCCCGATGAACTTGGCGCCGCTGAAGATGTTGCGCAGGGACCGCAGCCCACTGTCGCGCAGGAAGAGGAAGTAGCGGTTGGCGTCCTCGGTGTGAAACCGCCGGAACTCGAGCCGCGCCGGCAGGCGGTGGCGCGTGGAGAACGTCCGCGTGAAGGTGGGCAGGACGTTCAGGAAGTCGAGGAGCAGCTTCATGCTCGACACGAACTCGTCGCCATGGGCGAAGGCGAACGCCGAATAGGCGGCGACCGGATCGTAGGCGGGGTCCTCGCGCGCCAGCCGGCGCCGCAGCTCCGTGTCCGGCGGGTTGAAGCCGTCGATGATCTTCGCCATGACCTCCCGCTGGACGGGGCCGAAGACCGGCGCCGCCTCGCCGAGCTCCAGCCGCTCGATACCCCGGCGCACCACGCTGCATCCGGCCGGCGAGGCGAGCAGCACGGCCGCCGCCGCCGCGCGGCCGAGGCCGGTGAGGAAGTGGCGCCGATTCATGGCGCGGACGACGTCGGCATCGAAGGCGCGCTGCCCGTTCACCGGCCTACTCCCCTCCCGGCACGGCGAATCGATGCGTGTTGACGATCTGACCGGTCAGCGTCTCGCCAACACGTACGTGGCACTGAACGCAGCGGTTCGTCGTGCTGCCCGAGTCGATCGGGTAGTGCGTGTCGCGGCCCGCGTGGCAGCCGGTGCACAGATCCGCTCGCTTCGCCGCCGCCTCGCCGAAACGATGCTCGTCGTAGTGACAGGCCGCACACAGTCGCCCGCCCAGCTCGTTCGACGTCGCGTCTCCGGCGAACCGGCGGCCCTCGGCGGCTGTCACGAGAAAGCGGGCCCGGCGCAACGCCGCCCGCGCCGCGCGGTCGCCGTCGAGCGGACGACGATCGCGCGAGGCGAAATGCTTGCTCAGGAGCGTCTGCTGGTACTCGGCCTGGTGGCAGCCGCCGCAGCCGGCATCCGCCACCGGATGGGTGAAGTCGGGATGTCCAGCCGGGCGATGACATTGACCGCAACGGACGCCGCGGGCGCTGTGCTTGCTCGGGGCGTTCGGCCCGTCCACGTGCGCGGCGTGGCAGGTCTCACAGCGCTCCACGTACACGGCAGGACCGGACACGGATGCCGGACGGGGCCGCTCCGGTGACGATGGCGCCAGGAAGCAACCGCCCAGCACCGCCGCCAGCGCAACGAGTCGCAGGGTCTCGATGAAGTGCTTCATTCCGGGCGCCGATATCCTTTGGGCGATGGCGAGCGATCATCTATGGGACGTTGGTCCCACCGCGCCGTCCGCGCCGAGCGCGAATAGGACGTTGGTCCCAGCACTATTGCAGGAGCCCGGGTGACCGTGATAGACGCCGCTATGCTCCGCCGCTTCCCCGCTGTGGTGCGTGGGACGCGAGCACTGAGGTGCCGGTCGACCGTCCGTGTGCGACGAGTGACGAGGGGGCCCGCCGTGAGCGACGCGATCGTCTACGTCGTCGATGATGATGCGGCCATCAGCCGCTCGCTGGCCCGGCTGATCCGCTCGGTCGGCCTCGACGCAGTCACCTTCCCATCGGCTCAGGCGTTCCTGGACCATCCGCGGTCGACCGGCGCCGCGTGTCTGGTGCTCGACGTGCGCATGCCGGGCCTGGGCGGGCTCGATCTCCAGACGCGACTCGGAGACGTCCGCAAGACGCTGCCGATCATCTTCATCACCGGGCACGGAAACGTCCCGACCAGCGTGCGCGCCATGAAGAGCGGCGCCGTCGACTTTCTACAAAAGCCATTCAACGACGACGAGCTGATCGCGGCCATCCACCGCGCGCTGGCGCTCAGCCGGCAGGCGCACGTCGAAGCGGCCGAGCGCGGCGAGATCGAGCGCCGCGTCCGCACCCTGACCCCGCGGGAGCGCGAGGTGATGGACCGCGTGGTCAAGGGGCTGCTGAACAAGCAGATCGCGGCCGACCTCGGCGCCGCCGAGAAGACCGTGAAGGTCCATCGTGGACGCGTCATGCAGAAGATGCAGGCGAGCTCCGTCGCCGACCTCGTTCACATGGCCGAGCGCATCGGCGTGTCGACGGGATCGTCGTCCTCGAAGGTGTAGGTCGCCCTGCGACCTTAGTCCGACCCGGTCGCCCGAAGGTCCAATAGTCCGCCGCGGAGCACGATCGTAGGCTGGCCTGCGTCTCATCATCCGGCGTCGACGCGCGGGAGGATTCGTCATGACGTCGCTGCAGCGAATCGTCGTTTGGCTCGTCCTGGCGATGGCACTGTGTCCGGCTCCGTCGTCGGCGCAGGACGCACCGCGGTTCAAGCCCGAGGAGCTCGAGCAGCTCGTGGCGCCCGTCGCCTTGCATCCCGATCCGCTGCTGGTCCAGGTGCTGATGGCGTCCACGTACCCGCTCGAAGTCGTGCAGGCCGCCCGCTTCGTCAAGGACAACCCGAATCTGAAGGGCGATCAGCTGAACGAGGCGCTCAAGCAGCACCAGTGGGACGACAGCGTGAAGTCGCTCACCACCTTCCCGCAGGTCCTCACGATGATGAACGACAAGCTCGACTGGCTTCAGAAGCTGGGCGACGCCTTCCTCGGCCAGCAGCAGGAGCTGATGGCCGCCGTCCAGCGTCTGCGTGCGCGGGCACACGAGTCGGGCCAGCTCAAGAACACGGCGCAGCAAAACGTCGTCGTGGAGCCGGCGGCGGCAGTTCCCGCGGCGCCGCCCCCGGGCGCCGCACCGCCCGCGTCCGCGCAGGCACCGGCGGCACCGGCGCCGGCCGGCCAGGCCGCCGCGCCGTTCGTGCAGGCCCAGCCGGCGCCCGCCACGGTGCAGGTCCAGCAGGCCCCGGCCACGGTGCAGGTCGTGCAGGCGCCGCCCACGGTCATCAAGATCGAGCCGGCGAATCCCCAGGTCGTCGCGGTGCCGAGCTACGACCCCATGGTCGTCTACGGCGCCTGGCCGTATCCGGCCTATCCGCCGTACTACCCGTACCCACCTGGATATTTCGCGGCCGGCGCGATGATGTTCGGCGCCGGAGTCGCCGTCGGTGCGGCGCTGTGGGGCGACGCCGACTGGAACGGCGGCGAGGTCAACATCAACAACAGCAATGCCAACAACTTTTCGAACAACGTGAACAACTCGAACGAGGCGCGGAACCGTGTCGAGCATCGTAACAAGAGCGGCGGCTCGGGCACGGGAGGCCAGAACCGTGGCAAGTGGCAGCACAACCCGGAGCACCGCAAGGGCGTGCAGTACCGCGACAAGGGCACGCAGCAGCGGTTCAACAAGACCGGGCCCGCCAACGCGCAATCACGCGAGGCGTTCCGTGGACGAAGCGGTCAGGGCGGTGATTTCAATCGCGCCGCGCAGCAGGGCGGGCTCGGTCAGCAAGGGCGCGGTCAGGCCGGAGTCGCCGATCGCGCAGGCGGTGGTCAGAGCGGGATCGGGGCGGATCGAGCAGGCGGGGTCGATCGAGGAGCCGCTCAGGCGTCGCCACGGAGCGGCGGCTTCGGTCAGGGCGGCGGACAGGGTCGCCAGCCAGGCGCGTTCGAAGGCATGAGCGGTGGCCGGGATACGCAAAGCTTCAGCAATCGAGGCCGCGAGAGCCGGGAGAGCTTCAACCGTTCCAGCGGCGGTAGCCGCAGCGGAGGCGGTGGTGGCGGTGGAAGTCGCGGCGGCGGCGGCGGCGGTGGCGGTGGTCGCAGCGGCGGTGGTGGTCGCGGAGGCGGAGGAGGACGTCGATGAGCGCGCGATTTCGATTGGTGATCCTCGTCACGGCGGCGCTGCTCGACTGGCAGTCCGGATCGCCTGTCGGCGCGCAGACATCACCGCCGGCCGCCGAGACCCCCACGACGAAGCCGGCGTCACCGAAGCCCGCCGTCGTGGCGCCCAAGCGGTTCGCTTCGGCGGAGGAGGCCGCGCAGGCGTTCGTCACTGCGCTACGCGCCGACGACACGAAGGCGCTGCTCACGATCCTCGGCAGCGAGGCCCGGTCGCTCGTCTCTTCCGGCGATCCGGTCGCCGATCGGCAGGCGCGCGCGCAGTTCGTGCAGTGGTACGACACCGCCAGCAGGCTGGAGGCCTCTGGCAACACGACGGTCATCCGCATCGGTGATGACTGGCCGTTCCCGATCCCGCTGGTGAAGGACGGTGAGCGCTGGCGCTTCGACGTCCGGCGCGGTCGCGAGGAGATCATCGCGCGGCGGGTCGGTCGCAACGAGCTGCACACGATGCAGACCTGTCTCGCATACGTCGACGCGCAGCGCGAGTACTACGAGGCGGATCGAAACGGCGACGGGATCCTGGAATATGCGCAGCAGTTCAAGAGCGCTCCCGGCAAGCGCGACGGTCTCTACTGGCCCACACGGCCCGACGAGCCGCCGAGTCCCCTCGGCGATCTGGTCGTCAGCGCTCACGCCAGGGGATATCGGCTTGCCAAGGAAGGCGCGCCGACGCCCTTCAACGGCTACCTCTTCCGCATCCTCACGGGCCAGGGCCCGGCCGCGCCGGATGGTGCCTACGACTACATCGTGCGCGGTCACATGATCGCGGGCTTCGGCCTGGTCGCCTTCCCCGCGCAGTATGGCGTCTCCGGCGTCATGACGTTCATCGTCAACCACGACGGCATCGTGTACCAGAAGGATCTCGGACCGACGACGGGCACGATCGCCGCTGCGATGCGTCGCTTCAATCCCGACAAGAGCTGGACCAAGGTCGACGTTCCCTGAGCCGAACCGTCCGCCGCGCTCACGGGTCGCGCTCGACCACCAGCGCGATCCCCTGCCCGCCCCCGATGCACAGCGTGGCCAGTCCGAATCGCCGTGACAGGCGGCGCATGCCATGGATCAGTGTCACGAGGATGCGGCAACCACTGGCGCCGATAGGGTGCCCGAGCGCGATGGCGCCGCCCGAGACGTTCGTGATCTCGGAGGGCAAGCGAAGCTCGCGAGCCACGGCCAGCGCCTGCGCCGCGAATGCCTCGTTGGCTTCGACCAGCTCGAGGCTCTCGACCTTCAAACCGGCCCGGGCCAGCGCGCGCGGCGCTGCGGCGACCGGACCGATCCCCATGATCTTCGGCTCGACGCCGGCGGCGGCGTAGCCGCGCACGCGGGCGAGGGGCGGAAGTCCGAGCGTCTCCGCCCGCTCGCCGGCCATCAGGACCACCGCCGCCGCGCCGTCGTTGATCCCCGACGCGTTCCCGGCGGTGACGGTGCCGTCCTTCTTGAAGGCGGGGCGGAGCGTCGCCATCACGTCGGGGGCGGGTCGGCTTCGCGGCAGCTCGTCGGTGTCGAACACGAACGAGGCCGCCTTGCGCTGGGCGATCTCGACGGAAACGATCTCCTCCCGGAAATGACCGGCGTCGATGGCCGCCTGCGCCCGACGGATGCTCTCCGACGCGAACGCGTCCTGCTCCTCGCGGCCGATCCCGAAGCGCTCGGCCACGTGCTCGGCCGTGATGCCCATGTGGTCGCCGGTGAACGGATCGAGCAGCCCATCGCGGAGCATCGAGTCCACGAAGGGCTCGTCGCCCATGCGGAGTCCCCAGCGCGCGGCGCCGAGCAGGTACGGCGCGTTGCTCATGCTCTCCATCCCCCCGGCGACGACGACGTCCGCATCGCCGACAGCAATCGCCTGCGCGCCCAAGGCGACCGCCTTCAAGCCGGAGCCGCACACCTTGTTCACGGTGAAGGCAGGCACCTCGACGGGGACGCCGGCGTTCACGCTGCACTGCCGCGCGGGATTTTCGCCGAGGCCCGCCTGCAGGACGTTGCCCATGATGACTTCGTCGACGCTCTCCGGACGCACGCGCGCTCGCTTCAGCACGTCGGCGATGACGATGGTCCCGAGCGCCACGGCCGACAGGCTCTTCAGGCTCCCGCCGAACGTGCCGATGGCCGTGCGGCTCGCCCCCGCGATGACGACGTCACGCATCGGAGCGGCTCGCCAGCTCGACGCTGATGCGCTCCAGCGTTGCCGTCTCGATGACGGCGATCAGCGCGCGCAGCAGATCGTCGCCGGTCACGATCCCGACCAGCTCGTCACCGTCCACCACCGGCAGGCCGCCGATCTTCCGGGCGACCAGGAGCCGTGCGGCATCCTCGATGCGAGTGCGGGGGCCGATCGTGATCGGGGCGGGCGTCATGACGGAGTCGACGGTCGCGTGACGCGCGTCCGTCGCGTGAGCCGACCTCAGATCCCGATCCGACACGATGCCGACGAGACGGCCATCGCGCACGACCGGCACGTGACGGATTCGATGCTGGTCGAGCAGCCGCCGCGCCTCCGCGAGGCTCGCGTCGGACGTCAGCGTCACCACGCGGCGGGTCATGACGGCGTCGACGAGCACGACGAGCACGGGCGAGCTCGTTTCCGTCATGCCCGGCATCACGGCGCCGCGCAGCGCCCGAACAGCAGGTAGCCTCCCTGCGACAGCACCGCTCCCGCCATGCTCCCGGACTTCTCGTCGACCACCAGATCCCAGGCGATCCCGAGCGTCTGCACGTCCAGGCCACGGAGCATCATCTTCCCGGCTCCGCGGTCGATCGAGATGATCTGGACGGTCCGGCCGGTTGCCGCGCCGCTGATCAGCTTGTTGCCGACATCGACGGTGAGGACCGGCGGCAGATTGACGGTAGCGGCGGTCCCGCGCACGCACGTCGATGGCTCGTTGCACACCATGACCGTCTGAATCGTGCATTTCATGGCAGTCGCGCCCGCGTACGGTCCCGCCGCGGCCTCCGAGCCGAACAGCAGCAAGGCCGCGACGATCAGCACGATCTTCATGGCAGCGCCTCCGCTCGAGGTGCCTCGAGCACTATGCGATGAGCTCCATGCTTCGGACATCGGTGGCCATGGCGGATCTCCTTCGGTGGCGGCAGGGCGCGACCCCCGCGAGCGCACCGTAGCGCGCGTGCGCCATCGCCTCCATCGGACCTTGGTCTCAGATCTCGTCGGCCCGAAGACGGCGCCGGATGGCGTCGTACGCCGATCAAATGGCGCCCTCGGTCGAGCCGATCACCGCGTCCGCACGCTACCGTCGTTCCATGGTGCCGCTGCGCTGGGTCAACGACGTCCGCCACTACGACGTGACGCCGGCCACCATCGAGTACGACATCGACCTCGACGCCTTCTTCGTCGCCCGCGCGGACATCCGGTCTCCCTCGCAGGATCATCGGCTCAGCCTGGTCGTCAGCGTGACGCTCCGAGACCTCACGGCCAATCAACTCACGCTGGAGGACGCGCTTGTCCGCGGCCGGGATCTCCTGGACCGGCTCATCGCCGCCCACCGATCGGCCGTCGACTCCATCGGCGGGCACTCGATCTGGGTCTTCGATTTCATCGGGGCTCGTCTCAGATGATCGCTTTTGTCCCCGGTTGCGGGCTGGCACAATGACACCGTTGGGGTAGTAACGGCGTCGTCCGGGTGGCGCGGGCCGCTCCGGTGAGACCAAGGTCTGATTGCCGATCAACGGCGGATCGACGACCGTGACGCCTCGGGGGAGTCGAAACCATGCCCGAATGCGTCGCGGTAGCGCCGCCGGCCATCGGAGCCCGCGGCGGAAGAGAGTGGCTGATCGATCTGGCCGCGGCCGGCGACCGTGCGCTCTGCGGCGGCAAGGCCGCCGGACTGGCGCAGCTGCAGCGCGCCGGGTTCTCTGTTCCCGACGGCATCTGCCTGACCATCGAGCTTTGCCGGGCGGCGCTCCGGCAGCTCGATGTCGCCGCCCGAGTCGAGGCGCTCGCCGCCGATCCGCATATCGACCCGCAGACGCGCTCCGACCGGCTCGCCGACATACGCCGGCTCGTGGAAACGGCGCCCCTGCCCCCGAGTATCGTGGACGCCATCCATGGCGCCGTCATGACCGTGCGAACGGACTGGAACGGCATGCTGGCGGTCCGGTCGTCGGCGGTCCTCGAAGATCATCCCGACGCCTCGCACGCGGGCATCCACGCCAGCTTCGTCGGTCAGTACGCGGCCCCAGCGGTCGTGGCGCGGGTCAAGAGCTGCTGGGCATCGCTGTGGAGCGAGCGCGCGTGGGCCTACCGCGAGCGCCTCGGGATCCCGCACGCCGACGCCGCCATGGCCGTGATCGTGCAGCGATTCGTGGCGGGTGGTCGCGCAGGGGTGGCGTTCTCGGCCGATCCCCTGAGCGGCGACTCGGCCACGGTCGTCATCGAAGCCGTGCGGGGAACCGGCGAGGCCATCGTCGGCGGTACGCTCACCCCCGAGCAGTATCGCGTCACCATCAGCGGTGAGACGACCGCCGTGCACGCGGAGCGTTCCTCCGCACGCCCGGTGCTCGGCGGCGCCGAGATCCGCACGCTCGCGCGAGTGGTCAAGCGCGTGGAGCACGCGCTCCAGCAACCGGTCGACGTCGAGTGGGTCTACGACGGCGACACGCTGTGGCTCGTTCAGAGCCGGCCGATGCGTCGAGGCGCGCCGCGGCGCGAAGAGACGCTGTGGACGCGGGCCAATCTGAAGGAGGTCTTCCCCGACCTTCCGAGTCCTCTGGCGGCCTCCTACGTCGAGGTCGCACTGAATCGAATGTTTCGCGAATACCACTCCGCGCAAGGGTACGCGGTGCGGGCGGACACCGGCCTCGTCCGTGTCTTCCGCGGCCGGCCGTATCTCAATCTCACCCTCATGACCCACATGACCGTCGTCCGTGGCGGCAACCCGAGCATCGTGGCGCGGCTCTTCGGCGGGGCCATGCCGTCCGGTGCGCCGGTGGAGCGCCCGGTGTCCCGCCCGGTCATGGACCTGCGGCAGGGGGCCCGGCTGGTGCGCGAGCTGCTCACGACCATTTTCCTCACGCCTCGCCGTGCCGAGCGACTGTTCCGGACGATGCGCCGGCGGGCGAAGCGCTACGCGGCGGTTCCGCTGGAGCGGCTCGACGATGCGGCGGTGAGCCAGCACCTGATCCGCCTTGCCAATACGCTGCTCCATCCGGCGACGCTCCGCCGCCTCCACGAGATCGTGTCCGCGCAGTCGCGCGCTTACATGATCCTCGAGCGGCTCCTGGCGGCATGGATCCCCGCCGAGGCCGGCCGGCTGCTCGCGCAGCTCGTGACCGGCCTCGGCACGCTGCCCAACACGCGGCTGACGTACCGCCTCGTCGCGCTCAGCGAGGTGGCCCGGGCGGAGCCACGCGTCGAGGCGTTTCTCATGGAGGCGCGAGACCGCGAGGCGTTACGGACGTACCCGGCGGTCCTCGGGGGCACCCGGTTCCTCGCCGACCTCGACGAGGTCCTGCGCGAATTCGGTCACCGGGGTCCATTCGAGTCGGACGTGATGTCGCCGCGATTCGAGGAGCAGCCGGAGCTGCTGCTGGAGATCATCCAGACGTACCTGCGCGCCCCCGCCCTCGAGAATCCCGCGCGTCACGAAGCCTATCGCCGCCGTCTGCGGGAAGGCGCCGAGCGTGAAGTCCGCGTGGCGCTCAGAGACAGGCCGTGGCTCACGTTCGTGCTCCAATCGACGATCCTCTCGGTCGTCGGACGCGCGCTCCAGCGACTGGTGGCGCAGCGTGACGAGAACCGCCACGTGACCACGTTGCTGGTGGCCCACCTGCGCCGGGTCGCGCTGGAGATCGGGCGCCGCGCGGCGCGCAAAGGCTCGTTCGCCGCCGCGGACGACGTGTTCTTCGTGCGGTGGGACGAGTTTGCCGGTGTCCTCACCGGTCCCCGCCGCGACTGGCGCACGCTGGTCGCCGAGCGCCGCCGCGAGCGAGCGCGCAACGAGACCGTCAGCGCGCCGGATCTCCTGCGGGGCGACGAGTCCGCCGACGATGATGCGCCTCACGGTCTGGGCGGATTCGGTGTGAGTCCCGGCCGGGTCACGGGCACGGTGAAGATCATCAAGTCCCCGGCCGATCTGCGTGCCCTCGGCGGAGAGATCGCCGTCGTGTCGGCGATCGAGCCGAGCCTGACCTCGATCTTTCCGCTCGTCACCGGACTGATCGCCGAGATCGGCGGCCTGCTGAGCCACGGGGCCATCCTCGCGCGTGAATACGGATTGCCGGCCGTGGTGAACGCCAAGGACATCACTCGCCGATTGCACGATGGCGATCGGATCGAGCTGGACGGGACGAGCGGCCGGATCCGTCTGCTAGGACGCGAGTCCACCGCCGGCAACGGCGCCTGCACGGTGGCGAACGAGCAGTGACGCGATCGCGAAGCCGATGAACGCGCCCGCGATCACGTCGGACAGGTAGTGTCGCGCCAGGTACACCCGCCCCAGCGCGATGGCGGCGGCCAGGCCGTACAGCGGCCAGCGCAGGGCGGGGTACGACGACGCAAGCGCGGTGGCCACGGCGAACACGGAGGTGGCGTGTCCCGAGGGAAACGAATCGAGCTCCAGGGAAAGGCTCGTCTCGGCCGCCGCGGGACGGGGCCGGCCAACCACGTACTTGAGGGTGTACTCGACCGCGCCCGCCGCCATGAACGCCAGGGCGCCGGCCCAGGCCGCCTCGCGCAGACGAGGTCTCGCGCGGCTGAGGGCGGCCAGGACCAGGCACACGGCCAGCAGCGTGACCCCGCTGCCGATCGGATTGAGCACGCCGACGATGCCGTCGAGCGCGAGACCTCTGAGCTGCCGAGCCCAGTCCGCCACGTGATCATCGAGAAGGAACGCGGTCGCTAGAACGACGAGCATGGCGGACAGAGCCGTAACGAGCCTTCGCGAGGCGAGACCCATCGATTCGAGTATCGGCCGCGCACCGCGGATTGACAAGCTTCCCGAGAGGGGGCGATAGATGACCAAGGTCTGGCGGGGCGGGCTGGTGGTCCTGGGCCTGGTGTCCGTGGGGTCCCTCATCGCCGCCACCGGCGTGACGGCCGTCCTGTCGGCCATGGCGACGCTGTCCTGGCGGATCGTCGTGATCGTGGTGTGCCCGGCCATCGTCGTGGTTGCGCTCGATACCCTGGCCTGGCGGTTCGCCTTCGAGCGGCTCCCTCCCTTTTACCGTCTCTTTGGCGTGCGCCTGGCCGGCGAGGCACTGAACACGGGCACCGCCTCCATCGGCGGCGAGGCCGCCAAGGTCTACCTCCTGCAGCCGGAGGTCCCGGCCGTCGAGGCCTCGGCCGCGACGCTGGTGGGAAAGACCGGCATCACGATCGCCCAGGTCCTCTTCCTGGGCGTCGGTCTGGCGGTGGCCCTCTCGTGCCTGGAGCCATCGCCCCTGGTGCTCACCGCAGCCTTCGTCGCCCTGGCGCTGGAGGCGATGGCCGTGGCCGCCTTCGTCCTCGTGCAGTGCGCCGGTGTCGTCGGGCGCACGCTCCGCCTCCTGCGACGGTGGGCCTGGCACGCTGCCGCCGACCGTCTCCAAGACCTGGTCCGCCTCGATCATTCGCTGGCCACGTTCTACGGGCGCCGGCGGGGACGCTTCGCGACCTGCGTCGCTCTCCATCTCGCCGCCTGGATCGTGGGCAGCCTCGAGGTCTATCTGGTGCTGCACTGGCTCGGCGTCGGCGTATCGTTCCCGATGGCCCTCTTCATCGACGCGGCCGGGTCGGCCATCAGCTTCGTAGGATTCGCCGTTCCGGCGCGACTCGGCGTGCTGGAAGGGGGGTACATGTCCGTATTCGCGGCGCTCGGCCTGGCTTCCGGAGTCGGCCTGTCCTTTGCGCTGATCCGCCGCCTGCGCCTTCTCGTCTGGAGCCTGCTCGGCGTCGTCGTGCTCATGGCCTATCAGGCGACGGCCACGCCACGCGCGTCGGCAACGTGAACCGGAGACGCCGGTGAGCCGACTCCTGGTTGCGGTGCTCCGTCTGTCCACCGCGCGGCCAGCCCTGACCGCCGCCCTGTGTCTCGCGGCCGCCGCCGCGGCGCTCGTCTACGCGAGCAGCGCGCTGACGTTCGAGACATCCTCGGTGCGGTTGCTCCCGCCCCACCGCGTGTACGTTCAGGAATTCGACCGCTACCTTCGCGAGTTCGGCGAGCTCAACGACATCGTCATCGTCGTGGAGTCGAACGAGCCGGAGCAGGCCAAGGACTACGCCGCACGGCTGGCCAGCCTGCTCTCGGGCCCGCCGGTTCGCGCCACGCGCGTCACCTACCGCATCGATCCCGACCAGTTCGAGGGGCGCGCGCTGCTGTACCTGTCGCTGGAGCGGCTCACTGCGCTCCGGGATGCCGTCGAACGGCACCGCGAGTTCCTCGGGGCATACGCCGCCGACCCGACGCTGGCGACTCTGGTCGCGTCCATCGACCGCGAGATGGTCCGTCGCCTCGCCGGACGCTTCGTCGATCTCGGGATCGAAGAGGCGTCGGCGTCGAGCTTCGACCCGGCCTTCGTCGACACGCTGCTCGCGTCCATCGGCGAGCGCCTGACGTCGGCGGCGGCGCGCCCGGCCTCGCCGTGGGGCGCGCTCATCTCCACCGGCCACGACGAGCGGTCGGGGTATTTCACGTCCCGCGACGGCAAGCTCCTCTTCGTGCTCGTGGAGCCGCGGCGCGAGGCCGGCAACTTCACCGACAACAAGGAGATCATCGCCAGCATCCGGCGGACGATCGCAGACCTGCGCGCCGACTATCCCGCCGTCAGCGCCGGCGTGACCGGGACGCCCGCCCTGTCGAACGACGAGATGCTCACCGCCTTTCGGGACAGCAGCGTCGCCACCGCCGCCTCCTGTCTCGCGACATTGCTGGTGGTGCTCCTCGTCTTCCGGCAGGTGCGCAAGCCTCTCGTAATGCTGTTCGTGCTCCAGGTGAGCCTGGCGTGGTCGCTCGGACTGATCGCGCTCACCGTCGGCCACCTGACCGTCTTCTCGGTGATGTTCATCGCCCTCTTCATCGGAGTCGGCGTCGACTACGGCATCTACCTGCTCTTCCGGTACCAGGAAGAGCTCGGCATCGCCCGGGATCCGCGCGCGGCGCTCGACACCGCTGTCGCCAGGGCGGGTCCCGGCATCGTCTTCGCCGCCCTCGCCGCCGCCGGCACGTTCGCGGTCCTGATGCTCACGGAGTTTCGCGGGATCGTGGAGTTCGGCTTCATCGGCGCCCTGTCGATCGTGATGGCGCTCGTCGCCATGCTGACGTTGTTCCCGGCTCTGCTGCTCGTCCTCGACCGCCGATCGCCGCGGCCCGGTCCGGTCCTCGCCGGCGCGCAGCACACGGGGCGTCCGGCGGCCTCGCTCCTCGAGCGCGCGACCCGGCACACCCGGGTGATTCTCGGCGCCGCCGCGCTGGCGACCGGCTATTCGCTCTGGGCCGTCGCGGGAGTCGGCTTCGACTACAACCGCCTCAACCTCCAGGCCAAGGGCAGCGAGGCGGTGGTCTGGGAGAAGAAAATTCTCGACTCGGGCCGCTCGGCGTTCCCCGCCCTCGCCTCGGCCGGTTCGCTGGACGAGCTGCGGGCGAAGCAGGCGGCCTTTGGACGGCTGTCCACGGTCTCGGAGGTCGTCAGCGTGTTGCGCGCGATCCCGACGGAGCAGACGCAGAAGATCGCGATCATCGGTGAGCTGGCCCCGACCGTGGCGCCCGTCCGGGTGGCGGACGCGCGTGACGCCGAGCCGGACAAGCTCCGGGCCGCCCTGCTCGGCCTGCGCAAGCGGCTGGCACTGGCGATTCGTGAGGCGGGCCCCGACGGCCCTTCGGCGACCCTCCGCTCGGCCGACTCCCGCGCCGAGGATCTGCTCGGACGCCTGGCGAACATCAGCCCGGAAGCGAGGGGTCGCCTCTCGACGATCCAGCGCGACTTCCGGGCCGATTTCGACGTGAAGCTGCGGCAGTTCCAGGACAACCTCGCCCCGACGCCGGTCACCGTCGACGTGCTGCCCGAGGAGGTCCGCCGGAAATTCATGGGACGGACCGGGACGTTCCTCATGCAGATCACACCGGCCGTGAACACGTGGAACCGAGAGGGCGTCGAGCAGTTCGTGCGCGAGCTGCGGACCGTCGATGCGGCGGTGACCGGATCGCCGGTCATCAGCTACGAGGCGAGCCGGCTCATGGAGATGGCGTACTTCGACGGCACGCTGTACGCCGGCCTCCTCGTGATCGGGCTGGCCGCGATGATGCTCCGGCGCCCGCGCGACACCGTGCTGGCCGTCCTGCCGATGTTCCTCGGGACGCTGTGGACGATCGGCTTCATGAACGCGGTCGGCCTGTCGTTCAACCTGGCGAACGTGTGGGCCCTGCCGCTGATCATCGGCGCCGCGGCCGAGTACGGTCTGAACGTGGCCCTGCGCGATCGCGAAGCGCTCGAGCACGGCGGCCCTCGCCTGGCGCAGAGCACGGTCATGGCGGTCGTCCTGAACGGACTGACGACGGTGGCGGGCTTCAGCAGTCTCATGTTCGCTCGGCACCAGGGGATGTTCGGGCTCGGTCTGGTGCTGACGGTCGGCGCCGTCGCCGGGCTCGCGGCGGCGTTGCTCGTGCTTCCCGTGCTGCTGCGCCTCTTCAGCCGGGCGCCGGCGCCCGTGCGAATCAATTCCGGACTCGTGGAGGCCTCGATGACAGGCAAGCGATCATGCGTCGTGCTGGTGACCCTTCTCTCGCTCGCGGCCGTCGGATCGGTCGGCGCCCGCGCGGCCGGGGCCGGCGAGCCCACGGAACGGGTGCGGTCCGTGGTCGACCGGCTCTACCGCCTGGCGTCGTCGCCCGCCCCCACGGTCGAAGATCGCCGCCAGCGCGACGTCGCCGCCGCCGAGGTCATGGAGCAGCTGTTCGACTGGCAGACGATGGCACGGCTGACGCTGCGGCAGCACTGGGAGAAGCGGACGCCGGCCGAGCGAGACGAGTTCACGCGGCTCTTCGCCGAGCTCTTCCGGCACGCGTATCTGACGCGGCTGTCCCTCGTGGACGCCAACGCCTTCCGCTACGAGGGCGACACCATCGCCGGCGAGCAGGCGACGGTGAACACCCAGGTCGTCACCAAGCGCGGCAGTGTCATCGGGGTCGCCTACGGCCTCGCCCGTTCCGGCGGACGTGGCTGGCGCGTGCACGACGTGCGCGTCGAGGGGATCAGCCTGCTGGACAACTACCGCACACAGTTCGCGGCCATCATCGCCCGGTCGTCGTACGAGGCGCTGGTCGAGCGCCTCCGGGCCCGCGTCCGCGAGCACGGCTCCGGCTCGTCCGCCAGCCGACCCACAGCACGCCAAGGAGCGTCAGGGTCATGACGACGGCGTTCGGCCAGGACGCCAGCGTCCAGCGCCCCGCATAGGACCACCCCCACTCGGAGAGCGGCCAGAAATAGCGGATGGGCAATCCACCGGTGCCCACCAGGTCCAGGGCCAGGTGGAGGTGGAAGCTCAGCAGCCCGAGTACGGCTGCCGTCCCGCGCTCGTCCGCGAGCGCCAGCGTGAGCGCGACCCACGCCAGCACGAACACGAGGCCGTGGCCAACGGCGCGGTGCGCCGCCACGTAGGCGTCCTGGCTCCAGAGGATCCCCACGCCGTCGAAGTCCGGGAGAACACCGGCCAGCGTGATGAGCCAGCGGTCCCGCGCCGATCGGGCGCGAAGGCTGGCCACGATCCAGCTGAGACCGATGTGAGTCAGGAAGTGCAGCCCCGTCAGCATGTGAGTCGGCGCCGCGAGCGTGCGCCGCCGTCGATGGCCGACCTATCGGACCAAGGTCCGATGGCAGGGATGAGGCGTGCACAGCACAGTCGTCGATGCCGTTGGGTTGAGCCGGCGACGACGCTCATCGACGAAGGAGATCGACATGGCTGAGACGCAGCATGCCACATCCCTCGACCTCAAGGATTTCTTCTCGGCCGCCGAGGCGCGAACCGATCGCTGGCGTCAGATGCACGCTGCCGCGCGCGCCTGGGAGGCCGCCGTGGCGCAGGGCAAGCTCGACGACCGCCTGCCCGCCGAGGCTCGACGTCTCCTCGCGGACATCGCGCCGCTCGAGGGGTACTGGGCGTATCCCGGTCCGCGCTTGATGGCGCTCGTCGGCGACGCCCTCGATGGTGGCAATGCCGCGGTCTTCGCTCGACTCACACAGCGGATCTCCGCGTCGCTGCTGAGCGGCACGTACCGCCACGACAGTGTGGCGTGGGATCCGCTCGACGACGCCGAGGCGCGTCTCGGTGACGTGCTGCCGCCCGACCTGCAACCGGGCGACGGGCACCGGCCGTACTTCGAGGTGCTGGTGGTGACGCCGAGCGATCCTGCCACCTGGGAGCGCGCACGCGCCGCCGTGCGCCGCATGCGTCGCGCCGAGGACCCCTTCACCTACGAGATCGTCCAGGTCGGAAGCTTCGAGGACGGCGTGATCGGCGCGATCTTCAACACCAACGTCCAGGCGGTCGTCATCTACGACGGATTTCAGTTCCGCTCCCGCCACGACCTCCCGGTGATGCGCGAGTTCCTCTTCCGCCATCTTCGGACTGATGCCGATAGCCTGGCCCCGGGCGCGCTCGCCACCACCCTCGCCCGTGCCGTGAAGAGCTACCGACCCGAGCTCGACGTCTTTCTCCTGACCGACCGCGCCGTCGAGCAGCTCGCGGGCAGCGCGGAGGCGGCACCGATCCGGCGCATCTTCCACAACGTCGAGGAGCTGATGGAGCTGCACCTCGGCATCCTCGACGGCGTGAACGATCGATACGAGACACCGTACTTCAACAACCTGAAGAAGTATGCGCAGCGGCCCATCGGCACCTTCCACGCGCTCCCCATCGCCCGCGGGAAGTCGATCTTCCGGTCGAACTGGATTCGCGACATGGGGCACTTCTACGGGACCAACCTCTTCCTGGCCGAGTCGTCGGCCACGACGGGCGGTCTCGACAGCCTGCTGGAGCCGACCGGCAACATCAAGAAAGCCCAGGAGGCGGCTGCGCGCGCCTTCGGCGCCAAGCGCGCGTACTTCGCCACCAACGGCACCTCGACCTCCAACAAGATCGTGGTGCAGGCCGTGTGCAAGCCGGGCGACATCGTCGTCGTCGACCGCAACTGTCACAAGTCGCACCACTACGGCTTCGTGCTGTCCGGGGCGCAGCCGTACTACGTCGAGGCCTTCCCGCTCACGCAGTACTCGATGTACGGCGCCGTGCCCCTGCGCACGATCAAGAAGGCGCTGCTCGATTGTCAGGCGGCCGGCACGCTCGACCGCGTGAAGGTCATCGACATGACGAACTGCACCTTCGACGGCCACATGTACAACCCCGCCCGCGTGATGGAGGAGTGCCTGGCCATCAAGCCGGACCTGATCTTCCTCTGGGACGAGGCGTGGTTCGGCTTCGCCCGGTTCAGCCCGTTCCACCGCCGGCGCACGGCCATGGGCGCCGCGGCCGCCCTGACGGCGAAGTATCGGCATCCCGACTATCGCGCGGAGTACCAGGCGTTCGCCGAAAAGATGGGGCCGATCGATCCCAAGAACCCGCTGGTGCTCGACACACCGCTCTTGCCCGATCCGGACCGCGTGCGTATCCGCGTGTACGAGACGAACTCCACCCACAAGTCGATGTCGGCGCTGCGCCAGGGCTCCATGATTCTCGTGTGGGACGAGGACTTCCATCACGTCGAGGGCCCCTTCGAGGAAGCGTTCTTCGCGCACACCTCGACCTCGCCCAATCTGCAGATCATCGCCTCGCTCGACGTCGCCCGGCGGCAGATGGAGCTCGAGGGCTACGAGCTGACGATGCGCGCGACCGAGCTGGCGCTGAAGATCCGCCGCGAGGTGAACAGCCATCCGCTCATCGCCAAGTACTTCCACATCGCGACGCCGGGGGAGATGGTCCCGGTGGAGTTCCGGCCGTCGAAGATCACCGACTACGGCCGGCCGCACTCCAGCTGGAAGGACGTGATCGACGCGTGGGACAACGACGAGTTCGCGCTCGACCCCACCCGGCTCACGGTGATCTGTGGCGCGGCCGGTTTCGACGGCACGCAGTTCAAGAATCTCCTGGCCGACCGCTTCGACGTTCAGCTCAACAAGACGTCGCGCAACAGCGTGCTCATCCAGACGAACATCAACAACACGCGCAGCGACGCGGCCCTGCTGATCAAGGTGCTGGCCGATCTCTCCCGCGAGATCGAGCAGCGCCTGGCCCAGGGCGGCGCCGTCGAGCGGGCGGCCTTCGCGGCGCGCGTGAAGTCGCTGATGACCGACGTGCCCGACCTCCCGAACTTCAGCCGCTTCCACGACGCGTTCCGGGACAACCCGCAGAGCCCGAGCAACGAGGGGCACATGCGCGCGCCGTTCTTCATGGCCTACGACGAGGCCAACTGCGAGTTCGTGAAGCTGGCCAGCCCGGAGATCGACGAGCGGCTGAAGAACGGACCCGAGATGGTCTCGGCGAACTTCGTGATCCCCTACCCGCCCGGCTTCCCGATCATGGTGCCGGGACAGGTGATCACGGCGGAGACGATCACGTTCATGCGCAAGCTCGACGTCAAGGAAATCCACGGCTATCACGCGGCCCAGGGCCTGAAGCTCATCACGCCGGCCGCGCTGGCCAATCGCCGGGCGCCGGGCCGCGACGCCTGACGGCGGGGAGACGACGATGCACGACGTATTCGAGTTCCTCCGGGCGAACCCGTTCCTGCTGCTCTTCGTCACGCTGGCCTTGTCGGTCTGGATCGGGCGCTTCTCCGTGAAGGGATACGGGCTCGGCATGGTGGCGGCCGCGGTCGTCGTCGGGGTCGCGCTGGCCACGTGGGCGTCGACCTACGGCGTGAAGCTGGAGCTCGACAACTTTGCGAAGTCCCTCATGTACTACCTGTTCATGTACGGCGTCGGCCTCCGGGTCGGCCCGTCGTTCTTCAACAGCCTGAAGAAGGACGGTCTCACCTTCACCATCCTGGCCGTCGTGTGCAGCGTGGTGGGCCTGGGCCTCGTCGTCGTCCTGAGTCGCCTGTTCGGGCTGCCGGCGGGCGCCGCCGGCGGCGTGCTCGCCGGCTCGCAGACGATGTCGGCGGCGATCGGCACGGCCGAGATGGCGATCAGTCAGGGGGCATACAAGGTCCCGGAGGGATCCACCGCCGAGGCCGTCACGGCGATAATCGCGCTCGGCTACGGCATCACGTACATCTGGGGCACGGTCGGCATCATCCTCGTCTGCAAGTACCTGCCGCGGTGGTGGGGCGTCGACGCCCGCGAGGCCGCGCGGAAGTACGAGAGCGACTTCGGCGTCGCCAACGTGGACGATGCCGGGATCACCGGCTATCGGCCGGCCGGGCTTCGCGCCTACCGGCTCGAGAATCCCCAGCTGGCGGGCAAGTCGGTCGCCACCTTCCGGCTCGAGCATCCCGAGTACCGCGTCCTCAACGTCGTGCGCGGTGAGACGGTGCTCGGCGCCGATCCCGGGACCGTGCTGGAGAAGGGCGACGTGATCGCGCTCGGCGGCCGGCTCGAGGCGCTCACGGCGAAGATGGGTCTGATCGGTCCGGAGGTCGCCGACGCGAAGGCGCTCAACATTCCGCTCGACCAGGCCGAGATCCTGGTCGTGGGCAAGCAGGTCGTGGACAAGCCCGTGCGCGAGCTGCAGGCGCTCTTCGGCCAGGCCGATTTCGCCGGCCAGGTGCAGGTCACGCGCCTGGAGCGCGGCGGCGTTCCCATCCCCGTCGGACTCGACACCACGCTGCAGAAGCTCGACGTGATCTTCCTGGTCGGCCTGAAGTCGGCCGTCGACAAGGCCGCGGCCATCTTCGGCAAGGTGGCGCGGCCGAGCACGGCCACCGACCTGTTGACGCTGTCGGTCGGCATGATCATCGGACTCCTGATCGGCCAGATCAACGTGCCCGTGGCCGGATTCTCGGTCGGGCTCGGCAACGCCGGCGGCCTGCTGCTCTCGGGCATCTTCGTCTCGTCGGCGGTGTCACGCCTGCGCTTCTTCGGCAGCACGCCGAACGCCGCGCGCAACGTCCTCGAGGACCTCGGGCTGGTGACCTTCGTCGGCATCGTGGGCATCAACGCCGGCGCCTCGCTCCTGGCCCAGCTCACGGGCGCCATCGCCGTCAAGATCTTCGTGGTCGGCTTCCTCGCGTCGACTATTCCTCCCTTCCTCACGTGGGCGCTCGGGTATCACCTGTTCAAGATCAACCCCGCCGTGCTGATGGGCGGCGTGGCAGGCGCCCGCTCGCACTCCGGGCCCTGCCGCGAGGCGGCCAAGGAAATCGGCAGCTCGGTGCCGTGGGTCGGCTTCCCGGTCGGCTATGCCGTCTCCGGCGTGCTGCTCACCGTCTTCGGCTACTTCGCGATGGTGCTCTCGCAATGACGTTCGTCGCCGCGCTCGCCGTCGCGGTGGTGCTCGTCATGCCGGCGCTGGTCGCGGCCCAGCCGCCGCCCGGCGCCGCCCAGCCGGCGGCCCCGCCGCAAGAGGCGGGCCCGCCGACAGACTCGGCGGCACGGCCGGAGGATCCTGGGCAACGGGCGGACGTCAGCATCGGGGCGCCCGACACGGCGCTGTTCCCGCCTCAGATGGGATTGCTGGAAACCACGTTCCCCCGCCTGCGGGAAGGGATGAGCACGCTGCCGCCGTTCATCCGTGACACCGACCTCAACGTCCGGTTCCGTACGTTCTATTTCAACCGGCAGAGCGACGACGACACGGCCCTCGAGGCGTGGGCCGCCGGCGGCTGGATCCAGTACGTGTCGGGCTGGCTGGCAGATACGTTCGCGGTCGGTACGACGTACTACACGTCGCAACCGCTCTATGCTCCCGACGACCGCGCCGGAACGCTGCTGCTCACGCCCGGCCGGGACGCCATCGGCGTCTTCGGCGAGGCGTGGGGCGCCCTTCGCTACAAGGAGTACGCGCTGCTCAAGGCCTACCGCCAGCGCATCGACGACGGCTACGTCAACTCCCAGGACAACCGGATGGTCCCGAACACGTTCCAGGCCATCACGCTGTCGGGCACGTTCGACTGGCTCCGCTACAACGCCGGGTACGTCGAGGACATCAAGCCGCGGGACTCGAACGATTTCATTCCCATGTCGCGACAGGCGGGAGCCCGCGGCGCCGGTGAGGGCCTGGTCCTCGGCTCGCTGTCGGTGGCGCCGATCAAGGATCTGCTCCTCTACGCCGGGACGTTCTACGGACAGGAAACCTTCAACACCGTGTTCGGCAAGGCGGAGTACTTGCACACCGTCACGCCCGACCTGAAGCTGCAGTTCGGCGTGCAGTACACCGACCAGCGCTCGGTCGGCGACGCGCGGCTGGGCGACTTCAACACGTGGAACGTCGGCGCCGGGACCCGGCTGCTGTGGCGAGGGTTGACCGTAGGCGCCGCCACGCACTTCACGAGCGACAACGAGTCGATCCGCTCGCCGTGGGGCTCGTGGCCCGGCTATCTCTCGCTGCAGGTGACAGACTTCAATCGAGCCCAGGAGAAGGCGTTCGGCTTCGGCGTCAAGTACGACTTCGGCGGCACCCTCCTGCCGTTCCAGCTGCCCGGTTTGACCGTGCACCTGCTCTACGGCCAGGGCAACGACCGCATCGACCCCGGCAACGGCCGCCACCAGCCAACGACCCGCGAAGGGAACCTGGACATCACCTACAACGTCCCCGCCGTCAAGGGTCTGTCGCTGCGCTTCCGCAACGCGTATGTGGGCCGCGGCAACTCCGACGAGCTGCAGGAGTTCCGCCTGATCGTCAACTACGAGCTCGATCTGCTCTGAGCGGAGCCGGAGAAGGACAAGCAGAAGTGACGGAGCGCCGGACGGACGAGCTGCGACCGGTGCTGCAGGGCCAGCGCGCGCTCGTGGTCGGCATCGCCAACGAGCAGTCGATCGCCTACGGCTGCGCGACCGCCTTCCGGCGGCTGGGGGCCGAGCTGGCCATCACCTATCTCAACGAGCGGGCGAAGCCCTACGTCAAGCCGCTCGCCGACGCGCTGTCCGCGTCGCTCCTGCTGGCGCTCGACGTCTCCGTGCCCGGCCAGCTCGAGGCGACGTTCGACGCCGTCGCCAAGGAGTGGGGACGGCTCGACATCCTCCTCCACTCCATCGCCTACGCGCCGAAGCAAGACCTGCAAGGCGGGCTGCTCGACTGCTCCGCCGAGGGCTTTCGCACGGCCATGGACGTCTCCTGCCACTCGTTCGTGCGGATGGCGAAGCTGGCGGCACCGCTCATGACCGAGGGCGGCACCATGCTGGCCATGAGCTACCACGGCGCCCAGAAGGTCGTGCCGAACTACAACGTGATGGGGCCCGTCAAGGCGGCGCTGGAGGCCGCGTGCCGCTACCTCGCCTACGAGCTCGGGCCCAGGCACATCCGCGTCCACGCGGTGTCGCCGGGGCCATTGAAGACACGTGCCGCCGCTGGGCTGAAGGACTTCGACCTGATCCTGAACCAGGCGATGCAGCGGGCGCCGCTCGGCGACCTCGTCGATATCGAAGACGTCGGCTTCGCCTGCGCCTACCTCGCCACGCCGCTCGCGCGGCGTCTCACCGGCACCACGATGTACGTCGACGGCGGCGTGAACATCATGGCCTGACCCGTTCCAACCGGAACGCGTCCGCTCAGCGGCCGCGCAGCGGCTCGCCGTCGATGTCGATGAAGACGAGCGGCTGACGGCGGTCGCTGACAACCCAGACGGCCGAGGCGACGTGGCCGGTGGCGCGGTTCAGTCCCTGCCACACGCCGTTGCGCGCATGATGGCGGGGATCCCGCGCCTCCTCGCGCTTGCATTCCTCGAACCCGTCACGCGCGAGCGCGTGCACGACGTCGTCCGCCTCCGCCAACCAGCCGTCGGCGGCGCCGATCCAGCGCATTTTCCCGGCCGCGCACAGGGCGTTCAGGCTCTCGATGGAGTCCATCGGAGCACTCCTTTCCGACCCGACCTCCGCGCCGTGCGTCGCTTTCAGGTGCCTGCGCGCGCCGTGGCGCCCGTGTGCGCGCGCCACAGCTTCACCGTATGCGTGGCGATCATCCGCTCCTCGTCGGTCGGAATGACCCACGCGGAGACCCGTGAGCCAGGCGCGGAGATCAGCGGTCCGCCGGTGTCGTTGGCCACGTCGTCGAGCCGAAGTCCGAGCCAGGCCGTGCGCCGGCAGATCCGCGCGCGGATCTCCGGCGAGTTCTCGCCGATGCCGGCGGTGAAGACCACGGCGTCGATGCCGTCCATCGCCGCCGCCAGCGAGCCGAGCTCTCGCGTCACGCGATAGACGAAGTAGTCGAGCGCCAGACGCGCGCGGGGATCGGCGCTGGTCAGCAGGTCGCGGACGTCGTTGCTGATCCCGGAGAGACCGCGCAGCCCGGCCCGCTGGTAGAGCAGCTGCTCGATCTCGTACCCGCTGAGGCCTTTCTCCGTCAGCAGATACAGCACGACGCCGGGATCGAGCTGACCACAGCGAGTCCCCATCGGCAGCCCGTCGAGCGCCGTGAAGCCCATCGTGCTGTCGACGCTGCGCCCGTTCTTGACGGCGCACATGCTCGCGCCGCTCCCGAGGTGACACACGACCACGGCCCCGGCGGCGATCTCCGGGGCCACCAGCGGGAGGCGCCCGACGACGTACTCGTAGGAGAGCCCGTGGAAGCCATAGCGGCGGATGCCGTCCTGATACAGCTCGTCGGGCAGCGCGTAGCGATCGGCGACCTCGGCGTGGCCGCGATGGAACGCCGTGTCGAAGCAGGCCACCTGCAGCGTCCCGGGGAATCGCTCGGCGAGCGTGCGCATCGGCCGCAGATGATGCGGCTGGTGGAGCGGGGCGAGCGGGATGAACTGCTCGAGGCCCTTCAGCACCGACTCATCGACGACCACCGGCGCCGCGTAGATCGGACCGCCGTGCGCCACGCGGTGGCCGACGGCCACGAGCCCGGCATCGGCGTACCGCTCGCGGAGCCAGGCTCCGACCCGCGTGGTGGCCGCGGCCAGGTCGGGCGTCTCGGCCTGCGTGAAGCTCTTGTCGACGAGCACGGCGCCGCGGTCGTCGCGTGCGCGCAGGCGCGGCCGCGAGCCGATGCCGTCGAGCTGGCCCCTGGACATCAGGAACAGCGCGTCGCCGGCCCCGACGACGTACACGTTGAACTTGAGACTCGACGACCCGGCGTTGATGACGAGGAAAACGTCCATGGCCTTCCCTAGGCCGCCACCGGGTTCTGCGCGCGGCGGGCATGTGCGTAGAGGGCCGCCACCGCGCACGAGGCCATCCGGGTACGCTCGTTGTCGGCGCGGCTGGTAAGGATGACCGGCGCCCGTGCGCCGAGGACGATGCCGGCGGCGTCGGCCCGCGCCATGAACGTCAGATTCTTCGCGAGCATGTTGCCGGCCTCCAGATCGGGAACGACGAGGATGTCGGCGTCGCCGGCCACCAGCGACGTGATGTGCTTGATCCGCGCGGCTTCGGCGCTGATGGCGTTGTCGAAGGCCAGCGGTCCGTCGAGGAGGGCGCCGGTGATCTGGCCGCGGTCGGCCATCTTGCACAGGGCGGCCGCCTCGATCGTCGAAGGGATCTTGGCGGTGACCGTCTCCACCGCGGACAGGATCGCCACCTTCGGCTGCTGGATGTGCAGCGCATGAGCCAGGTCGACGGCGTTCTGGATGATGTCGCGCTTGTCGTCGAGCGTCGGGGCGATGTTCACGGCGGCATCGGTGACCATGAGCGGCTTGTGGTACGTCGGGACGTCCATCACGAACACGTGACTCACGCGTCGCGCGGTGCGCAGGCCGCCGTCCCGCTTCACCACCTCGGCCATCAGCTCGTCGGTATGAAGGCTCCCCTTCATCAGGAGCTCGGCGCGGCCGAGGCGCACGAGCTCGACGGCCCGCGCCGCGGCCGCGTGGCTGTGCGGCACGTCGACGATCTCGTAGCGCTCGACGTCGATCGACAGGTCCTTGGCCACGCGGCGGATGCGCTCGGCCGGACCGCAGAGGATCGGCTCGATGATCCCTGCCCGGGCCGCCTCGATCACCGCGGAGAGGGCCGACTGGTCACAGGGGTGGGCGACCGCCGTGGCGACCGCCGGGACCTCCTTGCACCGAGCCAGCAGCTGCTCGTACTTTCCGGTGCCCCGCGCCTCTGTCATGCCGTCCTCCCCGAAGGCGACGCGCCCGCTCCGTTCATCAGGAGCGCCTCGAGCCGGGCCAGCCGCTGCTTGCGCGCCGGCGCCAGCTCGCCCTTGGCCGTGAGAACGCGCCGCACCATCTCGAGCGCCGCCTCGCGCTCCGCCGTCTGCGGGACGAGCTTCGGCAGCGCCGCGAGGGCCCGCTCCTCGTCGACGAGCAGCATGAAATACTGGTCCCTGAACAGCTGCCGGCGCACGGCCGCGTTGAGCCCCTCACCTCCGAAGTAATGCTCGTACTCCTCGCGGACGCGCTGCATCATGTGGAAGCCGCGACTGTCGACGACCCCGGCGTCGGCGCCGGCCCAGAGCAGCATCCGGACGGCGGCTTCGCGGAGTCCTCCTTCCGCGACACGGGAGCGGAGGGCGGCCACCTTCTGCCGGATCAGCGCCTCGTACACCTCGTCGGGCGCGGCCGGCGCGGCATCGGCCTGGAGACCGAGCATGGCGCGGACCCATGGTGAGCCGTAGATCGCGCTGAAGCCGACCTCGAACATCTTGTCGCGCGCGTCACGATAGCCGTTCAGCGCCCCCTCGATGACGGCGGCCATCCGTCGCTCGCCCTCGACGAACGGGTTGTCCGCGGCCACCGGCCGGCGATGCTCGCGCACCTGAGCGGCGAGCTGCGCGACCGGCTTCATCCATGGATTCCGGTCGGACCAAAGGTAATACTGCATGCGGTTCGGATGCAGGCGGCGCAGCATGTCGGCCGTCGTCTCGGTGACGAACGGCTTGACCCACGGGCTGATGAAGGTACGGTACAGCGCCTCGTTGACCTCGGACATGCGGGCGACGGCGGCGAACGCCCGCTCATCCTCCCGCGTGTCCTCGAGGCCACGGATGTCGTCGAGGCGCCGGCTCTCGAACCGCACCAGATAGCGGCCGGGAATGAGTGCAGCCCCCGGCGCGTCGGGGTGCTTGTCCTCGATCAGCATCTCCCACAGTCCCGGCGGCAGCGTCTCGATCAGGTCCAGTCCCTGCACGATCTCGGCGTGCTCGCGCTGCGCGACGCGGCCGGAAACGAAGATGCCGAGGTGGCCGATGTCGTGGTGCAACAGGTAGACGATCGTCTGCTCGCGCGCGAGGATCTCGCGCTCGGAGGTATAGCAGTCGAGGATCCAGTTGAGCGCCTGCTGCGGCGGCGTGATGTTGTCACCCCAGGACGCGAAGACGACGATCGGAGATTTGATGTTCCGGAGATCGATGCGGCGGCCCGTCGACGACACCACCTCGCCGCCCGCCAGCCGGTTGCCGACGAAGAGGTTGTTGACGATGAACCGCATCTCGTCCTCGTTGAGCAGAAAGAAGCCGCCCCACCACTTCTCGAAATCGAGATAGCGTTCCGCCTCGGTGTCGATCTTGGCGTACAGGTTGTAGGGCTTGCTCCAGAGCGTGTTGGCAGGATTCAGGCTCTCGAAGTTGGCCACGAGATGGACGCCGTCGAAGCGGCCGTTGCCGAGATCGCTCGCCAGCGAGGCGAGCCACGAGCCGCCGAGGAAGCCACC
Organism: Candidatus Methylomirabilota bacterium; assembly: GCA_036556545.1. Classification (GTDB taxonomy): domain Bacteria; phylum Methylomirabilota; class Methylomirabilia; order Rokubacteriales; family CSP1-6; genus AR12. Next base: position 59,930 of record DATBJF010000060.1, read on the forward strand.
CGCATAGCGCATCGGATTCTGCGTTCCCGTCCCGGACCAGTAGGACAGCGGTGCGCCGACGAGGATGATCGGCCCCATCAGCTCCGGCGCCGCCGCGCTCAGCATCATCACCGCCCATCCGGCCTGGCAGTTTCCGATCACCGTCGGACGCCCGTCGGCTTCGGGGTGCAGCTCGGCGACCTTCTCCACGAAGCGCGCCTCGGCGCGCGCGACGTGCTCGAGCGTCTGCCCCGGCTCCGGCTCGGCATGGAAGCCGACGAAGTAACAGGGATGACCGGCTTTCATCGCGACGCCGAGCTCGCTGTCGAGCTTCGATCCACCGATGCCGGGACCATGGCCGGCGCGCGGATCCACGACCACGAACGGTCGCTTCGTCCGATCGATGCTGGTCTCCGCCGGCGGCAGGACCCGCATCAGGAAGTAATTGACGGGCTTCGGCAGCGTGCGGCCGTCCAGGACCATCTGGGTTTTGAAGGTCAGCACGGGCGGCTTTCCCTGCTCCTCGTGCTCGAGGAAGGTGTTGCCGCGCCGGCGCATGACGTCCCAGAACAAGACCGTGCGCTGGCAGGCATCGATCCAGTAGTCGGACCAGAGCTGCCACGGGTTGGCGCCCGGCCACGCGGGCAGGCGCCAGGCCTCGGCGGCTTTGGCGAAATCGCTCATCGCCCGGGGCGTCGCCGGGCCGGATGCTTTCGGGAGCCAGGCTCCCCAGAATTGCGTCCAGAATTGCAGCGGGGCCATCATGGCGTCATCCTCTTTCGTCACGGCCGAACCATGCGGTGTGCGGACTATTCCGTCGTAACGCGGAGGCGCCGAGACGACCATTGGACGTTGGGCGTAGGACTCGGCGGATTACAACACCGACGCGAGATCACGCTCCGGGTCGCGGACGGACGATGTCGGTTCCGGGCCTGGCGGCGCACTCCTCACCCAGTCCGCAAGCAGCGAGTAGCCCACGGCCAGCACGACGGGTCCGATGAAGAGCCCGATGATCCCGAACGCCAGCAGACCGCCGATCACGCCGACGATCACCAGGAGCAGCGGCAGATCGGCCCCTTTGCGGATGAGGATCGGACGCAGGACGTTGTCGATGGCGACCACGAACACGCTCCACACCAGGAGCAGACCGGTCGCCCACCCGCTGGCGCCGATCCAGTACATCCAGACCACCGAGAACACGAGCACCAGGAGCGGTCCGAGCTGCGCGATGCAGAGGACGAACGTGACCGCCGTCAGCACCGCCGCGAGCGGAATGCCGGCCACGAACAAGCCGGCAGCGGTCAGAACCGTCTGGACCGCGGCCGTCACCACGATACCCATGGCCACGCCGCGGATCGCGTTGGCGGCGAGCCACGCCGAGTGCTCGCCGCGGGCCCCCGCCAGCCGCCGGGCGAAGCGACATGTCGCGTCCGCCGCCCTCTCACCGGACGCGTAGAGGATGGCGGCGAACAATACCACGAGCAGGAACTGCCCCAGCAGGAGGCCGACGCTCCCGATGGTGCCGGCCACCCAGCCGGCCGCGACGAGCATGTACGGGCGCAGCCGATCCGAGATCTCGTCGGGAGTCGCCGCTGCGATCTCGGCCCACCGCGCCGCCACGCGCGGCCCCGCGAACGGCACATTCGCGACCCATTCCGGCGGCGGCGGCAGCGACGCCGTCACCACCGACTGCGCCCAGGCCGCGATGGCATCGAGGTGCGTGGCGATCGTCGCCAGCGCGAGGACGAGCGGCACGATGAGGCACAGCAGCAACAAGGCGGACATGGCGCCCACGGCGAGCCCACGCCGGCCCCGAAGAAGCGCCTGCAGGCGCACCATGACCGGCCACGTGGCGACGACGATCGTGGCCGCCCACACCGCCGCCGGCAGGAACGGCCGCACGATCCAGAAGGCGGCCAGGATCATGCCGGCGATGAAGACCACCACGAAGATGGCGCGCGCGGGATCCCGCGAGAACATCGACTCCGTCACTCCTGCCACCCACCTCCGAGCGCACGGTAGATGCGGACCACGGCGAGCAGCTCGTCGCGGCGAGAGCGCGCCAGCCCCAGCTCCGCGTCGAAGAGCTCGCGCTCGCTGTCGAGGACCTCGAGATAGCTGGTCACCCCGCCGCGGTAGCGGATGTTGGCCAGGCGCGTGGTGCTGCGTGACGCCACCGTGAGCGCCTCCTGCTGCGCGCGCGCCTCCTGGCGCTTGCGATACTCGACGAGGCCATCGGCCACCTCGCGGAACGCCTGCACGATCACCTGCCGGTACTGGGCGAGCGCCGCCTGGGTGCGCGCTTCCGCGGAGTCGACGTTCGCGGAGACCCGGCCGCTGTTGAAGATCGGGAGCGTGATGGAGGGACCGACCGCGAAGATCCCCTGCGGCCCGATCTTGGTGCCATCGACCTGGAGTCCTCCGGCGGCGGCCGACGCGCTCAAGAACACGCGCGGAAAGTAGTCCGCCCTCGCGATGCCGATGCGCGCGGTGGCGGCGTGCAGCTGCGCCTCGGCCTGCTGGATGTCGGGCCGGCGCTCGAGGAGCGCGGACGGCACGCCGACCGGAAGGGGCGGCGCCGCGAACTGGTCGTCCAGCGGCCGCCCGCGCGGCACCGCGTCGGGGTTCCGGCCCAGCAGCACGCTCAGCGCGTTCTCGGTCTGCTCGATGAGCCGCTCGGTGTCGGCGATGATGGTCGCCGCCTGCGCCACCAGAATCTCGTTCTGGTGGACGTCGATCATCGCGGCCACGCCGCCCTCGGCACGCAGGCGCACCAGTCGCAGCGAGTCCAGGCGCGCCGCGAGCGTACGGCGAGAGATGTCCAGCTCGAGATCCAGCTCGCGCAGCGAGAAGTACGCGGTGGCGACGTCGCTCACGAGCGTCGTGAATACGAACCGCCGCGCGGCCTCGCTGGCGAGGAGCTCGGCCCGCGCCGCCTCGGTGGCGCGCCGGAAACGTCCCCAGAAGTCGATCTCGAAGCCGAAGAGGAAGCCGCCGGTGGCGCTGAGCGTGTCCTCGCCCTGCAGCAGGTCACGCTCTCCCTCGATGCGCTGGTACGCGCCGTCGGCGCGGGCATCCACGGTCGGAAACTGGAACGAGCGGGCGACCGTCACCTGGGATCGCGCGTCGAGGATCCGCGCCGCCGCGATCTGCAGATCGTAGCTCTCGACCAGCGCCGTCCGGATCAGCCCCTGGAGCGTCTCGTCCTGGAAGAGACGCCACCACCGGATGTCGGCCAGCGTCTCGGCGGCGGGCTGGCTCTCCACCACCCCGCGGAACTCCGGCGGCGTGGACACCTGGGGCCGCCTGTAGTCGGGACCGAGCGTGCACCCGGCCAGCAGAAGGCCGGCGGCGGCGAGGGCCCGGGCCCTCATGCGTGGTGGCCGCCGTGGGCCGGCGCCGGCACACCCGTCCCCGGCAGGGGTTTCTCGGCACGCGTGCGTCGGCGCCCGAGGGACTCGACGAACGAGAAGTTGCCCGGGATCAGGAAGACGCCGAGCGCGGTGGCGATGAGCATCCCCCAGAAGACCGCGGTGCCCATCACGTTCTGCGCGCCGGCGCCGGCGCCGCTGGCCAGCATCAGCGGCACCACCCCGATGATGAACGCAAAGGCCGTCATCAAGATCGGCCGGAACCGCAGCCGCGCCGACTCGATGGCCGCCTCCTCCACGGAGAGGCCGTCCTGCTCGTGCTTGGCCTTGGCGAACTCGACGATCAGGATGGCGTTCTTGGCGGCGAGGCCGATCAGCATGATGTTGCCGATCTGCACGTAGACGTTGTTGTCGTAGCCGGCGAGCCACACACCGAAGAACGCGCCGAGGGCGACCAGCGGCGAGCCGAGCAGCACGGCCCACGGCAGCCGCCAGCTCTCGTACATCGCCGCCAGCAGCAGGAAGACGAACACGATGGCGAGGATGAACGTCGGCCCCGGCGGCGGCGCCACCTTCTCCTGATACGACAGCGACGAGTACGCGAAGCCCATCTCCTTCGGCATCGTCTGCTTGAAGACGTCCTCGAGCGCGGCCAGCGCCTGGCCGGAGCTGACGCCGCGCGCGGGCGCGCCCTGGATCTCCACGGAGCGCAGGAGGTTGAAGCGCGTGGTGATTTCCGTCCCGGGCACCGACGTGATGGTCACCAGCGTCGAGAGCGGGATCATCGTGCCGGTCGTCTTGCTGCGGACGTAGACGTCGCCGATGTCGCCCGGCTTGCGACGGTAGTCGGCGTCGGCCTGGACGTACACGCGGTACAGCCGTCCAAAGCGGTTGAAGTCGTTCACGTAGGTGCCGCCCATCGCCGCCGACATCGCCACGAACACGTCGTTGATCGGCACCCCGAGCGTCCGGGCCTTCTCGCGGTCGAGCTCGACCTTCACCTGGGGATAGGTTGGATCGAACGCGGTGAAGAGCGACGCGAACTCGGGCCGCTGCCGCGCCGCCGCCAGGAACGCCCGCGTCTGGGCGCCGAGCTCGTCCACGCTCATCGTGCCGCTTCTATCTTGAAGCAGGAAGTTGAAGCCGGCCGCGGCGCCGAAGCCCGAGATGGTCGGGATGTTGAATGGAAACGCGATGGCCTCGGGAATCTGGGCCAGCTCGCGCTGCACCGCCGCCATGATCGCCTTCACGTGCTGCGCCTCGCCATGCCGCTCATCCCATGGCTTGAGCCGGGCGAAGATGGTTCCGAAGTTCGGCTGGTAGGTGCTCGTCACGACGCCGTAGCCGCCGATGGTCTGGTACGACTCGAGCTCCGGGATCTTGGCCAGGATGTCCTCGACCCGCTTCAGGACCGCGCTCGTCCGCTCGAGCGAGGCGGCGGGCGGCAGCTGGACGTTCACGCCGAAGAGCCCCTGGTCCTCGTCGGGGATGAAACCGGCCGGCAATGCGCGCCCCAGCAGGCCGGCGAACACGACGACCACGCCCACCAGCACGATCGTGATGAAGCCGCGCCTGATCAGCACGCGGGCGACGTGCAGATAGCCCTTCGTCGATGTCTCGAACGCGCGGTTGAATCCGCGGAAGAACATACCGAGCGGGCCGCGCGCAGGCTTCGCCGGCTTGAGGAGCATGGCCGACAGCGCCGGCGCCAGCGACAGCGCGCTGAACGCCGACAGCAGCACCGAGATGGCGATGGTGAGGGCGAACTGCTGATACATCTGGCCGGTCAGGCCGCCCAGGAAGGCGACCGGGATGAACACGGCCGAGAGGATCAGCGCGATGCCGATGACGGGCGCCGTGACCTCCTTCATCGCCTGGATGGTCGCCTCCCGCGGCGCCATGCCGTGCTCGATGTGGTGCATGACGGCCTCGACGACGACGATCGCGTCGTCGACGACGATGCCGATGGCGAGCACGAGCCCGAACATCGACAGCGTGTTCACCGAGAAACCGAGCATCGGGAAGAAGATGAAGGCCCCGATGATCGACACGGGAACGGTGAGGAGCGGGATGATGGTGGCCCGGAGGTTCTGGAGGAAGATGTACACCACCAGCGTCACCAGGATCAGCGCCTCGACGAACGTCTTCACGATCGAGTGGATCGACGCCTGGACCGCCGGCGTCGTGTCGTACACGATCGTGTAGTCCATGTCCGGCGGGAACAGCGTTTTGGCGTCGGCAAGCGTCTGGTAGATCGCCTGCGCGGCCCCGAGCTGGTTGGCGCCGGGCAGCAGATAGACGGCCAGCGCGCCCGCCGGCTTGCCGTTGAGCCGGCCGAAGGAGTTGTAGTCCTGGCTGCCCAGCTCCGCGCGCCCGATGTCCTTGATGCGCACCGGCGTGCCCGTGGCCGCCTCGCGGATGATGATGTTCTCGAACTCGGCCGGTGTCACCAGCCGCCCCGGGGCGTTGACGGTGAACGTGAACGCCTGGTCGACGGGTGTGGGCGGCGCCCCCACCCGCCCCGCCGGCGCCTGGAGATTCTGCTCCTTGATGGCCGACATCACGTCGCTCGGCGTCAGCCCGAGCTTGGCGAGCCGGTCCGGGCGGAGCCAGATACGGAGCCCGTAGTCCGTCCCGCCGAACAGGTCGACCTGCGCGATCCCCGAAATGCGGAGCAGGCGGTCGCGGATGTTGATCGAGGCGTAGTTGATCAGGAAGTTGGCGTCATAGCTCCCGCCCGGCGAGGACAGCGAGATGACCATCAGGATGCTCGGGCTCTGCTTCTTGACCGTCACGCCCTGCGCGACGACTTCCTGGGGCAGGCGCGCCTGCGCCGACGACACACGGTTCTGGGTGAGGACGTTCGAGGTGTCCTGGTCGACGCCGACCTCGAAGTTGACGTCGAGCTGCATGCGGCCGTCGCTCGTGTTCGACGACTTCATGTAGATCATCCGATCGACGCCGTTCACCTCCTGCTCGATCGGCGTGGCGACGGACTGCTCGACGGCCACCGCGGAAGCGCCCGGATAGTTCGCGGTGACGCGGATGGTCGGCGGCGCCAGGAACGGATACTGCTCGAAGCTCAGCCGGAGGAGCGTGGCCACCCCGAGCAGCACCGTGAGGATGGCGATGACGATGGCGACGATCGGGCGGCGGATGAAGAAGTTTGCCACGGCGTCACTTCCCGGTGTTCGACTTCGTCACCGGCGAGGCGGCCGGCGCCGACCCCTTCGCTTCGGCCTTGACCTGCATCCCCGGCCGCACTTTCTGGATGCCGTCCACGATGACCCGCTCCCCAGGTTTCACGCCGGCGGTCACGATGTAAAAATCATCGGTCGCGTCCCCCAGCGTGACGGTCCGCGCGGCCACCTTGTCCCCCTCCCCGACCACCAGCACGCTCTTGATGCCTTGCAGCTCGGTGACTGCGAGCTGAGGCACGAGCACCGCGTTGGGCACGTCCTCGGTGATGGCGCGGACGCGGCCGAACTGGCCGGGACGCAGGACGCGCTGCGGATTCGGAAACTCCGCTCGCACCGCGATGGTCCCCGTCTTCACGTCGATGGCTCGATCGATGAAGATCGGCCGGCCCTTGTGCGGGAACGTCGTCGCATCGGCCACGACCAGCTCGAGCCGCGCCGGCGCATCGCGGCGAGCCTCACCGCGCCCCAGTCCGGGGCTTCGCTTGACGAACCGAAGATAGTCCGCCTCCGTGATCGCAAAGTCCACGTACATCGGGTCCACCGAGGACACCGTGGCCAGCAGCGTTGGTTCGGCTTTCCCCACGAGGTTGCCGCTGTCGACGGCGAGCTTGCTGATGATCCCGGTGATCGGGGATTTGATCACGGTGTAGGCGAGATTCAGCTCGGCCTGAATGACGGCCGCCTTGCCCGATTCGACCGCCGCCTCCGCAAGCTGGATGGCGGTGCGCTGGCTCAGCACGGTGTCCTTGAACGCGGCCGTTGCCGCTTCGACCCCCGCTGCGGCGGCCAGCTCGCGCGACAGCGCGGTGTCGAGATCCTGCTGCGGTATGGCCTGGGCCTCCGCGAGCGGGCGGTAGCGGGCGACGTCCTGCTGGACCTTGCCGAGCTCCGCCTTGGCCTGGTCGAGGTTCGCGCGACCGCGATCGACCACCGACGTGTCGCGGGCCCTGGTGAGATCCGCCTCGGCCTTCGCCAGCTGCGCCCGCGCCGACTGCAGCGCCGCCTTGTACTCCGCCTGCTGGATCACGAACAGGATCTGGCCCTCTTCGACCGCCGAGCCCTCCCGGAACTTCACCTGCTCGAGGACTCCTCCGACCCGCGCACGAATCTCGACGGTCGGGACCGCCTCCGTGCGTGCCACGAAATCGCGCATGAGCGGAACGTCGCGTTGAATGACCGACGCCACGACGACCGTCGGCGGCGGCGGCGCGGCCTTGGCCTGGGGCTCGTTCTTGCCGCGGCTGCAGCCGGTGACCACGGCCGTGGCCAGCAGGCAGAGGCCCAGGCCCCGGCATATATAGAGGATGCGTCCGGTGGCTGTCATCGAAATGTCCCCCTCGGAAAGTCTGCGCGGCGATGATGGCAGCCGCCACGACAGGGGTCTATGGGACGTTCGGTGTATGTCACCTCACTCCGGGATCGCCGAAATCGCGTACATCAGGATCAGCGCCGGGGACGGCTTGCCCATCTCGCTGAACCACTTTTCGTACAGCCGCGAGATGTCCTGCGACCGGTACAGGCGGGACAGCGCCCGGTTCACGGCGAGGCGGAAATCGGCGTCGCCGCGGCGCAGCATCAGGCCGTAGGGCTCGTAGGAGAAGAGCTGCGGCGAGAGCGACAGCTTCGAGCGCTGGGCGCTCCGGCGCCCCAGGCCGATCAGGATGACCCGGTCTGACGCGTAGACATCGGCGGTCCCGCTCTCCAGTGCGGCCAGGCCCTCGGCATGGTCCTTCACGGGCACGATCTGCGGCGTCACCAGGTATTGCTTGAGCGCGGCAGCCAGCGCGGTCTGCGTGGTCGTGCCGGGCACGACGGCAACACGCTTGCCCGCCAGATCCTTGACGCCCTCCACGGCCGAGGCGTCGGTGGCGAGGAGACTTCCGCCGTCCACGAACGTCGTGATGCTGAAGTCCACCTGCTCGGCCCGGGACAGCGTGGCCGTGGTGGAGCCGCACTCGAGGTCCACGGTGCCGTCGGCGACGGCCTTCACCCGGTCCTCCGGCGTGACCTTCACCCACTTGATCGCCAATCCGGGCACGCCGAGCTGGGCACCGATCGCCTCGGCCGCCTTCACGCAGAGGTCGACCGAGTAGCCGGCGGGTTTGCCGCCGTCGTCCACGAAGGAGAAGGGCCACGACGACTCACGATGTCCGAGCACGATCGTCTTGCGATCCTTGATCTTCTTGAGGGTGCCGCCGGGCTCCGCGGCCAGGGCGGCCGCCGGCAAGGAGAGCACCACGAGCGTCACGACGGCCATCCACAGGCGGAGCATCATCGTTGTCCTCCTGGAAACATCGGTCACGATCATCGGGTGCTCGCGGACACGTCGCGGCGCAGCGCGTCGGCGATGTCCCGGCTCAGGCCGGCGATCAGTCGACTGTGAGCCGCCACCAGGCTCTCGTAGTCGGCGCCCGCGGCCTCACGCAGCCGCGTAGTGCCGGTTGTCATCTCGTCGCCGCCGCGAGCCACGACTCGCCAGCGGGCGGCCAGCACCGCGTCGCCCCCGAGCGCGCCCTCGAGCTGCGAGACCTCCACGACGATCTGCACGTCGGGGACAAACCCGCGCCCCCACGGGAAGACGGCCACCTGGTCGGTCGGCACGAGCTGCGCGAGGTTCTCGGCCAGGATCATCGGCACGGCATGGCGGAGCGGCGCGGCCCATTGCTGGAACTCCGAGACGTCCAGCCGGTTCGCGCTCGCGCGGGTGACGATCTGCGGTCGCTCGACGTGCCGCGGGAGGTCCACGCTGCGGATGCCGACCCGCAGGTCACGCTGCCCGGCCGACGCCGGCCGTGCGGCGGCCGGATCCCTCGCCGGTGACAGGACGTAGTAGCGCGTCGGATCCGTCGCCTTCGCGCAGCCGGCGGCGGCGAGGGTCAGCAGCACGAGCGCGACCGTGCGATTCATCGAGGCGCCCGTCCTTTCCCGAACACGAGCGAATTCGGGTTGCGCTCGAGATAGTCGGCGAGAACCCGGATGCTCTGCGCCGCCTCCGAGAGATCGTCGAGCGCCGTCTCGAGACCCGCGCGCACGGCGGAGCCGTCGCCGATGACCTCGTCGGCGCCGCGCAGCGTGTGGTCCAGCCCGGCCAGGGTGCGGTCGAGGCTGACCGCGAGCTGCCCGAGGCGCTCGTCGGTGTTGCGAGCGAGCGTCTGGTAGTCCTTCAGCGTGCCGTCGGCCGTCTTCAGCGCGGTCTCCACGGTCGGCGTGAGGCGGACGAGGGTGGCCTGCGCTTCTGCGAGCGCGCCCCGGGCACTCTGCGCCGTCGCCCGGATCTCCTTCATCAGCGGCTCGACCTGCGCGTCGACGCGGCGGACGAGCCCCTCGGCGGCGGCCAGCGCTTCCTCGGCCCGCCGCGCCGCGTTGTTCAATGACCGCAGCGTCTGGCGGGTCTCCGGCGACCGGACGATCTCGCGCACCGCCTCCAGCGTGTCCTTCGCCGCCGCCGTGATCTCTTCGATGGGCAGATTCTGGAGCGCCCGGGTCAGCTTCTCGATGTCGGACGGTATCGTCGGCACTTCCAGATGGTCTTTCGACAATCCCGTCAATCGGAGCGCCGTTTCGGGGTGGAAGTCCAGGGCGATTCCGACCTGTCCGGTCACGAAGCTTTGCACCTCGAGCTGCGCGCGAAGTCCCCGCTGGAAGAGCCCCTGCATCCGCGTACGGCCGTCGCCGGTGACCGTGTACTTGCCGCCCGAGACGCTCGTGAGCCGGTCCGCGTCGATCTCGAAGAACACCGGCGTCACGATCGTGGCCTTCGCATCGTCGACGACCACGCGTACGTCGGTCACGGCGCCGATCCGGGCCCCCTGGAACGTCACCGGCGCTCCGATGGACACCCCCTTGATCGATCCATCGAAGTACGCGACGAGCTCCCGCGTGTGCCGGAAGAACGTTCCCCCGCCCAGCAACACGAGTCCCGTGACAGCCAGGACGATGGCGCCGATCACGAAGCCGCCGATGAGGGCGGGATTCGCCCGTCTAGGCATGGGCCATCTCCGGCCGGCCGTGCCCGTGCGGCGCACCCCGGGTGAGGAAGCGGCGGACCTTCGGATCGGCCGAGTGCAGCAGCTGCTTCGGATCGCCGCTGGCGGTCATGGTCCTGGTCTCCGCGTCGAGGAAGACCGAGTTCGACGCGATGGCGAAGATGCTGGCCAGCTCGTGCGTCACCACGACCACGGTGGCGCCGAGGCTGTCGCGCAGCTCGAGGATCAGATCATCGAGCAGCTTCGAGCTGATGGGATCGAGCCCGGCCGAGGGCTCGTCGAAGAACAGGATGTCCGGGTCGAGCGCCATGGCGCGGGCGAGGCCGGCGCGCTTGCGCATCCCGCCGCTGATCTCCGACGGGTAGAAGTTCTCGAAACCGGCCAGCCCGACCAGCGCGAGCTTGAGCGACACCAGCTCGGCGATGCGCGCGGCGTCGAGCGTCGTGTACTCGCCGAGCGGCAGGGCCACGTTCTCCGCCAGCGTGAGCGAGCTCCACAACGCACCGCTCTGGTACAGGACGCCGAATCGCCGCATGAGGCGCTCGCGCCGGTCCGGCTCGGCCGCCCAGAAGCTCTCGCCGTCGTACAGCACCTCCCCCCGCGCGGGAGGGATGAGGCCGATGAGGTGCCGCAGCAGCGTGCTCTTGCCGCAGCCGCTGCCGCCCATGATGACGAAGATCTCGCCGGCGCCGACCGTGAAGGTCAGATCGCGCTGGATCACGCGGTCCCCGTAACGCATGTCGAGGTCACGCACGGCGATGCGGGCGGCCGACGTCGTCATGTTCGGCTAGAGTCCGATCAGGTCGAAGACGACCGTGGTGATGGCGTCCGAGACGACGATCAGCACGATGCCCGTCACGACGGCCGAGGTGGTGGCGGCGCCGACGGCGGCGGAGCTGCGCCCGCACTGGATCCCGCGCAGACAGCCGGCCATGGCGATGAGGACGCCGAACACGGAGGCCTTGATGAGCCCGGCCACGCAGTCGGCGATGCTGATGGCCTCGATCGTCCGTACGTAGTACTCGACGACGCCGAGGTCCAGCATGCCGATGCCGACCACCATGCCGCCCAGCAGGCCGAGCAGGTCGGCGTACAGGCACATCAACGGCATCATGAAGCCGAGGGCGAGGATGCGCGGGAGCACGAGGAACTCCATCGGCGCGATGCCGAGCGTCGTCAGCGCGTCGACCTCCTCGTTGACCTGCATGGTGCCGAGCTGGGCGGCGAAGGCGGCCCCCGTCCGCCCGGCCATGATCACGGCCGCCATCATGGCGCCCATCTCGCGCGTCATCCCGATCCCGACCAGGTCGGCGACGTAGATCTGCGCCCCGAATTGCCGCAGCTGCACGGCGCCGACGTAGGCGAGGATCACGCCCACCAGGAAGCTGATCAGGCTCACGATGGGCAGCGCTTGCGCGCCGACTTCTTGCAGGATGAGCATCAGATCGGAGCGCCGGTAGCGCGCGCGGCCGACCGCGAAGCGCGCCAGCGCGATGACCGTCTCTCCGACGAAGCCGAGTGTCGTGGCGCCGCCACGCACCACGTCGATGGTCGCCGTGCCGACGCGTGCCAGCCATGACGGCTTCGCGACTCGAACGCCGGTGTCCGGGCGAGCGGGCACCGCGGTCGCGAGGGCGAGCAGCCGCCGGAGGCCTTGCGGCAGCCCGGCGCGATACGCGGCGACGCCGCGACGCTCGGCCTGGGCCACCACGTGCAGGAGGAACACGAGGAGTGCGCTGTCCCAGCGCGATACGTTCTCGACGTCGAACGTGACCCGGCGGATGCCCGGCCTCGCGTCGAGACAGTCGTCGATCTCGCGGCGCGACGGCAGCGCGGCGTCCATGCTCCAGTCGCCGGCGAGGCGCAGCACCAGCGTGTCGGTGCTGGCGTCCTCGAGCGCGAGCGTCGCGGCGGCGGCCGTCACCATCGGCGATTCAGTCGAGAATCTCGACGCGCCGGCGCGCGTCCTCGATGACAGCGATCCGGCGTCCCACGAGCTGCTGCATGCCAGGCCGCGTGGCCGTTCCCGTGAGCCAGAGCTGGACCTGGCCGGTGGCGCCGCTGTCGCGATGAGCGGCCGCCAGCTCGCCGGACCGTTGATCCACCGTCTCCGTCCAGAAGAGGAAGTCGACCGGTAGCGGCACCACCGTGTTGCCGTTCTGCGCGCGAGCGACCGCGATGCGACGGCTCATCCGGAGATCGACGATCGGCGACACCGTCTCGTGGTAGCCGCGCAGGAGCTGCGCCACCGCCGCGTAGTAGTTGGCGTCCGTCTCGTCCTCGGCCCCGAGAGCCGTTTCGAGGAACGCCTCGCGCCCGCGCGCGGGCGGCGGACCGAGCCGGGCGAGCGACTCGGCGATCAGGATGTAGTGGCGTGGCGTGAAGCGCGTCTGGTTGACGAAGCGTCGGGTGAGCTCCGCCGAGAGACCGGCCTCCTTCAGCTTGTCCTCCGCGATGACTTTCAGACGGCCGGCCGGCTCCGCCTTCATGTAATCGTTGACGGCATTGCTCCATCGCACGCCCGTCAAGGCCGTACCCGCCGCGCCGCCGACCGGCATCAGGGCCGCGCTCACCGTCAGGTTGCCGACGGCAGCCGCCCAGCCGACGCTATTGAGCTCTTCCTGGAGGACCTTGTTGCTCGAGTAGACGTCGACGCCGAGCTGTGCCGCATACTCGCGCTTGCGCCCGGACACGAGCAGCGCCTTCTTGTACACGGGATCGTCGGTCGGATTCTTCTCGGTGGCGATCGTCTCGGCGACGTCCTCGGTGAGCTTGTACATGCCCTTGGGAACGCCCGTCAGCGTATCGACGGGATGGACGATCAGGTTCTTGGCGAAGCGAAAGGGCCCCGTGGCCGAGTCGGCCACCGCCGTCGCAAAGGCTTTGCTCGCCCGGATCTCCTTCAGCTTGCCGATGGCGGCGATCTCGCCGATCAGCTTTCGCAGCGCGCCGGTGCCGGCGGCGTCGAACATCCCGTAGTCCGACCGGACCTTGAAGCGGAACATGTAGCCGTCGGCCACGACGGGGTTCTGAACCTCCCACCGAGGCCCGCGCGTCAGCTCCTTCGGCAGCACGTCGGCCGGTTTGTACGTTCCCGGCGCTTCGTAGGACGCCACGACTTGCGCCACGGCTGGAGAAGCCGCGACGAGAGCGAGCAGACCGACGACCAGCAATCGCAAGGGACACCTCTCCTTCAAGGCCACGCCGCCACGAATGCATCCATCACGACCAGGGATGGCTGTGCACGACACGAGGTCAGCAGCCGATCGATGGCTTTCCCCGCGACTTCGGCGTCGAAGCCCGCCGTGCGGCGACGCCCGTCCATCACGCCCGTCAGATAGATGAGAGCGCGCTCCTGGCGCCCCGCCTCGAGGCCGAGGAGCTCCGCGCACGTGAACCGGCTGAAGTCGAGCCGGGTCGGCATCGCGTCGAGACCGGCCGAGGCCGGCGAGATCGGGATCGCGACCAGGAGCAGGACGCACGCGAGCACCGCCCTCATGGCGGCGAATTCAATCAGAGCGGCAGGTCGCGAAGAATCAGACCTTGGTCGTACCGGGCGCCCCGGCCTCCGGGGCGCCGATCGCGGGCAGGACAACGTGAAAGACCGCTCCGCCGTTGGGGCCGTTCTCGACCCACAGTCGCCCGTTGTGGGCGCTCACGATCGATTGACTGACCGAGAGGCCCATGCCCATCCCACCCGGCTTGCTGCTGACGAAGGGTCTGAAGATCGCGCCGAGGCGGTCGGAGGCGATCCCCGGCCCGCTGTCCTCGACATCCAGCTGCACGCGGTCTCCGTCGAGCGCCCGCGTGCGCAGGGTCACCGTACGCGGCCGGCCGTCCACCGCGGACACGGCATCGAACGCGTTCACGACGAGATTCAGGAGCACCTGCTGCAGCTGGATTCGATCGCCCGATACCCATCGTGATGCGGGCGCCAGATCGAGGATGATCGCCACCCGCCTCCGCTCGGCATCGCGCAGCACGACGGACACCACGTCGTTGACCACCTGGTTGAGCAGGAGCGGGCGCCGCTCGACCTCGCCCTTCTGGAACATCGAGCGCAGATGCTCGATGACGCGCCGTGCTCGCTCCTCGTCGCCGACGATATCTTTCAGGATCTCGCGCACCTGATCGGTGTCGTGCTTGCCGGCGGCGATCAGCCGCAGGCCGGCCTGGGCCGTGGTGAGGATCGCGGCCAGCGGCTGGGCCAGCTCGTGGACGATGGCCGCCGTCAGCTCGCCCATCGTGGCGACGCGGGAGATGTGAGCCAGCTCCTGGCGGAGCTCCTGCGTCTCGGCCTCCGCTTTCTGTCGCTCGCTGATGTCGATCACCGAGGCCACCACGAAGAGGCCCTCCATGGTGCGAATGGGATTGAGGCCGATCTCGACGGGCACCTCGCCGCCGTCCTTGCGGCGCCCGAACAGCTCCCGCCCGGCGCCCATCGCGCGCGCCCGCGGGTCGCCCACGAAGCGCTTCCGGTCCGTCGGATGCTCCTGGCGCAGGCGCTCGGGAATCAGCGTCTCGATGGGCAAACCGACGAGCTCCGACGGCCGATAGCCGAAGACCTTCTCCACCTGGGCATTGACGAGGACGATCGTGCCATCCTCGCCGGCCATGATCATGGCGCTGGGCGCCGCTTCGAAGATCTGCCGGAACCTTTCCTCGGCCCGCAGCCGCTCGGTGATGTCCAGACACGAGCCGATGTACCCCTCGAAGGTCCCCTGCGCATCGAAGCGCGGGACGCCGTGGTCGGAGATCCAGCGATACTCGCCGTCGTGCCGGCGAAGCCGATACTGGAGCGTGAACGGCCGCCGCGCCTCGAACGCCTCGACATAGGCCTTCAAAGAGCCGGGCCGGTCGTCCGGATGGACGCCCTCGGTCCAGCCGTCTCCCATCTCCTGCTCCGCCGTGCGACCGGTGAACTGGAGCCAGGAGTTGTTGAAGAAGGTGCATCGCGTGTCGACGCCGGACATCCAGATCAGCACCGGCGCCGAGTTCGCCACCGTCCGGAACCGCGACTCGCTCTCGCGAAGCCGTTCCTCGGCGAGCTTGCGCTCGGTGATGTCGACCGACGCGCCGCTCACCCGGCTCGCCCTGGTCGGGATATCGCCGTCGACCTGGCCGCGAGTCACGATCCAGCGCCGGCTGCCGTCCGGAAGCACGATGCGGAATTCGACGCTCAGGGCGACCGTCCTTCCCATGGCGTCCTCGAAGAACTCGCGCACCCGCTCGCGATCCTCGGGCGCGGCCACCGTGAGGAACCGCTCGAAGGTCAACACCTCGTCCGGCGAGAACCGAAACAGCTCGCGCAGCCGGGGGGTGGCCCAGACCTGCCGCGTGACGAGGTCCACGCTCCAGAGGCCTGCCCCCGCCGAATCGACCGCCAGGTCCATGCGTTGCTCGCTCTCGCGCAACGCTCTCGCCACGCGCCGGCGCTTCACCAGATTCACGCCCAGCAAGATGATCAACGCCGCCTGGAGCAGCACCACGCCCAGACCGCCGGCGATCCACCAGCGGTAACGCTGCCAGGTCGTCGGCTGCCGGAACTTCACGACGCTGCCGGGTGGCAGGCGATGCTCGGCGATGTTCCACCGTTGCAGCTCCCGCCAGTCGTACTGTGGCGCGTGCGGCGGAATGATCCGGGGCTGGAAGCTCGACACCGGCTCCCCGCGCAACACACGAATGGCGATACGAGCCGACTCGGCGCCCTGAAGCTCCGCCTGGTACAGGCGGCCGCCGACGATGCCGAGGCCCAGCTCGTGCTGGAAAATCCCATTGATCGGCGCGTTGGCGACCGCGCGCAGACGCTGCAGCGCCTCCTCCTGGTTGTGCGTCACCCCCGATGCGTCACGGATGAGGAGCCCGAGGAGCAGGAATGACTTCGGGGGCATGTTGGCAACCCGCTCCAGCATCTGATCGAACGACAGATCGTTGAACCAGGTGAAATACACGCGGTTACTGAAGGGCTCGAAGGCGCGCTGGAATTCACGCGTCCAGTACCGCTCGAGCGGCGAATCGCCGATCACCACCGCGATGTTGGAGGTATCGGGCGCCAGCTGGAGAATGTCCTCGACCAGGCCGCCCAGGTCGAAGCTCTCGCCGACGAATGTGGCGTTCGGCAACGGGTCCGGCGGCAGCGTTCGCCGGTCCATCCCGGTGTAGATGACGGGCGTCCGCGGAAACAGACGCTCCCGGTACTTGTTCACGAAGCGGCCGGCGGGCGAGCCGATCGGCACCACGAGGTCCGGCTGCCACTTCGTCAGGCGCTTGAGGAGGAACTCGACGAACGGCGCCTCCATGTCCGGCTGCGCGTAGCGCGCCATATCGAGCGACACCTGATCGAGATCCACACGTCGGCCCATCTCCTGCGTCAGCGTGGTCTCGAACGCCGTCGAGTGCGTCGTGAACGGGGGCGCCGTGCTCCCGAAGGAGTGAACGATGAGGACGCGCTTGACCTCCTCGGCGGCCGTCGGACTTGCCGTGAGCGCCAGGAGCAAGGTCCCCAGCGCGAATGCTGCGCCACTCGTCAAAGCCGGCATGGTTCGCAAAATGCTACCGACTGTCGCACGCCGTCATCGCCCGGGCAAGGGCCGGCCGCGCGAGCCGTCCGAGCCGGGCGTACAACCAAAGTCCGACTGTCCGGACGGAGGGCGGGCGCCTACCGTGAGCATCACACATCACGGGGCGGATCGGGGCCGCGGGCAGGTCCCGACACGGAGGACGATATGTCGAAGCAGCTGCGGGCACTGACGACGTTCTGTGGTCTCGCCGTCGCGGGCATGTTGCTATCCACGGCGCCGGCGGTGGCCGCCGACGCGCGCCAGATCGATGCCGAGGTCGATGCCGCCATCCAGGATCTGTATACCGTGAATCCGGACGCCAGGAACCTGGCGAGGTCGGCGAAGGCGATCCTGGTGTTCCCGAACGTCGTCAAGGCGGGCTTCATCGGCGGCCTGCAGTTCGGCGATGGCGCCCTTCGAGGCCAGGGCGGCCGCACCCTCGGCTACTACAAGACCACCGCCGCCTCGTACGGGCTCCAGGCAGGCGTACAGAAGTTCGGGTACGCGCTGTTCTTCATGAACGACTCGGCGCTCAGCTACCTCGATGATTCGAAGGGCTGGGAGCTCGGCACCGGGCCCAGCATCGTCATCGTCGATGCCGGGCTCGCCAAGTCGCTGTCGACCACCACGCTGCAGAAGGACGTGTACGCGTTCTTCTTCGATCAGTCGGGGCTCTTCGCCGGCGTGGGACTGCAGGGCACGAAGATCACGAAGATCAATCCGTAGTTGCGGCGAGCGCCAGCGCGAGGACGCGCATCAGCACGGCCTCCTCGAAGGGCTTGACGAGATAGGCCGTGCCCCCGAGGCGGCCGGCGCGCGACCGGCTGACGGCATCGTCCCGTCCCGTCATGAAGATCGTGGGGACGGCATTCTTCGAGGTGGTCATGCACTCGTAGACGTCGAAGCCGCTGGTCGTGCCGAGATGGATGTCGAGCAGGACGGCCGCGCAGGACAGCCGTCCGGCTCGCAGCCTCTCGAGGAACGGCTCCGCACAGGTGTACGCCTCGGCGCGGAGGCCATGAGAGCTCAGCAGCGTCGTCAACGCTCGGCACAGTGACGGATCGTCGTCGACGATACAGACCACCGGCCGACGGCGCCGCCCTCCCATGGTGGTACGACGGGCCGCCACTGCCTCGTATTCGCGCAGGTGGCGAAGGGGCTAGGCCCCTCCGGCGGAGACGTAGCGCTCGGCGACGGGCACCTTGACGGGCCAGCCGGCATCGAGCCGCGCCTCCTGCGTGGTCCCGTTCGCCACGGCCATCTGCGCGGCGTCCCACGTCCCGCCGCCGCGGCCAAGGACCTGCGCCACGGTTTCTCCGGCGCCCGCCGGCCGAATGCGCAACCGACTGTGAACGAGGGGCTCGCGATCGGAAGAGCGCAATGGCCGGAAGCTCTCCGTGGCGCGTTCGAGAGTGCCACCGTGCCGGTCCCAGGCCGAGCCCTTCGCAATCCCGGTCACGCGGATGATCCGGTGCCGGTGCGCGATCCACGTCAGCGTGACGCGATCACCGTCGCGGGTGTTGGCCACCAGGCCGGCCGCGGGAAGCGACGCGATCTGTCGGCGCTTGAGCTGCTTCAGCGAAGCCTCCCCGAGGCCGTCCGCCTTCGCACCAGCCACCGGATCGTCGCCGGCCGTCACCGCGTGCACGATCATGGCGGCGTCGCCGTCCGGGGCAAGCGCGCCGGCGGCTTCGCGACTCTTCAGGGTCTTCCACCTCGCCGGCATCTCCAGCGCGACGTCCAGCTCGGGATGCACGAAGCGCGATCCCACGAACACGCCGATGGCCGGATTGTCGCCGACCACGAGGCCGTCGAGGCGACGGACGAAGGCGTCGCGCGCTCGCGCGGGGGGGGTCGCCGTCTTCGTCGGTGCCAGCGCCGCAGCTTCGATCCTGGCGACCCGTTCGGGCGCGGTCGGATGGCTGGCGAAGAACCGCACCCGGCCTGGATCCTTGCCCGCGAGCGCATCCTCGCGCTCCATCGTGCGGAGCGCGCGCGCGAGCCCGCGCGGATCCCAGCCCGCGCGAGCCGCCAGCGCGATGCCGCGGTCGTCGGCCTCGCGCTCCTGGTCGCGGGTGTACGAGGCAAGCGCGGCGCCGGAGGCGAGCCGGCCCGTCCCGCTGACGATGTCGCCGACGGTCGGACTGACGGTGCCGAGGATCGCGGCCGGCACGCCGAAGAGCACCGCGAACGGCGTGGCGGCTTCCGCGCGTCGCACGGCGTGGCGCTCGAGGACGTGAGCCATCTCGTGGCCGAGCACGCCTGCCAGCTCGTCCTCGCTGTTGAGCAGGACGAGCAGGCCGCGCGTCACGTAGCACCAGCCGCCCGGCAGCGCGAAGGCATTGGCGGAGGCGTCATCGGCAATGCTGAACTCCCAGCTGATGTCGCTCCGCTGCGCCGCCTCCGCCAGCCGCGCGCCCACCTGGCGGACGTAGCCGAGCACTCTCGGCTCCTGGACGAGCCCCATCGTCCTCTCGATCTCCTCGGCCTCGCCGCGCCCCAGCTCCCGCTCTCTGGCCGGGGAGATCGTGCCGCAGCCCGCGCTCAGCATCGCCGCGGCGGCGATGAGCCCGCGGCTCCACTCCCGGCGTGTCAGCTCCATGCTTCGCCCGCCCTCACAGTACGATCTGGAGCAGCCGGTGCAGGAGCTCTTCCAGTGACACCATCGTGAGGAGCAACGGAGCGATCGGCAACAGCGTGATCACCGCAAGCTGCACCACCGCATCCCTGGTGACCGGTACGACGCGCATGCTCCGGACGAGCTCGTAGCTGTTGCCGAGGTCGGCCAGGGACTGGATGTCGGCGCTGCCCAGGAGCGGCTCGGCCGGCGGGCGGCCGCCGCGCAGCCACTTGTCGTCGAACTCCCGTGCGTAGTGCTGCGCGAGGGCGCCGTACTCGCGCAGCCCGATGCGACGCGCCGCCGCGAGCTGCGGCATGAACATCAGGAGGGGCGCCAGGACGATGAGCAGCAGGAATGCCACCACCACGCCGATCTCGGCCTTGAAGTCCGGCAAGCTCGCCCCGTCGAAGAAGATGCGGCTCGCCAGCCATCCGGCCAGCAGCGTCCCGTGCGCGGCCAGGAGCGGCGCGAACGCGACGACGGTGCCTGACAGGAAGCCGAGACCGGCCACACGATCGGGATGCGTGGGGATCAGGCTGAGCGTGCACCTCGCCACGTGCCAGAGGAAGCGCGTCCATATGAAGAGGCGGAAGTACCAGCGGAGCAGGATGAACTGGAACAGCGGGAGGCTCACGTACGCGAACCACCAGCCGGCCGGTGAGAGCACCCGTCCGCCCTGTCCGGGCACCGCCTGCCAGGTCGCCACGCCGAGGCTGCCATAGTATGGCCAGACGAAGACGCTGCTGACGTACACGAGGACCACGAGCACGACTTCGGCCGCCACCGAGTTCCGCAGGCGCTGGGCGCCCGCGACCGCCGCGTCGAAGCGCGCGCGGGACACGGCCGGAATCAGGTCACGCTCGAAGAACTGCCGGACCACCGGTCGCAGCCGCTGATGGACCACCAGCTCGGCGACGATGAGCATCGGCAGCGTCACCAGGAAGCGGACGTGGACCTCGACGTCCAGGAGGAACGGCACGGCGACGGCAGCCCCCCAGGCCCGTCCCCCGAGAATCGAGAGGACCAGCAGGGGCAGCCAGGCAACGAGTGAGATGACGACGATACGACGACGCCACAGCTGCAGCGCGTCGCCTGATAGGTGCGCTCGCCGGACGAGCTGGTAGAGCGGCCCGCCGAGGACGACCGAGAAATCGTCGGGGTCGACGGCCGCCGCTGATGCCGGCGCCGGCACATGGGCGAGATCCCTGGCCTCCGACCCCAACACGTTGGTCAACGCGCGCCCCCCGGAACGACGATGCAGGAAGATAGACGTCCGCACGCATCTCGACCATCGGACGTTGGGCCTATCCACCGCATAGCCACGGCCGATTCGCAGGCGTTACGACCAACGTCCCATGGCCGTCCTGTCGCCTGCGGCGGGAGACTGGCGCGGCGAACCCGCCACGACGAGGGGGCAATGAGCAAGACCAGCGACGTCATCGCCGGTGTGGGCCTGGTCGACCGCCCGCGCAAGAGTCACTGGCCAGCACGCATGGATCTCGCGCAGAGCGCGACTGGACTCGCCCTCGGCTTGTTCATGTGGGGCCACATGTTCTTCGTGTCGACCATCCTCATCAGCAACGACGCGATGTGGATGGTGACGAAGGCGTTCGAGGGCTACTACGTCTTCGGGCGGGCGTTCCCGCAGCTCGTCTCCGGGGTCGTCACCATCGTGTTCGTGCTGTTCATGGCGCACGCGTTCCTGGCCATGCGGAAGTTTCCCGCCGAGTACCGGCAGTACCGCATGTTCATCGGCCACAAGAATCTCCTGCGTCATTCCGATACCAGCCTCTGGTGGCTGCAGGCGGTGACAGGCTTCCTGCTCTTCTTCCTCGGTCCCCCTCACCTGATCCAGATGCTCATCAACCCGCAAGGCATCGGCCCCTACGGGTCCGCGGAGCGGGTGTGGAGCGGGATGTGGTGGCCGCTCTATCTCGTGCTGCTGTTCTGCGTCGAGCTGCACGGCGGCGTCGGCCTGTACCGACTGGTCGTCAAGTGGGGCTGGTTCGAAGGCACCGACCCCGATCGCACGCGCCGGCGCCTCACCCGTCTGAAGTGGGGCATTACCGTCTTCTTCCTCGTGCTCGGTCTCCTCACGCTCGGCGCCTACATGAAGCTCGGCTACGAGCGTCGCCACCACCTCGGGGAGGAGTACGTCCCCACGTGGCTCCGGACCGGCCCCGCGCCCGGGGTGCAGCGATGAAGATCGTCTACACCGACGTCCTCGTCATCGGTGGTGGCCTCGCCGGGCTCCGCATGGCCATCGGCGCCAGGCGCCGCGGCCACGAGGCCATCATCCTGTCGCTGGTGCCGGCCAAACGGTCACACTCCAAGGCCGCGCAGGGCGGCATGCAGGCCAGTCTCGGCAACGTGATCAAGGGCCAGGGCGACAACGAGGACGTCCACTTCGAGGACACCGTGCGCGGCAGCGACTGGGGCGCCGACCAGCACGTCGTGCGCATGTTCGTCAACACCGCGCCGAAGGCCGTGCGCGAGCTGGCCGCGTGGGGCGTCCCGTGGAGCCGCGTCCGCAGGGGCGATCGCGAGGTCATCATCAACGGCCAGAAGACGACCATCACCGAGCGCGACGAGGCGCACGGGCTGCTGGCCCAGCGCGACTTCGGCGGCACCAAGAAATGGCGCACCTGCTACGTATCCGACGGCACCGGCCACGCCATGCTGACCGCCATGGCCGATCAGGCCATCGCCGCCTCGATCCCGGTCCACGAGCGCACGGAAGCGCTCGCGCTGATCCACGACGGCGGTCGCTGCTATGGCGCTGTGGTCCGTGATCTCGTCACCGGCGAGCTGAAGGCCTACGTGGCGAAGGCCACCGCCATCGCCACGGGCGGCGCCGGGGTCCTCTATCGCGTCACGACGAACGCCGTGATCTGCGAGGGCATCGGCCACGCCATCGCCCTCGAGACCGGCGTCGCCCCGCTCGGCAACATGGAGGCGGTGCAGTTCCATCCGACCGGCATCTTTCCGGCCGGCATCCTCGTGACCGAAGGGTGCCGCGGTGACGGCGGGCTGCTCCGGGACGTCGACGGCCACCGCTTCATGCCGGACTACGAGCCGGAGAAGAAGGAGCTCGCCTCCCGCGACGTGGTCTCGCGGCGCATGGAGGAGCACATCGCCAAGGGCAAGGGCGCCAGGAACCGCTTCGGCGAGCATCTCTGGCTCGACATCACGCTCCTCGGGGAGCACCACATCAAGCACAACCTCCGGGAGGTCTACGAGATCTGTCATTACTTCCTCGGCGTCGACCCCGCCCGGGAGTGGATCCCCGTGCGCTCGGCGCAGCACTACACGATGGGCGGCGTGCGCACGACGCCCACCGGCGAGAGTCCGACCCTCAACGGGCTGTTCGCGGCCGGCGAAGCGGCGTGCTGGGACATGCACGGCTTCAACCGTCTCGGCGGCAACTCGGTGGCCGAGACGGTGGTGGCCGGCATGATCGTCGGCGAGTTCATCGCCGACTTCTGCGACCGCTCCGAGAACGACGTCGACATCCCGACCGCGGTAGTGCACGGCTATCTCGAGCGCGAGCAGGCCCGGCTCGCGGCCATGCTGGGTGGCCGGGGCACGGAGTCCGCGCTGGAGTTGCGGGTGTCCATGCAGCAGGTCATGACGGGCAAGGTCGGCATCTTCCGGCGCGGCAAGGATCTGGAGCAGGCCGTGGATGAGCTGCAGGCGCTGCTGCGCAGGAGCCGCGACATCCGCGTGCGCTCGCGCGCTGCCGGCGCCAATCCCGAGCTGACGCTCGCCTATCGCACGCAGAAGATGCTGAAGCTCGCGGTCACGATCGCCTACGGCGCCCTCGTGCGCACCGAGAGCCGCGGCGCGCACTTCCGCGAAGACTACCCGCGCCGGAACGACGCCGAATGGCTCAAGCGCACCCTCGCCTGCTGGAGCGACGAAAAGGCCACGCTGCCGACGCTGACCTACGAGCAGCTCGACGTGAACGGGATGGAGCTGCCGCCCGGCTGGCGCGGATACGGCGCCCGGGACTACATCGACCATCCCGACACGCCGAAGCGACAGAAGCAGGTCGAGACACTCAAGACGGAGCTGGCGCCGGCCGGGCGCTTCGCCGTCCAGCAGGCGCTCATGCCCTACGAGTACCTCCTGCCGCCCCGGTTCCGCGGTCGCAACGAGCGCATCGACGAAAGGTTCTGACCATGACCGACGATGCACATCGCACGCTCACGCTCCAGATCTTGAGATTCAACCCTCAGGAGCCGGGCAGCACGCCGCGGATGCAGCCCTACCAGGTCGAGGAAGCCGAGGGCATGACGCTCTTCATCGCCCTCAACGAGATCCGTGAGCAGCAGGATCCCTCGCTCCAGTTCGATTTCGTCTGCCGGGCCGGCATCTGCGGCAGCTGCGGGATGATGATCAACGGCCGTCCGGGGCTCGCCTGCCGCACGCTCACCAAGCAGCTTCCGGGGGAGACGACGCTGGCGCCGCTGCCGGTCTTCGAGCTGATCGGCGACCTCTCCGTCAACACCGGCAAGTGGATGCGCCACATGAGCGAGCGGCTCGCCACCTGGGTGCACATGAAGACGGAAGAGCTCGACCTCACGCGCATCGAGGAGGCGATGGAGCCGGAGCTCGCCGAGCAGATCTACTTGCTCGACCGCTGCATCGAGTGCGGCTGCTGCGTGGCCGCGTGCGGCACGGCGCGGATGCGCGAGGACTTCGTCGGCGCCGTGGGTCTCAACCGCATCGCGCGCTTCCGGCTCGACCCGCGTGATGGGCGCGAGGATCCCGCGTTCTACGAGCTGATCGGCGACGACCAGGGCGTGTTCGGCTGCATGTCCCTGCTCGCCTGTCACGACCTGTGCCCCAAAGACTTGCCGCTGCAGACGCAGATCGCGTTCCTGAGACGAAAGATGGTCGTGGCGGGACTCAAGTAACGACAGTGGCGCGCTCGTCGGCGCCGGAGGAGTGACGCATGGGCTACCGGATCGAAAAGGACTTCCTGGGCGAGAAGCAGCTCCCCGACGACGCGTACTACGGCATCCAGACGCTGCGGGGCAAGGAGAACTTCCACATCACCGGCATGCCGATGTCCCGCGAGCCGTACTTCGTCAAGGCCTTCGGGTACGTGAAGAAGGCGGCCGCGATGGCGAATCGCGATCTCGGCGTGCTCGACAAGAAGATCGCCGACGCGATCATCGGCGGATGCGATCGCATCATCGCCGGCGAGTTTCTCGACCAGTTCGTGACCGACTTCATCCAGGGCGGCGCCGGCACCTCCACCAACATGAACGCCAACGAGGTCATCGCGAACCTCGCCCTGGAGAGCCTCGGCCATAAGAAGGGCGAATACCAGTACGTCAATCCCAACGACCACGTGAACTTCGGGCAGTCGACGAACGACGTCTATCCGACGGCGTTTCACCTCGGCCTGATCCTCCGGCTGGAAAGCTACATGGACGCGCTCCGCCAGCTGCAGCAGGCGTTCTTCGCCAAAAGCCGCGAGTTCGACCGGGTTCTGAAGATGGGGCGCACGCACCTTCAAGATGCGGTGCCGATGTCGCTGGGCGCCGAGTTCCATGGCTGGGGAACGACCATCGGCGAGGAGGTCAAGCGGATCGCCGAGGTCCGGCAGATCTTGCAAGGCATCAATCTCGGCGCCACCGCGATCGGCACCACCGTGACCGCCGCGCCCGGCTATCCCGAGCTCGCGACGAAGCACCTGTCCACGATTACCGGGATCGAGTTCAAGCTGGCCGAGGATCTCATCGAGGCCACATCGGACACCGGCGACTACGTGCTGCTGTCCGGTGTGCTCAAGCACACGTCGGCCAAGCTCACCAAGATCTGCAACGACCTCCGCATGCTCGCGTCAGGGCCGCGCTGCGGGCTGAACGAGATCAACCTGCCGCAGATGCAGCCGGGCTCCTCGATCATGCCGGGCAAGGTGAACCCCGTGATCCCGGAGGTCGTGAACCAGACCGGCTTCCTCGTGATCGGCCTCGACCTCACGGTGACGCTGGCCGCCTCGGCCGGGCAGCTGCAGCTCAACGTCATGGAGCCGGTGATCACCTTCGCGCTGTTCGCCTCCATCACGACGATGGAGCGCGCGGTCACCAGCCTGCGGGTGAACTGCATCGAGGGCATCACCGCCAACGCCGAGCACACGCGCGACACGGTGCTCAACTCGCTCGGCATCGTGACCGTGCTGAAGCCCTCGCTCGGCTACAAGCAGTGCTCCGAGATCGCCAAGGAATGCCACGTGACGGGCAAGAGCCTGCACCAGGTCGTCGTCAAGGAGCGGAAGCTCCTGACGCAAGAGAAGTGGGACGAGATCTTCTCGTTCGAGAACCTCATCAGTCCCAAGTTCGAGCAGTGAGCCGGACGGTGTGAGCGCGGAAGGGGTGACGTCATGACGCTCGTCATCGCGCTGCAGTTCGCCGTGGTGCTCGCCGCCATCTGGATGGGGGCACGCTCGAGCGGCGTGGGCCTCGGCCTCTGGGGCGCCGTGGGGCTCCTCGTTCTCGTGGTCGGCTTCGGGGTCACGCCCACCTCGCCGCCCATCGACGTCATGCTGATCATCCTGGCCGTCATCATGGCGGCGTCCGTGATGGACGCCGCCGGCGGCATCGACTTCCTCGTGCGCATCGCCGAGCGCGTCATTCGCGCGAACCCCAAGTACGTCACGATCGTGGCCCCGCTGACGACCTGGAGCTTCACGTTCGTGGCAGGCACCGGGCACATCGTCTATCCGCTGCTGCCCGTCATTTACGAGACCGCGCACCAGAACGGGATCCGTCCCGAGCGCCCCATGGCGGTCGCCACCATCGCCTCGCAGCAGGCCATCACCGCGAGCCCCGTGGCGGCGGCGACGGCCGCCATGATCGGGCTCTTCTCCGAGAAGGGCCTCACCCAGTGGGGTCTCCCGCAGATTCTCATGATCTGCGTGCCGGCCACGCTGATCGGCGTCATCATGGCGGCGATCGTCTCGATGTTCCGCGGCAAGGACCTGAAAGACGACCTCGTCTACCAGGAGCGGCTCCGGGCCGGCGAGATCCCGCCGCCGAAGCCCGTCGCCGAGCGCCCGCCGCTCAAGCCTGCCGCGACGCTCTCGGCCGCGCTCTTCGTCGTCGCGGTGGGGTTGGTCGTCGTGTTCGGATTCTTTCCCGCGCTTCGCCAGCTCCCTGGCGCGAAGGCCCCGCTCGGCATGCCGGTTGTGATCGAGATCGTGATGCTCGCCGTCGCCGCCGTGATGCTCGTGGCGACCAAGGTCCACGTGGACGAGGTGCCGAAGACACAGACCCTGCGCTCCGGCGTGGTGGCGGTCATCGGCATCTTCGGCCTGGCCTGGCTGGGCGACAGCTTCATCGCCGCCAACCAGAGCGTGATCGTGCCCGCCATCAGCGCCTTGACCGAGGCGGCACCCTGGACGTTCACGCTCGGCCTCTTCGCTGCGTCCGTCCTGCTCTACAGCCAGGCGGCGACGACCCGGGCGCTGATGCCGCTCGGGCTGGCCCTCGGCATCCCGCCGCAGTTCCTGATCGGGGCCTTCCCGTCGGTCAACGGCTACTTCTTCATCCCGACCTACGGCTCGCTGATCGCGGCGATCAACTTCGACCTGTCCGGCACCACGAAGATCGGCAAGTACGTGCTGAACCATTCGTTCATGATCCCGGGGCTGGTGGCGACCTTCGTGGCGGTGCTGACGGGCCTCGTGATCGCGAAGGTGATGTTCTGATGGGGCCCGACGGCCGTCACGGGAGGGTTGGGCTGCCGGGCGGGTGAGCAGAGGCCGCGGCCTCGTATCCGCGCGTGAGGTGGTACATCGCGCGATCGAAGAAGTCGCCGACCATGTAGTTGAGCTCCTGGATGCCGTGCAGTTGAACACCGACGAGGTCGGGCCCGGCCACGCGGTCGCCGGAGAACTCGACGAGACCGTGGTCGCGGACGAAACGACGGACGTGCTGCTTGACCACGATGAGGGCCCACAGGATGGCGCTCAGCGGAATGCCCTGTCGACAGCGCCGCGCGCCCCAGGTCTCGTAGTCCGCCTGGACGGCGCGGTCGCTGCGGTCGCCCATGAAGCGGCCGAGGTTGCCGTAGGTCGCGAAGA
>DATBJF010000061.1:0-6360 GCA_036556545.1 Candidatus Methylomirabilota bacterium
GCCACGCTCGCGCGCTGACGTCGCGCAGTGTGGTGTGGTGTGCGGGCGCGGGGGGCAGGGTCGCGCTCCCCGAGACACGCTACCCGACGAATGTTCGGCGCCTGTCAGCGTACAAACGATTCAGGGCCGGAGCCGAGGCGATACCCTAAAGCACGGTCTCGGGGAGCGCGACCCTGCCCCCCGCGCCCGCACACCACCGTGAACGTAGCCCGTTCGATTCACGTCCTTCCATTGACGCGGTTCCGTGCCGAAATGGCCGGCGGCGGCGGCTTCCTTATATATGTGAGTGATACAATCGCCGGCGTGAGCGAGGTCTTTGTCGTCACGGGCGGGGCGGGATTCATCGGGTCGCACGTGGTCGAGCGGCTGTTGCGGGATCATCCGCGGGCGACGGTGCGGGTGCTGGACAACTTCTCGACCGGCAACGCGGCGAACCTGCCGTTTGCGGCCTCGGCGGGGAAGCGGCTGGAGGTCGTGCGCGGGGATATCCGGGAGCTGGCGACGGTGGAGAACGTCGTGCGTGGCGCCGAGGTGATCTTTCACCAGGCCGCCATGCGGTCGGTGCCGCGATCGGTCGCCGATCCGCTGGGTGCCAACGACAACAACGTGGCCGGCACGCTCCACGTGCTCGAAGCCGCCAAGCGCGCCGGCGTGCGCCGCGTCGTCTACGCGTCGTCGTCGTCGGTCTACGGCGACAGTCCGGAGCTGCCGAAGCGCGAGGACCAGGCGCCGGCGCCGATCTCGCCGTACGCGGTGTCCAAGGCCGCGGGCGAGCAGTACGCCGCGGTGTGGACGCGGCTGTACGGCATCGAGACGGTCGGCCTGCGCTACTTCAACGTGTTCGGACCCCGGCAAGACCCCAAATCGGAGTACGCGGCCGTGATTCCGAAGTTCATCCTCTGGGCCCTGCGCGGCGAGCCCGTCGAAGTGCACGGCGACGGGCGCCAGTCGCGCGACTTCACCTATATCGACAACGTCGTCGACGCCAACGTGCTCGCGGCCACCGCCCCCAAGGCGGCGGGGGAGGCGTTCAACGTCGGCTGCGGCGGCCGCGTGAGCCTGCTCGACATCATCGCGCGCCTCGAGAGCATGCTCGGCACGCGCATCGAGCGCCGGCACACGCCGTCGCGGGCGGGCGACGTCCCGCACACGCTGGCCGACGTCGGCAAGGCGCAGCGGCTGCTCGGCTACGTGCCCGGCGTCGCCTTCGACGAGGGACTGCGCCGCACCGTCGACTATTTCAAGACCGTAGCCCGTGGAGGCGACCGTTGATGCGCCGCACCGTCACCGCGCTCCTGCTCGTCGTCCTCACCCTGGCCACGCTCGCGATGCCGACCGCGGCCCAGGCGCCGCGCGCGCTG
Source organism: Candidatus Methylomirabilota bacterium (assembly GCA_036556545.1). Classification (GTDB taxonomy): domain Bacteria; phylum Methylomirabilota; class Methylomirabilia; order Rokubacteriales; family CSP1-6; genus AR12. The sequence goes on from DATBJF010000061.1 coordinate 1,362, forward strand.
GTCGTGCAGTCGGCCACCGAGCCGCCCGGGCTCGACCTCACGGCCACGCCGGCGACGGCCACGGCCGCCGTGGTGTTTTACAACATCCAGGAAGCGCTGGTGAAGGTCGACGCCCACGGAAAGCTCGTTCCGTGGCTCGCCGAGCGCTGGCACACCGCGGATAACCGGAACTACACCTTCTTCTTGAAGAAGGGTGTCCGCTTTCACAATGGCCGAGAGCTCAAGGCGGCCGACGTGAAGTTTGTCGTCGAGCGCGCGATGAACCCGGAGACCAAGCACCCGCACACGGGTCACTACGCGGGCATCGGCGACATCATCGTCAAGGACGACCACACGATCACGTTTTCGCTCAAGGCGCCCGCGGCGAACTTTCTGCTGACCATGGCGCGTTCGGGCTCGGTGATCTATCCGCGGGAAGCCGTCGATACGCTGAAGTCAGCGCCGATCGGCACCGGCCCGTTCACGGTCGCGGACTGGGTGCGCGGGGATCGCATCGTGATGAAGCGCTACGCCGACTATCACGTCAAGGGGCTGCCGAAGATCGATCAGGTCACGTTTCGGTTCACTCCCGATCCGAACGCGACGCTGGCTGCGCTCAAGGCCGGCGACATCGACGCCTCGCTGTTCGGCCTCGGCCCCGAGCACGCGGCCGATCTGAAGAAAGACGGCCGGTTCGAGGTCATCGTCGGCGAGACGACCAACGACGTCATCATGGCCATGAACAACTCTCGGAAGCCGTTCACCGACGTCCGCGTGCGGCGAGCGGTCACGCACGCCATCAACAAGGCGGACGTGGTGAAGCTCGCGATGTTCGGCATGGGGCGCGTCATCGGCGCCAACGTGGATCCGCTGAATCCGTACTTCGTCGACATGGCCGGCGCCGTGCCGTACGACCCGGCGCGGGCCAAGAAGCTCCTGGCCGAGGCCGGATACCCGAGCGGCTTCGAGGCGGTGCTGAAGGTCGCCCCCCAGTACTACTACACGGTGCGCGCGGGCGAGGTGATCGTGGACCAGCTCGCCAGGGTCGGCGTGAAGGTGAAGATCGAGCAGATCGAGTGGGGGCAGTGGCTGTCCCGTGTCTATAAGGAAGCCGACTACGACCTCACGATCATTGGCCACGGCGAGGCCTGGGACATCGGAAACTACGCCAATCCGAAATACTACTTCCGGTACGACAGCGCCAAGTTCCAGGAGCTGTTCAAGAGATCCGAGACGACGGTCGACGAGAAGGCGCGGCGCGAGCAGTACGCGCAGATGCAGAAGCTGCAGGCGGAAGAGGCGCCGGTCGTCTTCCTCTTCATCCATCCGCGACTGGTCGTGACCAAGAAGGGCGTGACCGGCATCTGGAAGGACCTGCCGGTTCCGTCCGCTGATCTCTCGGAGGTGGGGTGGTCGACGTCGCGCTAGACGCCGCGCGCCGGCACCGGTGAAGCGGTATGTGTTGAGGAGGGTCGCGGCATTCGCCGTGACCCTCTTTTTCGTTTCGGCGCTCGTCTTCGTCGTCGTCCGCGTGCTTCCGGGCGATCCAGCGGAGCTGATCCTGGGAACCGAAGGGAATCCCGAGACCGCTCAGCGACTCCGGCGGTCCCTCGGGCTCGACCAGCCCCTGGCGATTCAGTACGTCGCGTGGCTGGCCGGCGCCGTCCGCGGCGATCTCGGAACGTCGATCCAGTACGACCTGCCGGTGGGACGGCTGATCGTCAGTCGGCTGCCGGTGACACTGCCCCTGACCTTGCTCGCCGCCGGCTTGATGATCGTGGTCGCCGTCCCGCTCGGCGTGTACGCGGCCACGCGCTACCGCCGCTCCGCCGACTACGCCGCCATGGTCGTCTCGCAGCTCGGCATCGCGGTGCCGTCGTTCTGGTCGGGACTCCTGCTCATCTTGTTGTTCTCCGTGCATCTCGGCTGGTTCCGCTCCGGCGGCTTCGAAGGCTGGGGCGCCGGGCTCTGGCCGGGCGTGAAGTCGCTGCTCCTGCCCGCGCTCGCGCTGGGACTCTTCCAGGCGGCCGTCCTCGTCCGTGCCACGCGCTCGGCGGTCCTCGAGGTGCTCCGCGAGGACTTCGTGCGGACCGCACGCGCCAAGGGCCTGGCCGAGCGGCGCGTCATCGGCCTGCACACGCTGCGCAACGCGCTCATCCCGATCATCACCGTGATCGGGCTTCAGCTCGGGCAGCTCGTGGCCGGGTCGATCGTGCTGGAATCCGTCTTCGCGCTCCCGGGACTGGGGCGCCTCGCGCTCGGCGCCATCACCGCGCGCGACCTCCCGGTCGTGCAGGGCGTGACGCTCTTCGTGGCCGGCTCCATCGTCTTCATCAACTTCGCCGTCGATCTCGCGTACGCCCTCGTCGATCCGCGCATCCGGTACGAGGCGTGAGCCGCCGCCCGCGCCGGCACGCCACGTTCGTGCTCGGGGTGGCGGTGACGCTCGCCCTGCTGGCGACGGCCGCCTTGAGCCTCGTGTACACGCCCTTCGATCCGCTGCGGATGGCGCCGGGGGAGCGGCTGCAGGCGCCGTCGGCCGCCCATCCGTTCGGCACCGATCAGTACGGACGCGATCTCCTCTCGCGCGTGATGACGGGCGCGCGGACGTCGATTGCCGTCGGCGTCATCGCCGTGAGCATCGGCGCCGGGCTCGGCGTGCTCCTCGGCTTGCTGAGCGGCTGGCTCGGCGGCTGGCTCGACGAGGTGTTCATGCGGCTGGTGGACGCCGTCCAGGGCTTTCCGGCGATCCTGTCGGCGCTCCTGTTCACGGCCGTCTTCTCCCCCGGCATCGTGGTCAGCATGGTGGCCATCGGCGTCGCCTTCGTGCCGGCCTTCGCGCGCCTCACCCGCGGCAGCGTGCTCGAGCTGCGCGCGCGCGAGTTCGTGATCGCGGCGCGCGCGCTCGGCGCGCCCGACCGTCGGCTGCTGCTGCGCCACATCCTGCCCAACACGCTGGCGCCGCTCATCGTGCAGGCGACCACGAGCTTTCCGGTGGCGATTCTCGCCGAGGCCGCGCTCGCGTATCTGGGGCTCGGAACGCAGCCGCCGCATCCGTCGTGGGGGTTGATGCTGAAGGAGGCGCAGAACTTCCTTTCGATGAACCCATGGTTCGCTGTGTTCCCCGGCGGCGCCATCGCGGCCGCCGTGCTCGGACTGAATCTCCTCGGCGATGGGCTCCGCGATCTGCTCGATCCGAGGACGGCGTAGGGAAGCGTTCCGAGTGGCCGTCGGCCGTAGGACAAGAGTCGTACGACCGGGCGGTCGTGTCGGGCCACCGTATGATTGACATTTCGGTGACGGTGCCTATATCGTTACTGTTGGTCTTGGCGCGGCTACGCTGGCACTTCCGCTAGCGGAAACCTTTGGTGATGCGCCCCGGGGGAAAGACAAGGATGAAGGTCTTCAACACCTCGTTCACGCTTCAGAGTGAGGGGTGCACCGAGGTTTCCGACATCACCAAGATCGTACGCGAGGCCATCCAGCAGTTTCCCGTATCCGCCGGCATTGCGCTGATCAACACGATGCACACCACCTGCGCGCTCTTCGTCAACGAGTTCCAGAGCGCGCTCATCGACGATCTGAAGGGCCTGGTCGAGCGTCTCGTCCCCGAACGGGCGGGCTACCGCCACGACGACCCGCGGTTCTCCGATTGCGAGCGCGGCAACGCGCACTCGCATCTCCGCGCGGCGCTGCTGGGACGGTCGATCGCGATCGGGATCAACGACGGCGAGCTGACGCTCGGACGCTTCCAGTCGATCATCTTCGCGGAGTTCGACGGTCCGCGGAAGCGCGAGATCGCCATCCAGGTCCTGGGCGAGTAAGGCCGCCCGCCGGCGGTCATCCGCCGGGCGTTCCACTCAAAAGCTTGACGAGACGCGCACTTCCCAACTAGGATCGTGGCGTTCAAATGATGAACATGGCTTCGAGCCGGCGCTGACGGAGGCGTCACTGGACCAGCCGGCCCTGCGGGAGTTCCGGATCCTCACCGAGATCTCCCAGCGAAAGGATCTGACCCAGCGCGGCCTGGCGGCGTCGCTCGGCATTGCGCTCGGTCTGGCCAACCTCTATGTGAAGCGGCTCGCGCGCAAGGGCTACATCAAGATCACCACGATCCCGCCGAACCGCGTCGGCTATCTGCTCACCCCGCGCGGTCTCGCCGAGAAGTCGCGCCTGACGTACGAGTTCATGGAGTACTCCGTGCGGCTCTATCGCGGCACGCGCGGCATGCTGCGCGAGGCGCTGACGAGCCTCGCCGCCCGCGATCAGCGGCGGATCGTGCTGTACGGAACCGGGGAGGCGGCCGAGCTCGCGTACCTCACCATTGCCGAGCTCGGACTGACGCTCGCCGGCGTGGTGACCGACACCGGCGACGGCGACCGCTTCTTCGGCGTCCCCGTGCGGCCGCTGTCCGCCCTGCGCGACGACGAGATCGACGCGGTGATCCTCGCCACCTTCGCGCCGGCTCACGACACCGTTCGCCGGCTGCAGGCGCTCGGGATCGCGCCCGAGAAGATCGTGACGCTCGCGTGACGAACGCGCGGCTCCTGTCCTCGGGCCGGGCCTTCGATGCCGCCGAGGCCGCGCCGCCGTCGACCGTGCGTCACGACGTGACCCTGCGCGATTGCGTTCGTCGCTTCGCGGACACCCGCACGGGCGTGGTCCTGTTCGTCGACGACGACGGGCGCTTCATCGGTCTGCTGACGGCGGGCGACGCATTCCGGCTGCTGGCCGCCGGCGTGAACCTCGACGCGCCCGTCCGCGCGCACGTGAACACGGCGGCCATCACCGTCACCACGGACGTGACCAACGCCGAGATATTACGATTGATGACCGTCCGCGGCGTCGCCCACGTCCCCGTGCTCCGGCCCGATGGGACGGTCGAGCGGCTGGCCACGCAGGCGGCGCTCCTGCAGGAGCGAATCCTGAGAAATCCCGCGGTCATCAGGGCCGGCGGCGACGGCCTCCGGCTCCGTCCGCTCACCGACGACCTTCCGAAGGCGCTGGTGGAGGTCAACGG
>DATBJF010000062.1:0-45759 GCA_036556545.1 Candidatus Methylomirabilota bacterium
TCGCCGTCCACCGCATGACTGCCCGCGCTCAGGAGGGTCGGCGAGCGCGGGCACCTTGGCAGAGTGCTACTTCTTCGCGCACTTGTTGGCGGCCGTCTCCCACATGCCACCGGCCTTCTCGCAGTCGGCCTGCGTCGTGTACTGGCTGAAGTCCCCGGACGTGGAGCTCGAGCTCGGCGAGGGGCTCGCCGACGGGGACGCGCCCGACCCGCTGGGGGAAGCGGACGGGGACGCGCCCGACCCGCTGGGGGCAGTGGACGCGCCGCCTGAGGTTCCGCCACCCGACGTCGTCCCGCCCGAGCCGGTCGCGCCGGACGTTCCCGACGGCGCGCTCGAGCCGGTGCCGCCGGCGGCGCCGCTGCCACTGCCGCCACCGGAGCCCGTCTGGGCGGCGACGATCGCGGGGGTGAGCGCCATCACTGCAACGAGCAGAGCTGCAAAGAGCTTCGTCATGTCGAGGCCTCCATCGGTGTGATGTGCTGCGCGCAGCCGATAGAGCAAGTACCAGGCCCGCGACCCGAGGAGTGATCGTCCCGATTCCGACATCCGCCCTGGACCATCGCGCGGTGGTAGCGTATCAGCGCTGGCCGACGGGGAGGGCAGACGATGGCCCATGAGTTCCGCGCGCTGTTCACGCCGGTCGACGTTGGTCGGCTGACCCTCAAGAATCGCATTTACTCCTCCGGTCATGCCGAGGCCATGGCGGAGAACGGGCGGCCGACGGAGCGGCTGCGCCGATACCACGAGGCCAAGGCGCGTGGCGGCTGTGCGCTGACCATCTTCGGCGGATCCTCGAGCGTCCACCCGTCGTCTCCGGCGGCGGCGTGGAAACAGATCGCCAACCACGACGACTCCGTCATTCCCGGCTATCGCGCCATCGCCGAGGCCGTGCACCGCCACGGCTGTCTCGTCTTCACGCAGCTGACGCATCTGGGGCGCCGCGCGCAGTCGGACCCGGAAGTCGCCGGCGCGCTGCTGGCGCCGTCGCAGATCCCCGAGCGCGTACATCGCGAGGTGCCGCACGCCCTGGAGCCGGAGCAGATCGTCGAGCTCGTGCGCGCCTTCGGCGAGGCGGCGCGCCGCTGTCGTGACGGCGGCCTCGACGGCATCGAGCTGTCGATGGCACACAATCACCTCATCGATCAGTTCTGGTCTCCGCGCTTCAACGAGCGCGCGGACGAATATGGAGGGAGCCTCGAGAACCGGATGCGCTTCGGCTTCGAGGTCCTGCACGAGATCCGGCACCGGGTCGGGCGCGACTTCGTGGTGGGCGCCCGCATCTCGGGCGACGAGCTCACGCCGGGCGGCCTGACGGGGCGCGACATGGCAACGATCGCGGGCCGGCTCGCCGCCTCCGGGCTGGTGGACTTCCTGTCGATCATCGGCGGTGGCGCGCACACCTACTCGCTGCAGGCGGCGGCCGTCCCGAACATGAGCTACGCGCCGGCCGTCTTCGTGCCGCTGGCGGCCGCCATCAAGGCGTCCGCGCCCGGCGTGGCCATCCTCCACGCGAGCCGGATCGTGGACGCCATCGAGGCCGATGCGATCGTGGCCGCCGGTCAGCTCGACGTGGTGGGGATGACACGCGCGCTGATCGCCGATCCCGACCTGCCACGCAAGGCGCGCGAGGGGCGGCTCGACGATATCCGCGCCTGCGTCGGCGCCAACGAGGGCTGCATCGATCGCATCTACCAGGGCAAGCCCGTGACCTGCGTCCAGAACCCCGCGACCGGGCGCGAGGCGGAGCTGGGAGAGGTGCAGGCGGCGGCCACGTCGCGCAAGGTCGTGGTCGTCGGCGGGGGGGTGGCGGGCCTGGAGGCGGCGCGGATGGCCGCCCTGCGCGGCCACCGCGTCGTGCTGCTCGAGAAGACGCCCGAGCTCGGCGGGCAGGTGCTGCTCGCCGCGCGGGCGACGGCGCGCGCGGAGTACGGCGGCATCGTCCGCTTTCTCGCGAGCCAGATCGAGAAGCTCGGCGTCGCTATCCGGCGCGGCGTCGAGGCCACCGCGCCCCTCGTGCTGGCCGAGCGGCCCGACGCCGTCATCGTCGCCACCGGCTCTCGTCCGTACGTGCCGCCCGTGCCGGGCATCGACGGCAAGCACGTGGTGACCGATCGTGAGGTGCTGGCGGGCGAGGCGAAGCTCGGACAGAACGTCGTCGTCATCGACGACGTCCACACCGAGCAGGCGCTCTCGACGGCGGAGCTGCTCCTCGACCAGGCCCGGCGTGTCGAGGTCGTGTCGCCGCTGTTCTACGTCGGCCAGGACATCGGCGTGACCTCCATCGCGCCGCTCTACGCGCGGCTCTACGCCAAGGGCGTCGTGTTGACCCCGTGCACCGAATTGCGCGCCGTCGAAGGCTCCACCGTGATCGTGGCCAACGTCTTCTCGGGCGCCGAGCGTCGCATCGAAGGCGTCGACAGCGTGGTGCTGGCGACGGGCAGCCGCTCGACGGACGAGCTCTATCGCGCGCTCAAGGGACAGGTGCCGGTGCTCCACGCCGCCGGTGACTGCGTCGCGCCGCGCGGCGTCCACCAGGCGATCCTCGACGGAACCCGGGCCGCCCGCGCGATCTGAGCCGCCGAGGTCGTCGCTGGCGCGGCTGGCCCTTCACGGGTATCGCTCTTGCACGGCAGGCCGGAAGGAGGCGCGCATGGCGACAAAGAAACGACGCACGACTTCGAAGAAGCGCGGATCGCAGAAGCGCGATCTCGTGAAGGGGCGACGCGCGACGCATTTCGCCAAGCGCACGTCCCGCGGGCGCTTCAAGGAGATGGACGAGCGCGGGCGGTCGCTCAAGAGCGATCGTCGCCGACGGTCCAAGACGCGGACCCGCGCGGGCTACGGCGACCGCGGCGACCGCGCCGCCTAGCTCGCGCTAGGCCTTGCCGTCGAGGGCTCCGCACTCATCGAGCCACAGCGCATAGCAGTGGCGGTGGAGCCGAAGCGTGACGCCGGACGCGAGGTCGACCTCGAACTCCGTCTCCACGGTCGAGATCCGCTCGGTGCACACGGCACACGTGTCGCCCGTCCCCGGTCCGGCCCAGAGACGCTCCGGTCCTTCGTCGCACGGAATCTCGCCTGTCTCGTAGAGGCGCCGTATACGAGCTCGGACCACCGATTCCTTCATGTCCACCTTTCTGTATCGTGACCACGAATATTCGACTGATCTCCCGAGCGGGGGCGGCAGCTCAGCACGCCCACTATACCTGACTCGCGGTCCGCTCGAGCGGGCAGGAAAAAGTTTTCACAGGCCGCGGCCGTCGCTTTTGCAAGCGTCACGATCGCCCGTTAGACTTGCTCTCGCACGAGCCAGAGGCATGGACCCGTCGATCCAGCAACTGGAGCTGCTGTACCACCTCGCGGACCGCGTGGGGCGCGCCAAGGACCTGACGAGCGTCTGCCACGCCGCCATCGACTCGATCATGGCCGCCGGCGCCGCTCGGGCCAGCGTTCTGCTGTTCGACGAAGCCGGCGTCATGCGATTTCGGGCCTGGCGCCATCTCTCCGACCGCTACCGGGCGGCCGTCGACGGCCATTCGCCGTGGTCACGTGATACGAGCGTTCCCGTCGCCATCGTCGTCCCGGATGTCGCGAGCGACCCCACCCTCGGCGCGTTGCGCGACGCCATCCTCGCCGAAGGGATCCGCGCCCTGGCCTTCGTGCCGCTCGTGAGCCACGGGCGGCTGCTCGGCAAGTTCATGGTGTACTACGACGCCCCGCATGGATTCGCGGACGACGAGCTGCGGCTGGCCGGGAGCATCGCGCAGCACGTGGCCTTCGCCGTCGCGCGTGTCCGTGCCGACGCCGCCATCGAAGAGCTGCTGCTCCGGGAGCAGGGCGCGCGGAGGGATATCGACGCGGCCCGCGTCGAGGCGGACGAGCGGCGGCTGGTCGCCGAGGAATTGGCGCGGCTGGCGCGCGCCCTGAACGAGACGCTCGACGTCACGTCCGTGGCCGAACGGATCGTGGACGCGGCGCTCGGGTTGTTCCGGGCGCGGGCGTCGGCGCTGCGACTGGCCGCGCCGGACGGATCCCTGGTCGGCGTGGCCTTCGGCGGCGGGATGAAGGCCGTGTTCCCCGTCGGCCACACGGTGCCGGGAGGGCGCGCGTCGATCTCCGGCCTGGCGATGCTCGAAGGCACGGCCGTGTGGACCGACGACGCGTTCATCGATCCGCGGCTCGCCGTCACCGATGAGCTCAGGCAACGGATGCGCGAGGCCGGCGACTCCGCCGTTCTCGCCGCGCCGCTGCGGAACAAGGGCACGGTGCTCGGCGCCCTGTTGATCGGTGACAAGGCGGGGCGGCAGTTCTCGAGCGCCGAGGCCGACGTCCTCCAGGCCTTCGCCGACCAGGCCGCCCTGGCCATCGAGAATGCCCGGCTCTACGAGGAGGCACGGCACCGCCAGCGCGAGGCCGAGCGGGCCCGCGCGGAGGCGGACGCGGCGAACCGCGCGAAGGATCAGTTTCTCGCCGCGCTGTCACACGAGCTGCGGACACCGCTGAGCGCCATCCTCGGCTGGGCGCGGCTCCTCACGGCCGGCCGCCTCGACGCGGCCCAGCAGCGACACGCCCTCGCCATCATCGAGCGCAACGCGCAGCTGCAGTCCGAGCTCGTGTCCGACCTGCTCGATATCTCGCGGATCGTCGCCGGCAAGCTCGACATCGAGCGCGTCCCCGTCGACCTGCTGCTGGTCGTGCGGGCGGCCGTGGAGGCGGCGGGCGCCGACTTCGAGGCCAAGGACGTTCGGCTGGTCACCGACCTGGACGCGACGGCCGGCGAGATCTTCGGCGAGCCGCGCCGCCTGCAGCAGGTGGTGGCGAACCTGCTCTCCAACGCCGTGAAGTTCACGCCGCCGGGCGGCATCGTCGATGTGCGACTCGTGCGCCACGAAGCGAGTGCGCGCCTGACCGTCTCGGACACCGGTGAAGGCGTCGACCCCGCGCTGGTGCCGAGAATCTTCGATCCGTTCGAGCAGGGAGACCCGAGCACCACGCGCCGCCATCAGGGCCTCGGGCTCGGGCTCGCCATCGTCCGGCAGCTCGTCGAGCTGCACGGAGGCACCATCCGCGCGGAGAGCGAAGGCAAGGGCAAGGGCGCCACCTTCACGGTCGATCTTCCGGTGCTCGCCGTGCGCCGAGGCCGCCACCGCGACGGCGAGCACGACGCGGCGCCGCCACTCACCGGGCTCGAAGGATGTCGCGTCCTGATCGTCGACGACCAGCCCGACGCCCGCGAGCTCCTCGCCGTCGCCGTCGGCCAGAGCGGCGCCGAGGTGAGAGTCGCGGCCTCCGCCGGCGAGGCCCTGCAGATCCTGAGCGAGCACGATGTCGACATGCTGGTGAGCGACATCGCCATGCCCGAGATGGACGGATTCGCGTTCATCGAGACCGTCCGCCGGCGGCACGCCGGCCGCGCGGGTGGCGCGCTGCGCGCGATCGCCGTCACCGCACACATGGGCGGTGGCATGCGCGAACGCGCCCTCGCTTCCGGATTCGACGCGCACGCGGTCAAGCCGCTGAATCCCGACGACTTCGTCCGACTCCTCACGAAGCTCCGCGCGGTCTGAGGCGCCCATGCGGCTTCCCTTCGCGCCGCCGCTCGCGCCCATGCTGTCCACCGCGGCCGACGCCTTGCCGGGCGGCCAGGGCTGGCAGTTCGAGCCGAAGTGGGACGGGTTCCGGACGCTCGTCTTTCGCGACGGCGACGAGATCCTGCTGCAGAGCCGTGACGAGAAGCCGATGAACCGGTACTTTCCGGAGCTCGTCACCCCGCTTGCGGCCGGCTTGCCCGCGCGCTGCGTGGTCGACGGGGAGATCGTCATCGTGGGCGCCGCCGGGCTCGACTTCGAGGCCCTGCTGCTGCGCATCCATCCCGCCGCCTCGCGCGTGAAGCTGCTGGCCGCGCAGTCGCCCGCGTCGTTCGTCGCCTGGGACCTCCTTGCGCTCGGCGACGAGGACCTGCGGGAGGCGCCGCTCGCGGCGCGGCGGGAGCGGCTCGAGCGCGCGCTGGCGGCGGCGCGGCCCCCCGTGCACCTGTCGCCGGCCACGCGCGATCGCGCGCTGGCCGAGGACTGGTTCCGTCGCTTCGAGGGCGCCGGGCTCGATGGCGTGATGGCCAAGCGGCTCGACGCGCCCTACCGCGCCGGCGAGCGGACGATGGTCAAGGTCAAGCACGCCCGCACGGCGGACTGCGTGGTCGCCGGCTTCCGCTGGCACAAGAAGGGCCCGGGGACCATGATCGGCTCGCTCTTGCTCGGCCTGTACGACGACCACGGGACGCTGCACCACGTCGGCGTCACCGCCGCGTTCAGCAACGCCGTGCGTCGGCAGCTCGTCGCGGAGCTGGCGCCGCTGCGCACCAACGCCCTCGACGGCCATCCGTGGCGCGACTGGGCGTCCGCGCCGGACGAGGCGGCCGCCGACGGTCAGCGCCTGCCGGGCGCCACCAGCCGCTGGAATCGCGGCAAGGATCTGAGCTGGCAGCCGCTCCAGCCGGAGCGCGTCTGCGAGGTGGCCTACGACCACATGCAAGGATCGCGGTTCCGTCACGCCGCGCAGTTCGTGCGCTGGCGCCCCGACAAGCGGCCCGAGGATTGCCGCTATGACCAGCTCGAGGTGACGCCCGCCTACGAGCTCGAGCGGGTCTTCGGCGCGCGGGACGTCGACCGGGCGCGCCCCGGCGCGCGCCACGGATCGTAGTCCGGCGACGGCGGCTCCGGGCCGGGGCGCTCCGCTTCCGGGACGTTCCGGAGATTGATCCGGATGCGCGTCCACGTCGTGGAGCGGCCGCGCATCGAATCGACGAGCACGTCGTCCACCTCGAGGCGCGACGCGGCGACCGGGTGACGCGCTTTCCAGCGCTCGAGACCGGCGAGGGCGTCGGCCTGGTCCGCCGCGCGGGCGACGGTGATCAGCGTCGACGCCCGGCCGCTTCGTGAGGTCGTCGCCGTCGTGGTCTTGCGCCGTGACGGCGCGACGCGGGGCGGCTCGTCACGTTGCTTCCGGTAGTGCGGCGGCCATGGCGCGTCGCCGAGGCCCGCGGCTTCCTGCGCGGCCGACAGCGCGAGAAGCGCGTCGAGCGTGCCGGCGGCGGCGTCCATGCCGGCCGCCGCGTCGCCCCGCTCGGCGAACCGCGCGGGCGCCGTGGCGAGCGTGAAGGCCGCCGCGTCGCACGCGGGCACCTCCTCCCAGTCGAGGGGCATGGAGACGCGCGCATCGGGCGTGGGCCGCACCGACCACGCGGAGGCCACCGTACGATCCTTGGCGTTCTGGTTGTAGTCGAGAAAGACGCCGTGGCGCTCCTCTTTCCACCACTTGCTGGTGGCCACGTCGGGGGCGCGGCGCTCGACCTCGCGGGCGAGGGCCAGCGCCGCGCGCCGGACCTGGTCGAAGCGCCAGCGCCGCTCGATTCGCGCGTTGACGTGCATGCCGCGTGAGCCGGACGTCTTGGGCCAGCCGCGCAGCCCGTGGTCGCCGAGGACGTCGCGCACGAGGAGCGTCACGCGGCGGACGTCGTCCCAGCTCACGCCCGGGCCGGGATCGAGGTCCACGCGCAGCTCGTCCGGGTGCTCGAGGTCGTCGGCGCGCACCGGGTGCGGATTCAGATCGATGCAGCCGAGGTTCACGATCCAGAGGAGCTGCGCCGCGTCGCGGACGACGACCTCGCGCGCCGTGCGTCCGGACGGAAAGCGCAGCTCGACCGTCTCGATCCACTCGGGCCGCTGCTCGGGCGCGCGCTTCTGGAAGAACGGCGGCGCCGCCGCGCCATCCACGTAGCGCTTGAGCACGATCGGCCGCCCGGCGATGCCGCGCAGCGCTCCCTCGGCCACGGCCGCGTAGTACTTCACGAGGTGGAGCTTCGTGTACCCGGCCTGCGGAAAGAACGTCTTGTCGGGATTGGAAATGCGGACCTCCCGACCGGCGACCTCGAGCACCGCGTCCTTCATGAGCGTAGTGTAGCTGCTCGACGTGGCGTCCTCTGCAACCCGGTCATGCCGCTGCTGCCGTCGTCCGGCCCCGGCCCGTTCGGCCTGCTGATGACGCGATCGACGTATGATATCCAGGAGGCAGCGATGAGCCCGACGGCGCCGAGGATCAGCGCGTGGTGACGATCGGCGTCGAAGCGCGGCCGCGCCTGCCGTGGCAGCGGCGTCTCCACGAGATCATCTTCGAGTCCGACACGGCCGCCGGGCGGGGCTTCGACGTCGCCCTGCTGGTGGCGATCGCCACGAGCGTGGCGGCGGTCCTGCTCGAGAGCGTGCCGGATATCCGGCGCGAGCACGGGTCGGTGCTGCGCGTCGTGGAGTGGACGCTCACGATCGCCTTCACCGTCGAGTACGCGCTGCGGCTCATGGCCGTGCAGCGTCCCTGGCGCTATGCCACGAGCTTCTTCGGCGTGGTGGATCTCCTGTCGATCCTGCCGACGTACCTGGCGCTGGTGGTGCCGGAGACGCAGCCGTTGATGGTCATCCGTGGCATCCGGCTGCTGCGTGTCTTCCGGATCGTCAAAGCGGCGAAGTTCCTGAGCGAGGCGGACGTGCTGATGACGGCGCTGCGCGCGAGCCGCCGGAAGATCACGGTGTTCCTCGGCGCCATCGTGACGGTGGTGCTCATCGTGGGCGCGCTGATGTACGTCATCGAGGGCGAGGAGCACGGGTTCACCAGCATCCCCACCAGCATGTACTGGGCGGTGGTCACCATGACCACCGTCGGCTACGGCGACATCGCGCCCCGCACGGCGCTCGGGCAGCTCGTCGCCTCGATGCTGATGATCCTCGGCTACGGCGTCATCGCCGTGCCGACCGGCATCGTGTCGGTGGAACTCGCGCACGCCACTCGCCCCGTCTCCCGCCAGGCGTGCCCGGCATGCGGCGCGGAGGGCCACGACGTCGACGCCGTGCACTGCAAGTACTGCGGCGCGGCGCTCTGACCGTGCCGGCGGCGTCAGCCGCGCGCCGCCAACGGCCACACCAGCGGGCGCCTCGCTCAGCCTGGCCGGTCGCGTTCGGTGCGTGGCTCGTGCGCTGAAGTCATCGATCCTCGATCGGCTCGGCGCGGGCCAGCCGCGAGAGAAGCTGCGCCAGCTCGTCGATCGACGCGGCGGCGTCGACGCCGTCGCGGACCAGCGCCGTCGCGGGGAGGCGCGGATGAGGCGCGTCGGCGGGATCGTGCACGAGCACGAGACCGCCGGCCGCTTTGATCGCCACCGCGCCCGTGACGCCGTCGGTCGTCGCTCCCGACAGCAGCACGCCGACCACGCGCGGGCCGAACGAGGCCGCGGCGCTGCGGAAGAGCGGATCGATCGCGGGCCGATGGAAGTGCTCGCGGGGGCTGCGCGTGAGGGAGAGGGTGGGACCGACCAGGAGATGGAAGTCGGCGACCGCCACGTGGAGACGGCGTGGCTCGAATGGCGCCCCGTGAGCGGCGGCCAGCACGGGGATCGTGGCGACACGACCGAGCACCGCCGGCAGCCTCGACTCGCGGAACGGGTTGAGATGGATCACGGCGGCCATGGCCGTCTCGAAGGTCGTCGGCAGCTTGCCGAGGAGCTCCATCAGCGACTCGATCGCGCCCGCGGACCCGCCGATGACCACGACGTCTCGGCGGAGCCGCGCTGCGTTGATCACCGGGTTGCTATTCGGCGGGGCTGTTCAGCTTCACGGATCGGTCGTTGGAGATGACGCTGCGCAGGCTCCGGGCGTTCGCGAGAAGGCGTGTCATCCGCGCGCGGCGGTCGTCGTCGTCGAGCGCTGGTAGCCGGGTGTCGAGGTCGTCGAGGAAGGCGGCCAGCTCCTCCGCCGCATACACCGCGGCCCAGAGAGCCTCCTCGAGGCGTTGCTCCTTGACGATCAGCATGTCCTCGGCGGCATACACGTGGCCGACACGACAGCGAAAGATCAAGCGGTTCCCGGGCTGCTCGACCCAGACGACGAGCGCGCCGCCGCACTCCGGACACACCATGCCCGTGTGCCGCTCGCCGTCGGACGGTCTCAGGTTTCTCGGAAAGGCGTCGATCGCCGCCTCCCCCCCGCGCGTCTCTCGGGCACCTTTCAGTGTCCCAGTTGAGAGCTTACACCTCGCGTCTAGGCGATCAGCGCTTCCTCGCGTCGAACCTGGCCGGCGAGCCGTCGTCGACCGTCGTCATCGAGAAGGCTCTTGAGCCGCGGAAAGTGCACGTCCTCTTCTTCGCGGATGTGGCGCGCGATCAGCGCCTGCAGGGATCGCGCATGCTCCATCCACGACGCGCCGGATGGCAGCGCCATTTCCAGTTGATAGACGTGGACTTTCATCTCGGCATGCTCGCCGTAGAGCTGCCGGGCGGCCGTGGCGGCGTCGGCCTGTACGTGGAGGAGCGGGTACACGACGTCTTCTTCGGCGAGCGCGTGCTTGGCGAGTGCGCGCTTGACCGCCAGAAACGTCGCCATCCGTCGGGCGGCCGACGCGTCCGACGCGCCCACCAGGTGGTCGAGCAGGGACAGCACCGAGCGGTGATCCTCGACGAGTCGATCGAAGGGATCCTCGCCACGGGCCGCGCGGATGGATCCCGCGGCGCCGGCCAGCAGCGGCGGCAGCAGCCGGCCGCTGACCACACCGACCGCCAGCCCGCCGGCGACGGCGGCGATGTCGCGCGTGAACGGACGCTCACGATGTAAAAGTCTCATTCGGCGCCTCCGCGGTGGATTGACGGTCGGTGATGCAAGGGGTATTCCGGCCACATCACGGGTTGACGGCGCTCGGCGGGGCGGGGAGACTGTCGCGGGAGACACCGACCATGCGAAAGCCCGTTCAGACCGACAAAGCGCCCAAGCCCATCGGACCGTACTCGCAGGCCATCGTCGACAACGGCTTCGTCTTCGTCTCCGGGCAGGGATGCATCAATCCCAGCACGGGACAGGTCGAGCGCGGCGACACGCGCTCGGAGACCAGGCGCGTCTTCGAGAATTTGAAGACGATCCTCGAAGCGGCCGGCTCGTCGCTGACCAGGGTCGTCAAGTGCAACGTCTACCTGCGCGACATCAACGACTTCCAGGCGATGAACGAGGTCTACGCGAGCTACTTCGAGCCGCCGTATCCCGCGCGTACCACCATCCAGGCCGGCGCGCTTCCGGCCGGGATCGCCGTCGAGATCGAGTGCATCGCGCGGGTGTGACGCCGGATGGCCTGTCGCGAGGCGCGAAGGAAAACTTGAGTCTCTGCGCGTGACTTTGCTTCTATGTGGGGCATATGGCGTCGAAGACCACGTCCGTCGCTCCGCCGTCCGCCGTCGAGATGGGGGCTCGCCAGCGCGAGATCTCCGTCTCCGAGTTCTTCACCAAGAACCGGCATCTCCTCGGATTCGACAACCCCCGCAAGGCGCTCTTGACGTGCGTGAAGGAGGCCGTCGACAACGCCCTCGACGCCTGTGAAGAAGCCGGGATTCTCCCCGACGTCGTCGTGAAGGTGGAGGCGGTCGGCAACGGCGAGCCGGCGCCGCCCGCGAGCCAGGCCACGCGCTTCCGCATCACCGTCACCGACAACGGCCCCGGGATCGTCCGTCAGCAGATTCCCCGGATCTTCGCCAAGCTGCTGTACGGCTCGAAGTTCCATCGGCTGCGGATGAGCCGCGGCCAGCAGGGCATCGGCATCTCGGCCGCCGGCATGTACGGGCAGCTCACCACCGGCAAGCCCGTGCAGATCATCTCGCGCACGAGCGGGCGTGGCGCGGCCCACTTCTTCGAGGTCCAGATCGACACGAAGAAGAACGAGCCGCGCATTCTCGAGAAGAAGCAGATCGACTGGGACCTCCCGCGCGGCACGCAGGTCACCCTCGAGGTGGAGGGCCGCTATCAGAAGGGCCGCGCGTCGATCGACGAGTACGTGGAGCAGACGATCATCGCGAACCCGCACGTCAAGCTCACGTACCGGGCACCCGACGGCGAGACGAAGGAGCATCCGCGGACGTACGGCGAGCTGCCGCCCACGCCGCGCGAGATCAAGCCGCATCCGAACGGGATCGAGTTCGGGATGCTGCTCAAGATGCTGCAGGACACCGCGAGCCACTCCCTGGCGGGATTCCTGGCCGCCGATTTCAGCCGCGTCTCGCCACGGCTGGCCGAGGAGATCTGCAAGGCGGCCGGCGTGTCGCCGCGGGCGCGGCCGCGCGACGTCCACGGCGAGGCCGCGGAGAAGCTCTACAAGACGATCCAGGTGACGAAGATCATGGCGCCGCCGACCAACTGCCTGTCCCCCATCGGCGAGCGCGCGATCCTGTCCGGACTCTATCAGCAGATCAAGGGTGACTTCTATACGGCGGTGAGCCGGCCGCCGGCCGTGTACCGCGGCAATCCGTTCGTCATCGAGGCGGGCCTGGCGTACGGCCGGGGCCCCGAGCAGGCCCAGGCGACCGCCCAGGAGAAGAAGTCGATGCCGCTCGCCGAGGGCGAGGCCCAGACGAATGACCACGAGCTGGCGCGCGTGATCCGCTACGCCAACCGGGTTCCGCTCCTGTACCAGCAGTCGGCCTGCGCCAGCTTCAAGGCCGTGGTGGACACGGGCTGGCGCAACTACGGCGTGGCGCAGTCGCGCGGGGCCGTGCCGGCGGGGCCCATGGTCATCTTCGTGCACATGGCCTCGGTCTGGGTCCCGTTCACGAGCGAATCGAAGGAAGCGATCGCCGACTACGACGAGATCCGCAAGGAGATCACCCTCGCGCTCCGGGAGTGCGGCCGGCGGCTCGGTGCGTTCCTCCGGCGGCGTGAGCGCGCGCACAGCGAGCATCGCCGGCGCAACATCTTCGCGCTCTACATCGAGGAAGTCGTCGACTCGTGTCATCGCCTGAAGGGCGGCGCGCTGCCCACCGCGCGGCTGAAGGAGCAGCTGCACCGCATGGCGCTGAAGCGGACGGGCGGCGAGAAGACCGATGAGCTGCTCGGCACCAACGGCAGCGGTCCGGAGGGGCTGCCCCACTCGATCATCGTGACGGCCGACGGCGTCGAGGGCGAGGTCCCGGTGGCGCTGCCGACGAATGGTGCGAACGGCACCAACGGAACGCCGGGGACCGCGCCCGACGAGCCGGAGGCGAAGGGCACGCCGCGCCCGACGAAGGCGGGCCGCAAGCGGCGGCGTCAACCGGCCGCGACGCGACGGCCCACGTCCGCCGCCAGGCGGCGCCCGCGCCCCGCCCGCGGAAAGCGCTAGGAGAGATCATGGCCCGCAAGCCCCGCAAGCCCACCGCCGTCGAGAAGAAGCTCATCGGCGTGGCCGACGTCGTCATCACCGCCGCCCAACGGGGCAAGGATCCCACGCTCGCCATCCCCGTGCGGTCGCTGGCCAACGTGACCTTCAACGAGCGCAAGGGGCTCATCGAGCTCGGCAAGCGCAAGCAGGCGCGGTCGTTCTTCAACGTCGGCATGGCGAAGAAGTTCATGCAGACGGTGCTCGTGGCCGACGCCCTGTGCGAGCTGCAGCGCGCGAACCTCACCACGTCGCTGCGCGAGATCTACTACCGCACCAAGCACACCATCAAGAACTCGCACGAGAACACGCTGGACACGCAGGACGAGTCGGACCCGCTCATCGAGGACCTGGAAGTGAGCCTGCAGGCGTTGCGCGAGGAGCTGCACGTCCGCGCGGAGAACGCCGGCTCCATCGTCGGCCCGCTGGTGCTGGTCGACGACGGCGATCGGGTGAACTGCGCGCGGCTCGGCAAGGGCGGCTACTCGGTGCCATCGATCGTCGAGCCGGAATACCTGCAGATCACGAAGTGCACGGCGGACTTCGTGCTCCTCGTGGAGAAGGGCACGCAGTGGAACCGGCTGTCCGAGGACAAGTTCTGGCGCCGCTACAACTGCGTCCTCCTCACCGGCAACGGACAGCCGCCCCGCGGTGTCCGTCGGCTGGCGCGGCGCCTCCACGAGGAGCAGAGGCTGCCCGTCTACGTCCTCGTCGACAACGATCCGTGGGGCTACTACATCTACTCGGTGATCAAGCAGGGCTCCATCAACCTCGCCTTCGAGAGCCAGCGGATGGCCATCCCGAAGGCGAAGTTCATCGGGCTGTCGAGCGCCGATCCCGAAACGTACGGCCTTCCGCGCAACGTCGGCATCAAGCTGAACGAGAAGGACGTCTCG
Source organism: Candidatus Methylomirabilota bacterium (assembly GCA_036556545.1). GTDB lineage: Bacteria > Methylomirabilota > Methylomirabilia > Rokubacteriales > CSP1-6 > AR12. The sequence goes on from DATBJF010000062.1 coordinate 14,109, forward strand.
CGCGCGCGGGAGCTGCTGGGTTACAGCTGGTTTCAGAAGAAGGACTGGCAGGAGGAGATCAAGCGGATGCTGTCGAGCGGCCTCAAGTTCGAGCTCGACGCGCTCGCCAACAAGGATTTCCAGTACCTCACCAAAAAGTATCTACCGCGCAAGCTCAAGGAAGAGGACTGGCTCGACTAGCTGCAATCCAGTTCCGCTTCCCCCCTGCCGGCTACAGAGCGCTCTCGACACTCTCGTGCAGGATCGAATCGGCGGCACCGCCGGTGCGCCCTCGGCGCCGGCGGTGCCCGTCTGGCACTGTGCTTGCTCCCGGTGAAGTGAGCATGAGTGTACGTCTTGCATTCCAGCGCCTGCCGGCCGCCGAGCCTCGTCCCTCGCGGCCGGGGCTGCGCACCACCGTGCGGAGCCTGCTGGCGCCGCTGGGACGCCAGCTCCTCAAGTACGTCGCGCTGCGAGCGCCGTCGATGCGGTCGCCGCACTTCGGCGTCGAGGAGATGGCGGATCTGGCCGCGCGCTTCCTTCAGACGAACGAGATGGGCGGCAGCTACCTCGAGTTCGGCGTCTACCGCGGCGCCGGTTTCGCGCACTTCCATCACGCGTTTCGCCGTTATCGCCTGAACGTGCCGATGTTCGGCTTCGACAGCTTCCAGGGGCTGCCCACGGCGCACGGCGCCGACGCCGACACGGGATTCCGGCGCTACGCGGAAGGCTACTTCGCGTGCAGCGAGGCGGAGGTGCGATCGGAGCTCGAGCGCCGTCGCGTGCCGGCGACGGCGTACACCCTCGTCGGCGGGTTCTATCAGCATTCCCTGCGGCCGACGCTCTACGAGCGCCCCGGCCTCTCGCCGAGCGCGGTCGTCATGATCGACTGCTTCTACTACGAGTCGACGCGGCTGGCGCTGCGCTTCATCACGCCCACGCTCCAGAACGGCACCGTGCTGATGTGCAACTCTTATTTCCGCTTCAAGGGCCATCCCGACTACGGCGAGCGCGGCGCCCTCAACGAATGGGTGCGGCAGCACCCCGTCGTCGCGCTCACGGAGTACGCGAAGTTCGGCACCACCGGCCTTGCCTGTCTGGTTCATCTCCCCGCATCGCGCTCGATCCGCTCGGAGCCCGTCACGCTGTAGTCGCCTGGACCGAAGGGGATGCCGGCGAGGCCGGTGTGGTTTGTTATGATGCGGCCCTCCCGAGACGGCGCTGCCCCGCGCGCGAGCCGGCGCCGAACACATCGCCGCCCCGTCATGGAGGAGACCGATGCCCGAGTTCGAAGGGGTATCCGAGACGCTGAGCGTTCAAGAGGCCCTGGAGGCCGCCGTGCGCAAGGCGTACACGGCCCACCAGCGGCGGACGCACACGGAGCCGCTGTTCAGCTACGTCGTCAAGCGGATCAGCGGGCATCTGCGCACGGTGACCGTCGTCATCGAGACCGTCCAGGAGGAGACGCCCCGGACGCCGGCGCCGGTGGCCGCGGAAGGCGGCTCCGTCACGACCGACGACCCCGTCCAGCAGCTTCTCGACAAGCAACGCCGCCAGGAGCCCCTCACGCCGAACGAGCAGGCGTTGCTTGACCTCCTGCGGCAGGACCCGTCCGGGAGTCGAAAGCAGCGTTGACACTCTTCCCCGCCGGGTGTTTCCTTTCAGGTAAGGAGAGGCGGCTATGGTCTCGGCGACTCGCGACCGTGTCGACGGGACGCTCGCTCGGATCCGGCGGTGCGAAGACTCCCTCGACCGCAGCGTCGGCGTGCTCCGGCGAAGCCGATATCGGCTCCACCGCATCTGTGGCGGCGGCGACATCCCGAAGCTGCCCGATCTCTCGCAGCTCGCGATCGTCATCGTCGAGGGCGACACCGACAACCGGGACGTCTTTGCGACGTTCCTGCGCGCGTGCGGCGCGCACGTGGTGGCTGCCCGCAGCGCCGACGTCGCCCTGCGGTACCTGGCGGCCGCATCGGCGGATGTGATCATGAGCGACGTGTCGGTGCTGCCGTCGGGAGAGCAATTCATCGATCATGTTCGAAGCATGCCGCGGCACCGGAGGACGCCCCTCCTCGCCGTGACCGGCTGGACGGAGAAGGACGTCAGTCCCGCCGAGTGCGGCTTCACCGCGTTCATGCAGAAGCCTGTCGACCTGGACCAGCTCGGGACCGAGATCCTGCGTCTCGCCCGTGTCGGCGCTGGCGCCGCCGGACTTGCATCGCCCGGTGGCGCATGACACGACCGGCCGCCGAGATGCGACGAGGACGAATGTGATGACCCTGCTGACGCTCGACGTGGACAAAGCGAAGTTCGAGTCTTTGATCGCGCGCAGCCGCGCCAACGCGGCGAACAGCCGCCGCCTGTGCGACTGGGCGCGCGTCCTGACGGACAGAAGTGCTCGCCTGTGCCCCACGCCCATCATGGGGTCGTCGGATGGCAGCGAGCGGGAGCCGTTCACCGAGTCGCCGCGGGCACACGGGCATCCGCACCCGGAGACCACCACGCCGACGATGCGCCGAGCCGTGCTCGTGCTGGTGCACGACCCGCTCATGCGCGCGTTCGTCGCGGACGCCATCCGGGGCGACCACGACATCATCGAGGCCTCCGACGTTCCGAGCGCGGTCAAGGCTGTCATGGGAGGGGGCCGTGTCGACATCGTGGTCACCGGCTGCTTCGAGGCGCGGGCGCTCGAGGCCTGCGCCACCGGCGTTCGCGCGCTGTACGAGAGCTGTCCGTGGATCCCGGTGGCGGTGATCGCGGACACGCCGCCGACGTTCAAGGCGGACGTCTTGCTGACCGGGGTGCGCGCGTTTCTTGCCAAGGATTTCACGCCAACGGAGCTGACGGCGGTGGTGGCCCGCGTCGGCCGCCGCCCGGACGCGACGGTGCCGACCGGTGTACGCGTGGCCGCCGTGAAGCAGACGTTCACCACCCTCGAGCGGATGCTCGCCGATGTGCCGCCGCTGGCGACGCTGGCCGCCATGGTCTCCATGAGCCGCTCGCATTTCTCCCGGACGTTTCACGCGGTGGCCGGGATCCCGCTGCGCGATTACGTGCGTGATCTGCGTCTGAAGCGCGCGCAGGAGCTGATGCGGAGCTCGCGGCTCTCGCTGAGCGCCATCGCCTCCGAGGCGGGGTTCTACGATCTGCCGCACTTCAACAAGGCGTTTCGTCACCGCTTCGGCATGTCGCCGACGCAGTTCCGTCTCGCGGCGCTGGCCTCGGCCTCGTCGTCCACGACGTAACGGGCCACCGCACGCTGCCGCGCCGTCGCCCTCAGGCGACTCCAGCGCATGCCCCAGCGGCTCGAAGCGCTTCGCGTGCTCATCGTGGAGGACCACCACGACAGCGCCGACATGCTGGCCGAGGTGTTGAGCTTCGACGGCGCCGAGACGCAGGCCGCCTATCTCGCCGAGGCGGGACTCGAGTTCTTGTTCCGGTTCCGGCCGGACGTCGTTCTCGTCGATCTCCACCTGGCCGGGCGGCACGACGGTTTCTGGCTCGTCGAGCAGATCCGTGCGGAGCCGGCGCCGCTGGGCTCGGTGCCCGTGTTCGCGGTGACCGGCGATACGTTTCTCACACCGGAGCAGATGCGCGGGTTCACCGGCGTGATCATCAAGCCCGTCGACATCGAGGCGCTCTCCCGCCTGCTCACCCGGTATGTTCGTTAAGGCTTTGGGATCCGGAGGGTCTTGCTGATCATCAGCATGCCGGAGAGCACGAACACGAGCGTGACGAGATGGAAGTCGAACCCGAGCAGCCGCACGGGATAGAGGGTGCCGCGATGGAAGGCGAGCATCAGGATGCCGAGCGGCACCACGCTGGTCGGGATCGGGGTGCCCTCGAAGTACTTCACCGTTCCGGTCTCGACGGACAGCGCCTCGGCGGTGATGTTGTAGCGGGCCAGCCGGCTCAGCCCGCACAGCGCGAAGAACGTCAGGGCGATGGCGTCGAGCAGCGTGTGAAGGCCGGCCGCGAAGGCGATGGCGGCCGGGGCCACCCCGAAGGAGATCACGTCGGCGAGGGAGTCGAGCTCGCGGCCGAGCGGTGATGCCTGGTGGCGCCAGCGCGCGACGCGGCCGTCGAGCACGTCGAAGAGCAACGCGAGCGGAACGAGCAGGGCCGCCGCGTCCAGGCGCCGGCGGTCGTGCGTGGACAGGAACGCCATCGCCTGGAACACCGCCGTCATGCCGCAGAAGCCGTTGGCGATCGTGAAGAAGTCGGCGAGGTGAAAGCTGCGGATCATCGAGAAGTGCCGGACCGGTGGCCGCGAAGAGCTCATCCGTTCGCGCGCTGAGGCTCAGCCGGCGGCGTAGGCGGGCGGCGGTTGGAACCCGCCGAGCTCCTGCGCGAGCAGCTCGCCGAACGCGAGCGGCGTGCGGTCCTCCAGGTAGGGACCGATCGCCTGCACGCCGATGGGCAATCCGCCACGCGAGAGCCCGAGCGGCAGCGCCGTCGCCGGCTGGCCGGCCACCGTCGCCACGGAGGGATAGAAGAGTCCCAGCTCCTCGAGCACCGGGCTGCCGTTGACGTCGAGCGTGCGACGGATCGACTCCTCGGTGTCGGGCCACGGCTTGTCCCAGTGCGGATAGGCCGGTGTCATGAACGCGGGCGCGATGAGGACGTCCCACTGCGTGAAGAACGCGCGCCAGGCGGCCCGGATGTGCTCGCGCCGACCGATCCAGCCGATGTAGTCCGGCGCCGCGCCCTCGGCGCCGCGCTGTGACGCGCGGCTCCACTCGTCGTCGCGGCTGCGCAGCACCTCCAGGCGCCGGCGCCGTTGCTCGACCGGCACGCGCGCCAGCTGCACGGCGGTCAGCAGCGAGAGGTAGAGCGCGTAGTGCTCCCGGAAGTCCCCGAGCTCCGGCGGCTGCACGGACTTCACCTGACATCCCACGCTGCCCAGCCTGGCCGCCAGCGAGTCGATGGCGGTCGCGATCTCGGCCTCGAGCGGAACCCACGCGATCGACGGCAGCACCGCCACGCGGAAATCGGCGAGCCGGCGATGTCGGGCGGGCGGCAGGGTGAGCCGCCAGCCGACGTCTTCGCCGGTCTCGGCCCCGGCCGCGACGTCGAGAGCCAGCGCGAGGTCCTCCGCGGAGCGCGCCATCGGGCCCTGCACGCCCATGAACACGGCCGGATTGGGCAGCGGCGGGAACGGGAACTGGCCGCTGCGCGCCATGGCCGTCTCGCTCGGACGATGGCCGTACACGCCGCAGAAGGCGGCGGGAACGCGGATCGATCCGCCGATGTCGCTGCCGAACTCGAGCGGGGTGAGCCCGGCGGCCAGCGCGGCCGCGCTGCCGCCCGACGAGCCGCCCGGCGTTCGCGCGTGATCCCATGGATTGCGCGTGCGGCCGTAGACCGGGTTGTTCGACTGCCAGTCGGCGAGCATCGACGGCACGTTCGTCTTGCCCATCACCACCGCGCCCGCGGCCTTGACGCGAGCCGTCACCGGCGCGTCGTGCTCGGAGCGGAACTCCTTCCAGGCCGGCATGCCGACGGTGGTGCGGAGTCCGCGGACGTTGATCGACTCCTTCAGCGTCAGCGGGAGGCCGAGCAGCGGAGCGTCCTCGCCGCGCGCTCGTCGCGCGTCGGCTGCCTCGGCCGCCTCCCGCGCAGCCTCGAACGCCGGCTCGACGATGGCATTCAGCTCGGCGTTGTGGCGCGCGTAGCGGCGCTCGTGGACCTCGAGCAGCTCGACGGCGGAGACCTGTCGAGCCCGCAGGGCCGCCAGCATGCCGGTGGCCGTCGTGAAGGGGTCGATGCCGCCGCTCATGACCGGACGCCGTCCGGCGGCTCGAGGCCGATGATGTCGTTGAACCGCCCGAGGCCGATGTAGAGCGTGGTGTGGGCCACCAGCTCGATGATCTCCGCCTCGGAGAAGTGCTGCCGCAGCTCCGTCCACAAGGCGTCGTCGACCTTGTGGTGGTCGACGGCGAGCTTCTCGGCGAACCGGAGCGCGACGCGCTCGCGCGCGCTCACCAGATCGGAGCTCTCGTCATCGATGGCGGCCACCTTCGCTTCCGTCAATCCCGCATGCCGGGCCCCGGCATAGCGCAGCGTGAGTCAGTACCGGCACGCGTTGAGGGCGGCGATCTTCAGACGCACGAGCTCGCGGAGGACGGGATCGAGGGTGCCCTCGCGCGCGAGGGTGCTCCGGAAGGCGGTGAGCGCCTTCAGCACGGCGGGATTCCGGGCGTACGTGCGTGGGCTCACCGACGTCCCCGACTGGCGCTCGGCGTCCTCGCAGATGTGGCGAATGTCGGCGTCGACTTCCTGGATGGGGAGCGGCTCGATCCTCGGCATCAGGGCCTCCTTGGCCGGATGTGGGCGGCCGCCATTATCGCGCGTCCCGGTCGTCGCCGTCGGGCGGATCGTCCATGTCGGTCACGTCGAAGCTGATGAAGATGAGCAGGGTGATGCGGGTGTAGCGGGCCTCGCCCTTGACGTCGCCGAGACGGCCGATGAGCTGTCCGCCGCGGTCGTAGGTGTACGCCTGCACCTCCGCGTGGCCGCGGCTGCGCTCGAGCTTGAACAGGGCGATCTCGGGGATCGGCACGGCCAGCACCGGTGCCTGCATCGCCGGAAGCCCGAGCAGCGTGTCGGCGGTATCGACGGCGAGCGCGACCGTGAAGACCTGAACGGTCATGTCGGCCTCGTCGCCGGTGCCGACGAAGCGCACGCCGCGCGTCTCCAGGCGGGCTCTCAGGAACTCGCGGGCGAAGTACGCGTCGTCCGTGAGCGTGAACAGCTCGATCTTCACCCGCCGGCCGGCCAGCGACGCCGTGTCGAGCCGGACGGCCGCCCGCTCGAGCGCGCGAACGAGCAGGCGCTGCTCGATACTGGACCGCTCGGTGGCCGTGACGCGCACGGTCGTGCACCCCGTGGCGGGGGCCGCCATGGCGAGGAGCAGCAGCGCGAGGCAGGGCAGGCGACGGGCGGACGGCATCCAGAGGCGCGCTCAGAACCGGATCGACGCGCCGACGAACGGCCCGGTCAGCTTCAGCTTGGCCAGATCGTCGCCGTACTCGATCCGAACGTCGAACACCCGGTAGCCGGCAGACAGCGTCAAGAATCGGAACGGGATGAAGCGCAGGCCCGCCTCGGCGTCCACCACGTGGCCCAGGCCGCCGAACGGGATGCCGGAGACCTCGGCGAAGATGTCCAGCATGGAGATCGGCGTGATGTTCAGCATGGCGCCGACGGTCGGGAACGGAATCGCGAGCAGCGCGGATTCGCGCTGGCCGGAGCCGCGCACGGTCGCGTCGACGACGACGCCCTTGACCTCGAGCAGGGGGCCGACCCTGAAGACGCCGGGAACGACGGGGAACTGCCACGTCCAGCCGATGCGGCCGTAGTAGAGGTCGAGGTCGGTGTCGACGCGGGTGCTGGCGCCGAACGTCGTGCCGGCGAACTGGATGCTCTGGGACAGCGTCGTCTGCCCGTCGAAGTCGCCCTGGAGGTAGGCGAGCCGCAGCTTGCTGTTGAGCCCGGTCGAGAAGGTCAGCCGGAGCTCCGGGACGTTGGCGTCCTCGACGTCCAGGTCTTGATCGGCGTCGACCCGCGTTCCCGGGATCGAGTTGCTCTCGAACTTGATCGAGGCATCGAGGTCGGTGAACCAGGAGCGGCCTTCGAGGTCCACGACCTGCGCGACCGTCCGATCCGGCGCCAGCAGCACGAGCAGCGCCGCCACGAGGAGCGTCGTCACCATGGGCCTGTCTCCCATCCCGTTACACGTCGCGGACGCCCGCGCCGTGGAGGTGAATGACCCGTGTCGAGAGCTGATCGCCCGCCACGTCGACGATCCGGAAGCCGGGCGGGCCCGGGAAGACCTTCGCGGCCTGGGACACCTTCGAGAGCTGGATGCACGTCGAAGGCGTGGTCAGCATGGTGAGCCGGCCTCGCTGCGAGGCGTGATCGAGATGAACGTGACCGCAGATCACCCAGCGGACATCGGGATGCTCGCCGAGCGCCGCCACGAGCTCCTGGCCGTTGCGAAGCGACATGGAGTCGATCCACTGGAGGCCGAGCGGCCACAGATGATGGTGCACGAACACCAGCGTGGGCTGGCGGCGATGCTCCGCGAGGTCGGCGCGCAGCCAGCGCAGCTGCGCGGCGTCGAGCAGGCCGGCCGCCTGTCCCGGCTCGTGCGAATCGAGCACGACGAAGTGGTAGCGACCGTGGTCGAAGCTGTAGTAGTGCGGGGCGTCGGGCGACGGCGCCCCCGTGCGCAGCACGCGGTTGAAGGCCGCCCGATGGTCGTGGTTGCCGACGAGAAAGTGAGCGGGGCACGGAAGTTGCCCCACGATCTCCGCGAGCAAGCGGTACGAGGGCTCGTACTGCTCGGGCGTGCGCGCGGGATCGCGGTCGAGGAGATCGGGACTCGCCAGATCGCCGCCGAAGACGGCGAAGGCGGGCGCCGGATCGAGGGCCCGCACGGCGGCGATCACCCGTCGGAGCGACGCTTCGGTATCGAACTCGAAGTCGCCCGCGCGCGGCCGCCACGTCCCGCCGGCCATGAGGTGCGTGTCGGTCAGATGCACGAACCGGAAGTCCGCGGATGCGGGCGTGGCCACGGCGATAGTGTAACCAACTGCCAGTGGCCGCGCCGCCTGTGTAGCCTCGGCCGCGCCGGGTGCGACAATGATCGCGTGGATTCCGAACGCGATCGCCTGCGCGACCTGAGTGGCCGTTTGCTGCGCCTGCATCGTGTGCTGCTCGACCGTGAGCGCCTCGCCTACGAGACGCGCCATGGCGCCGTCGCCGCCGGTGATCTCTTTCGCCTCGTCCTCGACGACCCGCAGTTCGCCTGGCTTCGCGCGCTGTCCGCACTGATCGCCCGCATCGACGCGGCGGTGGATGCCGACGCCGCGCTGGCTGCCGATGACGTCGAGGCGGCGTTTCGCGAGGTCTACCGGCTGCTGAAGGGGGGCGCCGGCGGCGAATTTCAGGACAAGTACCACGAGGCGCTGCAGCGCTCGCCCGACGTGGTGATGGCGCACGCCGACGTCAGCAAGATGTTTCCGCCGTCGCGCCGCTGATCCCGCCCCCGTCGGTTGTAAATCCTGCCCGCCACGGTCCATCCCGTCGAGCGCACTTGAAGGAAATTCAACGGTGCCTCGCAACTAGTCGGGATTGCAGACGCCCGAGAATGGCGCCCGAGTTGCACAACGCCTGGAATATGGCGGAGGGAGCCCAACGATGACCGGGAAAACCATCGATGACATTGCAGTGGGCGACAGCGCCGAGATGTCCTGCACGGCGAGCGCGGACCTCGTCGCGGCCTTCGTGACGTTGAGCGGAGATCGCAACCCGATACATCGCGATGCGGCGTTCGCCGCCTCGACCCCCTTCGGCGAGCCCATCGCACCCGGCATGCTGACGGCCGCGCTGATCGCCGCCGTCATCGGCAGCGAGCTGCCCGGCCCCGGCTGCGTCTATCTCTCGCAGAGCTTGAAGTTCCTGCGCCCGGTGAGGCTCGGCGACACCATCACCGCGCGGGTGGAAGTGGTGGAGACGGTGCGCGATCGCAACCGCGTGCGTCTCCGGACCGAATGCATCAACGCCACGGGTGAGGTGGTGCTCGTGGGTGAGGCTTGGGTGATGCCGGCGCCGACCGCGCGCGCGCGGTCCGGCGACGGCGAGGCGGCGATGCCGCTCGCCCGCGCCGCCTGAGAGGGCACGGAGGCGATCATGAGGCCTGCCGACTCGCCGGAATACGTACGGTCACTCGAGCTCGCCGACGCGCTGGGCCAGAAGGAGAAGCTGGCGCGAGCGCTCGCGGAGGCGCGCGAGCAGCTTGCCGCGCTGAAGGAAGAGGTCGAGAAGCTGACGGCGCCCCCGTCCATCTACGGCGTCTACCTCTCCCGCAACGCCGACGGGACCGTCAACGTCCTGGCGCACGGGCGAAAGGCGAAGGTAAACGCGCATTCGTCGATCGTCGTCGACGCGCTCAAGCCGGGGCAGGAAGTCGTGCTCAACGAGGCCTCGCACGTCATCGACGTCGCGGGCTACGAGATCCAGGGCGAGGTGGTGATTCTCAAGGAGCGGCTCGGTCCCGATCGGGCGCTGGTCACCGTCCGCGCGGACGACGACAAGGTCGGCGTCATCGCCGACCCGCTGCGCGCGGTGCCGCTGCGCATCGGCGACCACGTGCTGATGGACCCGAAGAGCGGGTATCTGCTGGAGAAGCTCCCGAAGACCGAGGTTGAGGATCTCTCGCTCGAGGAAGTGCCCGACATCGGCTACGCCGACATCGGCGGTCTCGGCTCCCAGATCGAGGCCATCAAGGACGCGGTGGAGCTGCCGTATCTCTACGCCGAGCACTATCGCGAGCACCAGCTGGCGCCGCCGAAGGGCGTGCTGCTCTACGGACCGCCCGGCTGCGGCAAGACGATGATCGCCAAGGCGGTGGCGAACAATCTGGCCGAGCAGATCTCGGTGAAGCGCGGCGAGAGGATCAAGGGCTTCTTCCTCAACGTCAAGGGCCCCGAGCTGCTGAACAAGTACGTGGGCGAGACCGAGCGCAAGATCCGCGAGATCTTCGTGAAGGCGCGGGAAAAGGCCAACGAGGACGTGCCGGTCGTCATCTTCTTCGACGAGATGGACGCGCTGTTCCGCACGCGGGGCACGGGCATCTCCTCGGACATGGAGAGCACGATCGTGCCGCAGCTGCTCGCCGAGATCGACGGGGTGGAAGGCCTCAAGAACGTCATCGTCATCGGGGCCTCCAACCGGCAGGACCTCATCGATCCGGCCATCCTCCGGCCGGGCCGGCTGGATGTGAAGATCAAGATCGAGCGCCCGGATCGAGGAGCGGCCGCCGACATCTTCGCCAGGTACCTCACGCCGGATCTCCCGCTTGCGGCCGCCGAGCTCGAGGCCGCCGGTGGCGCCCCCGAGGCCGCCGTGGCCGGCCTGATCGCCACCGCGGTGGAGGCGATGTTCGCCGTGACCGACGCCAACCGCCTGCTGGAAGTCACGTACGCGAACGGGGAAAACGAGACCCTGTACTTCAAGGATTTCGCCTCGGGCGCGATGATCGAGTCGGTCGTGCGACGGGCGAAGAAGCTCGCGCTCAAGCGCTACATCCAGCGCTCGGAGAAGGGGCTCACCGCCGACGATCTCGTCGCCGCCGTGCGCGAGGAGTTCAAGGAGAACGAGGACCTGCCCAACACGAGCAACCCGGACGACTGGGCCAAGATCGCCGGGCGCAAGCGCGAGCGGATCGTCTCCATCAAGCTCGTGCCCCACGCGACGGAGGCGAAGCCTGCTGCCGTCGAGCGCGTCGTCACGACGGGCCAGTATCTGTAGGCGTGTAAGTCTTACGAGCCTGCCCCTTGTAAAATATGCACGGGTGCGGGCGCCTCGCGGGCGCGTCGAGATAACGTAGCGGATTCATTGGCTGTGAAGTTTGGCGCGACGTCTGCAGTCGCTTTGCCGCGTCGACATGATTAACGGAATGCGAAGGGGGATCCGATGAGCCAGCTCGAGATGTGCACGAGTCCCGCGATGAGCGCCGTCCGGGACATGGTCGCAAGGGTTGCCACCACGAGCGCCGCCGTCCTGCTGACCGGCGAGAGCGGCGTCGGCAAGGAAGTCGTCGCCCGCGCCATCCATCGCGCGTCGCCGCGCGCAGGCAACCAGTTCATCAAGGTCAACTGCGCCGCCCTTCCGGGCGAGCTGCTCGAGTCCGAGCTCTTCGGCCACCAGCGTGGCGCATTCACCGGCGCCCATCGCGACAAGCCGGGCAAGTTCGAGCTGGCCGAGAAGGGCACCATCATGCTCGACGAGATCGGCGAGGTGCCCCTGCGCCTGCAGGCGAAGCTGCTCCACGTCCTGCAGGACGGCGAGTTCGCACGCGTCGGCGGCGAGCGCATCCTCCATACCGACGTGCGGGTCCTGGCCGCCACCAATCGCGATCTGCCAGCCGAGATCCGTGCCGGGCGCTTTCGCGAGGATCTCTACTACCGCCTGAACGTCATCGAAATCCGCATCCCGCCGCTGCGCGAGCGCCGTGAAGAGATCCCCGTGCTGATCGACTACTTCCTGAAGACCGCCAACGCCGCCTATCGCCGCACGGTCGACATTCCGCCGTCCACCCGCCGGCTGCTGCTCGAGTACTCCTGGCCCGGCAACATCCGGCAGCTGGAGAACGTCATCAAGCGCGTGGTGGTGCTGGGCAGCGCGGCCGGCGTCTACGAGGAGCTCGCCGCCTCCGCGAAGGCGTCCGCCTCGGCGCCCGCCATGCCGGCGGTCCCCGTGCTCGACACGTCCGGCCAGCTCGATCTGAAATCCATCGCCCGTCGCGCCGCCCGCGACGCCGAGCGCATCGCCATCGCCGACATGCTGCAGCGCACGCGCTGGAATCGCGCGAAGGCGGCGCGGCTGCTCGGCATCAGCTACAAGGCGCTGCTCTACAAGATCGTCGACTGTGGCCTCGGCACCAAGGACGAGGTCGACGCGCCGGCGCCCGCGGAGACGCCGGCTCCGAGCGCGCTGGAGGAAGCGTTCGCCTGAGCATCCGGCGCGGGCAGGCGGGTCGGGGTAGGCGCCGGTAGGATAATCGGTGCATGACCCGATCCGTCTCCCGCTACGATGCCATCGTCGTCGGCGCCGGCCACAACGGACTGGTCACCGCCGCCTACCTCGCACGCGCCGGCCGGCGCGTGCTCGTGCTGGAGCGCCGGCACGTCGTCGGGGGCGCGTGCGTGACGGAAGAAGTCTTCCCCGGCTTCAAGGTCTCCACCGCCGCCTACGTCAACAGCCTCTTCCGCAAGGAGATCGTGCGCGACCTGCGGCTGGCCGATCACGGCTTTGCCGTGCTGGCCCGCGAACCGTCGTCGTTCACACCGTTCCCCGATGGCCGGTCGCTGCTCATGGGCCCGGATGCCGAGCTCACGCGGAAGGAGATCGGCAAGTTCAGCCAGCGCGATGCCGAGCGCTACCCGCGCTACGAGGCGATGCTGGAGCGGGTGGCCGATGTCATCGAGCCGACGCTCACGATGTCGCCGCCGGACCTGCTGCGTCCCGGCCTCGCAGACCTTCGCAAGCTCTTCACGCTCGGCCGCTCGGTCCAGCGGCTGGGCCCGGGGGCGGGCGAGGCGGTGGAGATCCTCACGGGCGCGGCCCGCACCGTCCTCGACCGCTGGTTCGAGTCCGAGGAGCTGAAAGGCACGCTCGCCACGGACGCGATCATCGGCGCCATGGCCAGTCCGTCGATGCCGGGGACGGCGTACGTGCTGTTCCACCACGTCATGGGCGAGACGGACGGTAAGCGTGGTGTCTGGGGATATGTGCGCGGTGGCATGGGCGGGCTGACGCAAGCGCTGGCGGCGGCCGCCCGCGCCCACGGCGCAGTGATCCGCTGCGAGGCAGAGGTGGCGCGCGTGCTGGTCCACGACGGACGCGTCACCGGCGTGGCGCTCGCCGGCGGGGAGGAGTTCAGCGCGCCGATCGTCGCCAGCAACGCGGACGCGCGCGTGACCTTCACCCGTCTGCTGGATCGCCGCGAGCTGCCGGTAGAGTTCATGGCGGCGATCGACCGGATCAGCTACGAGAGCGCGTCGCTGAAGATCAACGTCGCCCTGTCCGAGCTGCCGAGCTTCGGCGCCGTACCGGGAACGGCGCCCGGCCCTCAGCACCGCGGGACGATCCACATCTGCCCCGATCAGGACTACATCGAGCTCGCGTACGACGACGCGAAATATGGCCGGCCGTCGGCGCGGCCGGTGCTGGAATGCACCATTCCATCGGTGGTCGATCCGACGGTGGCCCCGCCCGGCCAGCATCTCATGTCGATGTTCGTCCAGTACGCGCCCTATGCGCTGCGCCAGGGCACCTGGGACGAGCTGCGCGAGCCGTTCGCCGATCGGTGCGTCGACTTGCTGAGCGAGTACGCGCCGAACTTCAAGCGCTCGGTGATCGCCCGTCAGGTCCTCACGCCACTCGATCTCGAGCGTGTCTTCAATCTCACCGGCGGCAACATCTTCCAGGGCGCCATGACGCCGAGCCAGCTGTTCTCGCTGCGCCCCGTGCCCGGCTACGCGCGCTATCGCACGCCGATTCGCGGACTCTACCTCTGTGGGGCCGCCGCCCACCCTGGCGGCGGCGTCATGGGCACCCCCGGTCTCAACGCCGCTCGGGAAATCCTCGGCCGCCGAAAGCTGCGCGCGTCTGTTTGAATTGGGGGCCCCGAAATGGCCCCCAAACCCCCAACACTCGGCACGCCCCGGCGGAGCCGTGGCGCGCGTCTGTTTGAATTGGGGGCCCCGAAATGGCCCCCAAACCCCCCAACACTCGGCACGCCCCGGCGGAGCCGTGGCGCGCCTCGGGATCACGCGAGCGGCCCCGAAATGGCCGCCAACCTATCAGCGCGATTTCTGCGGGACGATCCAGAGGAAGAGAGTGTGGTTCACGCCGCTCACGTCCATTTCCTTGCGCTGGACGGGCTGCCAGTCGCCGAGATCGTAGTTGTGCGAGACGATCCGCGTGCCAGGCTTCAGCTCGCTGAGGAGCTTCGGACGGAGCCGCAGGTTGACGTCGGGCAGCAAGTACATCGTGATCACCGTCGCGTCGCTGATCTTGGCAGTGAAGATGTCCTGCTGCTCGAAACGAACCTTGTCGGTCACGCCGGCCTTCTTGGCGTTCTCGCGCGCTTCGCTGACTCGCTCCGGGTCCAGGTCGTACCCGACGCCGCGCGTGCCGAACTTCCGGGCAGCCGTGATCACGATCCGGCCGTCGCCGGAGCCGAGGTCGTACAGGACGTCCTTGCCGCTGACCTTGGCCATGCTCAGCATCTCGTCCACCAGCGACTCGTGCGTCGGGACGTAGGGGACGTCGAGCGGCTTCTTCTCGGCGGTGGTGGGTGACTGGGCACCGGCCACGGCGACGAGCAGCATGAAGACCACGGTCAACACGGGGATCAGTCGTCGGTGCATGGGCTCTCCTTGTCGCCGGGGGTGAGACCGGCTGATGTCTGGTCGTAGTCTACCAACGGCCGAAAGTAGGATCGTGCGAGACGATCCTCTCAACCCATAGGTGTCCTCGTCGGTGGCATCTCGTCGACACCCGACATGACACCGTCAGCACGTCGACGGCGTCGCCGCGGACCGGTGCGTGTCGATGCCTCGAGCCCGTCCACCCGCTGCGGCACCGGGATTGCTCTACCGGCTCGTGTCCGTAATTGCAACGCCACGGAAAAGAATTGCCGTGGCTGTTCAGGAGTTCCCAGCGATGCGCGTCGAGCGGACTGCCGCCACCTCCAATCTCGTCGACGTCCTCGACCGCGTGCTCGACAAGGGCATCGTCATCGACGCCTGGGTACGGGTGTCACTGGTGGGCATCGAGCTCGTGACCGTCGAGGCGCGCGTCGTGGTCGCCTCGATCGCCACGTATCTGGGCTACGCCGACGCACTGTCCGACCTCAGGCAGACGGGCCCGAACCCCGGGTACCCCGTGACCGCCGTCGGCAAGAGCTTCCCCAGCTGGACCGCCACGTAAGCCTGATTTCTCGGCCGTGCCGAGCAGGGAGGCCTCACTTCCGGTAAATTGAGGCCACGTGAGCGAGATCGAGACTGGAGCCGCGACGTTTGCGCCGCCCCGGCGTCGGCCTCGGCGTGGGCGCATCGCGGTGCTCATCGGACTGGGCGTGGTGGTGCTGGTCGGCGCATACTTCGGCGTCCGGCTGTGGCGATACTGGGACCACCACGTCTCCACCGACGACGCCTTCGTCGAGGCGCACGTCTCTCCCGTGAGCGCGCGCGTGCGCGGCACCGTCCTCGAGGTGCTCGTGCGCGACAACCAGGACGTTGCGGCCGGCGCGCCGCTCGTCCGACTCGACCCGCGCGACTACGAGGTGAAGCTGGAGCAGGCGCGGGCGGCGCTGCAGACGGCGCGCGGCCGCCTCCGCATGGCCGTCGCCGGCGTGCCGATGACCGACCAGTCCACCCGTAGCCAGATCACGCTGGCGGAAGCGACGTCCGCCAAGGCTCTGCTGGGCATCGACAGCGCCGAGCGCGTTCTCGAAGAGCGGCGCAGCCGCCTGGCGGCACGGCGTGCCGCCGTGCAGGCGGCGCAGGCGGAGACCGCGGCCAGGCAGGCGGACTTCGATCGTGCCAGCCTCGATCGCGGCCGTAGCCAGGAGCTGTTCGAGCGCAAGCTCGTCGCCCGTCAGGAGCTGGATCACGCGGAGAGCGCCTTCAAGATGGCCGCGGCATCCCTGGAGGCGGCGCGGCAGCGCCTGGACGGCGCCCGCGCGGAGGTCACCCAGGCGGAAGCGGAGGTGGCGAGCCAGGAGGTCGCGCTAGCGCAGGCGCGCCGGCATCGCGAGGAGACGGAGGCCGGGCTGGCGACGGCGCAGAGTCGCCGCGGCGAGGTCACCATCCGCAGCGCCGAGGCGGCCAGCGCGGAGGCGCAGCTCGCGGAGGCGCGCGCCGCCCTGCGCGAAGCGGAGCTCAACGTCGAGTACACGACGATCACGGCTCCGGTGGCCGGCCGCGTTACGCGGCGGACGGTGGAGGTCGGGCAGGTCGTGCAGCCGGGGCAGCCGCTGCTCGCCGTCGTCGACATCGGCAACGTCTGGGTGGTCGCCAATTACAAGGAGACGCAGCTCACCCGGGTGCGCCCGGGCCAGCGCGCGACGATCTCGGTCGACACGCATCCGGGACTGGTGCTGCGCGCGCGCGTCGACTCGATCCAGAGCGGCACCGGGTCGCGCTTCTCGCTGCTGCCGCCGGAGAACGCCTCCGGCAACTTCGTGAAGGTCGTCCAGCGCATTCCCGTCAAGCTGGTGCTCGAGCCGGGGCAGACGGCGCAGATGCTGCTCGTTCCCGGCATGTCGGTGGTGCCGGTCATCGAGCTCGAGTGAGTCCGCGCCTCCATCGAGCCGTCGTCGCGATCTCGACGATGATGGCGACCTTCCTGGTGATCCTGGACGTCACCATCGCCAACGTGGCGCTGGATCACATGCGGGGAAGCCTGTCGGCCGGCGTCGACGAGATCACGTGGGTGCTCACGTCGTTTCTCGTGGCGAACGCCATCAGCTTGCCCATCACCGGCTGGCTGACGGATCTGCTCGGACGCAAGCGGCTGTTCATCATCGCCACCGTCGCCTTCACGATCACCTCGGCGGCGGCGGGGGCGGCGCCGAGCCTCGCCGTCATCGTCATCGCGCGATTTCTCCAGGGCCTCGCGGGTGGCCCGCTCGTCCCGCTGTCGCAGGCGACGATGATCGAGACGTTTCCGGCGCACCAGCGCGGCATGGCCATGGCCGTGTGGGGCATCGGCATCATGTTCGCGCCCATCATCGGACCGACGCTCGGTGGGTGGATCACCGACAACTGGAGCTGGCGCTGGGTCTTCTACATCAACGTGCCCGTCGGCGCGGCCGCCGTCGTCCTCGCCTGGCTCGTCGTTCCCGACGCGGCGACGGCGCGGCCGGCCGTGCGCCGGGTCGACGTGCCGGGGCTGGTGCTGCTCGTGATCGGCATCAGCGCGGTGCAGTTCGTCCTCGACCGCGGGCAGCGTGAGGACTGGTTCGCCTCGTCCCTCATCGTGTGGCTGAGCGTCGTGTCCGTGGTGGCGCTGCTGGCGCTCGTCGTGCGCGAGCTGCGCACGGAGGAGCCGGTGGTCGATCTCCGCGTGCTGCGCCATCCGACCTTCGCGGTGGCGACGGCCGCGATGTTCGTCATCAGCATCGCCTTCTACGGCATCATGGTGCTGTCGCCGCTCTTCACGCAGATCCTGATGGGCTACACGGCGATGCTGGCCGGTCTCGTGCTCGCGCCCGGCGGCGTCTCCACCCTGGTGACGATGCCCATCGCCGGCGCGCTCATGAACCGCATCGACCCGCGCTGGATCATCGTCACCGGTGTTGCCCTCAACGCGTACGCGATGTACCTGATGGCCACGCTGACGCTCGAGGCGAGCTACTGGCACATCATGCTGCCGCGGTTCATCCAGGGGCTCGGCATCGGATTCTCCTTCGTGCCGCTGTCGACGGTGGCGCTGAGCGCGGTTCCCATGCGCGAGCTCGGCCACGCCTCGGGACTGTTCAACTTCATCCGCACCATCGGCGGCAGTATCGGCATCGCCGCGGTGGCGACGCTGCTCGAGCGCGGCGCCCAGACGCACCAGGCGCGCCTGGCCGGCCACGTGAGCCTGTACGACCCCGACGTGTGGGATCGCTACCAGACGCTCGTCGCCACGTTCGCCGCCCGCGGCGCGGACACGGTGACGGCGGAGCAGCAGGCGTGGGCGCATCTCTACGAGATGGTGCAGCGCGAGGCGCTGGCGCTGTCGTTCATCGACAACTTCTGGCGGTTGGCGTGGATCTTCGCCGCCGTGGTGCCGTTCGTGCTGTTCCTCGGACGGCGTCCGCGTCTGGCCGAGCCGCCCGCCGACGTCGAGCGCCCGCCCACGGTGGTCGAGGCATGACACCGGCCCGCCGGCGGCGGGCGTGCTAGACTTCGGCCGCCATGATCGTCCGGAAGGAGCCGGGCGCAGGACTCATCCTCGTCGGACAGACGGACCACTCGCGGTTCGTCGGGCAGCTGGCCGCCCACTGGGGCAACGGCGAGTTCGAGACGCCCAAGCCGTATGAATCCGTCGTGCGCGCGGCGACGTTTCACGACTACGGCTGGCTGCGGTACGAGACGAGCCCCTCGATCAACCCCGAGACGGGCGAGCCGTACGCCTTTCTCCACGCCCCGATGACGGCGGCGCAGCTCGCGTCCTATCAGTGGGCGCTCGACTGGATGGCCGACATCGACCCGTACGCGGGCCTGATCGTCAGCATGCACCGCACGGGGCTGTGGAAGGGCCGCTACCAGACGATCACGTACCCGGCGGGGCGCTACAACCTCACGGCGCTGAGCCCGGAGGTGCAGGCCTTCATCGAGCGCAACGAGGCGTGGCAGGATCGGCAGCGCGCGACGCTCGACGTCAAGGGCGTCGCCATGAACTATCGGCTCATGCAGGTGTGGGATCTGCTCGGGCTGTACTTCTGCTGCCAGGCGCCGTACGAGGATCACATCGAGTCGGTGCCGGTCAGCTATGCCGCCGCCGACGGCGAGGGCGTCAGGCTCGGCATGACTCCGGTCGGTCCGAATCGCGTGGAGTTCCGGCCCTATCCCTTCGACGCGCGACCATGCCGCGTGCAGCTGACGTTCAAGCGCGTCGCCCGCCGCGCCTACGAGGACGTCGAGGCGTTTCGCCGCGCCTGGTTCCAGGCCGACGTCGGCGTGATGGAGTTCGAGCTGGTGTAGGCGTCAGGCCGGCGTCGTCGGCCTGATGTTCTGGTTCAGACGGAAGACGTTGTGCGGGTCGTAGCGCTCCTTCAGATCCACCAGCCGCTCGAAGGCCGGGCCGTAGGCCGCTCTCACGGCCTCCACTCCCGCGTCGGCGCCGAGATAGTTGACGTAGGCGGCGCCCGACATGAACGGCCGCATGGCGTTCGACGTCGCGCGCGCCCAGTGCAGGTTCTGCTCGGTGGCCTCGGCGGGGAAGCCACCGGCGACGACGATCAGGTCGAAGGGAGCCGCCCGGTGGACGAACGCCGTCGCGTGAGGCGGCACGCGGCCCATGGCACCGCCCAGGTGCTCGATGAAGATGCGGGACATCGGGGACGGCGAGGGAAAATCGCAGTGCTCCAGCAGCACGTCCACGAAGCGGTCGCCGCGCACGGCGGCGCCGTCGAGGTAGCCGGTCTTGTAGTACCAGGCGCCGGGCGGATTGGTCGCGTCGAACATCGTCTGCAGCTCGCCGTACCCCATCGGACGGATGCCGTCGATGAGCGGCGTGCCGAGCCGGCGAAACGGCTGCAGGCAGCGCTCGCCGTCGGCGAGCGCCCCGCTGTGGCACGCGACCAGTCCGATGACGGCTCGACCGTCGTGCCAGGTCGTGATGACGACGCCGAGCGTGAGCTCGTCGGGCGCCTTCTCGGCCTGCTCGCGGAAGACGTCGAGCACGTCGCGCGCCCGCGATCGCGGGTACAGCAGCGTGCCCGCGAGCACCGCGGTGAGCGGATGGAGCCGGAACTCGAACGCCGTGACGATCCCGAAGTTGCCGCCGCCGCCGCGCACGGCCCAGAAGAGCTCCGCGTTCTCCTCGGCCGACGCACGGATGCGCCGGGCGCCGGCGGTGACGAGGTCGACGGCGAGCAGGTTGTCGCACGTGAGGCCGTGCTTGCGCATGAGCCAGCCGTGGCCCCCACCGAGCGTCAGCCCGGCCACGCCCGTCGACGAGACGATCCCGCCGGTAGTCGCCAGTCCGTGCGCCTGCGCCGCGGTGTCGAAGTCCTTCCACGTGAGCCCGGGCTCGGCCACGATGCGGTGCGCCCGTGCGTCCACGCGGGCGCCCTTCATCGCGCTCAGATCGAGCATGAGCCCGCCCTCGCACACCGCGTTGCCGGTGACGTTGTGGCCGCCGCCGCGGACGGAGATGAGCAGGTCGTGCTCGCGGGCGAAGCCGAGCGCGGTGACGACGTCGTCGGCGCCGGCGGGGCGCGCGATGAGCGCCGGCCGCCGGTCGATCATGCGATTCCAGATCGTCCGCGCGCCGTCGTAGCCCGGCTGGCCGGGAAGGAGCAGCGGGCCAGACAGCCGTGTGCGGAGCTGGCCGACGGCCCGCTCGCCCAGCTCCACCGTCCCGGACAGCGTCGCCACGGAGATCACGGTAGGTGGCGATTATAAAGGTGAGTACAGTGGGAGCATGGATGACGACGCGGACGAGCGCGAGGCGATCGAGCGGGAGGTCAGCGAGGCCATCGAGGCCGCGGTGATCCGTAACGCGATCGCCTCGGGCTGGCGTGAAGGGCAGGCGGAGGACTGTCGTGTCTGCGGCAACGTCTGGCTGGAAGGGGAGCCCACGACGCTCGCCTGTCCGAACGGGCATTTCCTCGACCTCGAATGCTGCGTGGTCAACACGAGCCTCACCCCCATCTGTCCGCTGTGCGACGCGTGATCCCTGCCGGCGTGGATGATTCATGACCGCCTGAACAGCAACCACCCCCGACCGCTTCCGAGGCGCCGGTGGGGAGCTATGCGCGATATTCCGAAGGGTTGTGCGCTTGGTCCTACGCTTGCTCTCCCGAGCCGACAGTCATGGCAAGCCTGATCGCGAGACCCGGGAAGCTGGCCGGCGTGGCGGTGCTGGTCGCGGGCATGACTGTTCTCGGCGGCTGCGCGCTGACGACGGACTCGGCGCAGCAGCGGAAGCACGCGGCCGGCGAGCGGCGCGCCTCCGAAGAGGCCGCCCGGAAGCAGGCGGCCGCCAATCGCGATCTCGAGGAGAAGCTGGCGCGCATGCACATGCAGGCGCTGGAGAAGGACGCCGAGATCCGGGCCCTCAACCAGAAGCTCGAGGCCGCCATCCTGGAGGTCGTCCGGGCGATGGCCAAGCTGCGCGGGCTGTCCGGCCGCGCCGAGGCCGCGTCGAACCTGGCCGAGACGGAGATCGCGCTGAAGTCGCTGCCGGCCGATCCGGCGCTCCGGCCCAGGGACGCGGACCTGCAACAGGCTCAGCAGCTGCTGCGCATGGCGACCGATGAGTTCAAGAAGCAGAACTACGACGGGACGGTCTACCTCACCAACCAGGTGAAAGCGCTGATCAAGGCGCGGAACGATCGGCCGATGAAGGGGGCCGAGGTGGCGAGGACCGACGGCGAGCAGGCGCTCTCGCCGGCGCTTTCGCTGCGCGCCTCCAATCGCGGCAACGTCCGCGAAGGCCCGGGCCAGACCCAGAAGGTCCTCTTCGTCGTCGAGCGCGGCACGCCCGTCAATGCGGTCTCCTACAACGGGGTATGGGTGCGCGTGAAGACCGACGACGGCCGCGGCGGCTGGATGCACTACAGCCTGATCGATCAGCGCTGAGCCGACGCGTCGCCCCTCGTTCCCAGCACGATGCCGTTGCGTCCGCTCCGCTTGGCCTGATAGAGGGCGGCGTCCGCACTGCCGATCACCGCCTCGGCCGTCTCCCCGTGCTCCGGATAGCTCGCCACGCCGATGCTCACCGTCACCTTGTCCTCCCCGGCCCCGAATGTGGCCGCCGCCACCGCGGCGCGCACGCGGTCGGCCAGCATCATCGCGTCGGCGGAGGCGATCTCGTGCAGGAGCAGGAGGAACTCGTCGCCGCCGTAGCGAGCGGCGTAGTCGATGCTCCGCGTGGTGCGCTTGAACAGGGTGGCGATGTCGGCCAGGAGCCGGTCGCCCATCTGGTGGCCGAAGCGGTCATTGTATTGCTTGAAGTGGTCGACGTCGATCATGAGCACGGACAGCGGGTGCTTGTGGCGCTGGGCGCGCGCCACCTCGGTGTGCAGCGTCTGCATCAGGTGCTTGTGGTTGAAAAGGCCGGTGAGGCCATCCGTCACGGACAGCGTCTCGAGGGCGACGTTGATGGCGGCCAGCTCGTCGCGTCCGTCCCGGAGCTGCGCCACCATCTTGTTGAACGCCTGCGTAAGGTAACCGACCTCGCCGTAGTCGAGGACCGGCACGTGCACGTCGAAGTCGCCGTCGCCGACCTGCGTCGCGCCGGCCCTCAGGCGCTCGAGCGGACGGGCAACCGTGAGCGCGAGGACGTAGGCGGCGAAGCCGACGGCGATCACCATCCCCGCCACCATGACCAGCGCCAGGTTGCGCTGCCGCGAGACCCGCGCATAGGCTTCGGCGCGGGCGATCTCGGCCACGGCGGTCCAGCCGATCACCGACACCGGCCGCATCGTTCCGATGACGGCCTGGCCGGCGGCGTCCGTGTACGCGGTGGTGGCATCGCCCCAGTCGAGGACCTTCGCGGTGGCCCCGGCCGGCACCCGCGTGGCGAGGGCGGAGGCGCCGGTCGGCATCGAGCTCACCACGGTCCGGAAGTGGCGGTCGACGATGTGGACGCTGCCGGTGTGGCCGACCGCGAAGCCCTTCACGATCTTCTCGATGCCGTCGAAGTTCAGACGGGCCACCATGGCGCCGAGGAGCCGGCCGCTGGCCGCCTTGATGGGAACGGCGATCAGCATCGCGGGCGTGTCGCGGCCGGAATCGCGGTACGCCTCGCCGACCACGTTGTGGTCGGCCCGGATCTGCTTGGCCCACTCCTGTGGCAGCCGGGCGCGTAGCGCTTCGCCCTCCGCCGGCACCAGCCGCTGGCCGTTCAGGCCGAGCACGCAGAGATCGTCGTAGTCGCTGAACTTCGCGCGCACCGACGCCAGGTACTCCGTGAGCCGCCGGGTCGCCTCCGCCCCCTGGTGTCCGGTCTCGCGCCCGCGGGAGAGCTGCTCGAGGTTCTCCGTGACCTCGTACGAGGTCGAGAACACGCGTGTCTCGTAGAGACGCTCCTTGAGCCAGAGATTGAACTCGCGGGCCGTCTGGCTGCTCGCGTTGCGCAGCTCCTCGGAGATCTTCGCGTTGACGTGCTCGCGGTTCATCGAGTACGAGTGATAGCTCATCGTGAGGGTCGGCACGAGGGTGGCGACCAGTGCGAACACCAGGATCTTGATGCGGATGCGATCGAGATGGAGGCGGTGGAGCACGCGGTGGGCGCCGGCCTCCCACGCCGCCAGGCGCCGGTGCAGACCGCCCTTCTTCTCGGGCGAGGGGACGGAGCTCACCATATCGAGGGTAGCAAGGGGTCCGTTGAGCCCGATCCGTTTTTCGGCGGTGTTTCTGCTAGCATCCTGCGAGCCATGACCGCCCTCACCCCGACCGTCCGCCGCGATCTCGCGCCGAGCGGGATCCTTCGCGCCGGCATCAACTATGGCAACTTCATCCTGGCCACCCGCGACCGCGCCAGCGGCGAGTCGCGCGGCGTCGCCGTCGACCTCACGCGCGCGCTCGCCGAGCGTCTCGGCGTTGCGGTCGAGCTGATCGCCTACGACACCGTGGCCGCGATGGTCGACGCGGCGAGGACCGCAGCCTGGGACATCGCGTTTCTCGGAATCGATCCGGCGCGGGCCGGCGACATTGGCTTCACCGCCGCGTATCTCGAGATCGAGGCGACGTACCTGGTGCCGGCCGGCTCCCGCCTGCACGCGATCGCCGACGTCGACACCGACGGCGTGCGCGTGGCGGCGCCGGCCCGGGCCAACTACGAGCTGTACCTGGGTCGCAGTCTGCAGCGCGCCCGGCTGGTGCGTGCGCAGACGGCCGACGCCGCGTTCGCGCTGCTCGCCGGCGGCGAGGTGGATGCGCTGGCCGGGCTGCGCGAGGCGCTGCTGGGACTCGCGCCGAGGCTGCCGGGATCGCGGCTGCTCGACGGCCGCTTCATGGCCGTCCAGCAGGCGGTCGGAATGCCGCGCGGTCGCGAGGCCGGGCTCGCCTACCTCCGGGAGTTCGTCGAGGAGGCGAAGGCCTCCGGTCTGGTGGCGCGCGCCATCGAGGGCACGGGCGCGCGTGGCGTGTCGGTGGCGCCGAGGGCGGAATGACCGCCGTCCCGCCGCTGCTGTACGGAACGGCGTGGAAGGAAGACCGCACGGCGACGCTGACCGAGTTGGCGCTGCGAACCGGCTTTCGAGGGATCGACACCGCCAACCAGCGGCGGCACTATTTCGAGGCCGGTGTGGGGCAGGGGCTCGCCGCCGCGTATCGCGCCGGAGTCGTCACACGCACCGACCTCTTCATCCAGACGAAGTTCACCTATCAAGGCGGGCAGGACCACCGGCTGCCGTACGATCCGGCCGCGGATCTCGGCACGCAGGTGGCGCAGTCGATGGCCAGCTCGCTCGAGCATCTCGGCACCGACCATGTCGACAGCTTCGTCCTCCACGGCCCGGCCTCCGGCTACGGGTGGAGCGACGACGATCGCGAGACGTGGCGGGCGATGCAGCGCGAGCGCGAGGCCGGCCGCGCGCATCGGCTCGGCGTCAGCAACGTCTCTCTGCGCCATCTCGAACAGATGGCCGCCGGCGGCGCGGAGCCGCCGGCATTCGTGCAGAACCGCTGCTTCGCGCGCGTGGGCTGGGACCGCCAGGTCCGGGCGTTCTGCGGCGAGCGCGGCATCGTGTACCAGGGGTTCTCGTTGCTGACCGCCAACGTCGAGGTGCTCCGCCATCCGCTCGTCCTCCGGATCGCCGCGAGCCGCCAGGCCACGCCGCCGCAGGTGATCTTCCGGTTCGCGCAGGCGGTTGGCATGCTGCCGTTGACGGGGACGACGGACGAGCAGCACATGCGGCAGGACCTGGCGAGCGCGGCGCTCCCGCTGTCGGACGACGAGGTGCGCGCCATCGAGTCGCTCGGTGGCTGAGCAGGAGCGGACGATGCGGTTCCCCACCATCACGCCGGAGGCGCTGGCCGCGCTGCAGGCGCGCGTCGGCAAGCCGGTGCCGCGTGCCGAGCCCTACATCGAGGTCGCCACGCGCGACGCCGTCCGGCACTGGGCGCATGGCATCGGCGATCGCAATCCCTACTGGATGAGGGCCGGCATCGCGCCGCCCACGATCCTGTTCGCGCTCGACCGGATCGTCTCCGGCTATGTGGGCGGCCTGCCCGGCATCCACGCCATGTACGGCGGGACGGATTTTCGCTGGGAGCGGCCGATCCGCATCGACGACCGCATCGTGGGCGACAGCGTGCTGCAAGCGCTCGTCGAGAAGCCGTCGCGGTTCGCGCGGCGTACGATCCAGCAGATCTATCGCACGACCTTCCGGAATCAGCGCGACGAGATCGTGTGCGTGGCCGACTCGTGGTGCTTTCGCACGGAGCGCGATACCGCGCGCGAGCGCGGCAAGTACACGTCCGACGGACCGCACCGCTACTCCGCCGACGAGCTCACCGCGATCAAGCGCGCCTACGTGGGCGAGGAGATCCGCGGGGCAACGCCCCGCGTGTGGGACGAGGTGAAGGTCGGCGACACGCTGCCGGAGGTGGTGAAGGGGCCGTTGACGGTCACGTCGGTGGTGGCCTTCGTCCAGGGCTGGGGCAGCCTCTACGTACGCGCCCACGGCCTGGCGTTCGAGATGTTCGAGCGTCATCCGGCGCTCGGCATCCCCAACGCCTTCGGCGTGCCCGAGCCGCCGGAGCGCGTGCACTGGGACGAGGCCATGGCGCGTGCGGTCGGCGTGCCGGGCGCCTACGACTACGGCCCCGAGCGCGTGGCGTGGCTCGGGCACCTCGTCACCAACTGGATGGGTGACGCGGGCTTTCTGCGCCGACTGAACGCCAAGGTCCTGCGCCACAATCTCATCGGCGACACGACATGGTGTCGCGGCCGCGTGGTCGGCAAGGCGCCGGGCGGCGTCGTCGACCTCGAGCTGGTGGGAACGAACCAGCGCGGCGAGACGATCGCATCGGCCGCGGCCGAGGTCGTGCTGTCCGTGCGATGACGTCGATCCTCGACGTGCGCCGCTATCCGGACGCGCGCGAGCAGTTCCGCTGGGATGCCCTCTGGGATCTCTTCGACGGCGATCGGCAGCGCCTCAATCTCGCGCACGAGTGCGTCGATCGTCACGCGGGCGCGGGCACGGCGCTCCGCCTCCAGTTCGCGGACGGGCGGCGCGAGGAGCACGCGTTCGCCGCGCTCGCGGAGTGGTCGTCGCGATTCGCCAACGTGCTGGAAGAAGCGCGCGTCGAGCGCGGCGAGCGGGTGGCGATCATGCTCGAGCCGTCGCTCGCCTTCTACGGCGCGGTGTTCGGCACCGTCAAGCGCGGCGCCGTGGCCGTGCCGCTCTTCACGCTGTTCGGTCCGGAGGGCCTCGCGCTCCGTGTGGACGATTGCCGTCCGCGGCTGCTGCTCGTCGAGCACGACGCGGAGCGCTGGCGCGCGCGCTTCCCCGGGCTCACCGTGCTGGCCGCGGACGCGCTGGCCGACCGCGTGCGCGCGGCGTCGCCGCGCTATGCGCCGGGTACCGCGCCCGACGACCTCGCGCTCTTCCAGTACACGTCGGGCACGACGCGCGCGCTGCCCGAGGCGGTGCGTCACACGCACCGCGCGGTGGTGACCTCGATGGTGGCCGCGCTCTACGGAGTGGGCCTGCAGCGCGGCGATCGCTACTTCTGCCCATCGTCGCCGGCGTGGGGGCACGGCCTCTGGCACGGTACCATCGCACCGCTGGCGCTGGGCATCGCCGTCGGCAGCTACTCGGGCCGATTTCGCCCCGACCGTCTCGTCGACGCCCTGCACGCCTTCGGCATCACCAATGTCGCCGCGGCGCCGACCGTCTACCGGATGCTCCGCGAGTCCGGCCTCGCCGAGAATCGCCGCTTCCGAGTCGGCAAGCTCTCGTTCACCGGCGAGCCGATGGACGACAAGACGTGGGCGTTCGTCGAGCGCGCCTTCGGGGTTCCGCCGTGCAGCATGTACGGCAGCACCGAGGTCGGCGTCATCATCGCCAGCTACCCGGGGTTCGAGGGCTTCGAGGTCCGCCGCGGCGCGCTCGGCAAGGCGGCGCCCGGCTGGGAGGTGGCGGTCGTCGACGACGACGGGCCGGTGGCGCCGGGGCAGCTCGGCGAGATCGCGGTCCGCCGCCGCGGTCAGTGGTTCCGGGTCAAGGATCGCGGGCGCGTCGACGCCGACGGCTACTTCTTTCACGCCGGACGATCCGACGACGTCATCATCTCGGCGGGCTGGACGATGAGCGCGCTCGAGATCGAGCAGGCGCTCCTGGCGCATCCCGACGTGCGCGAGGCGGCGGTCATCGGCGTGGCCGACCCGCTGCGCGGACAGATCCCCAAGGCCTGCGTGGTGGCGCCGGGGATGGGGCCGGGGTTCGCGCGCGAGCTGCAGGAATTCGTGAAGGCGCGGCTCAGCAAGCACGAGTATCCCCGCGCCATCGAGCTGGTCGACGAGCTGCCGAAGACGCCGGCCGGCAAGATCGATCGCAAGACGCTGCGCGAGCGCGCGAGCTGAGTTCGGGTACACTGCTGACCGCGAGGGACGACCCATGAAGATCAGCGCATTCCACCTGATGCCGCACCGCGAGCTGCCCGACGATTTCGAGAAGCGCTACGACTCCGTGTGGGTGACGCCGCCCTGGTGGGAGCTGGCCGACGCCCGCCGGGTGGGCCAGTACTACAACTGGACACTGGACGAGCTGCTGTACGCCGCGCGCGCCGGCTTCGACGGCGTGTGCACCAACGAGCACCATCAGAACGCCTACGGCTTCATGCCGAGCCCGAACCTCATGGGCAGCGTCCTGGCCAAGGCCACCAACGGCAGCAACGTCGCCATCGTGCAGATGGGCGCCACGCTGCCCACCTCCAATCCGCCCATCCGCGTGGCCGAGGAATACGCGATGCTCGACTGCATCAGCGGCGGCCGCCTGGTGGCCGGGCTTCCGCTCGGCAGTCCGATGGACGTCAACTTCTGCTACGGCATCACGCCGATGGAGCATCGCGAGCGCTATCGCGAGGCATTCGCGTTGACGCTGAAGGCGTGGCAGGCGCGCGAGATCTTCTCGTGGAACGGCCGCTACTATCAGCTCGCCAACGTGAACCTGTGGCCGCGGCCGATCCAGCAGCCGCATCCACCGGTCTGGGTGCCGGGCTCCGGCAGCGTGAGCACGTTCGACTTCGCCGTCGACAACGACGTCTGCTACTGCTTCTTGAGCTACTCGGGCGCGAAGGCCGCCAAGACCATGATGGAGGGCTACTGGAAGGTCGTCGCGGGCAAGGGCCGCGAGCCCAATCCTTATCGCGCCGGATTCCTGCAGCTGGTGGCGGTGGCCGAGACGGACGCGCGGGCGGAGGAGAAGTACGCCCGACACGTCGAGTACTTCTATCACAAGTGCCTTCACTGGCCCCTCGAGCTCGGGTCGCCGCCCGGCAACCAGGACTACCGCAGCCTGCAGGTGGCGGCGCGCAGCAACGTCCGGCGGGCCGAGGACACCAAGCAGCTGCGCTACCGCGATTTCGTCGAGAAGGGCTACGTGATCGCCGGCAGCCCGGCCACCGTGCGCGACCGGATCACGGAAGAGGTGGTCAAGGGCCTGCGTGTCGGCAACCTGATGGTGCTGCTCCAGATCGGCTCGATGCCGCACGAGCTGACGCTCGAGAACATGGACCTCTTCGCCCGCGAGGTGCTGCCGCACCTGCGGCCGCTGTGGAACGACGACGGCTGGGTCAACCACTGGTGGCCCGAGCGCTTGCGCGGCGGTGAGCCCGCGCGTGCCGGCGCCCCGGTGGCGGCGGGGCGCGCATGAGAGAGCGCACGCTCGCCGTCTGGCAGGACAAGATCCGTCTGCGTGTGCTGTCGAAGGGTGAAGGCCCGCCGCTCGTCTTCCTTCACGGGCCGTGGGGCCTCACGTGGGATCCGTTTCTCGATCACCTCGCGCAGAGCTTCAACGTCGTGGCGCCCGAGCACCCGGGGACGACGCCCGACGCGCCGGACGACGTCTATCATCTCGACGGTCTGTGGGACCTGGTGGTCTGCTACCAGGAGATGCTCGACGCCCTCGGGCTCGAGCAGGCGGCGCTCGTCGGTCACTCGTTCGGCGGGATGATGGCGTGCGAGCTCGCCGCCGCCTCGCCGCGGCGCGTCCGCCGGCTCGTGCTGATCGATCCGATCGGGTTCTGGCGTGACGGTGACCGCATCACGAACTGGATGACGCTCGACCCCGGCCGCCTGCGCGATGCGCTCTTCCACGATCCCGGCGGCGAAGCCGCGCGGCGCATGTTCGGCGTCGTCGATGATCCCGAGGCGGCCATCGCGGCCCGCGTGCGCCGCATGTGGGCGATGGGCACGACGGGGAAGTTCATCTGGCCGATCCCGGACAAGGGACTCAAGAAGCGCATCCACCGCGTGAATGCGCCGACGCTGATCGTGTGGGGCAAGGAGGACCGCCTGGTGCCGCCGGTCTACGCCGACGAGTTCAGTCGCCGCATCGCGGGGGCGCGCGTCCAGACCGTGGATGCCGCCGGTCACGCGCCGCAGCTGGAGCAACCGGAGAAGGTGGCGCGGATGGTCGTCGACTTCCTCGGTCCCGGCGGGGCGTGAGGGCCGCGTTCAGCGTCGAGCCGCTGGCCGGCGCCCTCGGCGCAGAGATCTCCGGCCTCGATCTCTCGCACCCGCTGTCGGACGAGACGATCCTCGCGCTCCGGCGCGCGTGGCTCGAGCATCTGGTCGTCTTCTTCCGCGATCAGCGGCTGTCGCCGGCGCAGTTCCTTGCCTTCGGCCGGCGCTTCGGCGAGGTCATCGAGTATCCGTTCGTGAAGGGCCTCCCCGAGCATCCGGAGATCATTCCCGTCCTGAAGCTCGAGCACGAGCGTGTCAACTTCGGCGGCGTCTGGCACTCGGACACCGCCTATCTCGATGTGCCGCCGATGGCAAGCATGCTTGTCGCCCGCGAGGTCCCGCCGTACGGCGGCGACACGCTGTTCGCCAACATGTACCTGGCGTACGAGACGCTGTCGGAGGGAATGAAGGCGATGCTGGAGGGCCTCGTCGCGGTCAACAGCTCGGCGAAAGCCGACGCCAGCCGGACGCGCGAGGACCGGATGAAGGACAGCGCCCGCGAGGTGAAGAAGGATTACGTCGCCACACATCCGGTCGTGCGCCGCCATCCGGAGACCGGGCGCCGCGCGCTGTACGTCAACGTCGCCCACACGGTACGTTTCGACGGCATGACCGAGGACGAGAGCGCGCCGCTGCTCGACTATCTCTTCCGCCATCAGACGCGGCCCGAGTTCACGTGCCGGTTTCGCTGGCGGCCGGGCTCGCTCGCCTTCTGGGACAACCGCTGCGCCCAGCACAACGCCATCAACGACTACGCCGGCCATCGTCGGCTCCTCCACCGGATCACGCTCGCGGGGGACATCCCGAAGGGATAAGTTCGTTCCGGCGGGGGTGCCTTGCCATAATCGGGGTGCTGGCACGTCGCCAGTCTCAGCGACGAGGAGGCAACCTGATGCAGAAGGCCCGCATGGCCCTGGCCGTGTTCGCCGTCATCCCGCTCGCCTTCGGCGCCTGTGTGTCGAAGAGCGAGTACATGAAGACGGTGGAGTCGGCGAATGCGCTCGAGGTCGACAATGCCCGTCTCCGGACGGAGCTCACCGCCGCCGGCAAGCGCAACGATCAGCTGACGGCCGACCGCGCGGAGCTCGAGCGGCTGCTCGCGGCACGCTCGGGCGAGCTCGGCAAGACGATCACGGAGCTGCGGCAGCGTGTGGACGCGCTCGGCGCGGAGAACATCCGGCTCGCCCAGGAGCTGTCCGACGCGCAGAAGGCCCGCGAGGAGAAGGTGAAGGAGCTGAGCTCGACGTACGATCAGCTCGTCCAGAAGATGAAGGGCGAGATCGAGAAGGGACAGGTCACGATCTCCGAGCTGAAGGGCAGGCTCACCGTCAACATGGTCGACGCGATCCTCTTCGATTCCGGGAAGGCCGAGATCAAGTCCGAGGGCCTCGTCGTCCTCGGCAAGGTCATCGAGATCTTGAAGTCGGTGGACGACAAGGCCATCCGCATCGAGGGCCACACCGACGCGATCCCCATCTCGGGCAGCCTCGCCCAGCGCTATCCGACGAACTGGGAGCTGTCGGCGGCGCGGGCCATCAACGTCGCCCGCTATCTCCAGAAGGAAGCCATCAACCCCGCGCTGCTCTCCGCCGCCGGCTTCGGCGAGTTCAAGCCCGTCGCCGACAACGCCACCGTCGAAGGCCGCGCCAAGAACCGCCGCATCGAGATCGTCCTCGTCCCGAAGGACTGAGGACAAGCGCCTAACCTCGGTCAGGCGTCAGAGGAGCGGGGGGGCGGCGGG
>DATBJF010000063.1:0-28918 GCA_036556545.1 Candidatus Methylomirabilota bacterium
GGCGTCGGCGGTGGCGAGGCGGCCGACGCGGGCCTCGCGCAGGAAGGCAAGGGCCCACGCCGGCGCGTCTGTTGTAGCGACGGCGCTTACTCGGCTCGAAGCGTGGGTGGCCTGTTCGAGATGTTCGTGGCTCCGTCCGCCTTACTTGATCAGTTTGGCGTACTGATCGAGGAGCGGCAGCACCTTGTCGCGCGGCTCCGGCGGCAGCAGGAAGATGGATCGCGTGACGCCGGCCGCCGCGAACTGGTCGAGCACGCCCTTGTCGGGGGGCGTTGCGAAGGCCGAGACGGAGATGGTCCGCATGTCACGTCCCGCCCTGGCGGCGCGCTCCTTCAGATCCTTCATGCCCGCGAGAACCTTTTCCGGCGCCCGCCCGCGGGGGTACCAGCCGTCGCAGAAGTCGACGACGCGCTGGAGCGTGTAACCGCTCTCGCCGCCCAGCAGGATCGGCGGGTGCGGCTTCTGCTGCGGCTTGGGCCACGCCCAGATCGGGTCGAAGCTCACGAACTTGCCGTGGAACTCCGCCACATCCTTCGTCCAGATCTCCTTCATGGCGCGGACCTGCTCCTCGAGCTTCTTGAACCGCGTCTTGAAGTCCGTGCCGTGGTGCTCCATCTCCTCGGCGTTCCAGCCGCCGCCGAGCCCGAGCTCGAAGCGGCCGTTGGAGAGCAGATCGAGGCTGGCCACCGACTTGGCGGTGGTGATGGTGTCGCGCTCGATGATCAAGCAGATGCCGGTGCCGACCCGCAGCTTCTTCGTCGCCGCGGCGGCAGCCATGAGCGCGACAAAGGGGTCCAGCGTGTGCTTGTACTGCTCGGGCAGCTCCCCGCCCGCGAAGGGGCTGCGGCGGCTGGTGGGAATGTGCGTGTGCTCCGGCACCCACAGCGACTCGAAGTTGCGCGCCTCGGCCTCGCGGGCGAGCTCGTCGATGCGGATGGCGTATTCGGTGGCGAAGATACAGACGCCGACGTGCATGTCTGCCTCCTGTTACCGGGCGGCCCCGGCGGTGGCGCCCGCCGGAGCGGGCACGAGCGAAAAGTGCGTGTGGGTGGCGAGCCATCGGCCCTGACGCCGCTCGAAGGCGATCGTGCAGCGGCCGGGGCGGGGGAAGAGAGAGCCGTCGCTGCGGCGCCCGCGCGAGTCCCAGGTGGCCGCGACCCAGCCGCGGTCGCCGGTGACCATGCCGCGCGCGCCGTCGACGTCGATCGTGAAGTCACGGATCACTGGCCAGACGTTCCGCCACTGCTCCCGCTCCACCACGTCGAGGCCGGTCACGAACGGCGCCACCGTGCCGAAGGCCACGATGTCCTCGGCGCAGAGCTTGCGCCCGGCCGCGAAGTCGACGGCGCGCACGCAGGCTTGCCAGGCCCGCAGCCACTCGCGCAGGGGAGCGAGCTCGTCGGCGCTCACGACACGAAGATGGCTTCGGGCACGAAGGCTGAGACGATCCAGTTCGGGGCGTCCACGATCTCGCTGATCTTGAGATCGGCCGCCACCGAGCACACGACGTAGGCCTCTTCGCGCGAGAGTCCGCGCGTCTCCACCAGGTGATCGATCATGTAGCGCACGGCTTGCTGGGCGGCCGCGAAGAGGTCGGGGCCATGCGCCGTGGTCGCGTAGTGCGGCCCGCGGTTGGTGGCGGCCGAGGGCGGCTGCGGTGTGCGCAGCTGCGGCTCGGCGAGCCGACGCCCGGACTGGACGTCGAACCTGAGCGTCACCTGGCCCATCATCTCCACCGCGGTGACGCAGACCTCGCCGTCGCCCTGCGCGGCGTGGGCGTCGCCGGTGCTGAACAGCGCGCCCTCGACGAGGACGGGCAGGTACAGCGTGGCGCCGGCCACGAGCTGCTTGATGTCCATGTTGCCGCCCGCCCGTCGCGGCGGCATCGTGCTGTGGCCGCCCGGCTCGTCCAGCGCCACGCCCATCACGCCGGGAAACGGCGCCAGCGGCACTGCCACGCGGTTGCCGAGACGCGCGTGGCGCTTGTCGGACAGGTCCCAGATCTGCAGAAACGGCTTGGGGAAATCCGCTTCGGGCAGGAGGCCCCGGCCGGGACGGATCGACGTCCAGCCCCAGTCGAGCGCCGGCTGGACGTCCACGAGGTGCACGACCAGCGTGTCGCCCGGGTGCGCGCCGCGGACGAACACGGGGCCGGTGAGCGGATGGCCGCGGAACGGACCGCGCCGGATCACGTCCTCGTGCGTCGACTGCTTGCTGTAGAAGCGATTGGCGGCGTCCCGCGTGTCGAAGACGACGGTGTCGCCGGGATCGATGGTGAGACGCGGCGGAAGCGCGTTGTTCCACTCCTGGTGGATCTGCTCGTGGTCGAGATGGTGCGTCTGGCTCATGCGAGGTCACTCCAGACCACCATCCCGGTGCCGGAGCGCCAGGCGATGGCCGGCATGTAGGCGAGCACGTCGGCCGGGCCGCGTGTCATGGCGAGGACCGCGATCCAGGCCAGCAGCTCCGCCGTCCCGCCCGAGCCGGCGGCCTCCATCCGCTCGAGCGTGCATTCGCGCAGCAGCCGCTCGTGGTCGCCGTCCTTGAGCAGGGCGAGGAACCAGCGATCGAACTCCTCGTCCACCCAGAAATAGCGCGGGCCGCCCGGCTCGTGCGAGAGGCCGCCGGTGGCGATGACGGCGATGCGCGTCGACGCCGGATAGGCGCGCATCGTCTCGCCGAGCAGGCGGCCGACCTCGTAGGCGCGCGCCGGCGTCGGAATCGGCGGCACGTTGCAGTTCATCGTCACCGGCACCAGGCGAAAGCGCGCGTCCGGATTCAGGTAGTGGGTTGGCACGGAGATGCCGTCGTCGAACTGCATCTCGCGGAGATACGCGAGCGACAACCCGCGGCGGGCGGCGTCGTTGACGAGGAAGCGCGCCAGCCCCGGATCGCCGGGGACGCGATACTTCTCCATCCCCAGCCACTCGTCGAACCAGTCGGCGGGGCCGACGTGCTCGTCGCCGATGCCGACCGTGTACTCGGGAATGTTGTTGATCGGCCAGTTCAGCAGGTGGTCGTTGCTGAACATCACCAGCGTGTCGGGGCGCGCGTCTTCGAGCCGGCGCCGCATCTCGGCGGTGGCGGCGAGGGCGAGCTGCTGATACTCGACCGACGCGCGATCGAACCAGCCGGTGAGGCCCGGCGAGTGCGTCATGGCCATCGCGGCCACGATCTCGGCCACCCTTACCGCCCCTCCAGCCGCGCCTGGAGCGCCATGGCCTCGCCCGTCTCGACGGGATACGCGCGCTTGTAGCACTCGAGAGCGGCGCTGGCGTTGGAGTTCTGGGCGGCGCCGAAGAACAACCTCAAAATTTGCGGCACGTAGTACTGGTGGACGCCGAGGTCCATCAGCCGCCGCGGATCCTTGGCCTGCACGGCCTCGACCTCGGCGCGGGTCAGGCCGAACTCGCGGGCGAGGGCCTCGAAGTCGGTGAGCCAGCGATCGCGCAGGCGCGCGTCCCGCCGCACGTGGAACATCATCTCGTTCAGGGCCAGGGTCTTGTCGCAGCGCTCGACGTTACCCATCGGCGTCGCCCTTCAGGACCTTGGGATTGACCTTGAGGAACATGATCACGCAGCGGCCCGGGCCGAGATTTCGCACGTCGTGGGGAACATTGTTCGGAAACTTCACCAGCGCGCCGGCCGGCACCACCATCTCCTCGCCGCCGACGGACATGTGCGCGGTGCCCTCCAGGACGAAGATTGCCTCTTCCTCCCTGGGATGGCTGTGCATGACCGTCGACTGCCCGGGCTCGTAGCAGGCGATCTCTGACCAGAGCTGATCGGTCTTGAAGAGCATCTTGCGCACGCGCTTGTCCGGCGCGAATGCTTTCAGCGCGTGCAGGTCGAAGAGCTGCGCGACTCCCGTTGTCTCCGCCATGGCCTCTCCGTGAGGGGCCCTAGTGTACTCGCGTTTGGGCGGGAATCTCCCTGCTGCGCTGCGGCGTCTCTAGTGGTGGAGGAACGAACCATGATCCACGTGCTGATCGTGCCCGCGCTGATTCTCGGATTGGTGTTCGGGCTGCTCGCCTGGCGCGTGATTCGGGACCGCGCCGAGGATCGCGCGCTCGCCGTCCGCGCGGACGTCCAGAACGCGGTGGATCGCGCGCTCGACGGCGAGTCGCTGCTGGCCGTGCAGGTGGAGCCCGCGTCGATGTTCCATCCCGGCCGTGTCGTGCTCGTGACGCCGACCGGCTATGAGTGGCTCGTGCACGAAGCCTGGAACCCGGTGATCGCGCACGCGCCGAAGGACTACGAGGTGGTGCTCCGACACGCTGCGTGAGAGCTTGGCCGGTCGGTTTCGGACCGGATGCGGCTGGTCAGAATCCGGCCGACAAAGCGCAAGGCCACGTCATAAAAATCAGCAATATCAAATAGTTACAAGCCTGACCGGCCCTGGTACCGGGATTGCGATACAGCGGGGCATGGTCAACGCGATCATCCAGATCACGACGGTGCTGGTGGTAGTGGTCGCCATCGTGAACATGGGCTACGCCGTGCTCCTCGGCGCCCGGCTCGTGCGGCGCGTCCAGGAGCGGCATCCGGAGCGCTGGCTGGAGCTGTGCCTGCCGGCGTGGCGATCGCCGCGTGAGGCGCTGAACTGGCTGGCCACGTGGCGCGCGATCCTCGGCTCCGCCGACCCGCTCATCGCCGCGCGCCGTGGTGAGCTGCGGGTCGCGCTGCTCCGTCACGCCCAGCTCTTCGCGTGGTCCGAGTCCTGGGCGATGCTCGTCGTCCTGATCGCGCCCTACTCGGCCTAACCTCCCCGACGTCAACATCTCGAGAGTCGTCGCCTCTGAAAACACGTGCGCCCCGAATCGCTCCGGGGCGCACGGACTGACGAACAGGGGAGGGCCGGTCCGCGGCCCAGCACCTGCCTAATCGGCAGGATTGATCATCAGGCGGACGGTGACGCGGCGCTGAAGGGCGGCCTGCTCCTTGCCGTTCAGCGGACCGAGGCCGACCGAGTGGATGCGCGACAGATCGGCGCCGTTGCCCGCGAGGAACCGTCGCACGGACTCGACGCGGCGCTGGCTGAGACCGATGTTGTACTCCCGCGGCCCCGTCGGATCGGTGTAGCCCTCGAGATCCACGCTGAGCAGCGGATTCTCCTTGAGCTCCTTGGTGACCTGGAGCAGCGCGGTCTGGGCGCCGTCGGTCAGGTCCGCGCGATCGAATCCGAACTGCACGTGCAGCGTTTCCACGAGATCGCGCTTGTGGCGACCGTTCCACAGACGAGACAGGCGGCTGTTGACCTCGTCGGCCCGGCCGAAGGCGGCGTCGGCGCGCCCGAAGGCTGCATCCGCGCGGCCGAACGCGCCGTCGGCGCGCTCGTACGCGCCTTCGGCCCGGGTGTACGCCGCGTCCGCACGCTCCTTCGCGATCCGCGTGCCGTCGCCGACCTCGGTGATCGTGGCGTCGGTGCGCGCGAAACGCTGGTCGATCTGCGCGCCCTTCTTGCCCATCATCTCGTTGACCCAGCCCTTCGTGGCGCAGGCAGACGTCACCAGCGCGACCACGACGAGCAGCACCGATGTCCATGGACTGCGCATAACATTTCCCTCCTGATCCGGGGTAGTTGCCGAGCTACCGAGCAACCGGCTCGTGTGTCTCCGGTCACTGCAACGCGCAAGCCACACCGTAAATTCGCGTCGAGCGCCGCCGCAGGCGTCGCGCGGACGACAAGCGCCCGTGACAGTGACGTCAGGCGCGTGACGTCGTCCCGGATCGTCTCTGCGCGCGGAAAAAAATTGCCGTCTTCATCGCGGTTTCGCGCCCGCCGCGCGACGGCGCCGGACGGCACGCCTGCCGCAAGCCGCGCGCGCACGCGTGACCGCCGCGCGGGACGAGCGCCGGCGTGCAGGAGCGGCGTCGTCGCGCGAGCTCGTGCGCGCGCGCCCCGGCGTACCCGCGCCGCGCGCGTGTGGGCGCCGCTGCGGCAGACGTGCGATACGCGACGCTCTTGACTTCGATCCCATTTGATTGGAGAGTGGCGCACCGATGTTCTCCTCGGTCCGAACGCCCCGCGTGTACGAGCACATCGTCGCGCAGATCGAGCGCGCGATCTTCGACGGGCGGCTGCAGCAGGGCGACAAGCTGCCGGCCGAGCGCCAGCTCGTGCGAGAGTTCGGCGCCAGTCGCGTGGCCGTGCGCGAGGCGCTGCGCGCGCTCGAGCATCGCGGCCTCGTCGAGGTCCGGCAGGGCTCGGCCGGTGGATACTTCATTCGCGAGATGGACGCGGGGCCGGTCGTCCGCGACTTCCAGACGCTGTTCCGTCTCGGCCGCGTCTCCCTCGCGCAGCTGGTGGAGGCGCGCGCGCTCATCGAGCCGGAGTCCGCGCGCCTGGCCGCGCTTCGCGCGAACGAGCCGGACGTCAAGGCCGTGCTGGCCGCCCTCGACGCGCGCGCGGAGACGGGCGCGCCGGGACGGCGCCGGCGCTCGCTCGACGCGGAGTTCCACCGGCTGATCGCCTCCGCGGCGCGCAATCCCGTGCACGGCGTGGTGACGCACGCGCTGACCGCCCTGCAGTCCACCGTGGTGGGCGGGCGGCCGGACCTGACGGCCGAGGACGACGCCGCCATCGTGGCCGCGCACCGCGCGATCTACGAAGCCATCGCCGGGCGCGACCCGGAGGCGGCGCGGGCGGCGATGCACGCGCACATCGTCGATATCGAGCAGCGCCTCGGCCGAGTCGGGGTAGAGCGCGCCGCGTCCTGATGCGGGTGCGCGCCTTTCGCGGCTACCGCTATGCGATCGGCCGCGAGCGCGACGTCAGCAAGGTGGTGGCGCCCCCGTACGACCAGATCAGCCCCGAGCAGCAGAACCTCCTCTACGCGCTGAGCCCGGCGAACATCGTCCGCGTCTCCTATCCGCGTGATGCCGGCGACGCCAGGTATGCGGCGGCCAACGGCACCCTCACGCGCTGGGTGGCCGATGGCGTGTGGGAGCCCGAGGAGCGGCCGGCGATCTATCCGTACCACCAGACCTACCGCGTCGACGGCCGCGAGGTGACGCGCGCCGGACTCGTCGCGCTGGGGCAGGTGACCGACTACGGGCGCGGCGAAGTCCTTCCGCACGAGCGGACGCACGCGGGGCCGAAGGAAGACCGGATGCGACTGCTGGAGGCCACGGGCGCAGACACGGGCCTGCTGTTCATGCTCGTCAGCGACCCGGACCGCGAGCTGCTGGCTCTCAGCACGCCGGCGGGGGCGCCGATCGCCGAGGCGCGTGACCTGAAAGGGGAGCGCCATCGCCTCTGGCGTGTGGACGACGCCGACGCCATCGCGGCCGCCCGGCGCCTGCTCGCCGGCGGGCGCGTGATCATCGCGGACGGCCACCATCGCTACGAGACGGCCGTCGCGTATGCGGACCGCCATCCCGGCCGCGACGACAAGCTGATGGCGTTCTTCAGCATGGAGGCGCCCGGCGTCACGATCTTTCCGAACCACCGCCTCGTGCACGGCGTCGCCGACTTCACGCTCTCCCGCCTGCTGACGGCGGCACGGCGCTGGTTCGAGGTGACGCCGCTCGACGAGCCAGCCGCGTTCCGGCCGAGCCACCGCGCGCTGGCCGTGGTGACCGCCGACGGCGCCGCGCGGCTGGCGCTGCGCCCGGATGCCTTCGACACGATCCCGTGGCCGGCCGGGACGTCGCGCGCGTGGCGCGACCTCGCCGTCTCGATTCTCCACGAGGGCGTGCTCAAGCCGTTCCTCGGCATCACCGACGCCAAGCTCGACGCGAAGACGCACGTCGAGTACACGGCCGATCAGCTCGAGGCCATCCGGCTCGCCCGCGAGGGCCGGTACCAGGCCGCCTTCCTCATTGCCCCGACGACGCTCGACGAGCTGGAGGCGGTCGTGCGGGGCGGCGAAGTGCTGCCGCAGAAGAGCACCCACTTCTATCCCAAGCTGCTCGACGGCCTCGTCTTTCATCGGCTCGGCGAGTGACGTGACGACTCCGAGAAAGGTGTAGCGCGCATGGGAAAGCAGGATCTGGACATCGCCCGGACGGTGACGCTCAAGCCCATCCAGGAGATCGGCGCCACCGTCGGCCTCGGCGCGTCCGAGCTCGAGCCGTTCGGTCACTACAAGGCCAAGGTGGCGTGGGACGCCATCCAGCGGCGGCGCGCTCATCCCGACGGCGCGCTGGTGCTGGTGACGGCCATGACGCCCACGCCGGCCGGCGAGGGAAAGTCCACGACGACGGTGGGCCTCGCCGATGGCCTCCGGCGCCTCGGCAAGCGAGCGATGGCGGCCCTCCGCGAGCCGTCGCTCGGTCCGGTGTTCGGCATGAAGGGCGGGGCCACGGGCGGCGGGCGCGCGCAGCTGGCGCCGATGGAGGACATCAACCTCCACTTCACCGGCGACATGCACGCGATCACCAGCGCGCACAATCTGTTGTCGGCCATGCTCGACAATCATCTCGCCCAGGACAACTCCCTGCGGCTCGACACACGGCGGATCCTCTGGAAGCGTGTGCTCGACATGAACGACCGCGCCCTGCGGAACATCGTGCTGGGGCTGGGCGGCACCGCCCACGGCGTTCCGCGCGAGAGCGGCTTCGAGATCACGGTGGCGTCGGAAGTCATGGCCATCCTCTGCCTCTCGGCGGACCTGCACGATTTCAAGGCCCGCGTCGAGCGCATCGTGGTGGGCGAGACGGCCGACGGCACGCTGATCACGGCCGGCCAACTCAAGGCCGCGGGCGCCATGGCCGTCCTCATGAACGACGCCATCAAGCCGAACCTCGTGCAGACGCTCGAGGGGACGCCGGCGCTCGTGCACGGCGGACCGTTCGGCAACATCGCTCACGGCTGCAATTCGGTCATCGCCACCCGGCTGGCGCTGAAGCTGGCCGAGGTCGTGGTCACCGAAGCGGGCTTCGCCAGCGACCTCGGCGCCGAGAAGTTCTTCGACATCAAGTGCCGCACCGCGGGCCTGGTGCCGGCGGCGGCGGTGGTCGTGGCCACCATCCGCGCGTTGAAGATGCACGGCGGCGTGGCGCTCGCGGACCTCGCGCGCCCTGACGTCGAAGCGGTGCGTCGTGGTCTCGACAACCTCGCCAAGCACGTGGAGAACGTCCGCCTGTTCGGCGTGGCCCCGGTGGTCGCCCTCAATCACTTCGTCGGCGACAGCGACGCGGAGGCGGCGGCCGTGATGGACGCGTGCCGCGCCTGGGACGTGCCGGCCGAGATCTCCCGCGGCTGGGAGCAGGGCGGGGCCGGGACGACGGCGCTCGCCCGCCTCGTGCTCGACGCGGTAAAGGGCGCCGATCGTGGCGCGTTCGGCCCGCTCTACGCCGACGATATGCCGCTCGCGCAGAAGATCGAGACGATCGCCACGAAGGTCTACGGCGCCGACGGGGCGCGGCTCATGCCGGCCGCGGCGCAGAAGCTCGCGCGCTGGCAGTCGCTCGGCTACGGGCGGCTGCCCGTGTGCATGGCCAAGACCCAGAACTCGCTGTCCGACGATGCCAAGAAGCCGGGGCGCCCGCGTGGCTTCACCGTTACCGTGCGTGACGCGAAGCTGGCGGCCGGCGCCGGCTTCGTCGTCGCCTATGCGGGGGACATCCTCACCATGCCCGGCCTGCCGAAGGTGCCCGGGGCCGAGTCCATGGACGTCGACGCCTCCGGCAACATCGTGGGGTTGTTCTGATGACATGGGGGGCCCCGAGATGGCCCCCCATACCCCCCAACGTTCGGAGCGCCCCGGCGGAGCCGTGGCGCTCATCTACCTCTGACAGCGGCTAGCCGGGAAGATCGAAGAGAAGGGCTTCGCTCGGCTCGAGCGCTTCGATCTCGAGGCGGCGCTCGTTGTCGATGGCGGCGCCGTCGCCCTCGGCCAGGCGCTCGCCGTTGAGGAGCAGCGCACCGCGCGCGACCTGAAGCCACGCGCGGCGTCCCGGGACGAGCGTGTGCTCGACTCGCTCGTCGCGCTGGAGCATCGTCGCGTAGACGGCCGCGTCCTGATGAATGGTGACGGCGCCGTCGCGACCGTCAGCGGCGGCGATCAGCCGCAGCCGCCCGCGGCGCTCCGCCTCGGGGAACGTTTTCTGCTCGTACCCCGGCGCGATGCCGGCGCGGGCCGGCTCGATCCAGATCTGCAACAGGTGCACGGGCTCCGTCTTCGACGCGTTGTACTCGCTGTGGCGCACGCCCGTCCCGGCGCTCATGCGCTGCACCTCGCCGGGGCGGATCACCGAGCCCGTGCCGAGACTGTCCCGATGCTCGAGGGCGCCCTCGAGGACGTACGTGATGATCTCCATGTCGCGGTGCGCGTGCGTCGGAAAGCCGGTGCCGGGCGCGACGCGGTCATCGTTGATGACGCGCAGCGGGCCCCAGCCCATGTGGCGCGGGTCCCAGTAATCGGCGAACGAGAAGGTGTGATAGGTGTCGAGCCACCCGTGGTTGGCGTGGCCGCGCTCCTTGGCCTTGCGGATCGTGATCATGCCCTCTGCCTCCGCCTCGTAGGATACGCGCGGCAGGCCGGGCGATTCTTCAAGGCGCCCACGCCGTGCGCGCCGCCGCCTGGTCCAGCTCGATGCGGATGGCGCGCGCACGGGCCTCGCGCACCCGCTGCTCCTGGGCGCGGACCACCGCCATCCGTTCCCGGTCCACGCGCACGCGCTCGGTGACGATGCCGGCGAGGAAGGCGGCGCCGCCGAAGTACACGACGCCGAGCACGACGACCGTCAGGCGCCGCCACGACACGACCATGCCGCGGGAACGACGCAACCGACATGCCACCCGCGGCGTCGCCCGGCGGCTCAGGTGGTGCTGCGCTCTTCCACGAGGACGCCGCCGCTCGGCGGCGGCGCCGGCTGGTGCTCCTGCTTCCACAAGAGCGGCAAGGCGAGCAGAGGCAGGAGGCCGATCACGCCCACGGCGATCATCAGCCGACCGAGGTTGGAATAGTCGTGCTGGGTGACGGCGAACGCCGTGTTCAGGTACTGCGTGAAGAGCTGGCTCGCCGACAACGCCAGGTTCATGAGCGAGGCCATGATCGCGAACATCGTGGCCTCGCCGCCGGGCGGCGCCGTCTTCGCGATCAGCACGAGCATCGGCACCATCGTCAGCTGCGCGAGCGGCGCCGAGACCGTCGTGTCGATGAAGGCGAGCGTGCGCGCCGAGATGCCGAGCCACTCGTGCAGTCCGTAGAACAATCCGATGTTGGGCAGGTAGAGGAAGGTGGCGGCGATCATCACCCACAGCAGCGTGAAGCTCACGGGGCGGCGGACGATCGTCTTGCGGAACGCCAGGAGGCCGGCCAGGCTCAGGATGCTGCCGACCTGCGCGAGCACGCCGAGGAAGCGCTGGTCGAAGCCCAGCTGATCGATGGCCCAGTAGCTGTACCCCTGACCCACGCTCGGGGTGGCCCGGAACAGGAAGATGACCACGGCCGCCACCGCCACCGCGCGATTGATCCCGATGCGGCCGAGCAGGAACGAGATCAACGCCGCCGACACGACCAGGATGATTTCCTCGGCGTACGGCGCGTCGGCGAGCTGGAGCGCCACGCCGAAGGAAGCGTAGCCGAGGCCGACGAGGAGCACGAGGCGCGTCTTGCCGCCGCCGAACGGGCCACCGTCGGCCCGCGCCGGCCGCGGCCGCGTGTCGCGCGGAATCAAGGCGACGCTCGCCGCCACCACCACGGGCAGGATCATCGCGCACGCGAACGTTCCGCGCGGTCCGATGCTGCCGGCCAGGACACCGGAGAGGTACCCAACGCCGATGCCGCCTGCCAGCAGGACCATCCGTCCCAGCGTCTGGATCTGGCCCATCTCCTCGTCGGTCTGCGCGACCTCGACGGTGAGGGCATCCGCCACGACGTCCTGGACCATCAAGCCGACGGTGACGAGAATCGACGCGGCTAGATATGTCGCCTTGCTCTGAACCGACCCGGCCAGCCAGGCGTAGCCGATGAGGGAGCTCAGCGCGCCGAGGAGGAGGTAGGCGCCGCGCCGGCTGCCCGCGATCGGATAGACGTCGGAGGCCACGCCGGCCACCATCTTCATGCTCCACGGCAGGCCCAGCCAGAAGGCAATGCCGGCGGCCTCGGCCGGGGTGAGCTTCAACGTGTCCTTCTCGAAATACAGCAAGGCGACTGCGGTCACGCTGCTGGCGCCGTAACAGAAGTAGGTGACGAGAATGGGGAGATAGGCGACGCGGAAGCCACCCACCACGCCCTTGAGACTGTTCACCATGGGGCCATAGACGCCGGACGACACGTGAGCTATCGTACTCCGAACACCGCCGGCGGCGGACACGCGCAGGAAGAACTTGTCAGCCTTGCCGGCAGTTTCGTGGATGCGGGCCGTTGGGGCCCGACATGTTTCCACGGAGTTACGGCCTCATGCCGATTGGCAAGACCTTTGCTAATCTGTCGGTCAGGATGCAATTCGTACATCGTGCGATGGGCTTCTGGCGGTCCCGGCCGCGAGCCCGCTATGCATTGGCCCTGGCCGGCGGCGGTGTCATCGGGGGAATGTACGAGGTCGGCGCCCTGGCCGCCCTCGAGGAGCGGCTGAACGGCTCCGGGCGCGGCTTCGACATCTATGTCGGTTGCAGCGCCGGCTCGGTGGTCGCCTCCCTGCTGGCCGGCGGCGTCCGCGCCTCCGAGATCTACCAGATCCTCGACAACGACCTGGACGACCCCATCAACTTCCGCCGCAACGCCGTCTTCGCCGGCGACGCCTTCCGCCGCGCGTGCGGCCGGTTCGGCCGCCTCGTCTGGGCCGTCGGAAAGTCTGCCATCCGGGGTCGGGGCGGCTGCATCCCGGACCTCCTGGCCGCGGCCGAGCGGGACATGCCGCCGGGATTCTTTTCCCTGGAGGCGCTCGAGCGATACCTGAAGCAGGCGTATGCATCTCGCGGGCTGGCCAACTCGTTTTCCGAGCGCGACCGGACGCTCCTGATCCCCGCTATCGACCTCGACACCGCGGAGCGGGTCGTCTTCGGCGCGGGCAGCCTCCGCGATGTGCCCATCAGCCACGCCGTCGCCGCGTCGTCCGCGATTCCGGGGTTCTTCGATCCCTACACGATCGGCGGGCGCGACTACGTCGATGGCGGCGTCGGCTTCAGCGGCCATGCCGACCTCGCGGCCGAAGCGGGCGCCGACGTGGT
The DNA here is from genome assembly GCA_036556545.1 of Candidatus Methylomirabilota bacterium. Taxonomy (GTDB): domain Bacteria; phylum Methylomirabilota; class Methylomirabilia; order Rokubacteriales; family CSP1-6; genus AR12. Next base: position 13,124 of record DATBJF010000063.1, read on the forward strand.
GTTCGTCGTGAATCCGCTGGTACCGAACCTCCACGACGGCAGCGTCTCGATGCGGGCTCGCGGCATGTACACGATCATGGAGCAGGCCGGCCGGATCTACAGCCAGAACCTGCTGAACCTCGGCCTCTCGGTGCTGTCGGTGAAGTACCCGCAGACGTCGTTCTTCCTGCTGCAGCCGCCGCGCACGTCGAGTCTCCTCTTCGGCCCCTCGATGGGCTTCGAGGCCAGCCGCAAGGCGCTTCGCTACGGCTACGAGTCGACGACGCAGTGGCTCGCCGAGCAGGGCGCGCCCCTCGTCCGCCGTCTCAGCCTCGCCGTGGCTTAAGCGGAAAGATCCACCACCAGCGCGGCGTGGTCGCTCAGCGCATCGCGACGACCGCGTCGCGAGGCGCCGCCCCAGACGTAGGCGGCATCCTCGAGGTGAGCCAGCAACGCGGCGTTCACGAAGGCCTGGTCGATCCGGAAGCCGTTGCGGCCGTTCGGCGAGTACCACGTGTAGACGCGTGCGTCCGCGCGCAGATGGCGGAAGGCGTCGTGCCAGCCGCAGGCCGCGAGCGCGTCGATCCAGCCCTCCTCGCGCGCGTTGAACGCCGGCGTTTCCTCGTCGACCGTCCGGCGCCCTGAATTGGTGTCGCCCACGAAGAGGGCCGGTCCGCGGCGCCAGCGCCGGGCGCAGGAGAGGACGGCGTCGAGGAACGGGTACTTCAGCCCCGTCACGCGATTGGGCACGTGCATGGCGCCGAGGACAAGCGGCACCGGCGACTGGACGAGCGCGACGAGCCAGCGCGACGGATCGACCGGCGCCGCGCCGAGCCGCACGCGGCGGAGCGGCCAGCGCGCGGCGACGAGGAGCGCGTTGCGTCCCGGCGCGCGCCCGTCGGCGGTCGTGAGCTGGTGGGCGAGGCCGTGCTGCGCCAGGGAGCGCGCCAGGCGCGCGCTCGGCGGCGTCGCTCGATACTCCGACAGCGCGACGACGTCCGGGGCCCAGCGCGACAGCTGACGCGCGATGCGTCCCACGCGTTGCCCACCGCCGGCCCGGATGTTCCACGCCACGATGCGCATCGGCGCGCGCAGCGCTTCAGCGCCGACCCGACGCCAGCGCGAGGGACTCGGGCGCCGCGCGCAGCCGCGCCATGGCGACCACGCCGAGGAACGGCCCGATGGCCAGGGTGGCGAACGCCCAGTGCCAGCCGACGGCGGCGACGATGGGCGGCAGCAGCCAGATCGAGATGGTGGTGAGCGCGAAGCCGACGCATGTCTGCGTCGTCAGCGCCGTTCCCACGTAGGCCGGCGGTGAGAGCTCGGTGACGGCGGTGGAGAACTGCGCCGAGTCCGCGACGACGCTCACGCCCCACACCAGCGCCACTGCGAGCGTGGCCAGCGGCGCGCCGCCGTACGTCAGACCGATGGTCGCGGCGCAGGCGCCACTCACGGCCATGGCGGCCATGGTGGCGATGGTGCGTCCCCAGCGATCGGAGGCGGCGCCGCCGAGCCAGCAGCCCAGCGCGCCGACGGCGATGACGGCGAAGGTCGCCGCGTTGGGATCGAGGCCGGCGTAATCGGCGGCGCCGGCCGCGCGCGCGCTGTCGACGAGGAACAGGCCGATCCACGCCCACATCGCGTAGAGCTCCCACATGTGGCCGAAGTATCCGAGGCACGCCAGCCGCGGTCCGCGCTCGCGAAACACCGCCGCCGCCATGCGGATGTCGAAGCGGGCGGCGGGGAAGCGGTGCGGCCCTTCGCGAACGAAGGCCAGCACGATCACGGTCGAGGCGACCGCCAGCCCCGAGGCGGCGAGGAGCGTCGGCCGCCACGGCAGGTCGGTGAGGCCTCGGATCAGCCACGGTGTCGCCGAGCCGACCGTCAGGGCGCCCACCAGGATGCCGATGGCGAGGCCGCGGCCCTCGCGGAACCACGTGGCCATGATCTTCATGGCCGGCGGATAGGCGCCCGCCATGGCCACGCCGGTGACGAAGCGCAGCGCGAGCGCGGGCGCCAGGCCGTCGACCCAGAGGGCGACGGCGGCGTTGGCGAGGGCACCGAGCGTGGCGCTGCCCGCCATCAGCAGCCGGGGCGACCAGACGTCGGGAAGGTTGCCGAGCGCGCTCGCGAGGGTGCCGGTGATGAAGCCGAGCTGCACGGCGATGGTGAGGCCGGCGCTGCCACCGTCGCCGAGCTGCCACTCCGTGCGCAGCGCGGGAAGCACGGCGGAGGCCGAGAACCAGAGCGACAGCGCGAGCAGCTCGGCCAGCGACAGCACGGCCAGCTGTCGCCAGCGCGGGTTGACTATTGTAGCGACCGCGCTCGCCCGGCTCGAGGCGTGGGTGGCCTCTTCGAGATGCGCGTGGCTCCGCTCGTCACTCGATCACCTTGCGCGCGCGCAGGGCGGCGATGTCGGCGGGGGCGTAGCCCAGGTCCTTGAGCACGACGTCGGTGTGCTCGCCGCTGAGCGGCGCCGCCGACCGCACGCTCCCCGGCGTCTCCGAGAGCTTGATGGCCACGCCGAACTGGCGCACGCGCCCGTGCGTGGGATGCTCGACGTCGACGATCATCTGCCGGTGGTTGATCTGCGGGTCGTTGACCATCTCCTCGACGTCGTAGACCTTCCCCACGCAGACGTCGGCCTTCACGAGCCGCTCGTACCAGTCGTCGCGATCGCGCGTCCGGATGATCTTCTCGATCTCGTCGCGCGCGGCGGCCTCCTCGCGGTTGGCCGCCCGCACGAACTGGTCCGGCTTGCGCGCGAACCGCTCGAAGTCCGGCCGGCCGATGGCCTTGCAGAAGTTGGCCCAGAGCCACGGCTCCGTGCAGCCGATGGTCAGGAGCTTGTTGTCGCGGGTCTCGTAGATCGCGTAGTAGGGATACGAGCCGCCGAGGAAGCCTTCGCCGCGCCGGGGCGCGGCGCCGTCGCTGAAGAAGAAGCGCATGTTCGGTGTCGCCGCCAGGAGCGACACCGTCGTGTCGAGGTACGAGACGTCGACGTGCTGGCCGCGTCCGGTGCGCTCGCGCGCGAAGAGGGCGAGCGCGATGCCGAGGGCGCCGTGCAGGCTGGCGCCGGCATAGTCAGCCACGAGGTTGAGCGGGATGACGGGCTTCTTGCTGCCCGCGTCGCCGATGAGCCCCAGCACGCCGGCGAGCGAGAGGTAGTTCATGTCGTGCGCCGGGAAATCACGATACGGCCCGTCCTGGCCGAAGCCGGAGAGCGAGCAATAGATCAAGCGCGGGTTCGACGCCCGCAGCGTTTCATAGTCGGCCCCCAGCCGCTTCATCACACCCGGCCGGAATCCCTCGACGATGACGTCGGCGGTGGCGGCCAGCTTCCGGAAGATCGCCTGGCCGTCCGGCGTCTTCATGTTCAGCGTCATCGAGCGCTTGTTGCGATTGGTGAAGGAGTGGATCGTCCGCCGAACCCATTCCTCGCCGGTCGGCCGGTCGGGCTCGGGCGAGTCGATCTTGAGCACCTCGGCGCCCATGTCGGCCAGGATCATCGCCGGCATCTCCGCCGGCGGCACGCGCGCGAGCTCCAGGATCTTGATGCCGTCGAGCACGCCCATGGTCACTCTCGCTCGCCGACCAGCCGCGACGTCAGCGCGCGGATGTCGGGGATGTCTTCGAGGTGGGCGATCTGGTCCGCCACGCCCTCGGCGGCGTCGGCGCCGATCACGGGCGCGGCGCACGCAAGGAACTTCGCGCGAAGCTCGGCGTCGGACAGCGGCGCCGTCGGATGACCGGAGGCGCCGCGCGGCTTCTCCTCGAACGCCGTGCCGTCGGTCAGTCGCACGGTGACGCGCGTCCATGCCTGCTGCTCCAGCTCGCGCGGGAGGGTGGGATCGATCGCCATGTGGACGCGGTCCATCAGCTGCCGCGTGGCCGCGTCCGGGATGGGGCCGTCCTCGAAGTCCGCCAGGCCCAGCGGGCCGCGCGCCAGGGCCGCCGCCGCGCAGTACTCCATCGAGAACTTCCGCTCGAGACCGTTCTGCGGCCGCGCGTGGCGCAGCACGTCGGGGACGACGGCGTTGACGCCGACCTCGACGGCGGCGACCGTCGCCGGCTCGATGCGGTGGCGCGTCCGCAGCTCCACCAGCGCGTCGATGGCGGAGTGGGTCAGCGCGCACGAGGGATACGGCTTGACCGCGATGCCGGAGCCGACGAGCTCCCACCGCCGGCCGAGGCCGTCGAGCGCGGCCGCGTCCAGCGTGGCGCCCGAGAACGCGGCCAGGTAGCCCTGACGTCCCTCGAGTGCTGTGTCGGAGGCCGTCATTCCCTCGCGCGCGAGCTGCGTGGCGCGGACGCCGTTCTGCGCGGCGTGGCCCGCGTGGAACGGCTTCGTCATCGACCCGAAGTTCTCCTTGAGTCCGGAGGCGAGGGAGGCGGCGATGCCGAGCGCGTGCCGCGTCTGGACCCGGTCGAGCCCGAGCAGCCGCGCGGCGGCGGCGGCGCAGCCAACGGTGCCGATGGACGACGTGGCGTGCCAGCCGCGCGTGTAGTGCGCGGGGTTCACGGCGAGCCCCAGCGTCGCGTCGATCTCGAAGCCGACGACGTACGCCAGCGCGACCGCGGCCCCGTCGGCCGTCTCCGCCTCGGCGCTCGCGAGCGCAGCCGCCAGCAGCGGCACGCTCGGATGCCCCATCAGCGCGAAGTTCGTGTCGTCGAAGTCGTGGGCGTGGCCGGCGGCGCCGTTGGCGAGCGCCGCCCAGGCGGCGGATGCGCGCAGCGGCGTGCCGAGCACGGTGCACAGCGGGACGCTGCCGTCGGCGCGCGCGACCGCGCGCACGGCGCGCGCGACCGGCTCGGCGGCCCCGGCCAGCATGACGCCGATGGTGTCCAGCGCGGCGCGGCGCGTCTGGGCCAGCACGGCATCGGGACAGTCACGCAGCGACGTCGTCAGCGCGAAGTCCGCGAGACGTCCGGTCGCCGTCATGTCCGCACGATAGCGGAGCGTTCCGGCGGTTGCAAGGCACCCGGGCGTGGCGGACAATCCGGGCGGGAGGAGCCAGCGTGTCCACCACGACGAACCGCCGCGTCCTGCTCAAGAGCCGTCCCGTCGGCGAGCCGAAGCCGAGCGATTTCGAGATCGCCGAGGCGCCGATGCCGAAGCCCGGCGACGGCGAGATCCTCGTGCGCACCATCTGGCTGTCGCTCGATCCGTACATGCGCGGCCGCATGAACGACGTGAAGTCGTACAGCGCGCCGGTGGAGATCGGCGGCGTGATGACGGCGGGCACGGTGGGCGAGGTGATCGAGTCGCGCCATCCCGGGTTCAGGGCGGGTGACGTCGTGCTGTCGTACGGCGGCTGGCAGACGCATCACGTCGCGCGCGCCGGCAGCCAGCCGGGCCCCTTCGGTCCGCTGAAGCTCGACCCGGCGCTGGCGCCGATCTCCACCGCCCTCGGCGTGCTCGGGATGCCGGGCATGACGGCGTACGTCGGCCTCTACGACATCGGCCAGCCGAAGGCAGGCGAGACGGTCGTGGTCTCGGCGGCGGCGGGCGCGGTGGGATCGGCAGTCGGCCAGCTCGCCAGGCTGCGGGGGTGCCGCGCCGTCGGCATCGCGGGCTCGCCGGAGAAGTGCGACTTCGTCGTGAAGGAGCTGGGATTCGACGCGTGCGTGAGTCATCGCTCGCCGGACTTGCCGGCCGCGCTGAAGGACGCGTGCCCCCGGGGCATCGACGTGTACTTCGACAACGTGGGCGGCGACGTGCTGAAGGCGGTGCTACGGCTGGTCAATCCGTTCGCGCGGATCCCGCTGTGCGGGATCATCTCGCAGTACAACGCGGTCGAGCCGCCCCCGGGGCCGAACATGGGCCCGGTGCTCGTGAACCGCGTGACGATCCGGGGGTTCATCGTCTCCGACCACGCCGATCGGCTGCCGGCATTCCTCGCCGACTGCGGCCGCTGGGTGCGCGAAGGGCGGCTCAAGTATCGCGAGGACATCGTGGAGGGCCTCGACAACGCGCCCCGCGCCTTCATCGGCCTCCTGCAGGGCAAGAACTTCGGCAAGCTGCTCGTGAAGGTCGGCGAGGACCCGACGCGGCGGTAGCGTCATGCGGCTCGCGTACCTCGACGCCGCGCGCGGCGTGGCGCTCGTCCTCATGGTCGTGAACCACACGGCGCGGTACTGGATCGGCGACGACCTCGCGCGCTGGCCGCTGATCTACGTGACGACGTCGGCCGCCGGTCCGGCGTTCCTCTTCCTCGTCGGCTTCGTGCTGCCGCTGTCGTATCGCACCTCGCCGCATCCCATGCGCCGCGCGATGGAGCGTGCGGCGATGCTCTTCGCCGCCGGCTACGTCGTCAATGCCGTCCTGTGGCCCCAGCAGCCGCTGCTCGGCAGCAACGTGCTCCACACGATCGGGATGGCGGTCCTCGTGGCCCCGCTCACGCGACCGTGGCTCGACCGCCCGCTCGCGCGCCACGCCCTCGGCGCCGCCGGAGCGGCGCTCTACGTGTCGTTCGTCTGGCTCTTCGTCCCGCTCACGGGCTGGATCGGCGCGCATCCGCTGGTCGCGCAGCTCGCGTTCCACGACTTCCCGCCGTGGCCGTGGCTGGGTCTGGTGCTCCTGGGTCTCGCCCTCGGGGCGGGGGCGGCGGAGCTCCGCGGCGCGGCGGCGCACGCGCGCTTCTACGCGCGGCTCGGGTGGGCGGCCGCCGGCCTGGCCGCCGGCGCGCTGCTCGCCGAGTGGTGGTGGCCGGTATCGCCGCGCCTGACGTTCGCCTACGACCTGCTCCTCACCAACCACTGGATCCCGCGCGGGGCGAGCGTGGCGTGGGTGCTGGCGTGGAGCTTCGCGACCATCGCCGCTTGCTTTCATCTCGTCGAGCGCGTGGGACTGCCGCTACGGCCGCTCGTGATCCTCGGACAGACGGCGCTCTTCCTCTATGTGGCACATCACGTGATCGTCGTGACCATCGGGCAGCGGGCGCTCGGCCTCTCGCTGCGATCGTGGCCGCTCTATTGGCTCGCGACGGCGCTGTTAATGGCGGCGCTCGTGGCGCTTGGCGCCGGCTGGGGCGCGCTCCGCCGCGGGCGGCGGCCTGAGGACGTGGGGGGCCCCGACATGGCCCCCCACACCCACCAACGCTCGGCCCGCCGCGGCAACGCCGTGGCGGGCCTCGATAACACCGGCGGGGCCCGGTCGGTATACTGAGCGCGATGCGCGTGGAGTATCGGGAAGAGCCGTGCCGCGCGGCGCTCAACCGCGTGAGCAACATGCCGTTCAAGTGGTCGCTCAATCCCTACATGGGCTGCGCGCATCGGTGCACGTTCTGCTACGTCCGCGGCTTCGAGCGCCGTGCCGACCGGCCCTCGGGCGAAGCCTACGGCCGCTCTGTCCGGGTGAAGCTCAACGTGGCGGACGTGCTCCGGCGCGAGCTCGCGAGCCGGACGTGGAAGCGGGAGGTCGTGGCCGTCGGCGCCGCCACCGATCCATACCAGCCCGCCGAGGGACGATACCGGATCACGCGCGCGTGCCTCGAGGCGTTCGCCGATGCGCGCAGCCCGTTCAGCCTGATCACGCGCGGCCCGCTCGTCGTGCGCGACGTGGACGTGCTCCAGCGCGCGGCCCGCCGCGCCGAGGTGGACGTGACGTTCTCGGTGCCGACGCTCGACCCGGAGATCTGGCGTCGCACGGAGCCCGGCACGGCGCCGCCCCGCCAGCGCCTCCGCGCGCTGCGCATTCTCATCGACGCCGGCATCGATGCCGGTGTCGGCATCGCGCCGATCCTGCCCGGCATCTCGGACAGGCCGGAGCTGCTGGCCGACGTCGTGCGGGCCGCGCGCGACGCCGGCGCCACCAACGTATGGTGCAACGTCCTCTACCTGCAGCCCGGCACGCGGGAGCACTTCCTCGAGCATCTCGCGCGCGACTGGCCCGAGCTGCTGCCGCGCTACCTCGCGCTCTATCGCTCGCCGTATCCGGGCCGCGCGGCCACCGCACAGGTGAAGGACGAAGTGGCCGCGCTCAAGCGCCGCTTCGCGATCGCCGACCGCCGCGAGCAGCCCCTGGAGCCGCCCGCGGCGCCGGAGCAATTGTCGCTCGCGATGTAATGACGTTTACACACTAGGCGACGCCTGGAGGCGTCGGCTATCATCGCGGCATCATCCAGACTGAGTTCCTGCACGAGACGGTCCGTCGCATCTGGGGTTACGATCGGTTCCTCCCGCTGCAAGAGCGCGCCATCCAGTGTGTCCTCGACGGTCGCGACTCGCTGGTCGTGCTGCCGACCGGCGGCGGCAAGTCGCTCTGTTACCAGGCGCCCGCCGCGCATTTGCGTCGGCTCGCCGTCGTCGTCTCGCCGCTGATCGCGCTCATGAAGGACCAGGTCGACGGCCTGCGCCAGGCCGGCGTGCCGGCCGCGGTCCTGAACAGCAGCCAGACGGCGGCCGAGCGCTCGGCCGTCATGCGCTCGGTGGCCGCCGGTGGCGTGCAGCTGCTCTATGTCGCTCCCGAGCGTCTCGTGATGGATGGCTTCCTCGAGCGACTGCAGCGCGTGGGCCCGGCCTTCTTCGCCGTCGACGAGGCGCACTGCATCAGCCAGTGGGGACACGACTTCCGCCCGGAGTACCGGCAGCTCCGCGGCCTGCGCGGGGCGTTCCCCGGCATCGGCGTGCACGCCTACACGGCGACCGCCACGCCACAGGTGCGCGCCGACATCGCGGCCGAGCTGCGCCTGAAGGATCCCACCATCCTCGTCGGCGCTTTCGACCGACCGAACCTGATCTATCGCGTGCGGCCGCGCACCGATCGCGTGGGACAGGTCGTCGCCGCCATCAACCGCCATCGCGGGCAGGCCGGCATCGTCTACTGCATCCGGCGCAGCGAGGTCGACGAGCTCACGGCTGCCCTGACGCGGCGCGGGTTCGGGGCGCTTCGCTATCACGCCGGCTTGAGCGACGACGAGCGGCGCGCCAACCAGGAGGCCTTCGTCAACGAGAAGGTCGACATCGTGGTCGCGACCGTCGCCTTCGGGATGGGCATCGATCGCTCCAACGTCCGCTACGTCATCCACACCGGGATGCCCAAGTCCCTCGAGCACTACCAGCAGGAAGCCGGCCGCGCGGGCCGCGACGGGCTCGAGGCCGAGTGCCTGCTGCTCGTCAGCGGCGGCGACTACGGCCTCTGGAAATCGGTAATGGCGGCCGACGGCGCGGCGCCGCCGCCGGGCGCGCTGCGCAAGCTCGGGGAGATGTACGCATTTTGCCAGCAGGCGGTGTGTCGCCACCGCGCGCTCGTGACCTACTTCGGGCAGCCGTACGAGCGGGAGCATTGCGGCGCCTGTGACGTCTGCCTGGGCGAGACCGTGCAGGGCGGTGAGACGGCCGGCGTGGCGGCGCGAATCCTCGAAGCGGTGGCCGAGCTGCGCGCTCGCTTCGGCGCCACTCACGTGGCCGACGTGCTGGCCGGCGCCGTCACCGCCCGCGTCGGCCAGCTCGGGCACGACCGGCTCGCCGCCTACGGCGCGCTCCGCGGCGAGAAGAAGGCGCAGGTGCGTGCGTGGATCGATCAGCTCCTCGCCGACGGCCTCCTGGCGCGCAGCGACGACGAGTATCCGACGCTCACTCTCACCGAACGAGGCCGCGCGACGCTGCGGGGTGAGGAGCCCGCCCCGCCGCTGTCGAGCGCCGCTCGGCTGCGCGCCACCGCCGCCGACTCGACGGGCGCCGGCGAGCGCGCGCAGCCGGAGGCGCCCGCCACCGACGCCGGCGCCTACGACCGCGTGCTCTTCGACGCCCTGCGCGGGCTGCGCCGCCGCATCGCCGACGAGCGCCGAGTGCCGCCGTACCTGATCTTCAGCGACGCCTCGCTCCGTGACATGGCGCGGCTCCGGCCGCGGACGCCGGCCGCGTTCCTCGAGGTGAAGGGGGTCGGCGAGTGGAAGGCGGCGGAGTTCGGCGAGCGATTCCTGGCGGCGATCCGCTCCGCGCCCTAGGACGTCGGTCTTCGCTGGTAGCGCCCGCGGGGACTACCCAGAACGCGGCCGTTCTCGTAGACGAGCGTGCCGCGGAGAAAGGTCGCCGTGACCTGGCCGGTGAGCTCCTGACCCTCGAACGGCGTGTAGCCCTGGCCCGACGGTGAGTCCGCCGCGCGCACGGTGACGCGGCGATCGGGGTCGAGCAACGCCACGTCGGCATCGAGGCCGAGCGCGATGTCGCCCTTGGTCAGCAGACCGTAGCGCCGGGCGGGATTGAGCGCCAGCAGCTCGGCGATGCGATGCAGCGCCAACCCGCGACGCCGGCCCTCGCTGAAGACGCCGGCCAGAAGGTATTCCGTCCCGCCGAAGCCCGACCTGGCGAGCCAGATGTCGCCGCGGCCGCCGCCGGCGCCCTTGACCTCCTCCGCGCAGCAGGCGTGATCGCTCACGATCCAGTCCACGTCGCCACCCAGCACGGCGTTCCACAGGAACTCCACGTCGTCGCGCGGACGGATCGGCGGATTCACCTTGGCATAGGCGCCCGCGGGCGCGTCGACGTCGAGCAGGAGATGGCCGACGGTGACCTCGCGCCGGAAGTCCACGTGCGGGAACGTCCGCGCCATGGCGGCCGCCGCCTCCAGCGCCTTGCGCGACGACAGATGCAGCAGGTTCACGTTGGCGCAGCCCGCCTCGTGCGCGAGGTACGCGGCCACGCAGACGGCAAGGCCCTCGGCGTGCGGCGGGCGGGCGGCGCTGTAGGCGGCGAGGCCGGTCAGCGAGCCGTCCTTCTGGACGAGCCGCGTGTAGGCGCTCAGGATGTCGGCCATCTCGCAGTGCAGGCTCACGCTGACGTACGGAGCCAGCGCGGGATGCCGGTCGCGGATGCGCGCGGCCGCCCGCATGATGAACTCGAAGTGAGCGAGATCGTAGTGGTCGTCGGCCCCGAGCATCAAGAAGCGCCGCTGCGCGTCGCCGCCGGCGTCGCCGTGAAGGCCGTAGCCGCCGTAGAACATGAAGATCTTGAACGAGGGGACGCCGTGCGCCGTCGCCAGCGCCTCCATCTCGTCGACGTGACCGGCGGCGATCGGCGCCAGGTGGTAGGCGTAGTCGCAGTGGTAGCGGCCTTCGGAGATCTTCAACACCTCCGGGAAGAACTGTGCATATGCGCCGGCGCGGTTCAGGTAGTACTGGCCCGTGCGGAAGTACGTGAGCATCGTGGTGACGCCGCCGGACACGGCGGCGCGGCTCTCGGTGAGCGCGTCGTCGGCCAGCGGGGCGTAGATCCCCGCGTGCGTGTGCGCGTCCACGACGCCTGGAAAGGCCAGCCGCCCGCGGCCGTCGTACTCGCGCCCGGCCTCGCCGGCCGGAATCGACGACGCGATGCGGGCGAAGCGGCCGTCCTTGATGCCGAGGTCGAGCCTGTCGACGGCCGGCTGGCGCGGCCGGACGACGCGCACGTTGCGGATGACCAGGTCGAGCGCGGGCGTCGTCACTTCGCGTCGTGGAAGATCACGCCGAGCGTGTACCGCTCGCCGCGCGTGAGCCGGCTGACGCCGTGGCGCATGGCCGCCCGGTAGTAGCCCCGCGTGGTCTGGACCGGCCGGTAGCGCGTGGTGAAGAGCAGGATCTCGCCCTGCTCGGTGGCGATGGACTCGCCCTTCGACTGCGCGCGCGGGCGCTGCTCGACCAGGAGGAAGTCGCCGCCGTCGTAGTCGATGCCGCGGCGGCTCAGGAAGCAGGTCAGCTGGAGCGGGAAGACGACCTCGCCGTAGAGATCCTGGTGCAGGCAGTTGTAGCCCCCCGTCTCGTAGTGCAGCATGAGCGGCGTCGGCTTCGTCTGGCCCTTCTTCCGGCAGCGCGCGAGCAGCCCGCGCAGCTCCGGCGGGTGCAGCACGGCCGTGCCGAGCGCGACCTCCCACTGGTTGGCGATGGCGGCCAGCGGGGGATAGGCGTGCACGCGCAGCGCCTCGACGAGCGGGGGCAGGGGAGCCGCGAAGTACTTGTACTCGCCGACGCCGAAGCGCAGGCGCGCCATGTCGACGCGACTCCGGAAGCGCGTCTCGTCGCGATACAGGCCGATCAACTCGGCGCATTCCTCGGGCGCCAGCACGGGCGGCGTCTTCGCGTACCCGTGCTCCCACAGCGACCGCTCGAGGGCCGACCAGTCGAGCGCAGCCAGTCGATCGCGGATGTCCGCCATGTCACCTACTGTGCCACGCCGCTCGCGTGCACGGCGTTTGCATCGACGGAGCCCGCGACGAAGTATGTCAGGAGGACGATCATGGCGAGAAAGTACAGCCGGGGAGCGAGCAAGACGGTGCGGTCGGCGATGCGCCGGCGCAAGCGCGGAACGCTCAAGAGCGGCCGCAGCGGCAAGAAGGTCACGAGCCGAAAGCAGGCCATCGCCATCGGCCTGAGCGAGGCTCGCAAGAAGGGTGCGCGGGTGCCGCGCAAGCGTGGCGGCTCGCGCCGTCGGCGCCGGTCGAGCTAGCGACCACCGTTCGATCAGCGATAGGCTTCCGGCGCCTGCTTGACGGTCTTCCAGAACGCCGGGTCGTGGCTCGGGAAGATGCGGCCGCCGGTGAGGCGGGCGAGCGTCTTCAGCTTCTTGATGGAGTGGAGCGCGCGTGTCGGGTCCCACACCACGCCCGGCACGCGCTCCTGATCGATGTGCTCCTGCCAGTAACAGGAGTCGCCGGCCAGGATGACCGGACCCGAGTCGGGCAGCTCGACGAGCAGCGACTGGTGGCCGGGCGTGTGGCCGTCGGAGCGCACGGCGGTGACGCCCGGCTGAAGCTCGGTGTCGCCGTCGAGCAGGCGCCAGCGATAGCCCGGAAGGTCGAAGTTCTTGCGGTAATAGAACGACGCGAAGAAGGACGCGGGGTAATGCGCGTACGCGTACTCGTCCTTCTGCGCCACCAGCTCGGAGTCGCGGAAGAACTCGGCGCCACCGGCGTGGTCGTAGTGCAGGTGGGACAGCACGACCAGGTCCACATCCTTCGGCTCCAGCCCCAGGCCGTCGAGCCGGTGCACGAGCAGATCCTCGTCGGTGAATCGTGCCAGCGTGTCCGAGCGGAGCAGGCCGGGCACCGCGCGCGGTGAGACGCCGGTGTCGTAGAGGATGACGGCGTCGCTGGTGCGCACCACGTACGAGGTGATCGGAATCTGCGTGCGAGCCTCCGCGAACTCGCCATAGAAGAGGAGCGAGCGCTGGGCGCCCATGAAGCCGTTTTGCAGCGCGTAGAGCCCGCGGACCGCCATCGCGGCGGCCATGATACACCGGCCGGGGCGCGGGCTACATCGGGCCGGCCGGCCGCGTCACCAGGAAGAAGAGCACCATCTGCGCGATCCAGCCGATGAGGCACACGGCGACCGCGCGCGGCAAGCTCTGGTAGTCGAGCGCCTGCCGGACGGCGATCACGGTGGCGACGAGCATCCAGATGCCGGTGACGACGAAGACGATCTCGCCGAGCACGGGCACGATGCCGAGGATCCGCAGCGCCCCCGGGCTGCTGGCGAAGGCGAGCGTCCGCGCGAGCTCGCCCCAGTTGGCATGGGTCTGGGGCTCGGGGAGCATCTTGGCGCCGATCCCGTAGATCAGCGCCGCCCACACCGCCCACGCGAGGACCCCCGCCACGAGGCCGACCACGAGCCCGCGCAGGCCGGCGCCGAGGCCGATGCCGGTGGCGACGGCGACCAGCACGACCACGCCCGCCGCCTGGCCGGTCGCCGTGCGGTCCTTCTCGACTTCCTCGTAGACGGCGCGATCCAGCTTGGCCGCCCTCACCATTCGCTCGCCGAACCCCGTCGCCATCCCGAGCCTCCCAGCAGTCGCCGGTATCCTACGCTAGAATTCGCGCATGGACTTCGCGCTGACCGAGCAGCAGGAGATGATCCGCAAGGAAGTGGCCACGCTGGCCCGCTCGTTCTCGCTCGACTACTGGCTCGAGCGCGATCGCAAGCACGAGTACCCGTGGGACTTCGTCAAGGCGTTCGCCAGGGCCGGCTGGCTCGGGGCCATCATTCCGGAGGAGTACGGCGGCTCCGGCCTCGGCGTGACGGAGGCGGCCATCCTCCTGCACGAGATCTGCGCGGCGGGCGCCGGCACCAGCGGCGCCTCGCCCATCCACTTCTACATGTTTCCGCCCATGCCGGTGATCAAGCACGGCAGCGAGGCGCTCAAGCGCAAATACCTGCCGCGCATGGCCACCGGCGAGATCGTGATGTCGTTCGGCGTCACCGAGCCCAACGTCGGCACCGACACGTCACGGATCCAGACGCGCGCGGTCAAGCAGGGCGACCGCTGGATCGTCAACGGCCGCAAGGTGTGGAACACCAACGCCCGGAACGCCACTCACATCCTGCTGCTGGCCCGCACCGCCGACCGCGATCCGACGAAGCCGCTCAAGGGTCTCACGCTGTTCTTCACCGAGTTCGACCGCGCGAAGATCACCGTGCAGGAGATCGAGAAGCTCGGGCGGGCCGCCGTCGACAGCAACGAGATCTTCATCGACGCCCTCGAGATCCCCGACGAGAACGTCGTCGGCGAGCCGGGCAGCGGCTTCTATCACATCCTCGACTCGCTGAATCCCGAGCGCGTCTTCACGGGCATCGAGGCGGTCGGGATCGGCCGTGCCGCCCTCGCGCGCGCCGTCGAGTACGCCAAGCAGCGCGTGGTCTTCGACCGGCCGATCGGCCAGAACCAGGCGATCGCGCACCCGCTCGCGATGGCGTGGGCGAAGCTCGAGGCGGCCGAGGCCATGTGCCTGAAGGCCGCGTGGCTCTTCGACCAGGGACGGCCGTGCGGCGCGGAGTCCAACGCCGCCAAGCTCCTGGCGGCCGACGCGGGCTTCGAGGCGTGCGACGTGGCGCTCCAGACACACGGCGGCTACGGCTATGCCAAGGAGTTCTACGTCGAGCGCCTCTGGCGCGAGGTCCGGCTCTACAAGATCGCGCCGGTCTCGCAGCAGATGGTCCTGAACCATCTCGCGGAGCACGTGCTCGGCCTGCCGAAGAGCTATTAGGACATCGGCTCGCCCGGGAGGCCGAGCAGGAGCTGCCCCAGGCCCTCGTAGGCGGAATCGCTGACCATGAAGTGCTGCGCGCCGGCGTTCAGATCGCGCAGGCAGCGCTGCAGCACGCTCGCGTCGTAGAGCGCCGCGCCGCCGGCGAAGCGGAAGGCTCGCGTGACCACGTCGAGCGAGACGTCGGTGGCCAGCACCGCCGCGCTGCGGAGCTCGGCGTGCTGCCGCGCCGTCAGCCGGTCTCCGACGCCGACCGTCGTGAAGGCGGCCTCGTTGAGCTCGACGGCCAGCGCCCGCGCGGCGCGCAGGCGCAGGTCGGCTTCGCCGACGAATCGCTGGAACGTGCTGCGTCCCACGAGCGGCGCCGGCTTGAGGCCACGTGATTTGCCGGCAGCCAGCGCGGTGATGGCGTCGAGAGCGCGCCGGGCCACGCCGAGGGCGAAGCCGGCGTGCTCGTTGGTGACGAAGCCGGGGAGCCCGAGGTGATAGAGGACGCCGCCGCGCCGGGGCTGCGCGCGCTCGATGTCCCAGGTGAAGGCCTCCGCCACGAAGTGCTCCTTCACGGAGAAGTCGCAGCTGCCCGTGCCGCGCAGCCCGGCCACGTGCCAGGTGTCGTGGACGTCGACCTCGCCGGTGCGGACGACGAACACGCGGCGCTCGGCGGTCTGCGCGCCGTCGCGCACGACCCAGGCGGTGCCCGAGACCCAGGCGGCGTGCCGGATGCCGCTCGCGAACGCCCAGCGGCCGGTGATACGAAAGCCGCCGCGCTCGGCGACGGCGTGGCCGGTCGGCATGTAGCAGCCGGCGGCAAGCGGCATCCGGCCGTCCTCGAAGATGACGCGCACCGCCTCGTCGCCGAG
>DATBJF010000064.1:0-27226 GCA_036556545.1 Candidatus Methylomirabilota bacterium
ACATGGGGATCGTCCCGACCGCCCTCACGCAGCTGACGTCGGCGGTCACCAACGCGCAGAACCAGGTGGCCGGTCCGTTCATGGCGGCGACCATCGCGGCGCCCTCTGGCTGGTCGGCCTACAGCTACAGTGCCGACACGAGCACGGGCGTGTTCACGATTTCGGCCGCGGGCGACAATACGACCGTCACCGTTCCTTAACGTGGCGGGGCATCATCGAGGGGAGGAGAGCGATCTCCTCCCCTTTTTCTTTGCCACACCACTGACAAAATGCGTCATCTCGCGCGCGGTATTTGTCTCGCGGCCCTCTTTCGTCGCGTAACTCGCCGGGCGATAACATCCACTAAATAAAGGCTATGACCGGCCGCGACGAGTATGGCACTGGCCATGCACAGATCCCGCCCTCGAGCGTTCGTGCGCACAAGCGCATCATTCACGGAGGGGGCACACATGATTCGGTCATTCCGAAAACTTCGGCTGGGCGGTCAGCACGGCTTCACGCTGATCGAGCTCCTGATCGTCGTCGCGATCATCGGCATCCTGGCGGCGATCGCCATTCCGCTCTATGCCAACGTCCAGCAGCGAGCGCGCATTGCCAAGGCGCAGGCCGATGCCCGCGCCCTCACGTCCGCCGCGTCGATCTACGGCGCGCACATGGGGATCGTCCCGACCGCCCTCACGCAGCTGACGTCGGCGGTCACCAACGCGCAGAACCAGGTGGCCGGTCCGTTCATGGCGGCGACCATCGCGGCGCCCTCTGGCTGGTCGGCCTACAGCTATACCGCCGACACGAGCACGGGCGTGTTCACGATCTCGGCCGCGGGCGACAATACGACCGTCACCGTTCCTTAACGCGTGTCGCGGACGGGGGAGCCTCGCGCTCCCCCGTCCAGTTCACCTCCACTCAGAGCTCCGCGACGACATGGACAATGGCACGACGATGACTGCGCCCGGCAGCGCGATCCCGGCCGAGCGGAGCGCCCCCGGCGCGCGCGCTCGGCGCTGGCTGCGGAGCTTTCGCCCGAGCAATCGCGAAGTCGGTCTGGCGCTCGTGCTCGCCGTCGTCGCCGTGTTCGTCCACGGCCTCTACAACGAGTTCGTCGAGTGGGACGATCCGATCAACCTGGTCAATAACAAGCACTTCCGCGGTCTAGGCTGGACACAGATCAGCTGGATGTTGTCGGCAACACTCATGGGTCACTACATCCCCGTGACATGGCTGACCTTCGGCCTGGATTACGTTCTGTGGGGCATGGAACCGTCCGGGTACCACTTCACAAACCTGGTACTTCACGCCGCCAACGTCGTCCTCTTCTTCGCCGTGGGGCTTCGTCTGCTCCCGCGGGCTCTTCCCTGGGCGACGGCGGTGGAATTGCGCATTGGAGCGGGCCTGGCCGCGCTCTTTTTCGGCATCCATCCGCTCCGTGCCGAATCGGTGGCCTGGGCCACCGAACGACGGGACGTGCTCTCGGGCTTGATGTTCCTCGCCTGCATTCTCTGCTACCTCTCCGCTGTCGACCTGGAAGGCTGGCGGAGACGGCGGCGGCTCGCAACATCGCTCGTGTTCTTCGCGCTCGCGTTGCTGTCGAAATCGATCACGATGACCCTGCCGTTGGTGCTCGTCCTCCTCGATATCTATCCGCTGCGCCGCCTCGAGGTGTCACCACGGCGGTGGAATCGGTCCGCGGCAGGTCGCGTTCTCCTCGAAAAAGTCCCCTTTCTGATACTGGGCGTCGCGGGCGCGGCCGTTTCTTACTGGTCCGTCGCGCAGCACTCGTTCTTCACGTCCACGGTTCAGTACCCGTTGCTGTCGCGGATCGCTATGGCGCTCTACAGCGTCTGCTTCTACATCGGAAAGACCGTGCTCCCGGTCGGCCTGTCCCCGCTCTACGAGCTTCCGGCCAGGGTCGATATCTTCGAAGGTCAGTTCGCCTTCGCCACCGTGGCCGCGATCCTCATCACGGTAAGCCTGCTCGCGCTATGGCGCCGATGGCCGGCCGGCGGCGCCGCCTACGTGTATTACGCGATCGTTCTGGCTCCCGTGGGAGGGCTGGTGCACGCCGGTTTTCAGCTCGCACATGACCGGTACAGCTATCTGTCCTGCCTGGGATTCGCCCTCCTCGTCGGCGCGATCCCCGCGCTCCTCGGACGCGCGCGCGCCCAGGGCACCGTCGCTCCGAGGCTCACGCACCTCGCCGCGGCCGCTGTCGTAGGGTGGATCGTCGTCCTCGGAGCGCTGACGTGGGAACAGGTGCGCGTGTGGAAAAGCACGGAGTCGCTGTGGATGCACGCCTCGCAGGCGGAGCCGGAGTGCTCCATCTGCCAGAACAACGTGGGCGCCATGCTGGTGAACTCTGGAAATTCGAAGGCGGCATTGATCCACCTCGCGCGAACGGTCGAGCTCCGTCCCGATCGTGAGAAGGCCTATGGCGGCATCGGGTTGGCGTTGATCCAGCTCGACCGCGCCGCCGAGGCCGAACCGAATCTCAAGCGGGCGCTCGGAAAGGATGCCTCGGATGTCGGCGTGCTCAACAACCTCGGTAAGGCCTTGCTGCGACAAGGGAAATTCGACGAGGCAATGCCCTATCTCCGCCGGGCTCTCGTCCTGGACAACGTCAATGTGATGGCGCGGGCGAACCTCGGCGCTGCCCTCGCCGGCGCCGGTCGGCTACAAGAAGCACTCGAGCAGTTCCATCGGGCGGTGGAACTCGACCAGTTCGCGCCTGAGGCGCGCATCGGGCTCGTCCAGGCCTACCTGGAAGCCGGCGAGCTCAAGGAAGCGGGAAAGCACTTCACGATCCTCCGCCAGCTCCATCCGAAACTGGCGGCGCCGTTCGCAAGGCACTTCGCATCCTGATGACGCTCGTCCCCGTTGTCACGTTCGGGCTCGTCATCGGCAGTTTCGTGAACGTCGTCATCGCGCGGGTGCCGCAGCGGCGCAGCCTCTGGGCGCCCCGCTCGTCGTGCCCGGCGTGCGGCCATCCGATCGCGTGGTACGACAATATCCCGCTGCTCTCGTTCGCGGTCTTGAAAGGGCGCTGCCGCGCGTGCGCCGCGCCGATTCCGTGGCGGTATCCGGTCGTCGAAGCGGCCACGGCCACGCTGTTCGCAATGGCATGGCTCGTCTTCGGCGGCGACATTCGCGACTTCGTCGTCGCCGCGATCTTCCTGGCCGCGCTCGTCGCCATCACCGTCATCGACCTTCGCCATCAGATCATTCCCGATGCGCTCACCCTTCCGGGCGTGGTGGTCGGTCTCGTGGCGAGCCTGGCGACGAACCGCCTTTCCTGGGTGGAGTCCCTGGGCGGCATGCTGCTCGGCGCCGGCTTGTTCGTGGCCGTCATCGTGCTGAGCCGCGGCGGCATGGGAGGCGGGGACTTGAAGCTCGGGGCGATGCTCGGCGCGTTTCTCGGCTGGAAGCCGCTGCTCGTGGCGCTCTTCCTCGCCGTCATGCTCGGCGGCATCTGCGCCGTTGCGCTGCTCGCGTCGGGCAAGCTCGCCCGGAAGGACGCCATTCCGTTCGGGCCGTTTCTCGCGCTCGGCGGCGTCGTCGCGTTGTTCTGGGGCAACGCCATCGTCGCCTGGTACCTCGGCGGCTTTGACCGCTGACGGCCGGCATCAGTGCCCGAGCGACGTCCAGCGCAAATCCGCCGTGCAACATGTCACGGCGCTGGTCAGTAATTGATCGTGCCCGCTGCCGACGACGCGGTAAGGCTCGATTCCTCAATGACCTCCGGGTCTGGCACTCCCGTTGCTATGTGGTGCCGAGATCTATGATGACGCTCTACACGTTGCCCGACGGAGCCAATGACGCCATGAACCGTGATCGACGGCGAGGCGCGGACGACGGCTTCACGCTCGTCGAGTTGCTCATCGTCATCGCCCTCATCGTGACCGTCACGGCGATCGGCACGCCGTTCTATCTGAGCTATCAGCGGGCCCAGGAGACCAATGGCGCCGCGCGCGAGCTCATGACCGTCCTGAGTCGCGCCCGGCAGCTGGCGATCACACGCAGCAACTCGGTCAGCGTCGAGACCCAGACGCATCCGCAGAATCGCTGGCGACTGTGCACGGGGACGACGACGCCGTGTCCGGGCGGGATCGTGACCGGGCCCGGCACCGACGCTTCCGGCTGGACGATCATGGACAACAGGTCGCGGATCACGCAGGGGCCCCGCATCACGTTCAACTCGCTCGGCTCCGCCACCGCCACCGGGACGTTGCGCGTGCAGAACTCCTCGCAGACGGGATGTCTGGACGTGCTCGTGAATCCATCCGGCCGGATCCAGCTCGTCGGCGCGACGGCGTGCCCATGAAGACGCGCAGGCTGACGGCAGGCAGCGCCGGCTTCACGCTCACCGAGGTGATCATCGCCTCCATGGTGCTGTTGATCGCGCTGCTGGTCATCGCCTCGATGTTTCCCGTGGGGCATCAGCAGGTCGTCGACGCCGGACGGATGACGCTGGCCGTGACCGCAGGGCGGCAAATCCTGGAGGACATGGGCGCCTTGCCGTTCGACAGCATGCGGAATCTCCACGGCTTCAACACCGCGAATTCGAGCACCGTGCCGGCGGCCGACCCGGAACTGGCGGCCGTCCGGCGGTGGCGATACATGATCGGCGGGCCCGGAGGCGGCTTCAGCTTCACGAGCGGGGAGCTGGCCGAGTACGGCAGCATCACGCCGATCGGCGGAGCCGCGACGATCCAGGTCACCGCGCCTCCCGGCGGCACCTGCTCGGCCACCGGCTCACGGTGCCAGGCGACGGTGACGGTGACAGTGCCGGGCCTGACCTCGAGCGTGCAGCTCACGACGATCTTCGTGAGGATGTTCTGATGGCGCGCCGACGGCGGAACGGGCAATCGGGCTTCACGATCGTCGAGGTCCTGGTCGCGCTCAGCATCTTCCTGCTGATCCTCATGGGCATCATGCAGGTCTTCGAGCCGAGCAACTCGGCCTACCAGTCGAGCCAGCGCAAGCTGAACGTCCAGCAGAACGGCCGCGTCGCCATGGACGTGATGGTGCGACAGATCCGCATGGCCGGATACTTCCCGGAGAACATCGACACCGACAACTCCAACGATCAGCAGAACTCCGTGGAAGTCGCGACGAATGCCGCCATCGCCGTGGCCGGCGACCTCGATGGATCCGGTTCCACGAACGCCTTCTTCTTCTGCCTGGACAGCGCCGGCCTCCGGCGCGTCCAGGGACCTCGCGGCGCCGCCAGCTCCTACACGTGCTCCAACGGAGTCGTCCTCGCGGAGGGCGTGACGAATCTCGGGTTCGCCTACTACGACGCCAACAACGATCCGGTGCCCGACCCGCCGACGGCGCCGTATCAGCTCGACGGACAGGGAGTCGGCGCCGCGCCCAGTTTCGCGAGCCCGACCCAGCGCGCCGCCGTCCGGCGCGTCGTCATCACCTTGACCGCGCGCGAATCCGTGCCCAATCAGCCTCCGCAGACGTACACGCTGACCTCCGACGTGAGGCTGCGAAACCCATGAAGGGGAACCGACGCATGCCGCGACTGTGGCGCCAGTGCCGTGACGAGCGCGGGATCGCGCTCGTGATCGCGCTCTCCATCATGATCCTGTTGCTCGTCGGCGGCGTGTTCTTGCTCCGCATGTCGGCCACCGAGGGAGACATCGCCTACAACACCGTGTCGGCCGAAGGCAGCTTCTTCGCCGCCGATGCCGCCATCAACGTGGCCGTCGACATGATCGCGCCCACCGTCTCGAGCTGCGTCGTGGCGTCCACGGCGCTCGGCGGCGGCTATTCGTATCAGGTGCAGCACACGCCACCGAACACCACCTGCTTTGCCGGCACGCAGCAGGAAGCCGGCTACTCGCTCGGCAGTGGCACGGGATACAACCCGTCCGGATACGTCTTCTATACGTTCGCGTTCACCGGCTCGGGGACTGGCCCGAGAAGCGCGCAGCGCACGATCGACGCCCAGGCAGCGTACGGGCCGATCGCGCAATGAGAGCTTCCATGAAGAGAGTGCTGGCCCTCGTCCTCATCGCCGCTCAGCTCGTCCTGGCCGTGCCACAGGCGACGGTCGCCGACGACAGCGACATCTTCGGGGCGAACATCAACCCGAACGTCGTCATCATCTTCGACAACTCGGGCAGTATGTCGGACGACGCTCCGTCGAACGCCTACGATCCGACGACGACGTATCCGGTTCTCGTCCGATGTGACCCGATCACAACACGGCGGCCACGGTCGACGACGCTGCAGAACTGCAACTCGAACATGGTCTACAAGGGCTCGTCGTACGACCACTACGCCGACTCGATCTCGGCCATAAGCGGCAGCGGCTCCGGCGCCGCGCAGGTCGCGCTCACCGATGCGGGTTTCTGGTCGGGATCGATCAGCGGCTCGAACGTCACCCTGTTCACGGGCAACTACATCAACTACCTCCTGGGCACGTGCGCGAGCGGTGGCGCCTGTACCCAGTCGAAGATGGTCATCGCGAAGCGCGTCGTCAACAACGTGCTCGACAACGTGCAGGGCGTGCGCTTCGGCATCATGACGTTCTACTACGGCAGCAACGGCCAGCGCGGTGCCCGGGTCATCGCGGAAGTCGGCAGCACGGTGTCCGCCATGAAGACGGCCGTGAACGGCCTGTCCCCAACGGGCGATACTCCCCTCGGAGACTCGCTGTACGATGCGGGCCGGTACTATAAGGGCCTGACGCTCACGGACGGGACCCGATTCACCAGCCCGATCCAGCTCGGATGTCAGCCGAACTACGTGATTCTGATCACGGACGGCATGCAGACGTCTGGCCAGAGGCATATCGTCAACGAGGCGACACTCCGTAAGACGCAGGACCATTCCGACACCCTGGCCGACCTCCAGAAGGTCATCGTGCATACGGTCGGCTTCGGCCTCACCGTGAACACGTCGCAGGCGACCTCCGATCAGGCGATTGCCGATCTGAAGCAGGCGGCCAACAACGGTGGTGGCCAGTACTTCCAGTCCGACAGCGCCACCGATCTCGAGCGCGCGTTGACGCGCGCGATCACGCTCATCAAGCAGGCCACGTACACGTTTGCCAACCCCGTGCTGCCGACGACCAGCACGACGGGAAGCACCCGGGCATATCTCGCCTCGTTCCAGTCCGATCCGTCGGCCCCATTCTGGCGAGGGTACCTCAAGGCCTACCAGCGCGACTCGCAGGGCCTCGTCCCCGTCGACTCGAACAACATTCCCCTGCAGTCCGCGTTCATCTGGGACGCCGGAACGGCGTTGAACAGCATTTCTCCGAACAGCCGGACGATCTATACGGAGATCAGCGGCAGCCTCGTCCCGTTCACCAAGGCGAACAGCAACATCAGCACCACTCTCCTCGGTGTGTCCACGACGGCGGAGCGTGACAAGATCATCGACTACATTCGAGGCGTGGATGTCAACGACGAGAACCTGAACAGCAGCACGACGGATGACCGGCCGTGGAAACTGGGCGACATTTTCCATTCGACGCCCGTGCTGGTCTCGGCACCCGTCCTCGCACTCAACGACAGCAGCTATCAGTCCTTCAAGTCCGCTCAGGCCACCCGAACGAAGGTGCTCATCGCCGGCGCCAATGATGGCATGCTGCACGCGTTCCGCGAGGCGGACGGCGTGGAGCTTTGGGCCTTCGTCCCGCCGGACATGCTCGACGTCCTGCAGGCACTGGTCGCGATCAACGGTCCTCACGAGTATTTCGTCGACGCAAGCCCCATCGCGGTGGACATCAAGGTGTCCGGCGTGTGGAAGACGATCGTCGTGTTCGGCTCACGGCGCGGGGGACCGTACTACTACGCGCTCGACATCACCGACACGACGAACCCCACGTTCCTCTGGGGCTTCACCGATTCGAAGATCCAGGAAACCTGGTCCGAGCCGGCGATTGGCAAGGTCAAGCTCGGAGGAGTCGACACGTACGTCGCCTTCTTCGGCGGGGGCTACAGCACGCCGACGAACAATGCGTACGGCAAGGCGGTTTTCGCAGTGAACCTCGCCACCGGCGCGAAGCTCTGGGAGTACTACAACTCGAGCTCCAGCGATGATCGGCAGTACATGAACTTCAGCATCGCGGCCAACCCGACGGCCGTGGACACGAACAACGACGGCTACGTCGATCATGTCTACGTCGGAGACGTCGGCGGGCAGCTCTGGAAGTTCGACGTCTCGGACCCGTCAACGACGAACTGGAAAGGCAAGCGGCTCTTCGCCGCCGACACGAGCCAGTCGAATCCGCCGGCGTCGGGAGAATTCTATGCGACGCAGGCGATCTACGGTGCGCCGGCGCTCGCCCTCGACAGCAACCGGAATCTTTGGGTCTTCTTCGGGACCGGGGACCGTAACCATCCGAACGCGGCGGCCTCGAATCGCTTCTATGGCATCAAGGACAACACGGACATGACGAACGGGGCGACATTGACGGAGGCGAGCACCAACGTCGTCGACGTCACGAGCACCTCCGCCACCGGGTCGCAAGGCTGGTTCGTCCAGCTGCCGGGCGATGGTGAAAAGGTCCTGGCCGCTGCCAATGTCTTCAACAACAGCGTGTTCTTCTCGACCTTCACGCCGGATAGCACCGTCACCTGCCTCGGCGGCGGTGGCACGGCGAAACTCTACGCGCTGCAGATCACGAGCGGCTATGCCGCGATCAACTTCAGCACGGGCACGGCGGTCACCAGCCCGAGCCCGTCGACTCCGCGGTCCACCGTCATCGGCCACGGCATCGCATCGATGCCGGTCGTCGTTCTCGCTCCGCCTACGACGCCCGGTGGGGCGACGGCATCGTCGGTCGTCACCGCGACGTCCAACCAGGAGCTGCCGCCGCGGACGATCCCGCCGCCCGGGTTCTTGAAACAGGTCAAGTCATGGCGGGAGCGCATCCAGTGAAAGCCCTGCTGCTGGCGTGGGCGCTCGGCGGTCTCATGACCGCCGTCGCCCACGCCCAGCAGCCGTCTACCGAGGCCGTCGAGCGTAATAACCGCGGCATCGGGCTGTTGAAGGCCGGTAAGTCGGCCGAGGCGGCGAACGAGTTTCGGGCGGCCATCGACCTGTCTCCGGGGTACGCCGCGGCGCAGGGCAATCTCGGATTCGCGTACGAGAAAGCGGGCCAGCTCGATGACGCCATGGCCGCCTACCAGAAGCTCCTCGAGCTCGAGCCGAAAAACGCCACGGTGCTCAACAACCTCGCCACGCTCTACAGCCGCACGGGCCGTCACGACGAGGCGATTCGCCAATACGAGCTGCTGCTCGAACGGGAGCCTTCGAACGAGACCGCCCGGCGCAACCTCGAGGCCGCGAAGCGCAACAAGACGATCCTGCAGGAGCGTGACGACGAAACGACCCGCGTCGTCAAGGCGGCGGAAGCGCGGCCACACGATCCCCGCGCCGCCTACGATGCCGCCCGTGTGTACGCGCAGCACGGAGACAGCGAGCAGGCGCTGGCGTGGCTGTCCAAGGCACTGGAGCTCGGCTACGCGCAGGTCGATTTCCTGAACGTGGATCCTGCCTTCGCCACACTGCGAAAGGATCCTCGCTTTAGTGCGCTCGTGCAGACATCAGCTGGGACGCCCAACACGCCGCGATAACGCGCCCGGGCCGCTCGTCCTGCTGCCGTATCGATCTTTCGGCATTGCCATGACCGAGCGAGCTGAGCGTCAATGCGCTCATGCCTCAGTCGCCCACTCGACCACGCCATAGCTACCTCAGCGGCGGCTTCACCCTTGTCGAGGTTACTGTCATCCTCGGCATCGCGGCCGTTCTCGCGGCCATCTCCGCCCCGACGTTGCTGAGCTATTGGGACAGCGCGGCGCTCCACGCAGCGGCCCGCGAGCTGGCGAGCACGATCAATCTCGGACGACAGCTGGCCATCAGCACGAAGACACCGGTCTGTGTCGAGGTGAGCGCCACCGCGGCCCGTCTCCGAGTCGGCGGTTGCGCCGGTACCGCATGGACAGGCGCGGTGACCGACGGTTCAGGCGCGATTCATGTCTCCGGTGCCGCCATCCTCCAGGTCTCGTCGAACTCGCGTGTCGTCTTCACAGCGCTGGGAGCGGCCATCCCGGCCGCAACGTACACGCTGACCCACACGCGCACGAAGGCCTCGCGTTCCGTCGTCGTCGCCGCCTCGGGCCGGGTCAGCGTCGAATGAGCACCCGGGCGCTGGCGGCGTCGCGGGGTTTTACGATTCTGGAGATTCTCGTCGCCCTCACGCTGATTACCATAGGGTTGCTGGCGACGGTGACGGCGTTTCAGCACGGTCTGAGCGGCATCGACGCCGGCGGTGACGAGAGCGTCGCGACCTTTCTCGTCGAGCACAAGCTCGAGGAGCTCAAGAATCTGGCCTTGCTCGACTGGGCAAGTCCGGCCCTCGGGATGGGGACACACACCGAGTATTGCCGGCCGGCGGAGAGCGCGTGCTCCACCACGCGCACCGCGGGCTCCCTCCGGCGTATTACGACGATCGCCGACGGCGAGAACGCCTGTCCTCGGCCGTGCAAGGTCGTCACGGTCTCGGTCTTCTACAGGCCCGTCACCGCCACGGGCCAGCTCGATCAGGAACGTCGTGTGGACGCGCACACCGTGTTTGTTCCCCGACGGTGAGCGGTCGCACGGATCCCCTTCGGCGATGCGATCAGCGCGGCGGCGTGCTCGTCTTCGCGCTCATGCTTCTCGTCGGACTCACTCTCCTCGCTCTCGCACTGCTTTCGCTCGGCGCGCTCGAGCCACAGATATCGCGCAACCACGTCGACACGGTCCGAGCGCGCTATCTTGCCGAGGCCGGCATCGAGCACGCCTACGACATCCTCGCCGCCGACACGACCGCGTGGAGCGCGTACCTCGCCGGCACCACGTGCGCCGCCGGCGCCGTGCTCGGCGAAGGGTCGTTGCCGGGAGACTCCGCGTCCAATGGTCGATTCCGCGTCGTCGTCCGGAACGACTGCGCGGCCGGCGACGAGCAGTTGACCGGCGTGGCACCGGACATCGGGGTCGACGACGCGAACGGCGCGCTCATCCTGGCGTCGGTCGGGAGCTTCCGCCACATCACTCATGGCATCACCGCCGTCGTCTCGGACGGCAGGCGGCCGCCAGCTCCGGGTCAGACTGTCTCGATCGGGGCGGTCAGGACTTACAACTGGTCAGATCAATGAATTCCGTGACGCTACGGCACTCCGACGGCCTTCGGAGGGGCCGAAAATCGGTCAAAAACGAACCTCGACATACGACCCCTAGGAGGGGTAGGATGAGCCGGCCACCGGCGATGGTAGGTGTAAATTTGTGTTCGGCTGAGAAGTAGCACCCATATTATTGAGGAACATGAAAAACCCTTTCGCGGGGCTGTTCCGCAAGACCCCAGAGATCCTGGGGCTTGACATCGGTTCCAGCGCTGTGAAGGCCGTACAACTGAAGGCGTCCGGCCGGAACTACCGCCTCACGTCCCTGGGGGTCGCCCCCCTGGACCCCGAGACCATCGTCGACGGAACCATCAAGAATCCGTCGGCCGTCGTCCAGGCCATCCGCCGTGCCGTACCGAAAGACGGCCTGAAGGGCCGCGACGCCGCCGTGGCTGTCTGCGGACGGGAGCTGATCATCAAGAAGGTGCAGATCCCGCACGTCGAGCGGGACGAGCTGGCCGGCGCCGTCGAACTGGAAGCGGAGCACCACATTCCGTTCGCGATCGACGAAGTGTTCCTCGACTACCACGATGTCGGCGAGCGCGACGGGATGATGGATCTGATCCTCGTCGCCGTCAAGAAGACGAAGGTCAATGAGTACGCCGCCGTGGTGGAAGAGGCGGGCCTGGTGCCCGCCATCGTCGACGTCGACAGCTTCGCCCTCGGCAACCAGTTCGAGGTGAACTTCCCGGACGACTCACGCGATGCCGTGGCGCTGATCGACATCGGCGCCTCCATCATGAAGACCAACGTCGTGCGGGGCGGGTCGACGATCTTTGCCCGCGACATTCCGTTCGGCGGCAACAACTACACCCAAGCGATCTCTCAGCAACTGCGGATCCCGTTCGAGCAGGCGGAGTCGGCAAAGCTCGGCCGCGACGTCGGCGTCAGCTGGGAATCCATCGTTCCTGCGCTCGAGGCCGTCTCACGGGAGCTCACCCTGGAAGTCCAGCGTACGTTCGACTACTTCGCATCGACGGCGGAGCCGGAGCGCATCGTGAAGATTGTCCTGGCGGGCGGCTGCGCGCAGCTTCCCGGCCTGAACGATTATCTGGCGTCGAACTGGGGCATCCCGGTCGAGCTTGCGCGGCCCTTCCAGCGCATCGAGGTCGATTCGGCCCTGGCCGAGGACGTCAACGCCTCCGGCCCCGCGCTGGCGGTGGCGGTTGGTCTCGCCATGCGGCGGCCCGGAGACAAAAACCAATGATCCGGATCAACCTCGCTCCCGAGCGCGGGCGAAGGCGCCGCCGGATCGGAATCGGCCTGAATTTCTCCTTACCGTCGTTCAACCTCGGCTGGCTCTTCGGGATCGTGTACCTGGTCGCGCTCGTCGGCATCGGCGGGTACTGGTGGACGCTGAAGCTCAGTGAGGACCGGCTGCGCTCCGAGATCGCTGCCGCCAAGCGCGAGATCGACACCCTGCGCGCGCAGATCGGCCAGGAAAACAAGATGAAGGAGATGGCGGCCGAGCTGAAGAAACGTATCGGCGTCATCGAGACCCTCACCAAGAATCAGGGCCGGTCCATCCTCCTCGTGGACGCGTTCGCGAGCGCAGTGCCCGCCGATCTGTGGATCACCGGGATCGAGGATAAGAATGCAGCGCTGAAGATCTCGGGCGCCGCCCTCTCGCCGGTCGCCGTATCGAATTTCATGACGAACCTGCGTCGCTCGGGGAAATTCAAGGACGTGGACATCGTGATATCTCGCCAGGATCTCGCGAAGCCGAACCCGCAGGTGACGTTCGAGGTCACCTGTCGTTTCGAGGGCTAGCGCCATGGCATTGCCTGCCTTCTTCAATCCGATCGTCAATGCGCCGGCGCCGCAGAAGATCGTCGCGGGCATCATGGGCGCGCTCATTATCATCGGCGTCGGCTACGTCACCCTGCTGCAGCCGGCGATCACGGTCGTCGATCAGCTCCGGCCGGAGCTGGCGGCCCTCCAGCGCGAGGTGGCACAGAATCGAATAATCCTGGCTGACCTCATGAAGTTCAGACGCGAAGCGGCCGAGCTGGAGGCGCGTTTGAACACGTTGAAGGACCGGCTGCCGTCGGAGCGTGAAATGCCGGGCCTGTACCGGACGCTCTCGGACGCCGCATCGGCCTCGGGCCTCGGCGTTGCCCTGTTCCAGCCGCGGCCGGTCACGACCCACGAGGTCTACACCGAGATCCCGATCGTGGTCAGCGGCGAGGCCGGCTATCACCAGCTCGGCGAGTTCCTCGAGAAGGTCGCGCGCTTCCCCCGCGTCGTGACCGTCAACGAGATGCGGATGATGACCGGCACGCGGCCACGGAATCCGGTGAAGGCGGATCTGATCCTCGCGACGTACATGTACCGCCCCATCGGATCGCCGCCCCCGCCAAAGGCGGCGGGGACGAAGTGAGGCGCCCGATGTCGGCGCGCGCGCTGTGGCTGATCCGCCTCGGCGTCGCGACCACGCTTCTGGCGGGATGCGGCAGTCCGCCCCCGCCGCCTCCGGTCACCGTGACGCCGATTCCACCCCGGCCCGTTGCCGCTACGACGCCGGTCCAGATCCCGCCGCCTGTCGTGAACCCGCTCGAGGGCAACACGTCCGACATGCCGAGCTATGACGCGCAGGGACGGCGTGACCCCTTCGAGGTGTACGAGGTGCGTGAAGGCTCGGGCGGTCTGACCGTCTCTTCGACGCGCCTGACCGGCATCGTCCGGAACGCGCGCACCGCCCTCGCTCTGGTCGAGGCGCCGGACGGCATCGGCTACATCGTCCGGCAGGGCGACACGCTCGGTGACGGCACGCTGACGGACATCGGCCTCGATAGCGTCGTGTTCGCAGTGGCGGCGAAGCCCGGCGCTCCCGCCACCCGGGTCGTACTGAGACTGCTGGGCAACTAGATCAAGGGGGACGTGTGAGGCATCTCGTGCGGCAAGCCTTGAGCGTCGTCATGTTGCTTCTGCTGCCCGTGGGAGATGCGGCGGCGCAGTCGGGCCAGACCGTTCAGCTCAGCGACATCAGCGTCACGACGCAAGAGGACACCGCGACGATCGTCGTGAAGACGTCCGGGCCTCCCAAGTACCAGGCCGATCTGATCGACGCGCCGACGCGCCTGGTCATCGATTTCGAAGACACCGACTACGCCTGGCGCAAGACCCCGCTGGCCGTCTCGGCCGCGCCGCTGAAGCAGATCCGTGGCAGTCAGTACCGGAAGGGCACGGCCCGGGTCGTGGTCGAGCTGACCCGCAAGGTCGGGTACGCGATTCGGGAGGATGACAGCGGCCTCTCCATCGTCATTCCGACCGGTAGCCCCGCCTCGCCGAGCGCCGCCGCGGCGGCCAAACCGGACTCCAGCAAGAGCGGGAACGTCCCGAAGATGGTTGCGCAAGCAGAAACGACCACGGCCGGCAGTGCACCGAAGGACGCCGCAAAGCCGGACAGCGGCGCGATCGTGGCCGAAGAGAAATCGCCAGCCGCCGAAGCCAAGGTACCCGAGGCGCCGAAGCCGGTCATGAGCCTCGTCCCGGCGGCGCCGCGTGTGCAAGTCGTGCAGGCGCCGCGACCCAGCGCTCCGGCGACGCCACCGGCGACGAGGCCCGTGACGCCGACGCCCACCGTCCGGCCGACCGCCACGCAGGCACCCGCCGACGGCCAGCGGCTGATCTCGCTCGACTTCAAGGACGCGGACGTCGTCAATCTCCTCCGCATTCTGGCCGCCGAGAGCGGTCGGAACATCGTGATCGGCGACGACGTCCGCGGCAAGATGTCGATCTCGCTTCGCAACGTCCCCTGGGCGGTCGCCCTCGACACGGTGATGGAGGCACGCGGCCTCGTCCGGACCGAGCGGGAGAACGTCATCCGGATCGTGTCGGCGGAACAGCTGACGAAGGAACGCGAGGCCCGGGCACGCGTGGAGGAAGCGAAGCTCAAGGCGGAGGCGGACGTCCGCACCAAGGTGGCCGAAGCGCTCCTCAAGGAGCAAGAGGCTCAAGCCAAGAAGTTCGCCGCCGACCTGGCGGTGGCCGAGGCGGCCGCGCGGGGACCACTCAAGGAAGAGACGATCCGGCTGTCCTACGCGGACCCCGAAGACGTCGCCAAGACGCTCCAGGGCATCCTCGGTATCGCAGAAGGCGCCGCGGCGCCGCCGCCGGGTGCGCCCGGTGGTCCGCCGTTGATCCCGGCGCCGCCGTTCTCCCAGCTCTATGGGCCCGACGCGGGGAAGGCGCCGGTCCCTCCTGTCTTGCTGCCAAACGCCGAGGTGCTCTCCAAGGGCATCACCATTCGCGCGCACAAGCCGACGAACTCGATCTTCATTCGGCACTATGCGAACGACCTCGAACGGATCAAGAAGCTCATCCGCGAGAACCTCGACATCCCGCTGCCGCAGGTGAAGATCGAGGCGCGTATGGAGGTACTCGATCGCCGGGACCTCTTCGCCATCGGGGTCCAGTGGGGCGGCGGCGGGGTCCTGCACCAGAACTCTCAGGCCACGCTGGTCGGTCGCGGCTTCACCTCGGCCCCTACCAACACCACGGCCTCCGGCGGTATTCCGCCCACCGGTCTCGGGACGACGGCGAACACCAACCTGTCGCTGGCGAACTCCATCCCGGTAAGCGCAACGACCGGACTGGCCAGCGGCGGTAACATCGTCAATATCCCGATCGGCGACATCCTGGCCGGCGCGACGGGCGCCGGCGGCCTGGCGTTCGGTATCATAGGGAGCCGGCTGAACCTGGACCTGGCGCTCGAAGCCCTGCGCTCACAGGCCAAGACGCGGACCCTGGCGCGGCCGGAAATCGTGACCGTGGAGAACAACAAGGCGATCATGTCGCTCGGTGAAGAGATCCCGTACGCGACCGTCAGCTCGGCCGGCACGCAGATCCAGTTCAAGGAGGCGGTGCTGCGCCTGGAAGTGACGCCCA
Organism: Candidatus Methylomirabilota bacterium; assembly: GCA_036556545.1. Taxonomy (GTDB): domain Bacteria; phylum Methylomirabilota; class Methylomirabilia; order Rokubacteriales; family CSP1-6; genus AR12. The sequence continues at coordinate 16,071 of DATBJF010000064.1, forward strand.
CCGTCATCCGCGAGGCCGACCAGAACAAGATCAAGATGATGGTCATCGTCGAGAACAACTCTCGCGGCGACGTCGTGAACTTCGGCGCGAGCCTCGGCAGCCCGCCCGCGATCAACAAGAAGCGTGCAGAGACGCAAGTGCTGATCAAGGAGGGCGAGCGCCTCGTCATCGGCGGCGTGACCAACAGCACGTTCGTAGAGAGCGAGCGCAAGATCCCGTTGTTCGGCGACATTCCCTTCTTCGGCTGGCTGTTCAAATCCCGGGCAACGGACGACAAGACCAGCGAGCTCGTCGTCTTCATCACACCATCGCTGCTGCGCACGCCGGGGGCCACCCGTACCTCGTCCGCGCCGACGGTCCGCTAGCACCGGCGCGTAGCATGGGTGGAGTCTTCCGCTTCCTCACCGCGGGCGAATCCCACGGTGAGGCGCTGACGGCCGTCGTCGACGGCGTCCCCGCCGGCCTGCCGCTCACCGAAGCGGATATCGATGCGGACCTGGCGCGTCGCCAGCGCGGCTACGGGCGCGGCGGGCGCATGAGAATCGAGCGGGACCGCGTGCACATCGTGTCAGGCGTTCGCTGGGGCACGACGCTCGGTTCGCCCATCACGCTCACCATCGCCAACCGCGATTGGGAGAACTGGAAGGCAACCATGGGCGTCGCCGTCCCCGAAGAAGGCGCCGCGCGCAAGGAAGTGACGCGACCGCGGCCCGGCCATGCCGACCTCGCCGGCGCCATGAAGTATGGTCACCGGGACGTCCGCAACGTCCTCGAGCGATCGAGCGCCCGGGAGACGACCGCGCGTGTGGCCGTGGCCGGCGTGGCGCGCCGCCTGCTGGCCGAATTCGGGATCACGATTCTGAGCCACGTGACGGAGATCGGCGGCGTGCACGCGGGGGATCTCGACATCGCGTGGGACGAGATTCAGCGCCGGGCGGAGGCGTCCGAGGTGCGGTGTGCGGATCCGGCCGCAGAAAAGGCCATCATCGCCGCCATCGACGCCGCGAAGGAGAAGGGCGACACGCTGGGCGGAGTCTTCGAGACGGTGGCGCTGGGCTGCCCGGTCGGCCTCGGCTCCTACGTCCAGTGGGACCGTCGGCTCGACGGCCGTCTGGCCCAAGCCTTCTGTTCGATCCAGGCGATCAAGGGCTGCGAGTTCGGTATGGGCTTCGAGACAGCGCGCCGGCCCGGCTCCGGTGTTCACGATGAGATCGTGTTCGAAGCGGGGCAGGGCTTCAACCGCTCGTCGAACAACGCCGGTGGGCTCGAGGGCGGCGTCACCAACGGGCAGCCGGTCGTGGTCAGGGCGGCAATGAAGCCGCTGTCGACGCTTCGCACCCCCCTGAAATCGGTGGATCTGGCCACGAAGGAGGCGGTAGAGGCCGTCGTGGAACGCAGCGACGTCTGCGCCGTCCCGGCCGCCGGAATCGTCGGCGAGGCGATGATGGCCATCGTGCTCGCCGATGCCTTCCTGGAGAAGTTCGGCGGCGACGGCGTCGAGGAAGTTCGTCGCAACTACCGCGCGTACCAGGACAGCTTGCGCAACTGGTAGCGCGGTGGGACTGACGTCCATGGTGATCCCGGTCAATCTCGGCCCGCGGTCGTACACGATCGTCGTGGAGCCGGGGGTTCTCGCCGCCGCGGGCTCGCGGCTGCGCGCGCTCGCCGTCGGCTCCCGCACCGTCATCATCAGCGACGCGACCATCATGCGGTTGCACGGCGACGCCGTCGTGAAGAGCCTCGAAGGGGCCGGCTTCACGGTGACCGTCGTCGAGGTACCGCCGGGCGAATCGGCCAAGACGCTGCGCGTCGCGGAACGGTGCTGGGATCACCTGCTGAAGGCCGGCCTCGACCGAACGTCCACCGTCCTGGCCCTCGGCGGCGGCGCCGTCGGGGACCTGGCCGGCTTCGTCGCCGCCTCGTACATGCGCGGCGTCAACTTCGTCCAGCTTCCGACCACGGTGTTGGCCCAGGTCGATGCCTCCATCGGCGGCAAGACGGCCGTCGATCACCCCAAGGCCAAGAACCTGATCGGGGCCTTCCATCAGCCTCGCCTGGTGCTCGTGGATCCTGCAGTTGCACAGAGCCTCCCCGAGCGGGAGTTCCGGTCGGGTCTGGCCGAGGTCGTCAAGCACGGGATCGTGCTGGACGCCGACTACCTGCAAGACGTCGAGCGCTCGGCTTCGATGCTCCAGCGACGCGACCTCGACACCCTGGCGCGCATCATCGGCGGATCCTGCCGGCTGAAGGCCGGCGTCATCGAGCGCGACCCCGAGGAGAAGAGCGAGCTCCGTTACGCTCTCAACGCCGGTCACACGATCGGCCACGCCCTGGAGGCCGTGACCGGCTTCGCGCGATGGACTCATGGCGAAGCGGTGGCGCTCGGGCTGGTCGCGGAGGCGCATCTCGCGGAAGGGCTCGGCCTGGCCGCGGCGACCATCACACGCCGGCAGGAGGCGGTGCTGAGGGCGGTCGGCTTGCCCGTGCGTGCGAGCGGCGTCGACGCGACGGCCGTGCTGGAAGCGATGACACGGGACAAGAAAAGCCGCGACGGACGTGTGCCGTTCGTGCTGTCGCCGGCCATCGGCGCCTTCCGTGTGGTCTACGACGTGACGCCGGAAGACGTCCGCCGCGCGGTGGCCGTCCTCGGGAGTGCGGAGCCGCGTTGACAACGGAACAGGCGGCTCCGTATAACAGAGCCTCGATGCCGGCGGACGACGTCGCGATGGCAGCCACCATCCGCCGGCAGGAAGACCGGCTGGCGAAGGATCCGACGTCGCTGGCGTTCGCGCAGCTGGCGGACCTCTATCGAAAGGCCGGCCGGCCCGCCGACGCGATCGCGACCTGCCGCGCCGGCCTGCAGCGGTATCCTCATTACACGACCGCGCGCCTCATCCTGGCCAAGACGCTACTCGCCGAGAACGACCCCGGCGGGGCCCTCGCCGAGATCGAAGCGATTCTCCAGGTGAGCCCCAAGGACGTACAATGTCATCGGCTCGCCGCCGAAGCGCACCGGCGGATGGGTCGCCTCGACGCCGCCGTGCGGTCGCTCGAAAGCGCCGTGGCGCTCGACCCCGGAGATCGCGAATCGCGTGCGCTGCTGACGGTGCTGAGAGCGGACGCCGGCGGGGGCGAGACGGCCGGTGTGGCGCGATTGCTCTCCGACGATACGTTCGTCACCGTCGCCTTTGGCAATCTGTGCCTGGATCAGGGCCTCGCCGACGAGGCGGCGCTGATCTTCACACGCCTGCTGCGGCAGGACCCGGGCAACACGGATGCGCGCAACCGGCTGGAGACGGCGCTGCGCGCGCGCTCACGACGGAAAGGCTGAGAACGGTCCATGGTGGTGTCGACAGCAGACTTCAAGAAGGGATTGCGCATCGTCTTCGACGGGCAGCCGTACGCCATCGTCGACTTCCAGCATGTGAAGCCGGGCAAGGGTGGGGCGTTCGTCCGCACCAAACTCAAGCACATGCGGCTCGGGAAGGTGATCGACAACACGTTCCGATCCGGCGAGAAGGTCGATCTCGTCGAGTACGACGAGAAGCACATGCAGTTCCTGTACAAGGACGACCGCTACCACTTCATGGACACCGAGTCGTACGAGCAGGTCTCGCTGTCGGCGGACGAAGTCGGCGACGCGCGCGAATACCTGCAGGAGAACACCGAGGTCGACGTGCTCTACATCGACGGCTCGCCGGCGACGGTGGAGCTCCCGAACTTCGTCGAGCTCGCCATCGCCCGCACCGATCCCGGCGTCCGCGGCGATACCGCCCAGGGCGGCACCAAGCCGGCGACGCTCGAAACCGGCGCTGTCGTCCAGGTGCCGTTGTTCCTCAACGAAGGCGACATCGTCAAGGTGGACACGCGGACGGGCGAGTACCTGGGCCGCGTCGCGGCGGCCGGCTGATGGCCAAGAACGCCGCCGCCTCCGGCAGCGCCTCCGCGGGCGACGACCGGCTGCTCGACCTCGCTCGTCGCCTCGCCTCCGTCGTCAACGAGCTGGGCTTGTCCGAGATCGAGGTCGAGTCCGCCGGACTGAAGTTGCGGGTACAGCGAACGGCCTCCGCGCCGCCGGCCACGCCGGCGGCGGCGATCCCCGCCGCTCCGCCGTCGCTGGCCGAGCGACCCGTGGTCGCCGATGTCGCGCCGACGGCGTCGGTCAGCATCGAAGCGCCGATGGTGGGGACCTTCTACCGCGCGTCGTCACCGACGGCGGAGCCGTACGTTCGAGAGGGCGACCTGGTCAAGGAGGGTCAGATCCTCTGCATCATCGAGGCGATGAAGCTGATGAACGAGATCGAATCGAAGGCGGCCGGTCGCGTCGCCAAGATTCTGGTCGAGAACGGCCAGCCCGTGGAGTACGGGCAACCGCTCTTCCTGCTCGAGCCCCAGCGCTGAGCGGCGCGGTGGCGAGGTCCATCCTGCCCCGCCGCCTCGCCCGCGCCACCCGTCGAGGGCGCTGAATGTTCCACAAGATCCTCATCGCCAATCGCGGCGAGATCGCGCTGCGCATCATCCGCACGTGCCGGGAGATGGGCATTCGGACTGTCATCGCGCATTCCAAGGCCGATGCCGAGTCGCTGCCCGTCCGGATGGCCGACGAGTCGATCTGCGTGGGGCCCAACGACGCGCGCTCCAGCTACCTCAATATGCCGGCCATCATCTCGGCCGCCGTGGTCACCGACAGCGAGGCGATCCATCCCGGCTATGGCTTCCTGGCCGAGAACCCGGCGTTCGCCGAGATCTGTCGCTCCTGCGGCCTCAACTTCATCGGTCCGAGCCCCGAGGCCATCCGTCTCATGGGCGACAAGGCGCAGGCGCGTGTCATCGCCAAGCAGGCGGGCGTGCCCGTGGTGCCGGGGAGCGAGCACCCGCTGAAGGACGAGGCGGAGGCTCTGGAGGTCGCCGACGCGGCCGGATACCCCGTGATGTTCAAGGCATCCGCCGGCGGCGGCGGCCGCGGCATGCGAATCGTGCGCGCGCGCGAGGAAGCCGCCCAGGCCTTCGCCGCCTGCCAGGCCGAAGCCGGAGCAGCCTTCGGCTCCTCGGAGATCTACTGCGAAAAGTTCGTCGAGCGCGCGCGCCACGTGGAGGTGCAGGTCCTCGGCGATCGCAATGGGATGCGGATCCATCTCGGGGAGCGCGATTGCTCCGTCCAGCGTCGCCACCAGAAGCTCATCGAGGAATCGCCCGCCCCGTCGCTCCCGGCGGAGACCCGGGCCGGGCTGCACAAGGCCGGCCTGCAGGCGGCGGCCGCCGTCAATTACTTCAGCGCGGGCACCGTCGAGTTCCTCGTCGACGGCGACGGCCGGTTCTACTTCATCGAAATGAACACACGCATCCAGGTCGAGCATCCGGTGACCGAGATGATCACGGGCATCGACCTGATCCGCGAGCAGATCCGGATCGCGGCCGGCGAGCCCCTCGGCTATCGACAGGACGCCGTCCGATTCGAGGGTCACGCCATCGAATGTCGCGTCAATGCCGAGGATCCGGACACGTTCACGCCGAGCGCCGGGCGCGTCACGGGCTGGGTTCCGCCCGGCGGGTACGGCGTCCGCGTCGACAGCCACCTCATGGCGCCGTACGCCGTGCCGCCCTTCTACGACTCGCTGCTCGGCAAGATCATCGTCCACGGCCGCAATCGCGAGGACGCGGTGGCGCGCATGCGTCGCGCCCTGACGGAGACGGTCGTCGAGGGTGTGAAGACCACCATTCCGTTCCATCTACGCCTGCTCGCCCATCAGGCCTTCCTCGAGGGGCGGTTCACGAGCGCGGATTCGACCCGTCTCTCCGGCTGATGGACCCGACCCTGTACGTGGTCCTCGATCGCGCCGCGTCGGGCGGTCGAAGCCTCGAGGATCTGCTCGCCGCCGTCATCGACGGCGGCTGCCGCATGGTCCAGCTCCGTGACAAGGAGTCGCCCTCGGGCCGGCTCCTTCCGCTCGCGGAGCGGCTCCTGGCGCGCGCCCGCCGCGGCGGCGTGACGTTCATCGTCAACGATCGCGTGGATCTCGCCGTGGCCCTCGGCGCCGACGGGGTGCACCTGGGTCAGGACGACCTTCCGCCACGGCTGGCGCGGCCGCTGCTGCGCCCCGGGATGGTCCTCGGCATCTCGACGCACGACGTCGCGCAAGCTCACGCGGCCCGCGACGCGGGCGCCGACTACGTGGCGGTAGGCGCCATGTTCGCGACGACGACGAAGCCGGACTTCCAGCTGGTGGGGCCCGGGCTCGTGCGGAAACTTCGGCCCGACATCCGAGTTCCCCTGGTAGGGATCGGGGGCATCACCCACGACAACGTGGCCGACGTCATCCGCGCCGGGGCCGACGGCGTCGCGGTCATCTCCGCGGTCTGCGGGGCTCAGGATCCCGCCGCCGCCACGCGGCGGTTCATCGAGATCATCCGGGATGCTCGGCCGTCTTGACCACGGAGACGCGGTCGCTATAATGGCGGCGCGCAACTCCTCGATTCAACACGCCCAAGGAGGGAGCATTTCATGAAACTCACCATCACTCGCAGCGTCCTCGCCGTGTGCGCGACGCTGGCCATCGCCCTCCTGCCGTTCGGGTCGGGGCTCGACGCTCAGGGCAAGGGCACGATCAAGATCGCGACGCAGAGCCCGCTCAGCGGCGGCCAGGCTGCGCTCGGCGAGGGAATCAAGCTCGGCACCCAGCTCGCCGTGGAGAAGTTCAAGGGGCCCCTCGAGAAGATGGGATACAAGGTCGAGGTCATTCCCTACGACGATCAGGCCAAGCCTGACGTCGGCGTCGCGAACGCCCGAAACATCATCGCCGACAAGGACATCATCGCCGTCATCGGCCACCTGAACTCTGGCGTGGCGATTCCGTCCTCCGACGTGTACAAGGAAGTCACGCTCGCGATGATCTCGCCCGCGAATACCAACCCGACCGTGACCGATCGCAACTACCCCAACGTCAACCGCGTGTGCGGGCGTGATGACGTCCAGGGCGTGGTCGGCTCCGAGTTCGCCGCCGGCCAGAAGGCGAAGTCGGTGTACATCGTGCACGACAAGACGACGTACGGCCAGGGTGTGGCGGAGTTCTTCCGCGACGATGCCAAGAAGAAGGGCATCGAGGTGGCTGGCTTCGAGGGAACCGAGGAGAAATCCAACTTCGACCCGATCCTCACGCCCATCCGGGCCAAGAACCCCGCCGTCCTCTACTTCGGCGGTATCTACGACCAGGCCGCGCCGTTCTTCAAGCAGGCGCGGGAGAAGGGCATCAAGGCGAAGTTCATGGGCCCGGACGGTATGGACTCCTCCGACCTCACGAAGATTGCCGGCAAGGCGGTGGTGGGCATGTACTACACCTCCGCGGCCGGCCCCGCGTCAGCGCTGCCGAAGGCGAAGGGTTTCGTCGACGACTACAAGAAGAAGTTCGGCAAGATGCCCGAGCCGTACGCGGCCGAGGCCTATGACTCCACGGCCATCGCCCTCAAGGCCATCGAGGCGGCGGCCAAGGGCGGCAAGACTCCGGCGCGCGAGGCGGTCGCGGCGGAGGTCCGCAAGGTGAAGCACAGCGGAATCACGGGTGACATCGAGTTCGACGGCAAGGGCGATCGCAAGAAATCCAACTACTTCGTCCTGGAGGTCGCCAGCGACAACCCGGAGAAGTGGGGGGACAACAAGATCGTCAAGCAGCTGACGATCGCCGCCCCGGCCGCGAAAAAGTAGCCAGGCGCCGAGGGCGGGGCTCGCCGGGCCCCGCCCTCGCGCTCGCGCGCTCGCATGGATTTCCAGCTCCTCCTCGCGATCTTCCCCCAGGTTCTCCTCGACGGCATCATTCTCGGCTTTATGTATGCGCTGATCGCGCTCGGCTACACCATGGTCTACGGCGTGCTCGAGTTCATCAACTTCGCGCACTCCGAGATTTTCATCGTGGGAGCGTTCGTAGGCGTCGAGCTGCTGCTCGGGCTCAAGGCGGCCGGCCTGCTGGAGGCGTGGCCGTGGCCGCTCATCCTCGTGGCCGTCCTGCTCGCCGGCATGGTGGCCAGCGGCGCGCTGGCCGTGACCATCGAGCGCGTGGCGTACCGGCCGCTCCGCGCGGCGCCTCGGCTCATTCCGCTGATCTCCGCCATCGGCATGTCGTTCTTCCTGCAGGACATCATCCGTCTCTTCGAGTCGCTGTGGCGGAACGCCTTCAATCTCGTCTACCCGTCGATGGACGCCCTGAACCGCCGGTTCGAGATCACAGAGACGATCGACATCTCGATGAAGTCGCTGGTGGTGATCGCGGCCGCCCTCCTGATGCTGTGGGGCCTCCACGTCACCGTGAATCGTACGAGGATCGGCACCGCCATCCGGGCCGTGGCCGAGGACCAGGCGGCGGCCAGTCTCATGGGAATCAACGTGAACCGGATGATCTCGCTCACGTTCCTGATCGGCGGTGCCATGGGCGGCGCGGCGGGCGTGCTGTTCGGCATCCAGTACAGCCTGATCAACCCCTACACCGGCTTCATCCCCGGACTGAAGGCCTTCACGGCGGCCGTCCTCGGCGGGATCGGCAACATCCCGGGCGCGATGCTCGGCGGGATCGTGCTCGGCCTGCTGGAGGCGTTCGCCGCCTCGTACATGTCGCTGCTCACCGGGGGCGCCTTCGGCGCCGAGTACAAGGACATCTTCGCGTTCTCTGTGCTGATTCTGATCCTCATCTTCCGGCCCAAGGGCCTGCTCGGCGAGGTCGTGCGGGAGCGCGCGTGATTCACTCGGCGGCGGCGGTCGCATTCGTGGCGCTCTCCGGCGCCGGCGTCGCGATGTTTCCCCGATCGATTCTCGTCTTCCTCGTCTTCCAATCGAGCCTCGTCTTCGTGTACCTGGCCCGGATCCCGACCTGGCTGCGTCTCGGCCTGCTCGGGGTGGCCCTCGGCATCATGATGCCGGCCATTGGCACCTACAACGGCTACTACCTGGAGGTCGCCACGCAGGTCGGCATCTTCGTGGCGCTGGCGCTGGGGCTCAACATCGTGGTCGGTTTGGCGGGTCTTCTGGACCTCGGCTACGTCGCGTTCTTCGCGGTGGGAGCCTACTCCTGGGCGATATTCGGCTCGCCGCACGGAAACATCCTGTTCGGCGTCGAGGGCTTCCCGCTGCCCGCCTGGTGGTTCTATCCGTTTCTGCTGATCGGCCTCGCCGTCGCTGCCGTCACCGGCGTCGTGCTCGGGCTGCCGGTGCTGCGGTTACGCGGCGACTACCTTGCCATCGTCACCCTCGGCTTCGGCGAGGTGATCCGCGTGCTCGCCAACAACCTCGACAAGCCGATCAATGTCACCAACGGGCCGAAGGGCATCACGCCGATCGGCCGGCCGCCCTTGCCGGCCGACGTGTCGTACGCGATCGGCTTCTATTTCCTCGTCCTGCTCATCGTGCTCGTGGTCATCCTTGTGAATCGACGGCTGGAGGACTCGCACATCGGCCGCGCCTGGGAGGCGATGCGCGAGGATCAGCTGGCGGCGCAGGCGATGGGGATTCCTCTCGTGCGGGCCAAGCTGCTGGCCTTCGCCTGCGGCGCGTCGTTCGCCGGCGTGATGGGCGTCGTGTTCGCCTCCAAGCAGATCTTCATCAATCCGGAGTCCTTCACGTTCCTCGAGTCGATCGGAGTCCTGGCGATGGTGATTCTCGGTGGCATGGGGTCGATCCCCGGCGCCATCATCGGCGCCACCGTCGTCACCGTGCTCAATCTGCAAGTCCTGAAGGGCCTCTCGCTCTGGCTCAACGAGCTGAAGAACGCCGGAGTGACCCTGCTCGGCTACAACCTCGCCAACCTGCCGACCCAGCTGGAGCCCGCCAAGTACGAGCGGATGATCTTCGGCATCATCCTGGTCCTCATGATGATCTTCCGTCCCCAGGGCATCTTCCCGGCGCGTCGGCGTCAGCGCGAGCTCGGCAAGTGACGGCCCTCTTCGAGGCGCGGGGCATCACGAAGCGCTTCGGAGGCCTCACCGCCCTGCAGGACGTCACCTTCGCCGTCGACGCCGGCATCGCCTCGATCATCGGCCCGAACGGCGCCGGCAAGACGACGCTGTTCAACGTCTTCACCGGCCTGTACGTGCCGGACGAGGGCCAGGTCGCCTTCGAGGGGCGGCCCCTGGTGGGCTTGCGCGCCGACCAGATCACGGCGCTGGGGATCTGCCGGACGTTCCAGAACATCCGGCTCTTCGCCAACATGACGGCGGCCGAGAACGTGCTGGTCGGCATGCACTCGCGGGTCCGGCTCAACGTGGGCGACGTGCTCGGCCGCACCGCGCGGTTCCGGGACGTCGAGCGAGGGCTGTGGCGTCGGGCGGGCGAGCTGCTCGATCGGGTCGGCCTTCGTCCGAAGGCGAACGAGGTCGCCCGCAACCTTCCGTACGGTGATCAGCGTCGCCTGGAGCTCGCGCGGGCGCTGGCCTCGGACCCGGCGCTGCTCCTCCTCGACGAGCCGACGGCCGGCATGACCCAGGGCGAGGCGGTCACGCTCATGACCTTGCTCCGGCGCCTCGTGGGCGAGCTCGGCATCGCGATCATCCTGATCGAGCACAACATGCGCGTCGTGATGGAGGTCTCGGACCGGGTGGCTGTGCTCGATCATGGGGAAAAGATCGCCGAGGGACCACCCCGGGACGTGCAGGCCAATCCCCGCGTCGTCGAGGCCTACCTCGGACGGCGGGCAGCCGCCCGCGCCGGGTCCTGAATCGTGCTGCGGCTCGACGCCCTCGACGTCTACTACGGCGAGATTCATGCGCTGCGAGGGGTCGCCCTCGAGGTCCGTGAGCGCGAGATCGTGGCCCTGCTCGGCAACAACGGCGCCGGGAAGAGCACGACGCTCAAGACCGTCTCCGGGCTGCTCCGGCCGCGACGCGGCACCATCAGCTTCGAAGACGGGCCGCTCACGGGCGTGGCCGCCCACGACATCGTCTCCCGTGGAATCGCGCACGTGCCGGAAGGCCGCCGGATCTTCAATCGCCTCACCGTCCGTGAGAACCTCGCCATGGGCGCCTACCTGCGCCACGACGGAGGGGTCGCCGGGGATCTCGACCGCGTCTTCGACCTGTTCCCGCGCCTGAAGGAGCGCATCGGCCAGGTGGCGGGAACGCTGTCGGGCGGCGAGCAGCAGATGCTGGCCATCGGCCGCGCGCTCATGGCCAATCCGCGC
>DATBJF010000065.1:0-18580 GCA_036556545.1 Candidatus Methylomirabilota bacterium
GCCGAGCGCGGCGCTTGCCTGCTCACCGGCGCCTGCCCCGGACTCCCGCACGAGAGCGTGCTTGGCGCCAAGGAAGTCGCCGGACATGTCGTGGGTATCTCGCCAGCGGCGTCCCTGCGCGAGCACGTCGACGTGTTCGGATCGCCCTACCGCGAGTACGACGTCCTGATCTTCACCGGTCTCGGAGCCATGGGACGCGAGCTGGTCAACATCCGCAGCAGCGACATCGTCGTGGTGATCGGCGGGCGCTCCGGCACCCTCGGCGAGTTCGCCATCGCCTACGAGGAAGGCAAGCTGATCGGCGTGCTGACCGGCACGGGCGGAATCACGGAAGCTCTGGCCGCCGTGGAAGCGAGCCTACGCAAGAACACTGGTGCAGAGGTCCTCTACGATGCCGAGCCGACGCAGCTCATCGCTCGTCTCCTGGCTCGCTACGAGGCCCCCGGATATGTCTGTCCCTGCTGGCCGACCGGCGTCGACCGCGACAAGGGCTGACGTACATGCCGGCCCTTCAATTCCTCGGTGCAAGCGGCACCGTCACCGGCTCGAAGTACCTCATGGAAGCCGACGGGCGGCGCATCCTCGTCGACTGCGGACTCTACCAGGGCCTCAAGGCGCTACGGTTGCGCAACTGGGAGCGGCTGCCGGTGGATCCCGCGTCGATCGACTGGGTCCTGCTCACGCACGGGCACATCGACCACAGCGGCTACTTGCCGCGCCTACGTAAGGACGGTTTCAAGGGCCGTGTGCTCGCGACCCGCGCAACCGCGGACTTGCTGAGGCTCCTGCTGCCTGACTCGGGCCATCTCCAGGAAGAGGAGGCCGCGTATCACGACAAGCGCGGAACGTCGAAGCATCGCCCCGCGCTGCCTCTCTACACGGAAGAGGAAGGTCGCGCGGCGGCCGAGGTCGTCGAAGGCGTGGCGTACGACGAACCTTGTGGGCTGGCGCCCGGGATCTCGGTGACCTTCCGTCGGGCCGGCCACATTCTCGGTTCGGCGACGATCGCCGTCGATCTCGATCACCGGGGCCGCATGTCACGGCGCGTCGTCTTCTCCGGCGACCTGGGACGCTACGGCGCTCCGATCCTGCCGGATCCGACGCCGATCGGCGAGACGGACTACGTCGTGGTCGAGTCGACCTACGGCGATCGCGAGCACTCGGCCGAGCCGATCCCAGTACAGTTGGAGCGCGTGATGACCGAGGCGGTCGCGCGCGGCGGGGCGGTGATCGTGCCGGCGTTCGCCATTGGCCGCACGCAGGAGCTGATGTACCACCTGGCCGACCTCGAAAAGGCCGGCCGGATCCCTCGACTGCCGACCTACGTCGACAGCCCCATGGCGATTCACGCCACGGAGATTTACTGCGCGCACCCCGAGGAGTTCGAGGGAGACATGCGGGACATGATCATGACCCGGAACTGTCCGCTGGAGTGCGCGGACGTCCGGCTGGCCCGCACCCCGGACGAGTCGCGTGCCATCAATTCCGTGACGGGTCCGGTGCTCATCATCTCGGCCAGCGGGATGGTGAGCGGCGGTCGGGTGCTGCACCACCTCAAGCTGCGCCTGCCCGATCCGCGCACCACGGTTTTACTGGTTGGATATCAAGCGGTGGGAACTCGCGGACGTCAGCTCCAGGAGGGCGCGAAAATCATCAGGATCTACGGCGAGAATGTTGCCGTGCGCGCGCGGGTCGAAACCGTGCATGGCCTCTCGGCCCATGCTGACGCCACAGCCCTGATGCGCTGGCTGCGGACCGCCGGGCATCCGCCCAGACGGATCTTCGTCGTCCACGGAGATCCTGGACCTGCGCAGGCGCTTGCGACGAGGATCGACAAGGAGCTGGGATGGCCGGTGACTGTCGCGGCGTGCAGCAATCGCGTGGCGATCACGTGAACCCGATAAGACGATGGTCAACGTTGCCGCGCTGGCGCAACGCGGTCACCAGCGCGACACGCAGCCGGAAATCGGCGGCTGCCGGTGTCCCTGGGCGGGGCGGCAAACGGGCCGTCCGCCGCAGTACTTTAGTCCTCACCGCGTGATGGAGATTCTCATGAGACGCGCAGCTCTCGTCGTCGGCGGAGTAGCTCTCGCACTGGTCATCAGTGGGTGCAGAACGGCCCCTGGCGCTCATGCGCGATGGCATACGGGGTGGGAGAAGACGGGGATGACGGGCGAGGAATTCGAACGCGACGTTCGCGACTGCGATCGCGAAGCGAACCGCGTCGCCGCCATGGAGCCCGGTCATCGTGCAGGTCAGCAACCCCCAGGCGGCGCTCGGGGCACCGGACCGGGTCCGATGGCAAGCCAGCGTCAGATCGAGCACGAGCGAGCGTACGCCGACTGCATGAAGGCGAAGGGCTACACCGCGACTCGCAAGTAACCGACCTCGCCGGGCCGTCCAGCGCTGTACGGCCCGGGCTCGCATAATCACTGTTAGACAGCAGGGCGAGGGCTCAGACCCGCGCAGCACTCAGGCGGCTCCTGACTTGCAAGCCTCTGGAAGGCTCGTTTGCGAGGGAAGGATGGAACACGCACATCACGGTCCACGCGGGCACGGCGGAAGGGGCTCGAGGGCACGTCCTACCGACAAGAGCAAGCCGTCACACCGCGGTGGACACGAGGCGCACAGCACAGCCGACTTCCGCCGCCGCTTCTGGGTCTCGCTCGTACTCACGGTGCCGGTGCTCGCGCTGTCCCCCCACATCCAGGATCTCCTGGGCGTACGGGACGCCTGGAGCTTTCCGGGCAGCGATCTCATCCTGTTCGTCTTCGCGAGCCTGATCTTCTTCTACGGAGGCTGGCCGTTCCTGCATGGGCTGATCGAAGAGCTTCGCCGCCGTCGGCCGGGAATGATGACACTCATCAGCCTTGCGATCTCCGTCGCCTGGGCGTACAGCACGTTGATCGTCTTCGGCCTGCCGGGCGAGGGCTTCTTCTGGGAGCTGGCGACCCTGATCGACGTGATGCTGCTCGGTCACTGGGTCGAGATGCGCTCGGTCATGGGCGCCTCGCGCGCGCTCGAGGAGCTGGTGAGGCTCATGCCCGCAGAGGCCCACCGGCTGAGGCCGGACGGAAGTACCGAAGACGTCCCGGTGACCGAGCTCGTCAAGGGCGACCGTGTCGTCGTGAAGCCCGGCGAGAAGATCCCCACGGACGGCGCGATCCGGCAGGGCCAGACGAGCGTCAACGAAGCCATGCTCACCGGCGAGAGCCGGCCCGTCGAGAAGCGCGAGGGGGATCGTGTCATCGCCGCGTCGATCAACGGCGAGGCCGCCATCACGGTGGAGGTGCAGAGGACCGGTGACGAGACCTATCTGGCCCAGGTGATCGAGCTGGTCCGCCAGGCGCAGGAGTCGCGCTCGCGCTCGCAGGATGTGGCGAACCGGGCGGCCTTCTGGCTCACGGTCGTCGCGATCTCGGTGGGCGGCGTCACGCTGGCCGCCTGGCTCCTGCTCGGTTCGTCGTTCAACTTTGCGCTCGGCCGCATGGTGACGGTCATGGTCATTGCGTGCCCGCATGCGCTCGGCCTCGCCGTCCCGCTCGTCGTGGCGGTCTCGACTTCACTCGCGGCCGGGCACGGGCTGCTGATCCGAGACCGGTCGGCGTTCGAATCGGCGCGAGCGCTGCAGGCTCTGGTGTTCGACAAGACGGGGACGCTCACGGAGGGGCGCTTCGGCGTGTCCGACGTGATCCCTCTCGGGGGCGGCTCGGCTGACGATCTGCTGAAGCTTGCGGCGAGCCTCGAGAGCCAGTCGGAGCATCCGATCGCGGCCGGTGTGGTACGGGGGGCCCGGGAGCGAGGGATCGCCTTTCCCCCGCCGCAGGACTTCAAGGCCATCCCGGGCAAAGGTGCTGAGGCCACCGTCAACGGTGCGGCGATCAAGGTCGTCAGCCCCGGCTACTTGAAGGAGCGCGGCCTGCAGACAGACGATGGGGAAGTGCGCGCCGTCGCCGCGCAGGGGAAGACGGTCGTCTATGTTCTAGTGGATGGAAAGCTCCGCGGGGCAATCGCGCTCGCGGACGTCATCCGCCCCGAGTCGCGGGAGGCACTCGGCGCGCTCAAGCGCATGGGCATCCGGGTGATGATGCTGACGGGCGACGCGCAGGCGGTCGCGCGATGGGTGGCAAAAGAGCTCGCGCTCGACGACTTCTTCGCCGAGGTGCTTCCGCACCAGAAGTCCGAAAGAATCCGCGAAGTCAAAGGCCGGGGGCTGCGAGTCGGGATGATCGGTGACGGCGTCAATGACGCGCCCGCGCTCGTCGAATCGGACGTGGGAATCGCCATCGGCGCCGGCACCGACGTGGCGATCGAGTCCGCGGACATTGTCCTCGTGCGCAGTGACCCAAGGGATGTTGTCTCCATCATCGAGCTGGCCCGCGCGACCTACCGGAAGATGGTGCAGAACCTCTGGTGGGCGACCGGCTACAACATCGTGGCGATCCCTCTTGCGGCCGGTATTCTGTATCCGTTCGGCGTCGTGCTGACGCCCGCGGTCGGCGCCATATTCATGTCAGTGTCGACGGTGATCGTCGCTATCAACGCGCGGCTCCTCCGGATGCGCAGCGACAACGTTCCGATCCGGCGAGCGTAGACTCCCAGCCGTGACGCCGGTAAACGCGGCGGTGGGATCGGCCTCGTGGGACGCGTTCGAAGGCTCTCCGCTTCCTCTCGGAGCCACCTGGATCCCCGGTGAAGAGGCGTGGAACTTCGCTCTCTATTCCGAGCATGCAGAACAGGTGATGCTGCTCCTCTACGCGGATGCAGACCTGGCGAAGCCGGTGATGATGCGCCGGCTCGACCATCTCGTGAACAAGTCGGGCCCCGTGTGGCACTGCCGCGTGCCGGTGGCGGTGATGAATGGCGCGCGCTATTACGCGTACCACGTTGACGGCCCGCCGTCGCCGCACCATCGCTTCGACCCGGACAAGATCCTCTTCGATCCATACGCGCGAGCGCTGCACTTTCCGCCGGGCTTTGATCGCAAGGCGGCGGTCGGGCCGGGGTCGAACGCCGGCCGGGCGCCTCTCGGCCTGATCGGGGCCGACGGCAACCGCTTCGCCTGGGGTGAGGATCGCCGGCGGCGTCACGAGGCAACCGCGATCATCTACGAGCTGCACGTCCGCGGCTTCACCGCGCACCCGAGCTCCGGTGTGCCCGCTGAGCGGCGAGGGATGTTCGCGGGGCTGGTCGACAAGATTCCGTACCTGCTCGAGCTCGGCGTGACGGTGGTGGAGCTGATGCCCGTGTTCCAGTTCGATCCGGCCGAGGGAAACTACTGGGGATACAACCCGATCAGCTTCTTCGCGCCTCACAACGGATATGCGCACCGGTGTCACGTCTGTGATCAGCACACCGAGTTCCGGGAAATGGTGCGGGCCTTCCACGCCGCCGGCCTCGAAGTGGTGCTTGACGTGGTCTACAACCACACAGGCGAGGGGGACGAGGCGGGTCCCGTCTACAGCCTCAAGGGACTCGACAACGACACCTACTACATAGTGTCCGACGGGCCGAAACCCTACGCGAACTTTTCGGGGACGGGCAACACCCTCAACTCCGGACACCGCTACGTGCGGCGGATGATCCTCGACAGCCTGCGCTACTGGGCGCAGGACATGCGCGTAGATGGCTTCCGCTTCGACCTTGCCTCCGTCTTCGCGCGTCGGGCCGATGGCTCCCTCGGATACGACGACCCGCCGATCTTCGGCGACATCGCCTCCGACCCTGACCTGGCCGGACTGCGCCTGATTGCCGAGCCGTGGGATGCGGCGGGCGCCTATCAGCTCGGCCGCGCGTTCCCCGGTACTTCGTGGGCCCAGTGGAACGGACAGTTCCGCGACGATGTGCGGCGGTTCGTGCGCGGCGACCCCGGCATGGTGCCGGCGCTCATGCGGCGGCTCTACGGGAGCGACGACTTCTTTCCGGACGACCGGCCGGGCGCGTACCATGCCTACCAGGGCGTGAACTTCGTGACCGCGCACGACGGCTTCACGCTGTGGGATCTCGTCTCGTACGAGCGCAAACACAACGAGGCCAACGGCCACGACAACGCGGACGGCACGAACGACAGTTTCAGCAGCAACCACGGCTGGGAGGGGGACGACGGCGCCCCGCCCTCGCTGCTCGCGCTGCGCAAGCGCCAGGCGAAGAACTTCGTGTGCCTGCTCCTGCTGGCCAACGGCACGCCGATGCTGCGTGCCGGCGACGAGTTCCTTCACACGCAGGGCGGCAACAACAACGCCTACAACCAGGACAACGCGACGAGCTGGCTTGACTGGCGACGCCTCGATGCGCATGCGGACATGTTGCGGTTCGTACGTCTCATGATCGTCTTTCGCAAGGCGCACCGCTCGCTCTGCCGCAGCCGCTTCTGGCGCGATGATATCCGCTGGTACGGCGTGGGGCCGGAGGTGGACATGTCGCAGCCGTCGCGCAATCTCGCCTTCTGCCTGCGCGGGGCCTCCCAGGGCGACGACGATCTCTACGTGATGGTGAACGCGCACGCAGAGCCGCTGCAGTTCACGGTGCAGGATGGAGCGGCGGCGGAGTGGCGCCGCGTGATCGATACCGGGCGCGAGAGCCCGGACGACATCCGGGAGCCGGGGCAGGAAGACCCGTTGAGATCGGGGCGGTATACTGTCCGGCCTCGGTCGGTGGTGGTCCTGCTCAAGCCGCGAGGCATGCCCTGATCTTTGGCCTCCTCTCGAACGGCAACATGCCGGCTTCGCCGATACGCACGCTGCAGTAGGTTTCGATTCAACACGCAGTATGGAACGGCCGGAGGGCGGATGAGCCAAATCACGTTAATCACGCAGGACGCCTTGCTCGACTCGATTCTCGACCCGTATCGCGCCGCGCTCGGGCCGTCCTTGTACCGGGGTTATCGCAGCCACGCTTACCGGATGCTGAACTTCGGACGGGCCCTGACGCCGCCCGAACCCGACCGGGACGAGCGACTTGCCGTCATGGCGGCGTTTCACGACCTGCCATTCTGCCTGGACGGCAACCTCGACTATCTGGACCGCGCCGCCGATCTGGCCGACGCGTGGGTTGACGAGCACGGCCGGGCGGCCTGGCGGGATGAGATCCGACTGATGATTGGGCACCACCACAGAATCCGCTCCTACCGCGGTCCATCCGCGCCTCTGGTGGAGGCGACCCGCAAGGCTGATTGGATCGACGTCTCGTTCTGTGCCCTCCGGTTCGGCCTCCCTCGCATGTACGTGCGCGACGTGGCCAGCGCCTTCCCGCTCGACGGCTTCTATCCCCGTCCCGCGTGGCCGATGGTCTTCCGGTACGCAGCGCACAATCTCCGCCGACCGATCCCCAACCTGCGTTGGTGATCTTCAGGTCACGTCCCCATTGGAGAAGGCCAGGCGGAATTGACCGGTGCTGACGCCGCTACGTCCCGTTATCTTTCCCACGACTTGGTCAGGAATCTGATCGCACATGATCGGCAGGAAACTTAGCGAGACTCTCTCTCTGCCTGAAGGTCAACCCTGCCGGGGTCCGTCGGCGGCAAGGAGGCGCGTCATCTTGACGGCCTCGAACGCGATCACGGGCAGCAGGCCGGCAAGGACACAGATCACCGCGTCGTCTGCATGAACCGGCGAGAACCGGAACATCGCCCGCGCGGTCGGGACCGAGAGGGTGAGCACCAGGAACGCGAGCGCGCCGCCCACCACCCACCACAGCGCAGGGTTGCGGACTCGGAGCATCGCGAGCAGGGGCCGAGACCAGGAGCGATTCGTCAGAATGAGGCCGAGATTGGCGATGATGAGGGATGTGAACGCGAGCGCGCGAGCCTCGAGGTCGCCCTGCCCCTGACGCAGCACGGTCCCGAACAGGACCGCGAGGACCGTGAACGTCACGAGACCCTGCGCAAGCGCAAAGGCCACGGTCGGTCGGCCGAAGAGCCGCTCTCCCGGCGGGCGCGGTGGCCGCGTCATCACTGCCTCGTCGGCCGGCTCCGCCTCGAAGACGATGGAGCATGCCGGATCGATGATCAGATGCAGAAAGGCGATGTGGATCGGCAGCAGGATCAGGGGCCAGTTGAAGAGCACCGGTAGCAGCGAGAGACCCGCGATGGGGACGTGGATCGCGAGGATGTAGGTCATCGCCTTCACGAGGTTGTCGAAGATGCGCCGGCCCTGCCGGATGCCCTGGACGAGCGCCGAGAAGTCGTCCTCGAGCAGGACGAGGGCGGCCGCCTCCCGGGCGACGTCGGTACCGCGCTGTCCCATCGCCAGGCCGATGTGGGCGGCCCGCAGCGCCGGGGCGTCGTTCACGCCATCGCCGGTCATGGCGACGACTTCGCCGCTGGCCTTCAGGGCCTCGACCAGCCGCAGCTTCTGCTCGGGAACGACGCGGGCGAGGAGATCGATGGAGCCGATGCGCCCGCGCAGCATCGCGTCGTCCATCGCGGCCAGCTCGGGGCCAGTCACGACTTTCTGCGCAGGCAGGCCGACCTGCCGGGCGACGTGGACGGCGGTTGCGGGGTAGTCGCCCGTAACGACGACGACCCGGATCCCCGCCTCCCGACACTCACGGATGGCGTCGGGCGCCGTCGGCCGGACCGGGTCCTCGAAGCCGACGAGGCCGAGCAGCTCGAACTCGAAGTCGTGCTGGTGAGCGGGCAGCTCGAGCGGACGGAAACGCGCGCGGGCCACGCCGAGCACCCGGAGGCCGCGATCGGCCATCGCCCCGACGGCCGCGTCCAGCTCGGCCAGCGCAGCGGCATCCAGATGGCAGAGGTCGGCGATCGCCTCGGGGGCGCCCTTGGCCGCGATGACGTAGTCCCGGCCGTCCGGCGAGCGCCACACCCGCGAGAGCGCCAGGAGCTCGCGCGACAGGGGATACTCCTGCACCAGCGACCAGTCGTCGTGGATGTGCTCGGTCCTCGCCAGGTACTCGTCGCCGACCCGCTTCAAGGCCCGGTCGATCGGGTCCAGCGCGGCCCGCTGGCTGGCGAGGATGCCAAACTCGACCAGACCGTGGAACGTTTCCGGCAACTCCGGCGGATGCGCACGCAGGTCGAGCGTCTGCCCGTCCGTGGCCAGCATCGCGACCGACATCTGGTTCAGCGTGAGCGTCCCCGTCTTGTCCACACAGAGCACGGTGATGGCCCCGAGCGTCTCGACGGCCGGGATGCGGCGGGTGAGCAGATGCACACGGGAAAGCCGCCAGGCGCCGATCGAGAGGAACAGCGTGAGGACTACCGGGAACTCGTTGGGAATGATCGCCATGGCCAGCGTGAGGCTGGCCAGGATGCCGTCGAGCCAGTGCCCGCGCGTGAGCCCGTAGCCGACGGCCACGACCACGCAGAGCAGGATGCCGGCGACGGCGAGCACGCGCACGACCCGGCGGGTCTCGGCCTGCAGCGGCGTGGCCTCCTGCGTGATCGACTCCAGCGCGCGGCCGATCCGCCCGAGCGCCGTGTGTGGGCCGGTGAGCTCGACCCGGGCGATACCGTGGCCGTGCACCACCAGCGTGCCCGAGTACACGAACGGCAGGTCGTCGCCGCCCGGCGGCGGCACGGGCCCCTCCTCGGTCGTGGAGCTCTTCCGCACCGGGACCGATTCGCCGGTGAGGAGCGACTCGTCGACGGAGAGGTTCGTGGCCGACAGCACGACGCCGTCGGCCGGCACGCGATCGCCCGTCTCGAGCAGCACGACGTCGCCCCGCACGACGTCGCGCCCCGGGATGCGCTGCTGCCGGCCGCCTCGGATCACCAGAGCCCGCGGGCTCGCCAGATCCCGGAGGCGGTCGAGCGCGCGCTCGGTCTTGTTCTCCTGGTAGAGCGTCATCCCGGTGATGAGGACGACGAAGCCGAGCAGCATCAGCGCCTCGGTAGGATCCCCGAGGACGACGTAGACGACGCCGGCGGCCACCAGGAGCAGGAACATGGGCTCGCGCAGGACCTCGGCTGCGATGGCGAGGAGTCCGCGTCGCCGCGCGGTCGGCAGGTCGTTGTGGCCCTCGCGCCGCAGGCGCTCGGCCGCGACGGCGTCCGAGAGCCCGGCGTGTTGGGCGGGAATGAGGTCGGACACGGAGCGGCCCATTGGCGCCACATTATCGCCTCACGGGAGGGCTGGCCCGCGCCGGCATGCGGCGTCCGGTTGCGGCGCCGAGCGTGTGGTGCGGACGCCCCACGTGGGGCGCCGTCACCCGGGACAGCCGCGGGCGGGGCCGCTCAAAGCGATGACTTTTCGATGTTCTCGATGCGGCACGATCGTTGCGCCTGGGGTCGGGAGGAAGGAAGGTCGGCCGATGCGACGGGTCGTGCACTGGCTCGGTATGCTGGTGGTCGTGGCGTTCATCGCCATCCAGCTCGTTCCGTACGGTCGGCGCCACACGAACCCTCCGGTGACGCAGGAGCCTCCATGGGATCAGGCCCGGACGCGGACGCTGGCGGCCCGGGCGTGCTTCGATTGCCACAGCAACGAGACGGCCTGGCCGTGGTACTCGCACGTGGCGCCCATGTCCTGGCTCGTGCAGCGCGACGTTGACGAGGGGCGAGGGGCGCTGAAC
Organism: Candidatus Methylomirabilota bacterium; assembly: GCA_036556545.1. Taxonomy (GTDB): domain Bacteria; phylum Methylomirabilota; class Methylomirabilia; order Rokubacteriales; family CSP1-6; genus AR12. The sequence goes on from DATBJF010000065.1 coordinate 10,531, forward strand.
TACTCCGAGTGGGATCGGGGCCAGCGCGAGGCGCGCGAGTCGGCCAAGAGCGTCCGCAAGGGCGAGATGCCGCCCTGGTTCTACGCGCTACGGGGCACGAGCGCGCGCCTGACGTCGGCGGAGAAAATCGAACTGATCGGCGGCCTCGAAGCGACCTTCGGGGCCCAGCGGGCCCGCGACCGGCAGCGCGCCGAGAAAGACGACTGAAGCAATCGACGAGGAGGCTGCCATGCCACCACATTGTGACTCGCTCGATGGACCGGTCGTTCGTGCGGCACAGCGTGCGCTCGAAGCCGAGAATCCGGCGCTTGTCCTGTCTTTCGTTCCGAAGTCCGGGGAGCAGGAAGTGCTCGAGGCATTCCGCAAGGTCGTGCAGGTCCGGCAGACGAACGCGACGTGCCGCGAGGTGGCCGATCGTTACTTCTTCGAGACCGTCGTTCGGATCCATCGCGCTGGTGAGGGCGCGCCCTTCACCGGGCTCAAGCCGGCTGGGCTCGACGTCGGCCCCGTCATCCCGGTGGCCGAGAAGTCCATCGAGAGCGAAGACGCCGTGCCGCTCGAGGATCTGCTCGTCACCACCGTCCGCGAGGAGATCGCCCGCCGCTTCGAACACCTCGGTCATCTCCGCGGCGGCGCCCATCGGAGCGTGGACGGCGCGAGAGCGTACGTGCAGGCCATGCTCGGCCTGGAGGTATGGGCTCACGCGCTCTATCAGGCGACGCGAGGCACCGGTCACACCCCCGCGCACGCCCACGACTGAAGCGCGGTGCGGCGCGCCGGACTCGCGAGCACCTGTGCTCCCTTCCAGCTATCGGAAGACGTGCGGAAGGAATTCGCTCACCTCAGCGACAATCGCCATCAGGCTGGCTCCGAGGACCGCGGGCGCCTCACGCCTCAACGCCCGCCAGCTCAACGAGAAACCGGGCTCGCCACGGCGGCGGAGTTCAGGCACCCACGCAGGAACCCGATCACAGTATTCATCATAGGCCGCGCCAAAACTATTCCGGAGACGCGCCTCTTCGCGGGGCACAATCAGTCGTCCATAGGCGAGAGAGAACACTGTCGGAACGAGCACAAGTGCGAGGGCATTCTCGGCCAGGGCGCCCACACCGAGGGCGATGACGCAGTTGCCAAGATACATCGGATGTCGCAGATAGGCGTAGGGGCCCCTCGTTACGAGCACGGCGTCAGGCGCTTCGGTCCAGTGGAAGAGCCGTTCGGCATTCGCAACGGCCCAAGCGCGAAGGACGAGTCCTGCACAGATCAGCACCACTCCGCCGGCGTCGAAGAGCACGTCGAGAAGCGATTCCTCTGCGACGAAAGGTGGGGTCAAGAACAGCACGGCACAGAGCGGGATTTGAAGCATGTCCTTCCTGCGATCGACCCAGTCCTGGAAGGCGTACCACGTCGATCTCGAGGCGCGGCTCGGCACCGGCAACGGCGGATGGTTCTGATGCCACCAGACGACCGCTGCTACACACATCAGACCAAGCGCTGCGCCGCCCACGGTGTCGAGCGGCCAATGTGCTGTCAGTACAACGCGGGAGATGGCGACAGCGAGGATTGTCATGATGGCGACCAGCCAGATCAGATATCTCGCCACAGTGCTCTTTATCGTTGTCCAAGCGAAGTACGCCAGCATGACATAGAAGGCGGCGGCCACCGTCGTATGACCGCTTGGGAAGCCGGGGTGCAGAGCGGTCGGCCGAGGACGTCCAACGAGGGCCTTGGCGATGCCTTCGGTCGCCGACGCGGCAAGCATTGCGGCGACCCAGAGCCACCAGTGTCGGAGAAGGCGGCCGGGAAGCGCAGCGAGGAGCAGGATGCCGACCGGGAAAAGTAGAGACTCGCTACCGAGGCGCGTGACTCTTCGGAACGCCGAGACAATCATCGGCGACGACGCCTGCTGTATCGCGTCGTAAATCGCTCGCTCGATCGCCAGCACACCGCTCAGCGAGAGCGCCAACGCCAGTCCAAGGAAAACAATCGCGGCGACAAAAAACGCAATCGACCAGGCGCTGCCCCTGGACATCGTCGCGCCTCCTCGCCGTCGCAAATGACCGACAGCGGCAGATCTGCTGTGAGGAGCGTAGCATGAGCAAGGAAATTGCAACGCTCGCATCCCTATCGGTCCGCACCTACGACGACTCCTCGCGGCAGTCCCTAGTAACATCGCCTCATGGGTGCGGGGTCCCCGCTGAACCGCCGACTTGCCGCCATCCTCGCCGCCGACATTGCCGGCTACAGCCGGCTCATGCACGAAGACGAGGCCGCCACCGTGCGCGACCTCAAAGCGCATCAGACCAGCGTCCTGCCGCTGATCGCCCGGCACGGGGGCCGGGTCATCGACACCGCCGGTGACGGTATCCTCGCCGAGTTTCCCAGCGTCATCGGTGCCACGGAGTGCGCGGTCGAGATCCAGCGGGTGATGGATGCGCGCAACGAGAACGTGCCCGAGCATCGACGCATGCGCTTTCGCATCGGCATCAACCTCGGCGATGTCGTCCACGACGACACGAGGATTTACGGCGACGGCATCAACATCGCTGCCCGGTTGGAAGCCCTCGCGGACCCGGGTGGGGTGCTCGTGTCCCGCACCGTGTACGAGCACGTCCACGGCAAGCTGCCAGTGGCGTTCGAGGACACGGGCGAGCGCCACCTCAAGAACATCGAGGAGCCCGTCCGCGTGTATCGCATCCACGCGCCCGGGACGGCGGCCGCGCCGCCGACCCCGACCCGCCGCACCGCGACCACGGCGCGCCGACGGCGGATCGTGTTCGGCGCCGTGCTCCCGCTGGTCGTCATTGCCGTCGCGGCCGCGTGGTGGGCGAACTCGCGCTTCTCTCCAGGTCGGCGGGCCACGGGAACCGAGGCGCCGCGTCTGTCGATCGTCGTCCTCCCATTTACGAACCTGAGCGGAGAACCGAATCAGGACTACTTCGCCGACGGCATCACCGAAGAGCTGACCAGCGACCTGTCGCGACTCGCGGGCAGCTTCGTGATTTCGCGAAACACCGCATTCACGTTCAAGGGCAAAGCGGTCGATGCGCGACAGGTCGGCCGCGAGCTGGGCGTGCGCTACGTGCTCGAGGGCAACGTGCGCCGGACGGGCCGCAGCGTGCGCGTCAACGCGCAGCTCGTCGACGCCGGCACGGGCGCCCATCTCTGGGCCGAGCAGATCGACGTCGATCAAGGCACGCTGGCGACCTCGCCGGACACTTTCGGCATCGCGCCCCGGCTGGCGAGAGCGCTCAGCGTCGAGCTCGTCAACGTCGAGGGCCGGCGGGCGCCGCGCGCCAACCCTGACGCGGTGGACCTCGTCATGCGTGGCTGGTCGCTCCTGAACGCAGGCCCGAACCGCGAGGACGTGCAGACCGCCGTCACGCTGTTCGAGGCGGCGCTGCGCATCGACTCCGACAACGCCCAGGCGAACGTCGGGCTCGCCCAGGCGCTCATTCACGTCCTCCGCAGCCGCTGGGATCCGGCACGCGCCAGGGTCCTGGCGCGTGCCGACGAAGCCGCCACGCGCGCCACTGCCGTCGCGCCCGACGCAGGCGATCGCAACCTCACGACCGCGCATGTCGGACGAGCACGGCACCTGATCGTGGTCGGTCGGGCCGCGGATGCCGTGGCGTCCATGGAACGGGCCATTCGGCTCAGCCCGCGCGATCCCGATCTCTATCTCTGGTACTACGTCGTCTGCCACGCGCACACGCACCTGGCGCGGGACGCTGCGACGATCGAGTGGTGTCTCAAATCGATCGGCACCGGCAAGATGTTCTGGCATGTCTGGGTCGATCTCGCTTCGGCATACGCCTGGCGCGGCCAGACCGCCGAGGCCGCGGCGGCGGTCTCGGAAATCCTCAAGTTGAGACCGGGATTGACCGTGCAGCAGATGGTCGAGGAAGCATGGGCGCACTCGGACAATGCGACGTTCCGGCAGGAATACCAGCGAATCGCCGAGGGCGTACGCAAGGCGGGATTGCCCGAGAGATGAGGAGGCCGGCATGAAGATCGGGTTCCACCTCACACCGTTCTGGAGTCCCACCGATCGCGGGGCGACCCGCATCATCGACGAGGCCATTGCCGTCGTGGCCGCCGCCTCGCGCATGGGGTTCGCGTGGGTCTCGATCGGTCAGCACTGGGTCTCCCACCCTACGGTGTGGCCACAGCCGTTTCCGATCCTCGCGCGCCTGGCACCGGAGACGGGGGCGATGCGGCTCAAGACATCGGTGCTCCTGCTGCCGATCGTCAACGCCGTCGAAGCAGCCGAGAACGTCGCGACGCTGGATCAGATCTGCCACGGCCGCCTCGACGTCGGCGTCGCCATCGGCTACCGGGAGACCGAACTCGAAGCCGCCGGGCTCACGCGCAAAGACCGCGTGCCGAAGCTCGAGGAGTCGCTGACGCTGATGAAGCGGCTGTGGAACGGCGAGGAGGTCACGTTCGCGGGGCGCTACACGCGACTGACGCGCGGACGTATGGGCTTCACGTGCTTTCAGCGGCCGCACCCGCCGCTGGAGATGGGCGCGCAGAGCGACGGCGCGACGCGGCGGGCGGCGCGCATCGCCGACGGCGTCTTCTTCGGTCCGCAGGTCGCGTGGCGTGACATCGAGAAGCTGGCCGCCGTGTTCCGCGACGAGCGCGCAAGGCAAAGCGGCGTGGGGCCGGGCCACGTGGGCGCCTCGCGCAGTCTCATCGTCGGCAAGGACCGCGAATCCGCCCGTGGCGCGGCTCTCGAGTACCTCGAGAAGACCTTTGCGATGTACCGCCGGTGGGAGATGCAGGAAAAGGCAATGGCCCCGCTACAGCTGTCGCCGGATATCGCGCTGGACGACTGGACGGTCTACGGCTCGCCGCGCGATTGCGTCGAAACGCTGCGCCGCGCGGCGGTGATGGGCCTCGAGCGTGTCGGCTTCACCATCTACAGCCTGCCGCGCGAGATGCAGGCGCGTATCGACTACATGCAGATGATCGCCGAGGACATCGTCCGGCCAGCGACGACCGGGTCGGTTCCTTGACAGGCCCGGGTGGAATTGGTAGCTATGATCCCGCTTCGACCGCCGTTCCGTATCTCGAACGCTGAGGGTGCCTCGTGCGCATCGGGTTTCACCTGACCCCGTTCTGGAGCCCCGCGGTGGCCGAGCAGATCCTCCGTCCCCTGGGCGCGACGCCGGCGTGATGCGTGTCGAGCGCGAGCTCGAAGTGGCGGCGCCGCCGGAGCGTCTCTGGGCGGCGCTCTGGGACGTGCCGCGCATGGTGGCCTGCCTGCCCGGGTGCGCGGAGGCGCGCGAGGTGGAGCCGCAGAGGCGCTACGAGGCGCGCATGAGCCAGCGAATCGGGCCGATCTCGCTCTCGGTCCCGATGCAGGTGACGATTGCCGACGTGGTGCCGCGCTCGTCGTTCGCCCTCGAGGCAAAGGGGCGCGACGGCAGCGTGGGCGCGAGCGTCGCCATGTCGGTGCGGCTGTCCGTCGCGCCGTGCGATGGCGGGAGCCGGCTCCGCATGGAGGCGGAAGGCAAGATCCTCGGCAAGCTCGGCGCGCTCGGTCACGGCGTGATCCAGCGCCGCGCCGAGGAGCTGATCGGCGAGTTCGGCGTGAGACTGAAGCGGGCGGTGGAGGGCTGATGCTGCGGCCGTTCGCGCTGCACCGACCGCGGACGGTGGCGGAGGCCTCCGAGATCCTCGCCGGCGAAGGGCGGGACGCGGCCGTCTACGCGGGCGGCACCGAGCTGCTGCTCGTCCTCAAGGAAGGGCTCGTCCGCGTGAAGAGCCTGGTGGACATCAAGCACCTGCCCGGGCTCGCGGACGTCCGCGCCGACAACGGCCACCTCGTGCTCGGCGCCACTGCGACGCACCGCGCGGTCGAGCAGGCGCCCGCGGTCCACGCGCGCTGTCCCCTCCTTGCCCGTGTCGCCCGCCACGTCGCGAACGTCCGGGTGCGGAACGTCGGGACCGTCGGCGGCAACCTCGCGTTCGCCGATCCTCACAGCGACCTGGCCACTGCGTTCCTGCTCTTCGACGCCACCGTGCGGCTGGCCGGCCGGGGCGGCGAGCGGGAAGTCCCGCTCGGCGACTTCATCGTCGGGCCGTACGACACCGTGCGCCGCGACGATGAGATCCTCACGTCCGTGCGCCTGACGACGTGGCCCGCCGGCACCGTCGGCGCGTACGTGAAGTACGGGATGCACGAGCGTCCGACGCTCGGCGTCGCCGTCGCACTCAGCGTGCAGGGCGGCACGGTCAGCAGCGCCCGCCTCGCCGTCGGCTGCGTCGGCCCGCGACCGCACCGGGTGGCGGGCGCCGAGGCGCGCTTGCGCGGTTGGGCCCTGACGGACGTGGAGCGGCGCGCCGAGGAGATCGGCGTGGAGGCCGCCGCCGCCGTGGACGGCGTGAGCGACCTGCACGGGTCCGCGGAATACAAGCGGGACATGACGCGCGTGTTCGTCCGGCGCGCGCTGCTGGTGGCCGCGGCGCGCGCGGCCGGCCGGGAGAGACATGAACGCTATCCCCATACGGTCGTCGTCTAGCCTGCGCTGCTCCGTCAACGGCCGCCCGGTCGCGCTGGAGGTGCGCCCGGAGGCGCTGCTGCTCGACGTGCTGCGCGACCGCCTGCAGCTCAAGGGCGCGCGCCGCTCCTGTGACATGCAGGTGTGCGGCGCGTGCACCGTCCTCGTGGATGGCGCGCCGGTGAGCGCGTGCACCTACCTCGCGATCGAAGTGGACGGCCGCGACGTCACCACGGTCGAGGGACTGGCGGACGGCGAGCGGCTGCACCCGCTGCAGGAGGCGTTCATCGACCACGGCGCCGTGCAGTGCGGCTTCTGCACGGCCGGGATGCTGCTGACGGCCCGGGCGCTTCTGGCCGAGGACCCATCGCCGACTCCGGAGCGCGTCGCCGAGTATCTCCGCGGCAGTCTCTGCCGGTGCACGGGCTACCGAAAGATTCTCGACGCGATCCTGGCGTGCGCCGCGCCGGAAGCAGCGGGATGAGCGCACCGTCCGGCGGCTTCAAGATCGTGGGCCAGTCGGTGCGCCGGACGGACGCGCTCGAGAAGGTCACGGGCCGCGCGCGATATCTCACCGATATGGAGCTGCCGGACATGGCCCATGCGCGGCTGCTGCGGTCGCCGTACGCCCACGCGCGTCTCGTGCGGGTGGACGCCGGGGCGGCGCGCGCGGTGCCCGGTGTGTTCGCGGTGCTCGCGGCGACGGACCTGACGTTCTGCGACCCGTCGTACGGCCCCGCGCTGCGCGATCGGCCGCTGCTCGCGAGCGAGGTGGTGCGCTACGAAGGCGAACCCGTCGTCGCGGTGGCCGCGGTCGACGAGGCGACGGCCGCGGAGGCGCTCGACCTCGTCGACGTGGAGTACGAGGAGGTGCCGGCGGTCACCACGCTGGAGGAGGCGCTCGCCCCGGGGGCGCCGCTCGTGCACACGGCGGAGCCGCTGGCCGGGCACTTCTCCGATCTCTCCACGCTGCGGGCGAAGCCGGGGACGAACATCTGCCACCAGTTCGATTACGCGCGTGGCGACGTCGCTGCCGGTCTCGCCGGCGCCCACCTGGTGCTCGAGGACACGTACACGTTTCCGCGGATCCAGCACTACTCGATGGAGCCGCATGGCGCCATCGCCGCGTGGGACGACGAGGGCGGCCTGACGCTCTGGGCCTCGACGCAGAACCCGTTCTCGGTGCGCGCCGAGCTGGCGACGCTGTTCGGGCTGCCTGCGAGCCGCATCCGCATCGCGGTGCCGCTGCTCGGCGGCGGGTTCGGCGGCAAGACCTACGCCAAGCTCGAGCCGCTGACGGCGGCCCTGGCGCGCGCGGCGCGTCGACCGGTGCGGCTGCTGGCGTCGGTGGAGGACGCGTTCCGCACGGTGCGGCGCTGCAGCGCGCGCGTGCGGCTGCGCGTGGGCTTCCTGCGCGACGGCCGCCTGTCCGCGGTCGCGTGCCACGCCGAGTTCGACGTGGGCGCCTACGCGGACATCGCCCCGCGCGTGATCCAGAAGGGGACGTACACGACGACCGGTCCGTACCGCGTGCCGAACGT